>NZ_JBHRSH010000001.1:1975000-2693232 GCF_042643165.1 Hyphococcus aureus
GCGATATTTTGATGCAAGGAAAGACCGGGAAGGTCTTGTCCATTATCATTATGGGATTGGGGCTCACGCTTTTCCTGCAATTGTTACGCACCCTCATCGAGCCTGATGAAAAAGTCGATTATGAATGCGTTGATTGCGGTCTGCTGCGTCACGACCGCGATGCGGTTCACTGCAAACATTGCGGCCGTGTTATTCATATTGAAACGCGGGGTTTCACCTAAGGGGTGTGATCAGCCCTTATAGACCCAATAATTAGGACCAAACCGGGCCTCAAGTTTGGCGAGCTGTTCTCTTTGTATCTCGCGTACGCGTGTGGGGGTGATGGCCTCTTCAGGATCGATCTCTTCGATCGTAAGGCTCGTCTTGTCTTCATAAAGATGCTCACCGGCAAGTCGCGCCTTGTCGTCATAAGGCCAGAAAAACGCCTGGCGGCTGGAGATGTGATAAATTCCGTCAGGGTTGTCGATGCCGTAATTCATCGCCATGAGGTCCGAGCCTTTTGCTAGTTGATGGAAGGTCAGTTCGTCAAAAATACCCCAGTCACTGACGGCAATGACGTCATCTGAATTCCACAACACCACTTCGCCGACACTGTTATAAAAATCAACAACGCCCTTCTTGCCTTCAACGATAACAGGGTTGGCGCCCCAGCTAACGCGATAGACGGGATGATCCACCATCATGTCGGATACGACGATCTTGTCATATTGGCCTGAGCCTTCGAGATGCACATGGCGCCAAAAGTTGAGGAGCATCGCTTTATGTAACGGATTGGTCGTCCGTTCATAAAGCGCCGCGGTTGGCGCCATACACTCTTCGACCGCTTTTTCATATTTGTTCATTGGGTCCTCCCATACCTTGCGCACCTCGTTAGGTGGTGTGTCTTCTTGTTAAAACGGCCTCACCATAGCGGCGCATGCGTCGCAGTGCTTGACCTATGGCGCAAGCCATACAGGACAGACCCGCAACGGGCTGGCCCTGGCGTTCCCAGACGAAGTTAAACCCTATAAGAAGGTGAAAACCGCTAAACAGCCAGAAACGGGGGCGAAGGGAACGCCATGAGCAACAATTCCGAATCTTTTGAGCGCTGGATCCGCACCTCCTTTGTGGAGATGAACACCGAGCTTGAGGAGACATATTTCAAACAAGAGCGGCGGGAGGCTGTCGAAGGTGTCGGCGACGCGATCAAGACGCGCATCTGCGGCGAAGGGCATGATTTCATCGTGCGCTTGCTTGCAGAAGGCAACACTGACGAAGGCTTTGATAACGCTTTCGACCTTCTTGGGGACCTTGGGCTTTATCTTGCGGCGCTGCGCCGTCATGAACTCACCAATCCGGCGCGTGAGGAAAAATCTCCTTTTCAGGAAGCTTCGGCGCTTGGCCTCCATATAGCGGCTTCCGTTGGTATGGCGCCGCGTTTTGCGACTGCACACCTCGCGACCAGAAATGCAGCAGTGAACGGCCGTCAGAAAAGTTTCACCACATTAAAGGACGAGTTTCTGTTTCTAGACTACAATACGCGCGGAATTTTTTCTTTTATGCGTTGCGCCGATGCACTTATGAGAATTCTCCCGCTGGGGGTTTCCCATCCAGTGACGGAAACACTGCTGCAAGATGCGGCGAGTGCATTACGCGCTGTCATAAAATACAATGACACTCTCTATAAAGAGCTGGATGCGGACCGGTTTTTTTATTCGGTCAGGCCTTATTACAAACCATATCGTGTAGGCCGCCATGAATATCGCGGCGCCAATGCGGGCGACTTTTCTGGCATAAATGAAATTGACATGCTGCTCGGCCTTTGCCAGGCGAACGATCCCTATTATGCGCAATTGCTCGTGGACAAAATGCTCTTCATGACGCCTGAAGATCAGGCGAGCCTACGAGACTGTATGCGTCAGCGCAGCATTTTGGCGCAGTTTCTGGATGTGGCTCCAGAGTCCGCCAAGAAACCTTGGTTCAAGCGCAATGCAGCGGCTTTTCTGGAAGTGTGCCGCCTGCATGGAGAGACAGCGGTGCAACATCATGATCAGCTCGTAAAGCGGTTTATTGAGAAACCATCTGCGGCGCTTGAAGCCGACAAGCTTGCGCAAGTGACTGCGAGCGGCCCACCCCTGCCTGTGCTTTTGCGTGCTCTCGAAACTTTGCGGGATATGCGGAACGCCGCCGATCGAAACGATATTCGCACAAGCTATAAAGAGATAGAGGCGCTAAAAGCCTATGTTTCGGCCTAGCTGTTTTCCATATCGTCGACACGAATCTTAGAAGCGAGTGCAGTTTTTATTTTTTCACGCTGAGCCTTTGTGCGCTCTCTGGCTTCCTGTCGTTCAGCCTCGAGAAGACCGGCCTTTTTCGACAGCGCATCGAGATAAGCGTAGGCGTTCATCAAGGAAGCTGGGCTAGCTTCGCTCCCGCCTGTCAGGTCTGTCATTTTCTTTCGAACAGCCTTGCGTTCCGCTTCGAGCCGGTTGATTTCATCATTGATTGCAGACAGCTTGTGACGCTCTTTGTCGAAGCGGATCTGCGCGATCTTTTTTAACTCTTTCAGCTGATCAGTTGGCGTCGCCATAAGACTTTGCTTTCTTGCGCATTGCATCTGCGAAGTGGATGGCCGCCGCTACTGCGGCATAGTGGTCATGATGAATTTCATCGCCAATCTCAACGGTCGCATGGATGGCGCGAGCCGTCGGTGGGTCGGAGCGGATCGGAACGCCGGATAGGGTGGCGACTTCTCTGATTTTGAGTGCAATTTCGTCGGTGCCTTTAGCGACACAAATTGGAGCGGCGCCCACTTTACGGTCCCATTTCAGCGCTACGGCGTAGTGGGTCGGGTTGACGATAATAACATCAGCCTTCGGCACATCCTGCATCATGCGGTTACGGGCGATCTCCTGACCGCGTTCGCGCCGCGATTGCTTCATGATCGGATCGCCCTCTTGCTCTTTCATTTCTTTTTTGAGCTCTTCCAGAGTCATTTTGAGCTTATGAGTATGGCGATGCCGTGACCACGGCACGTCGACCGTGGCGAGCGCAGCCGAAAATAGAACAATCAATGCTGTAAAGATAACGCCTTCACGCAGGATCGACGCTGGCAGCCCTTGCGCTGGCAGGCGCGCCTCCAGAGGCAGGACAGCAAAGCGATGGGCGAAAACTGCAGCAAACATGATGCAGACAGCGCCAAGTTTCACGGCGCTTTTTGTGAATTCGCTGAGGCCATCAGGGCCGAATTTTTTCTTGGCGTTGGCAATAATTGAGAGCCGGTTGAATTTCGGCTGAATTTTTGTAGGTGCGAATGTAATCGCTTGTTGCGCAAACAAGGCCATCAAGACACCCAGCGCTGGCAGCCCGAGAAATGGGAACAGCGCTTGTAAGCCTACGCCTGAAAGTGACTGAATGAATGCTCCGGAATCGGCGGCGAACGCTTGCTCAGCAAAATGTTCGGGGCGTTCAAGCAGACGTGCGAGACCAAAAGCGAGCGCTGCGGCGACCCCGGTCGAGGCGGCGGCGAGCGCAATATAAAACCCAATATAGGCGGCGGCTGCGTTCGCTTCTTTCGACTGCGCGACATCGCCTTCCCGTCGCGCCTTGTCGATTCGCGACGGGGTAGGATCGTGGCTCTTTTCCTGGCCGCTATCTTCGGGATTTTCGCTCATAGCGGCGCCGAGAAGAGGTCAAAGAGAACACGCTGGAAGCTTGCCAGCCAATCAAACAGAATGATCGGCGCTGCTGCTGCGAACAGGAAAAGCGCAGCAAGCGTCACTGCCGGCGCCCCAACAAAAGCGGCCATTAATTGTGGCATAGCCCGGCTCGCGGCGGCGAGGGCAAGCGAATAAAGAAAGCCGAGAATGACAAAAGGCGAAGCGAGAGCCAGTGACTTAAAGAGCGCCGCGCCAACTCGTGTGCTCGACCATTCTCCTGTCTCCTGGGCGCCAGGAAATGTGCCAAAAGGAAGGAGCTGATAAACATCCGCCATTGCGCCTACAAGATGAATATGTAGACCTGCGGCGGCGGCCATAGCGACGCCAGCCATCACCAGAAGTGCGGCGAATGGAGATTCAGAATCAAACCCCACGGTTGGGCCGAATAGTTGAGAGAGCGATGAACTTTGCGCGATGATAGCGCCGGCGATTTGCAGAATGAACACCATTAGTCGCAAAGCGAAACCTACAAGGACACCGCACATAAATTCTGCGGCAAAGAGCGAAACGACGCCCGCCGTCGTGGCAGGCGGCTTCATGTCCGGCGAAAGAACCATAGGTGTAAGCACGATAGCGACAGCGATGGCGGCGGCGAGGCGCGCGCGTAAGGGGATCGCTTGTTCGCCGATCCCTGGCGTCAGGAAGATGACGGCCGATACGCGTGTGAACACTGCGCCGATCAGGATAATGAACGGCGCGCCCGCATCAATTATCGGCGCTAGCGCGTCCAGGAAATCCATTATCTCACGCTGTCCCGATCAATAGCGGTTTTGCGCCCGTGTCGATCTCTTCATAAGAAAGAACGGGATTACGGATTTTCTTGGCGTGGAGAACAGCGCGAATAAAACGCCGGCGTTTGGCCGATGTAATAATGGCCGGGTAGAGCTGTCGCGCCGAGGCGTTGTTGATCTGTTCTACAACGGCCTGAGCGAGGCGGTTGAATTCTTCCGGGGGAAGAGCGACGTCTACATGGCCGTTCGGGCCATGGGTTTCATGTTCAGAGAAAGTTTGTTCCCAGTCTAGGCCGATTTGGATGAGCGGAAGCGCTCCATCCTCATTCAGCATTGGCGTTACAAAATTACGGGATATACGCTGGCGCACAAACTCAGTTACGTCTTCGGCGCTATTATAAAGAGTTCGCCCTTCGGCTATGGTCTCCAGCATGACGGGCAGGTTGCGAATTGGCACCCGCTCATCGAGAAGCAGCCGGAAGACCGCCTGCACGAATTCAGGCGGAGCCTTGTCCGGTACGAAATCATCGAGCAGGCGTTTGTTGGAGGCGGCTCGCTCCGTATCGGAATTTTTCGTGAATTCTTCGAAAATGCGTTTAACGGAGCGGCGTGTGACAAGCCGCGAGAAGTTCTGCTTGATTGTCTCAAGTAGGTGGGTCGAAACCACCTCTGCAGGTTCAACGACAGCGTGGCCAAGCGACATGGCGTCCTCGCGCGCCTTGCGGTCAACCCAGCGCGCCGGCGCGCCATATACCGGCTCTTCGCAATCCTCACCGGGAATAGGCAGGTTCGCGATATCGTCTACAATGACCAGCACACGCTCCTGATACAGCGTACCTTTTGCTGCGGCAACGCCCTGAATCTTGATGACATATTCGTTCGAAGAGAGGTCAAGATTATCAGTCAGACGGATCGGCGGTATAATAAATCCGAACTCCGCTGCGATGTAATGGCGAATCTTCACGATGCGTGGCTCAAGCCCGTTCACATTGTCCAGCGCCAGCGGGATGAGATCGCCGGAAAATTCAACGTGAATTTCGTCCACGTCGAGAATGTCGCCGAGTTGCTTTTTTGTTTCCTTCGGCTTTGGCGCCGGAACGGTTGCTTCTGCTTTCTTCTTCTCTTCCTGTTCCTGATAAATGAAATACGCAGCGGCAGCGATGCCGGCGGAACCTACAAAGAAAGGCAGGAAGGGCAGGCCCGGCATCAGTGCGAAAAAGCCCATGATGACTGCGACGGTGCCGAGAGCAAGCGGGTTGGCGCCGAGCTGAGCGAGCATCGCCTTGTCGGCGGCGCCAGCGACACCCCCCTTAGACAAGAGAAGTGCGGCGGCGATCGAGATGATGACAGCTGGGATCTGGGAGACGAGGCCATCGCCAACAGTAAGGATGGAGTAAGTGGCGACAGCATCTCCCGCTGACAAGCCGTGAACGCCGATGCCCATGCCGAGTCCGACGACAAGATTCAAAAGGGTGATCAAAAGACCGGCGATCGCGTCGCCCTTGACGAATTTCGAGGCGCCATCGAGGGAGCCGAAAAAAGTTGTCTCATCCTGTTCGAGCTTGCGGCGAGCTTTGGCGTCTTCATGAGTGATGGCCCCAGCGGCGAGGTCTGAGTCAATCGCAAGCTGTTTACCGGGCATGCCGTCCAGGGCGAAGCGGGCGCCGACTTCCGCCATACGGCCCGCGCCTTTGGTGATCACCATAAAATTGACAATCAGGAGAACGCCAAAAACCACCAGCCCCAGAAAAATATTTCCGCCCATAACAAACATGGCGAAGCCGTGAATGACCGCGCCAGCGGCATCGGGTCCTGTATGGCCATCGCCAATGATCAACTTTGTTGAGGACACGTTGAGCGACAGGCGCAGCATGAGCGAGCCCAGAAGCACGGTTGGAAAGGCGGAAAAATCCAGCGGTCGCTCAATAAAGAGCGTCATCGTGAAGATCAGGATTGCAAGGGCAAAGGAAAGTGTAAGGCCAATGTCGAGCACAAAGGACGGCACAGGCAAGACCATCATGACAATGATTGCCATCAGGCCGAATGCGAGAAGCACCGTGGTTTGACCCGGCATATTAAACTTCAGCGCGCTTTCCATGGAAGAACCTTAATACTGTAACGCGTTATGAGCCCGCGATGGCGGGCAAGATGATGCTGTCGAAAAGATTGGCCAGAAGCCGCGCCATATGTCCGGCGGTGAGCCAGAAGACTAGCAGCATGGCGAGCAGTTTTGGTGCAAATGTAAGCGTCATCTCCTGGATGGAGGTGAGCGCCTGAAACAGGCCGACGACAATACCAACGACCAGCGCCGTCGCGATCATGGGTGCGCCCATCCAGGCGGCGGTCCACATGAACTGGCGGAAAATGTCGGCGATTTCCGTTTCCGTCACGTCGCGCTCCCTAGACCGGCATCCGAATGAGTTCCTGATAGGCCTCGACGACCTTGTCGCGCACCGTAACGGCGGTTTCGACCGCAAGTTCGGCGGCGGCAAGCGCCTCTACAACAGAATGCGGATCGGCCGAACCGGTCATGTAATTCATGGCGGCGGTTTCGCCTTTGGACACTGCCCCGGCGAGTTCATGGACGGCCTGAAAGGCAGGGTTCTGCTCAAGGCCTTTCACATTCGTCGCTTCGGCGCCTGTTTTCGTTTGCGCATTGTCAGATTTCAGCGCCGTTTTGGCGAGGTTGTAGCTTTGGGCGGCCTGGAATGCGGGCATTTTCATGGTTCAGTCCCTCACGATTTCAATATGTCGAGGAGCGAAGTGTACATATCGCGCGCCTGGCGGAAGACTTCGAGCCCGGCGTCATAGGAGCGCGTCGCTTCACGCGCGTCTGCGAATTCTGTCATCATATTGACGTTGGACATGATGACATAGCCATCCCCGTCAGCAAGCGGATGGCTGGGGTCGAAAACCCTTTCGCCTTCCTTTTGATCGAGGAACATCCGGTCTATTTCTACGCGAGTGACCTCCTCAGACCGGTCATAGACATTTTCAAAAGTGACCTGCTTACGCTTGTAACCATGGGTGTCGACATTGGCGATGTTTTCGCTGACAACCTGAAGGCGTTGCGCCTGTGCGCGCATCCCAGATGTTGCGGCGGCGCTGATCTTGTCAAAAGGATTCATGGGCTATCTCCTATTAACGGCCGCCAAGGGTCGCGCGCATCATGGCGAGCGCCTTGGAGTAGACGGTAAGTGCGGTTTCGTGATCGCGCACAGCGGCTGTGGAGCGCGTCATTTGATCTTCAAGAGATACGGTGTTGCCGTCGGGTGAGGCGACGCCTTCAATATCGATTTTTTGCGCCTCAAAGGCCTGGTTTGCGAAACCGGAAGTATGGGCGTCCATCTGCGCGCGCTGGTTCTTTGCAAACGCTTCCGCAAAAGGTTCGAGATCTTTCGCTTTATAGCCGGGGGTATCGGCGTTAGCGATGTTCTCAGCGACCTGTGCATGGCGCTGCACCGAGTGGCGCGCCAGCATCGACGCCGTATGCATAATCTTGAGATCTGTAAACATGTACACCTCGCCTTAACCAGCGGTAAGGGATAAATGCACCGATAAGTTGAATGAACTGTTAACCACGATTGTTGTGCATGACGCCGTCGCTGACACCATTAAAGATTGAGAAACTTCTGAAGACCGCAGGGCCGCGCCGCTATGGCGTTGTAACAGCGACAGATGGTTTGTCATTAAAGATCGCAGGGCTCGCTGGTTACGCGGCTCTTGGCGACACAGTGATGGTTGCGACGGTTTCCGGCCGGGATGTGCGCGCCAAGATTGTGGCTATGGACGGGGATGTCGCGACCGGCTTTGCTTACGGTTCGTTAACCGGCGCCGCGGTCGGGAACGTAGCCACGCTGGATCGGGCTGCGGGTGACGCCATGCCGTCAAATGACTGGATCGGCAGGATTGTCGACCCGTTCGGCGCGCCCATGGACGACGGGCCTCTGGGTCTTGGCGAAACCGCGATGCCGCTGGAACACCCGGCGCCAAACGCCGCCAAACGCAAAATGCTGGGTGCGCGCCTGTCTACTGGATTATGCGCGCTTGATACGCTCTTGCCGATCTGCCGTGGTCAGCGCGTAGGGCTGTTCGCAGGCTCCGGCGTCGGAAAATCAAGTCTTCTTGGCGATATCGCCAATGGTGTTGATTGCGATGTCGCTGTGATCGCCATGATCGGTGAACGTGGGCGAGAAGTGCGCGCTTTTATCGAGGACACGCTCGGCCCCGAAGGCCGCAAGAAATCCGTGGTTATCGCTTCTACAGCGGATCAGTCGCCTCTCGCGAAAAAACGCGGCGCTCATCTCGCCATGGCGACGGCGGAGTATTTTCGCGATCAGGGCAAGCAGGTGCTGCTGCTGTTCGATTCTCTGACCCGCTACGCTGAGTCCCACCGTGAAATCGCCCTATCGGCCGGGGAGGCGCCGTCGTTGCATGCCTTTCCGCCGTCGACTTTCCGCACCATTGCGCAGCTTGTGGAGCGCTCGGGACCGGGTGAAGAGGGGCAGGGTGATATCACCGCCGTTTTCTCGGTACTTGTGGCGGGTTCAGACCATAATGAACCTGTGGCGGACATGATCCGCGGGATCCTTGACGGCCACATCGTGCTCGAGCGCAAGATCGCTGAGCGCGGACGTTTTCCGGCGATCGACGTGTCGCGCTCTGTGTCACGCTCGCTTCCTGGCGCTGCGAGTGAGGAAGAAAATGCGCTTCTGCGTGAGGCGCGGGCGGTGATCCGTGCTTATGAGGACTCTGAAACGATTGTCCGTGCAGGCCTTTATGCTCATGGCGCGGATGCGCAGATCGATCGCGCGTTGGAGATCTGGCCGAAGCTCGATCAGCTGATTTCAGAAAAAACCGAAAATGGCGTCGAAGACAGCTACAAGCGCTTGAACGCCATCATTCATCCGGGCGCAAAAAAGCCCGCCATGTCGGCGCAGGCGAGTGCTCTTGGCTAAAGCCTAAAAATTGGAAATGAAGAGATTGACGATGCTGTTGCTGGAAAGGCCGCTGGTGTTGGCGCTGCCTGTCAGCACAGAAAGCGCCGCTGAGCCCGGAGTCGAGGCTGTAGGGCCGTTCTGGATCTCGGACTGGACGAAGAACCGGCGCAGCGCCTCTTCGACCTTCAACGGATCTTTGAAGACCGCCGGCGACTTGCCGCCAAAGAACTGGTCGGCCTTGCGTTCAAAAAGTTCTTTCTGCTGGTCGATATCCGCCGAGCCTATGGAAGAGGGAAGACCAAAAGCGCCTTCCATAACAGCGCGCAATGGTTCCTGTCCCATAATCTGGAACCATCCGACTTCTTCGACATTTGATCCGTTAGCGATAGCCGCGATCTCGCGGCGGAAATTCATTGCGAGACGCATGTCAGTGTTGACTTCGCCAACACTCACTTCGAAGGCGCGTTCAAGATAGTCGTTGGCTGTTTGCTCTCGGAAAGAGGGAATGCCTGTATTTGCACCTGTAAAATTTCCATAGCCAAAGGCTTTAGCGAATTGCCGCCAGCGCGTATCAGAAAGCCGATTGGCAAAACTGTCACTTGCATCCGTACCTTCTTCAAGGATTTTCTGGATGAAAGCTTTTTTGTTGATTTCTTCTTCCAGGCCAAACGCGCCGAGCGCAACCGTCAAGAGCTTGCGATCATCAACAAGTTTCTCAGCAGTATCCGCTTCCGCTATATGTTCGCGAAAGTAGTCCACGTTACGGACGATTTCTGGCGATTTCTGAAATGTTTCGAACTGACGTTCGGCCGTGTTCTGAAGCACGCGCCAGCCCAGATATCCCCCAAGAGGTATGGCGGGCGTAAACATCAGGAAGCCATCGCATGCGCCACGGTGGGCGAGCGTTCTAGCAAGGCGCGTTCAAATTCAAAATGTTTTTTGACAGCGCGCATAACGACAAAAAATTTCTGTTCCCGCGCCGCTTCAATGGCGCGCAGGACGTCTTCTCCGGCGTCGCCAGGGAAGACACCTTTAAGAGCGCTGAGGCCCTGAAGCAACTCGCCGACCGCCTGGTCCGCATCAGCTTCGCCAGCGAGAGCCAGCTGTGCAATGTAATAGACCCGCTTCAAGGGCGTGTTGGCTTCTTCTTTGGGGATCGCGTCACGGGCGCGCAGGATCGACACGTCGCTGGTGCGCACGCGAAGTCGCGCTGCACGGTCTCCGTTTTGGAGGAGAACGCCGTTAACGAGCACTTTCTCGTTAGGCTTCAGCTTTATGACGAGCCCGGTCATGAGGAAGCGGTTTCCTCCGATCCCTGTAGTCCGCGAATAATATTCTGATTGATTTCAATTAAGGGCTCGGCGTCCAGTGCGCGGTCCTCGTCAGCCATCAGCTTACGCGTGTAATGCTGGGTGAACTCAAAGAGATAAAAGAGTTGAGAGCGTAATTCGACTGGAAGTTGATTGCTTTCACTCGCAACATCGACAGCGACCACATTCCAGAATTCGAGATTTTTTCCCAGCGCGCGAGCAAAAGCCGCAGGATCAGCGCTACGATTTTTCTGTGCAACAACAACTGCCGTCGTCAGCTTGGAAAGAAGTTGACGCTCGACAGCGCGCGGCGATGCTGTTGTTCTGGCAGATTGATGATAGGCGTTTCGCGCAAGCGTCGATGCCGTCATTTCCCTTAACGCCCCTTCCGTGGTTCTTCCCCACGTTGTATTTTTACTATCTTAAAAAATCCGTAAAGACTTGGAGCGCCTTCACGGCCCTCCCTGTCTCTTATTGGAACAGTCCGAGGATCGCGTTCGGTGACGAATTCGCGATCGACAGCGCCTGAATGCCAAGCTGCTGCTGGACCTGCAGGGACTGCAGGCGAGCCGAAGCTGCTTCCAAGTCAGCATCAGTGAGGGCGCCGATGCCGGTTTTTAACGCGTCGGTCAGATTTGAGACGAATTCGTTCTGAATTTCGATACGCTTTTGAGCGGAACCGAATTCTGCCGAAGCGTCGACCGCTTCCTGAATGAGGCCCTCAATCGAGACGAGCGCAGCGGCTGCATTTGCTGAAGTCGTAACGTCAAGGGTGTTCAAGTTGGCGAGGCCGCCGCCGGTGCCGTCCGTCACGGTCACTTCGAAACCGACAGCGCCGCCAGTGCCGTTGGTGATGATGACTTCTGCGTCGGCAGCGCCGCCGCCAGCCAGAGCTACAGAAATGCCGGAAATGCCAGCGGCGTTGATGGCGGATTCAATACCAGCCGCAACGTCATCATGATCAGCGCCCGCGGCGACTGTGTAGTTGATCTTACGGCCGTCGATACGAAGTTCCCAGACGTCGCCTTCGGTGAAGGTGGCGCCGGTGTCAACATGGATTTCGAAGTCGTTCGTATCAGCGATTAGCGCAGCAGCTGCATCACCAGCAGCATTAACGCCCGTCGACCCGGTGGTGTCCAGACCGACCACCGCTGCGCCAGCCGTCGTTTCGAGGCTGAATGCATCCACAGTGATGGCGCTTGCGGTTACGTTGCCGCTGGAATCACGATCAAGCGAGGCGAGGAAGTCTGTCGATTCAGCGCCTTTGAGGAAGTTCAGGCCGTTGAATTGCGCCGATTCCACAATGCCGTCGATTTGTTCGCGTAACTGTTCAATGTCCGTCTGAATCTTCGTACGGTCAATATTGTCTTCCTGAGCTGCAACGATGAGGCCCTTCATATCAACCAGCAGCTCGGTGATCTTTTCAGCCGCACCGCGCGCAACGCCAACAGAGGCGGCGCCAAGGTTGAGGGACTGGGAAATGGCTTCAAAGCCTTTCACATCCGATTGCATGACTGTGGAGATCGCGAAGATCGCCGCGTTGTCTTTGGCGTTCGCGACTTTTTTGCCGGTCGAGATTTGTTCTTGAACCATCGACAGGCCTTTATTGACCGTGCGCAGGTTCTGAAGCGCGATCATCGCGGACGTGTTTGTAAGAAGGCTGTTAGTCATTGTTAGACTCCGAGTTGGATCGCAACAGGAAATTCAAGCTTTAAATATCCGGTTAGGGATAATAAGCTCTTAACGGCCCGCAATTTTGTTATCACAACGAACCATACGGATTCTGCTGCGCCATTCGGAAGTCAATGATTTGTTAATATTCGATCGCTGACCCTTCCTTCAAAGGGTGTATTATCGCTGAAGTCAGTGTCGTTTCTGCGCTTGCCTTTCAGGCAAAAAAAAGCCCGCGAAAACCTTGCGGCTTTCGCGGGCGATAGTCGTTAGTTCCGATTAACGGAAGAGGCCGAGGATCGAGTTCGGCGCGGCGTTGGCGATCGACAGCGCCTGAATGCCAAGCTGCTGCTGGACCTGCAGGGACTGCAGGCGAGCCGAAGCCGCTTCCAGGTCAGCGTCGGTAAGAGCGCCGATACCGGTTTTCAGAGAGTCCGTCAGCTCGGAGACGAATTCGTTCTGAATTTCGATACGCTTTTGGGCGGAACCGAATTCAGCCGAAGCGTCGACCGACTCCTGAATAAGACCTTCGATCGAGACGAGAGCAGCGGCTGCGCCGGCTGCGGTCGAAACGTCAAGGCCATTCAGGTTGGCGAGGCCACCACCAGCACCATCGGTGACGGTGACTTCAAAACCGACAGCGCCACCGGTGCCGTTGGTGATGATGACTTCTGCATCGGCAGCGCCGCCGCCAGCCAGAGCTACAGAAATGCCGGTAATGCCAGCCGCGTCGATGGCGGATTCAATACCAGCCGCAACGTCGTCATGGTCAGCGCCAGCGGCAACTGTGTAGTTGATCTTGCGGCCGTCGATACGAAGTTCCCAGACGTCGCCTTCGGTGAAGGTGGCGCCGGTGTCAACATGGATTTCGAAGTCGTTCGTATCGGCGATCAGCGCAGCGGCAGAGTCACCAGCAGCGTTAACGCCTGTCGTGCCAGTGGTGTCGAGACCGACCACAGCGACGCCAGCCGTCGTTTCGAGGCTGTATGCGTCGACAGAGATGGTGCTCGCAGTCACATTGCCGGATGCATCGCGGTCAAGCGAAGCGAGAAAGTCTGTCGAATCAGCGCCTTTGAGGAAGTTCAGGCCGTTGAACTGCGCCGCTTCGACGATGCCGTCGATCTGGTCGCGAAGCTGTCCGATATCCGTCTGAATCTTCGTGCGGTCTACGTTATCTTCCTGAGCAGCCACGATGAGACCTTTCATCTCAACGAGCAGTTCAGATACTTTTTCAGCCGCGCCACGTGCAACGCCAACAGACGCGCTGCCGAGGTTGAGCGACTGGTTGATGGCTTCAAAGCCTTTCACATCCGATTGCATGACTGTGGAGATCGCGAAGATCGCCGCGTTGTCTTTGGCAGTCGAGACCTTTTTACCGGTCGAGATCTGCTCTTGAACCATGTTCAGGCCTTTGTTGACTGAACGGAGGTTCTGCAGCGCCACCATGGCGGATGTGTTGGTGAGAAGACTATTGGTCATTTTGAGACTCCAGTTGGATCGTTGTTTTAACGGTCCGACCTCGCGATGGAGATGCCGGGAGCCCCGCAGTGTAGTTTTGCGGGAATTTATGAGCCGTTTTAGCCCGCGGCAGGCCGTTTAAGCATGTCCGCAGCAACCACGCGGTTGCAGAACATCAGCTATATAATGCGGGAAATAACAAGCGTTTAAAAAGTATGGTTTCAAAAGTATTAAGAATTATGCTTTTGCGACAATTGTGGATGCATCGGGATTACGTAGCGCACCGCCGCCACGCCCATAGGCTCCGGTGTTGAGCTCGGCTTCACGTATCTTTTTGAGGCGCGACCGCGCCTCGCGAACGCCTTGAGCGGTCGCTTTCAGGATGGCCGCGTTCTCTTCCGCCTTTAAGCGTACAAATTCAAGTTCCTGAATGATTTGCTCACTAAGCTCTGAGGCTTCCATAGCCTGCGCAGCTTCATCGAACTCAGCGAGCAGGGATTCCTTTTGTGCTGTCAGTGAAGCGACCTGATCGAAAGCGCGCTTGCCGATAGCGAGACTTTCGGACTCAGTGACTTTTTTTAGCTGTCCGATAATTGTCTTAATTTTATCAAGCGGTTTCACTAGAGCTTTTCCTTCAGCTGTCGGTAAACTTGATCAGCAAGTCCGAAACCGCCTTTTTCGGCGATCCCTTCAGCATAAGTCTGCACAAGCATTGATGAGAAAGCTTCGCCGCCGATGCCGCTATCGCTGGCCATGGCTTTGTCGAGGCCGGCATGGGTCAACATTTCCTTTATGAAAACGGCCTCAAACTCCTGCGCTGTCTTGCGCAGAGCTGCATCTTGTTTAGTCGCTGCGGTATTGGCTTCACGCACCTTTTCGGCTGTGTTGGCGTTTATGACAAGGCTCAGGCTGGCGGCGTTCATTGGCGCGCTCCGGATAGGAAAAATTTTAACCAACCTAGGACGCGTAACTAAAAAATAAGTTATCAAACGTAGAAAAGCTTTATGGAAAACACGCAACTGTCACTGTTGAATGCGCTCTTCGGCGGTAAAACGCCCGGTGAGGCGCTTCTCCTTGAAAAACCGTTCGCCGCTGAAGGCGAGACAGAGCAGGCTTCGCAAGGTTTTTTCTCATTTCTTGAAAGTCTTACGGCGACTGCAGTAGAAAGTGGTGAAGAAACACTTAACGCACCTTTGGCGCCGAAAGATGTTGCGACATTTCCTGGGCTCAAGGTTGAGGTGTTGAGAAAGCTGCTTGGCGATGAGGTTTTGTCAGGTGATGACGCCGCAATTGGCGCCACAACTTTTACCGTCGCTGAACCGCAAGCGTCAGCGGCATTTGATGTGTCATCGCTGAAAACCAATGAAATTGCTCTTTCTGATGAAGCCGCCCTTGAGGAGCCAGTCACGACGCCATTGCTAAGCGATGCTCCGGCAGCGGTCACTGCATCGACTGTCACTGGACCCGCTGCAACCACATCCGCGATGTCGGCATCTCCTACCGCAGTTACACGAGTTGAAATTACGCCGCCTTTTGCGAATCCATCCCAATCAGCGCCAGTTCGCCCCGCCGCGGCTAAAGCCCCGGGATTTGTAGATCCCGCCACACCATCCATTGATCCGGCTCAGCCTCCTGGCGTAGCGATAGCGAAAGCTCCGCCAGTGACACCGGCGGAACCTGTTATCGCAGGGGTACAGGTGCAAACTTTGGCATCCGTTGGCATTGTTGAGCCTGTCGGGCAGACTCCTCCGAACCAGTCGGCTCCAGTGGAGCCTGGCGTTGTTGATCTTGACCGACGTCCGGATTTTCATCCAGACCGTCCGCAGATAAAGACGCCGGAAGCAAGCCTCAAAGCGCACAATAATGGGGCGGCCGCAATTGCCGACCATGCCGCGCCGGAAGCACTTGCCCATTCAGCTTTAACGCGCGAAGGTGACATCGGCGGTTTTGACCGCATGGCGTCGAGCCGGCTTGAAACGGCCCCCCAAACAGTTGAGCGCAATGTGCATCTCAATCCGGTGCGCGACCAGATTATCGCCGCCGTTGCCTCGCGCCCTGGTGAGGCGAAACTGGAAATACGCCTTGATCCGCCAGAACTTGGTAGGGTGTTGATCGGTTTTGAACGTGACGGCGCCGACATTGTACGCGCTGTCGTCACGGCAGAGTCACCGGACACCCTTGATCTCATGCGCCGTAACGCAGATGTCTTTCAGCGTGCGCTTGAGCAGCAGGGCTTTTCTAATCTCGATCTTCAATTCGCTGACAGGGGAGCGCGTGAAAATGCGCAGGAAGACCCTGGCGATAATGCCCGGCTGTTCGCTTTGGCGGATGAAGAGGCCGGCGCCGCTGCATTGGCGGAGCATGGCCCAAGGGTTGCGCTCGGCCGCCTCGATCGCCGGTTATAGGCGCCTTTTTCAAGGAGACCGCTCATGCAAGCATCCCCGACCGTATCACCGTTTAATCCATTGCCGAGCGCTGGGTCGCAGCCTAATGGCGGCGGTTCCAGTAACAGCGCGGGCAGCGAATCTCTGGAAGCTGTAGACTTTCAGAACTTTCTGACTTTGCTCACCGCTCAGCTTCGCAACCAGGACCCGCTGGACCCTTCAGATTCGACTGAATTTGTCGCACAGCTAGCGCAATTCACTTCAGTCGAGCAGCTGGTCAACGTCAATAACAAGATCGATGATCTTGCGACTGCGCTGGTGGCCGAAGGCATAGACAAATATGCAAGCTGGATCGGCAAACAGGCTGAGGTCGCTTCTGCGCCTGCTTATTTCGATGGCTCGGCGCCGGTCGATTATCGCTTTTCCGGCAACAGTAAAGCGACGAGAGTAGAGACGGTTATAACGAGTTCCTCCGGCAAGGAAGTGACGCGTTTTGCCTCCCTGAATGGTCCTGTAACTCAAAGCTGGGATGGCAAGATAGACGGTCAGCCTGTTTCGACGGGATCTTATGGCGTGACGGCGCTCTATTATGACAGCCAGGACAACGTGGTTGGTGAAGAGATCGCTCACACTTTCGGCAATGTGCAGGCTGTTAGGCTAGACGATGGGAATACAAAAATTGTTCTCAATGGCGGCGTTGAACTGACGCCGGAGCAAGTGTCTGGCCTCGGTCAATAGGAAGCTCTTCCAGAGGGTGATCCCACAAAAAACACCGCATCATGCGGTGTTTTTTTACGTCTAAATCTTGAAATGACCTATACTGCGTCGGTCAGTAATTCTGAATGCCGAGATCAAGGATAAGAATGTTGAGAGCAGCATCGCCCATGATTTCGCGGCTTGTCTCTAGAAGAGCAGCTTTCATCAATTCCATTTTATCCACGTCTTCAAGCATCTGAGGCAGCATGTCTTCACCGGCAAGAGCAAGAAGGCGCGTCAAGATAGCGTCACGCAGGCGTGGCTCCAAAGAATAAACGCTCTCGCCTTGAGAATTGTCGACCTCAATATTGATGTCGAGAATGACCATGGATTTGGGCTTTCCGCGGCGCACCACGGGGACCACAAACTGGCGCGAGAACTTCATATAGCTGGTGCTGCCGGTGTCTTCTTCGCCGTGCCCGCCGCCTTTTTTCTTTTTTTCCTTGCCATGACCGTCGGCGTCTTCTTCATGTGCGGCTTCCTTGTCGCCGCCGCCGCCGGACATCATAGATTTAGCAAAAAAACCGCCGCCGCCGCCGACAAGGCCGGCGATCACGATGACAATCACGGGTAGCAGTTTCTGGAGCATCAAGGCGTCCTCTTAGAAGGGCGAGACCATATCGATAATCTGCTGGCCGTAACGCGCGCGCTGCATGTCAGAGATCTGTCCCCGGCCGCCATAGGAAATGCGCGCATCAGCGATTTTGTCATAGGTGATCGTATTATTGCGGGCGATGTCTTCAGGGCGGATGATTCCGGCGACGAGAAGTTCACGCAACTCGTAGTTCACTCGAATCTCCTGACTGCCAGTGATCGCGAGATGCCCATTAGGCAACTCATTAATCACTGTTGCGGCAACGCGCAGGGTGATTTTTTCCTCACGCTTGATTTGTCCATCACCTGACGAAGACGTCCCGGAGCTTGTTCCAATCGCGGGATCAAGGGTGGCGCCATTTGGCAAAATGTCTTCTGCGAGTGAGTTGAGTCCGAACAAATTTGACACCGCCATATCGTCGGAAGAACTGCGCGAACGTGTTGTGGAATTCTTGATTTCCGCTTCCTCATCGATCTCGATGACCACAGTGACGATATCTCCCATGGAGCGAGCACGGCGGTCGCCGAAGAGAGATGAGGGGCCGGAGCGCCAGAGAGACGCTGTCGTTATTTTTGCATCGGTTGGGTGCTCGGCCTTTGGCGGCACGTCATAACGGCGCGGATCGGGAGCCGGCATGGGATTGCGCATATCACCCACCGGAGAGATGCTCGGCGGATTGAACATGTGGTCAAGACGTGACGAGCAGCCGCCTACAGTCAGGAGTGGCGCCAGCATGAGAACGGTCAGGAGCAAAAGTTTTCTGGTCATTGCGTCACCGCTTTGTTCGGGCCGGTAATAACGGCTGTCAGGATTATTCTGGAACTCATATTCATGACGCGCACACTGTCGCCAACGGCGCCAGCGTCGAGTGCGCGGCCTTCCGTAGAGATCATGAGCGGGCCGCGCACGAATTCAAGTTGAACAATTGCGTTGCGGGTCACAACGGTAGGGGGGCCTACATCGTTCGGCGATAAGGTTTTTCCTTGGTAGATCGCGCGCTTGAGCTCAAGACCCACAAAAAGGTCGAGGGCGTTGGCGTTGTCGCCTTCAACCAGGAGATCAGAGCTGTGCAGCACCGACCCAGCGCGCAGATTTTGCGCCGCGCGGACAACGGTTGGTTTTTTTCCCTGCGGCAGCACAGACGTCATAAGAAGATCGTCCGCCGCCGCGCGTGAAGCCTGGGGCGTCGTGACGGCTGCGACTTGCTGTTGCGCGCCCGCCGGCGCACCGAGCGCAGCTGTAAGAGCGATGGCGGAAAGAGTGTGTTTCATGTCCATTACCGGATCCGTGTCGCCGAGCTGAGCATTTCGTCAGCAGCGGAGATCACTTTTGAATTGAGTTCGTACCCGCGTTGCGCCTCGATCATGTCAGCGATCTGCGCAACGACGTCGACAGAGCTTTCTTCCAGGAAACCCTGGCGGAGCGTGCCACGGCCATCGAGACCGGGCTCTCCCTGAAGCGGCGAGCCCGAGGCTTGGGTCTCGCGATAGAGGTTGCCGCCGAGCGCTTCGAGGCCCTTTTCATTGACGAATGTGGTCAGCGTAAGCGTGCCAATCTGCTGTCCAGCGGTCTGACCGTCAAAATAGACAAAGACTTCGCCGCTATTATTGATGGTGATCGAGCGCGCATCCTGAGGAATAGTGATATTGCCCGCGAGCGGATAGCCGTCATTGTTGACGATCAGACCTTCGCCGGTTTTCTTGAACGTGCCGTCGCGTGTGAAAGCCGGGTCGCCTGAAGGCAGGGTCACTTCGAAATAGCCATGACCTTCAACAGCGAGATCAAGGTCGCCGCCGGTCTGGCGCAGGGAGCCTTGCGCGTGATTGACGGATACCGCGGCCGTTCTGACGCCAAGTCCAATTTCTACACCGGAAGGCACGACAAGACCTGTCGAAGACGAGATTGCCCCCGGCGCGCGTAATTGTTGATAATGAAGATCGGCGAATTCAGCGCGCCGCGCATCATAGGCGGTCGTGCTCATATTCGCGATATTGTTCGACACGACTTCGACGCGCTTTTGCTGTGCGTCCATACCTGTGGCGGCGATTCTCAGAGCCTGCATGTTATGGCCTCCTTAAAAATTTGTGCGCCTTTAGCGGCGTCTCATAGCTTCTACGGTTTTCGCGATCCGCTCATCTTCATCCTGCATGAGCTGTTGGTTGAGCTCATAGGCGCGTTGCACCTCAATCAG
This sequence comes from Hyphococcus aureus, assembly GCF_042643165.1. Classification (NCBI taxonomy): domain Bacteria; kingdom Pseudomonadati; phylum Pseudomonadota; class Alphaproteobacteria; order Parvularculales; family Parvularculaceae; genus Hyphococcus; species Hyphococcus aureus. The sequence goes on from NZ_JBHRSH010000001.1 coordinate 1,994,735, forward strand.
GCGAGAGACCTCGATAACTGCATTGACGTTCGATCCTTCAATGAAGCCCTGGCGAATTTTGGCGAATTCAACCGGCTGATAGTCCTCATCCGAGCGCAAGAAATTGTCGCCTTCACGGGCGAGGGCGGTCGGAGAGGCGTTTACAACACCGAGCTTGCCGATCGGCGCGCCATCGGCTGCGATCGTCCCGTCTGGCGCGATTGTGATATTGTTGGCGCCGGCGGGAATGGCGACCGGCGAGCCGCCATCGCCAAGCACGCGATTGCCGTCTTGCGTAACCAGTTGGCCCTCGGCGTCAACAAGGAAACTTCCCATGCGCGTCAGGCGTTCTCCGCGCGGCGTTTCGATGAGAAAATAGCCTTCGCCGTCAATGGCGACATCGAAAGCAGACCCTGTGCTGGCGAGGGAGCCTTGAGTCGTATCGAAAAAGTGCCCCGCGACATTGGATTGCGACAGGGAGCGATCCTGGGTTTCCAGGCGTTGAACATATTCCGAGAAGACATAGCCTTCACGGCGATAGCCTGCGGTGGACGCATTCGCGATGTTATTCGCGATGGAGTTCATTTCCTTCATGAGGCCCGCCTGTTTGGAAAGGGCGGTGTAAACGGCGTTGCTCATCGTCCGTCTCCTGTAGCGGCTTCAAGGCCGCGCTCCATAAAGTCTGTTTCTTTTTTTACGCCCGTCGTGAAGTCGGCGAGAATATCGATCGCGCGCACGCTAACCGCAGGCGCGGTTTTAAACATGTGAGTTAGAGCCGCGAGCGTTTCCGGATCATCGACAAGGGCTTCGCGCGCCGCCAACGGCAATGTGTCGGCGCCGCTATTAAGTGCTGCGAGCGCTGCCCGCGACGCGGCGGCGGGTTTGCGTTCTTTTTTTGGTACGGCGTTGAACGCGGCGGTCGCTAGCGACCAATCGCCTGCGCGCCAGGCTGTATTGGCGAATTCATTATCGGCTTCGCCGCGACGAAGTGAAGATTTGATCAGCGCGATGGCCCCTGCGCGGTCATTGAGGCGTTCATGAGATTTAGCGGCGACGACTCCAAGATCAGCGCTCATAGCGCCTTCATCAGCGATGGCGAGGGCGCCATGCGGGTCTCCGCTATTGAGATGGGACAGGGCGCGGACGGCGTCTGCGTCCGCGCGCCATTTTTCAGGTATTCCGGAAAGCGCTTCGCCCACGAGATCATTCGCGCCATAGGCGGCGAGTTCACGCGCAACGGCGATGTTGAGATCGCCATTATCTTTGACATCCACAAATTCACGATGGTGAAAAAACGCAGAAACTGCGGTGAGGCGGGTCTTCGCCTCGCCCATAAGGCCATTCATGATAATAGACTGGGCGAGGGCGCGGCTCGCGCCTTCAGCGCCTGGTGCGGCCTGCGCAGCCGCTTCAAGTACAGCGATACCTTCACGAAGACGGCCAGCGGTCACGAGGGCTTTTGCTCCCGTAAAGGAGGCACGCGCTTCTGCAAGTGATGAATTGCGCCGTCCGCTTTGTGCGGCGACATCGTCGAGAAAGCCTTCATAAGCAATGTCAGCGCGGTTTTCATAGTCGTCAGCAAGGATTGAAAGTGCCTTCGCCTGTAAAGGCCCGGGAGTTTGCGCGATTTTTTTTAGCTCTTCCGTGATGACTGGCGCCGGGCTGTGGCCCGCTTTCGCGTTCTGCGCCTCGGAGTGTGTGTCCGCGCCGTGACTATCGTCATCCTGACCAGCGTCAGCAAGATGGGCGGCGAGCGTATTTTCCATAATAGCTAGGGCCGGGCTGCGGTCACGGCCGCGGGCGGCTTTCGCTACCTCATAGAATTCTTTTGCAATTGTCAGTTCATCGCGCTCAATAGCGTTGAGGCCAAGCCATTCGGCGAGCGGCGCGCGTAGCTCGCGCGTCACAGGTTTAAGCGCAGAGAGGTGCTTTTCCTGCATCGTTACGACACGATCGTCGTCAATTGATGCGGAGGCTGCGAAAGCAAGCTCGCCAAAGGGGCCGCATTCGCGGTGCTGGGCAAGAATGCGTGATGCGCGCGGGCGCGATCCGGCAGCGAGATCGGAAAGACCGGCCGCCATGGCCATATCGCGATTTCCGGCGCTGGCGAGCGGAGAGGCGATGGCGCTGGCTTCTTCGAAAAAACCGATTTGGATATAGGCGAGGGCGAGTGTAGCAGCAATTTCTGCTCGGTCGTCCTCTGTGATGCTTTCATCGAATTTCCGGCGTAAATTTGCTATCGCCGAAAAGTCGAGGGCGCCGTCTTCCGGTTCATGAAAAAGAGAAGGGTCGGCGCAATTCTCATCGGCGAGATGTTCGGCCATGACGAGAGGTTGTGGCGGTCCGTCAGCCAGGGAGGGTCCATGCTCTAATGGACCTTGGTGGTCGTCGTCTCCATGTGTTTTCTCTGCGACATGTTCAGGCAAAGGGGCGGCTTGAGGATTGGGCGCAGGGGGTGTCTCATGGGCAGAGGAAGGCGTGTGCGCAGCGGAAATCGCTTCAACAGCGGCATGTTGCTCCTCTGCATTTTTATCATCAGACTTTAGCTGGACGACGCCCTGGTGGCGCGCTTCCGCGAGGAGAGCGATCATGCGATCGCGGGCTTCGCGCATGGATTCAGGCGTTCCGGAAACGGTGTTCCGGGCGGCTTCAGATACGGGTTCTGTCGGCGTCTCTTCTTCAACAAGGGTTACAGGCGCTTCGTTGAAAATATCGATGACAATCGAGTTTCCAGCGCTCTTCGATGTGCGCACTGGACAGTCGCAAGTCAGGGTCAGCACCAGCGCCCGGGTTTCGTCCGTATCGAGGATACGCGCATTGAGAACGCGGTGCGCCTTGCGTTTGTCAATAATATCACCGAGTTCAAAAGAGTAGTCTTTGCTCGGAAAGGTGATCTCGATCTTGCGGTCGGAAGTGGCGATTTTCCAGTCTTCGGGCGCCTTGGGGATCACAAGGCGGGAATAGTCACCATGTTCTCCGGCCCGTACAGGCAAGGTTTCACCCGCAGCAGAAGCCGCAGCGGGAGCAAGCAAAACGAGCAGAGAAAGAAGCGTGCGAGAAATCATGCGGCCTCCTTCTTCAATTGCTTCAAGGCTTCATCCATATCGGAGAAACCGGGGCGGTCATGGCCTGGAATGTTTCGGCGCGCGACCTCGACGCACATTTGCGGTGTGTGCATCTGGAGATGGGCGACAATGCATTCCCTGATAAGTTTGTAAAATCCCTGTTCCTGCTCGTTCACTGCAAGGGTTCGCGTCGCCAGCGGGCCGACGATTGAGTAAGCGAGGAACACGCCAAGAAATGTACCGACCAGCGCGCCACCAATCATCAGACCGAGAACTTCGGGCGGCTTGTCGATGGACGCCATTGTTTTGATAACGCCGAGCACGGCCGCGACAATCCCGAGTGCGGGAAGGGCGTCGGCGATATTGGTCAAGGCATGACCGCCATGCATGCTTTCGTGATGCATCGCGTCGAGTTGTTTCTCGAGCAGATCTTCAACCTGGTGCGGGTTGTCGAAATTCATCAGGATCGAGCGGATGGTGTCGCAGATGATGTCGCTGGCGTCATGGTCCTTGGCGATCTTCGGATAGCGTTGAAAGATCGTAGACTCCTCTGGGTTTTCGATATGCGCTTCCGCCTGAACAGGGCTTTCCTTAGCAACGCGAAGAAGTTCGTACATGAGACACAGAAGGTCCTGATAGTCTTTCTTCTTCCACTTTGGGCCGGTGAGCGCTTTCATGATGTCGCCGCCGGTATGTTTGATGGTGGCGAAGTCGTTGCTGACTACAAAGGCGCCGACAGCAGCGCCGCCGATCGCCATCAATTCGTGCGGCAAAGCGTGGAGAATAATCTCCATCTTGCCGCCAGCCATAATATAGCTGCCGAACACCATGCCGATCGTAATGAGGATGCCGAGGATTGGTCCCATTTGTGCCCGCTTGAACCGCTTTAACCGTAAACAATTTTAATTTTTGGCTTAATAAGTGTTTCACGAAGAAGTTAATCTTCACTGAAACCCGCAAGTTTTATTGGTCGGTCTGGTTGCGGTTCGCGAGAATGACGCTGACGAGATAAGCTTTTTGAGCGTCCATATTTGCAACAACAAGCGCCGCCTGTTCACTGTTCATTGACGAAATCAAGCCAGCAGCGAACTTTGCGTCCATCTCATTGATGATCTCTCCGGCCTGAGCAGGCTTCATCCCCTCATAAATAGCGGCGAGTTTTTGAATGTCTGCGCTACGCGCATCCTGAACGACAGTGATTTTTTCCTGCAGATCTTCGTTTGCGCCTTCGAGCTCTGCTAGGCGCTTTTCGATCTGTGCTTCATAGGTTTTCAATTCCGCCTCGCGGTCAGCAATGGCGAGCTCGCGCGTATCAAGCGAATACATTCTGTCTTTCACTGCAGCCGCAAGATCCCCGTCGATACAGGAAGCAACACCGGCGATTTCGCCTTCTTTAGGAAAGGCGCCAGTCTTGGCGGCCGTTTCCGACGCCAGAACAGCGATGCGTCCCACAAAGGAGCCAAAAAAGACCAGCCCCAGGACAAGTAGCGCTCTCGTCTTCATGATTTACCCAGCGAGCTTTTTCATTTTGCGTTGATTGCGCGCCTGCATCAGCACCGCCGTCACTTTTGAGGTGGTTTTGGGCTTGGCTCGGGCTTGCGCTGTTTTCGCGGTGAGTTCTTGTTCATCGTCATCATCAAGATAAGCGATGTCCTCATCACCGCGTCCATTCGGCGTCATTCTTGCGCCGGGACCGCCCGGATCAGGATTGTCCACAAGGAAGAAATCAATTTGTTCATCAAGGCGTTCTTGAAGCTCTCTGGCCTTGGCGAGGCGCGCTTCGAGTTCAGCGGCGGCTTTACTAGATGCTTCGTTGACATCATGGATGGCTATTTCAGCGAGCTCGGAAATGACGTCGATCATTTCAGTAAGCTGCGGCAGGATTTCCTTGGTTTCCTCAATCAGCGGCGTCAGTTCGTTGATGCTTTCAGCGCTCGATTCTTTGGCGAGCGTCACTGTGGCGCGCGCCTGGTCCACCGTATGCGACATAGTGGCGATTGTCGCGCCGAGGCCCTTTTCCGTACTCTTTAACGCTTCGAGCTTGCGGCTGAGGATGAAGCAATAAAATGTTGCGGCGCCGGAAGCGGCGAGCAACATAAAGTCGATGATCATCTCCATTTGAATGCCTCTTAAGTTAGTATGAATTCAGTGAAAAGGACGTTCGTCACCGAAGCGTCCGGAACAATAACGCGAATGCGCCGAAGGATTTGCGCGCGAAGACGCGACATGGAGGAAGGGTCTTCAAGCACTGTGTGATCCACAGAGCGCAAATAGGTATTCAGGACGTCCTGAACGTAAAAGCTGTTAGCCAAAAGAATTTCCGCGCCTTCATCATCGGTTTCGAAGACGAGAGAAACGCGAAGATGTTTCGACCGGCCTATAGGCTGGATTGAAATCACCATTGGCTCGAGAACGAGAAAAGTCGCATGTTCGGAGTGCTGAACTGCGCCTAACGGTTTTACTGTGCTTTCAACGGCCTCACCGCCGCCATGGCCCCCGCCGCCTTTTGCTTTGTCGGCTTTTTTCTTTTTCTTGTCGTCTTCGCCGTGTTCTTCGGCAGGACATTCCTCGATGGGTGCTGCGTCTTCGCCACTGTCGCCATGCTCAGATGCTTCACCATGGTCATCGCTATGGGATTGCGTAGCGGCGTGACCATCATCTTGGCCGCTATCATGTTCGTTGCCATGACCTTCTTCGCCGCTTTCGGTTGCATCGATGCAGGCTGGATTAATCTCTTTGGCGCTTGGCGTCAGGACAAAGGCCGCCCCGCCGGCGACACCAGCCGCGACAACTGCCGCTGCGACCATGGGGATGAGGCCCAGCCCTTTACTTTTGGGCGCAGCTTCATCTTCCCCGGCTTGCGCTTCAAGCTCGCCGAGATCAAGATCCAATGCTATGGGCGTAACGTCTGACAAAAGAAGCGCCTTAAGGTTTCTTGGCACACCATAGACGCTGAGACGTAAACGCTTATTTAATCAAACCCCCGGAAATTAACCAAGAAATTTCAGGAATGCGTTTTCTGCGCATCTCCCATCACCGGTGGCCTATAGTATGTTCAAACTCGCTTCTGTCTGGAATGAAATGTCGCTCTCGCGCAAGGCGATCCTTGTGGGTGTCCTTGTGGCGACGCTAATTGTGTTTTCAGCTGTTATGAATATGGCGACAAAGCCGCGCATGGCCTTTCTTTATGGGGGTCTCGACGCGTCTGCTTCCGGGGATGTCTTGAGCGCGCTTGAGACGATGGACGTCGATCCAGAGGTGAGGGGCGACGCGATCTATGTGCCGGAGAATCGCCGCGACTCTCTGAGGATGGCGCTCGCCCGCCAGGGGCTGCCGCAACAAGGCCAGCCAGGCTTTGAATTGCTTGACGAATTAAATGGCTTTGCAACGACTTCGGAAATGTTTGACGCCGCCTATTGGCGTGCAAAAGAAGGTGAACTCGCACGCACATTGCTGGCGACACCAGGGGTGAAATCGGCGCGCGTTCATATCGCTGTGCCGAAATCCTCGTCTTTCGCGCGTCGCCGGCGTCCGCCGACGGCTTCAGCGACAATCACCATGAGCCGTGGCCGTCTCGATATGCAACAGGCCATGGCCATGCGCTATCTGATCGCGCTCGCCATTCCTGATATGGACGCCGAGCAGGTCGGGATCTTCGATAGCATCAATGGCGTTATTTTGAAGCCGGGCGCGGGGGATCCGATTGTAGACGCCGAGGGCGATAGCCTTGACCGTGAGACCCGGCTGGAAGCCAATCTCATTAACCTTCTGGAGGCGCGTGTGGGCCCCGGAAACGCTCGTGTCACGGTCTCTTTGGATATCGACCGAGAGCGTGAGACCGTCTCCGAACGCATTCTTGATCCTGAAAGCCGCGTGATGATGGGCCGTGAAACAACGGACATGCAACAGTCGGAATCCGGCTCAGGCTCGAACGCCGTCACTGTGGCCAGTAATCTGCCCGAAGGGGATGGCGCGGGCGGGACGCAGTCGAATTCATCTCGCTCGGAAACCAATGAAACAACCCGCTTTGATATTTCTGAAGTCAATCGTCAGCGTGAGAAAATGCCCGGCGCAATCGCTCGTGTTCATGTGGCCGCGCTGATCAATGACGTGCCGGGGGCTGATGGCGCAGAACCGACGCCGCGCACTGAAGCGGAACTTCAGTCAATTCGCGATCTTGTCACCGCCGCCGTCGGTTTTGATGAAGCGCGCGGCGATATTGTCACCGTAAAATCCATGCCTTTCCACGAATATGAGCCTGTAGAAACGCCTGAAGAATCCGGCGGCATCATGCTCTGGCTACAACAGAATGTCATGTCAGTGTTGCAGATTGTTATTCCTGCAATCGTGGTGATCATTCTGGGAATGTTTGTTCTGAAGCCGGTTCTTACGCAGGATATTTCCGGCGCGACCGCTATCGCCGAAGTTGGCATGCCTGAAGATATTGGCGTTGAAGCCGGCATGATTTCGCGCACGCCGTTAGAAGAACTCCGCGATCTGTCGACCTCCGACAAGGAGAAAACAGCGACTCTCCTGAAAGAATGGCTCGGCGAAACCGAGCGGGCGGCGTAAATGGGCGAGAGTGCGCTCCAGGCCAATGAAAGCGCCGGTTCGGCGAAAGCCGTTCGCATTCCCTCTTTGCCCGGCCGTCAGCCAGGAGCGGCGCAGGTCGACACTGAATGCGACGCTTATAAGGCGGGTTATACCGCTGCGACAGCAGCGCTTCAAGTGAGCATGACTGAGCAGGAAGCAAGCCACGAATCGTTTGTCACAAGCATTGGCGATATGCTTGCCGAGATGGAGATGCGCTACCGCCAGGAAGCGTTGAGCCTTATTGAGCGGCTGTTCGGCGCAGTTGCGCCGACACTTGCGGTCAAGTCATCTCTTGCTGATATTATGGATATTGTGGAAGAACGCGCCCAGCGTGATCATTCCGAGCTTTCCCTACGCACGCATCCGTCACTGATCGCGCATCTTTGCGAAGCCGACCAGAAGACGCTGAAGGAAACTCCGCTGGTGACCCTCAAATCCGACGAGTCCTGCGCGCCGGCAACGGTTGACGCGCAATGGAAAAAGGGTGGGCTGTATCACGACCCTGACACCCTTATCAAAAATGTATTGGCGGCGCTGCGTCAAGAAACCGGCGGCGTTGAAGGAGATGAGTCATGAGTGACGAAAATCAGGTTGTCCAAGCTGATCCGAGTGATGATGAAATTGTCGCCGACGTCCTGAATGGCGGGGATGGCGGCGCAGGCAATCGCAATATTCTCGATTTGCCTGTGCGTATTGTTGTTTCGATCGGTTCGGCGAAAATCACGGTCCAGAAACTGCTTGAGCTGTCTCAGGAGACCGTTGTTGATCTTGAGCAGTTAATCGATGATCCCGTGGATATATTTGTCGGCGACCGCCTGATCGCAAGAGGCGAACTTGTTGAAGCGACAGACAATGAAAACGGCATCGGCGTAAAGCTTCTCGAAATCGTCGGAATTGGTAACTAGGACAAACGACCGTGATGGGGCGTTTCCGGATTATTATTGTATTGCTGTTGACGCTGGCGGCGCTTGGCGCAACGCCGGCGTTTGCGCAAGACATTGTGCAGCAGCCGGATGTGCTTGATACGGCGGTTGCGGAGGCGACAGCTGGCGGCGGACTGACACGGCGCGTCGTTCAGATGTTCCTCATGGTCACGGTGCTGAGCCTTGCTCCCGGCATCGCCATGATGGTGACCTGTCTGCCTTTCATGCTGATTGTCTTGTCTATATTGCGCCAGGGCGTTGGCCTCCAGCAGGCGCCGCCGAATATGCTGATTGTCTCTGTTGCGCTCTTTTTGACCTATTTCGTAATGGAGCCGGTTTTCAAGGATGCCTGGGCCGCAGGAGTTTCGCCGCTTTTAAATGGGGAAATCACTGAAGAGGCGGCGTTTCCAAAAATGATGGAGCCTTTCCGCGTCTTCATGGAAGCGCGGGTAGATCAGGACGCGGTTGATATTTTAGAAGATGCGCGTCCCATTGAAACGGCTCCCGCTGAAAACGGCATGACGCCAATGGCGTTGCTTGTTCCGGCTTTTGTCCTGTCGGAAATTCAGCGGGCTTTCGAAATAGGCTTCATTGTTCTTTTGCCGTTTTTGGTGATTGATTTGCTGGTAGCTTCAATTCTCATGGCGATGGGTATGATGATGGTGCCGCCGGCGATCGTCTCGCTGCCATTCAAAGTGGCGTTCTTTGTCTTGACCAATGGCTGGGTCGCAGTTTCTGGCGCGCTTGTGAGAGGGTATTCGTAATGGCGACGGCCTTGCAAAAAATGGATTTGCGTACGCCGAAAACGGGCGAACGCGCTAACACGCAAATGGAGAACTGGTTTACACGGTCGCATAAGGCGGCAATCGTGCTTGCGTCTTTGAGCGCTGAAGCCGCTGCCGCCATCGTCGAGGAAATGTCCGACGATGAGTTGCGTAACTTCGCCAAAGCCTTTTCGGAGCTGAAAACCGTTTCTCCTCAACTGCTGGAGTCTGTGGCGGAAGAGTTCCTCTCCGCCGCTTCATATGAGGAAACCGACCTTGCCGGCGGGACAGATGAAGCGCGGCGCGTGTTGACCCTTATGGCTAAAGAGGAACGAGCCGAGCGCATTCTCGCCGATATGGGCGGGGGCGGGGAGTCCGCTGTCTGGACACGCGTTGAAAAAGTTGAGGATGAAGAGCTCGCTCAGTATGTTCAGGCCCAGCGGATGCCTATTGCTGCGACGATTTTGTCTAAACTGTCTTATGAAAAAACCGCGGCGGTGCTCAATCTCGCCGAGCCCGAATACGCACAGAAAGTCCTGCTTGAGATCGCTCGTAAGAAACCATCATCGCCCGATGCGCTTGAGGCGATCTCCAATGTTCTGGAAGAAGAGTTATTAAAAGCGGCTCCAGGCGCCACTGGCGACGAGGAAGATGGAGAAGAGCCGGCGCCGGCGGCCGCTAAAGGCAACGCTGGCGCGAAAGTCGGCGAGATCATCAACTATCTTCCCGGGGTTAAGCGCGATGCGCTGCTCGAGCATTTTAAACAAGCTGATCCCGAGGTCGGGGCCGAAGTCCGCCGCGCTGTTCTTACGTTCGAAGAGCTTTATGTGCGCATGCCAGCCTCCGGCGCTACAGCACTCTTGCGCGATCTTGATCGCGAAGTGCTGTTGAAAGCCTTAAAATATGGCGAGACCAACGCGCAAGAAACGGTCGAGTTTCTGTTTGGCAACATCTCAAAACGCATGGTTGAGCAGTATAAAGAAGAGCTTGCCGAGCTGGAGACGCCATCCGAAGAAGACGGTGAAACTGCTCAGCGAGAAGTGACAACTGTTGTGCGTCAACTTGTGAATGATGGCGAATTCAAGCTTATCCCGCTGAAAGAGCCTGGTGAGGAAGAGCGCGCTTAGTCTCTCATATGAAAAAGGCCGCCCAAGAGCGGCCTTCATAAAAATGGTGGACTTGAGGATTTAGTTCAAAACATCTGGCCAGTTTTCATTTGCTTTCGCAATGAACCCGGGGATGTCTTTTTCCCATCGTTTCTGGATTTCGTCATTATAGTTCAGATAGAGCTTGTCATCCACAATCGACCAGTTCTTGGGATTGCCGCTTGCTGTATAGTTTTGCGACACAGCCCAAGCACAATAGCCGCCATATTGCGGTGCGTATTTTTCCGCCGCCGCCTCGAAGGCCTCAAGGTTTTCCGCAGACGAAAAGCGCCATTGCGCGCCATTATATTCAATCGTGAACTCTTTCGAGCCCTTCACCGGTTGGCCGACAGTGAAATAGGCGACGGGATCGTAACCATCTACGGCGACAGAGGAAAACCGTCCCGTATAAACGGGGTCTTTGGCGAAGGCTGCTGCAGGGCTGAGGGCAGCGAGAAGAAGCGCGACCGCAACGAGACCCTTGTGGATCAAAGATCGAAACATTTTTGGAAGCTCCATCAAAATGACGCCTTCCCTTAGCCTGCCTTAACTGCGTCTCGCAAATCAAATGCATTCACAGCATTGCGAGCTGCCTAATGTCCATCTTTCGGCGCCTCCGGAAAGCTTTCTACATGCAGCGTCCGGGTTGGGAAGGCAAAGTCGATGCCTTCATCCTCAAAAGCCTTATGAATATTGAGAAGCACCTCGTGGTTGGTCTCCATATATACGCCATATTCGCGGTCCTTGACCCAATAGACCGTTTCAAAACTTATGGAGCTATCAGCGTATTCCTTCAGATGCGACCGGTCGAACCGGGTCTTCTCGACGCTCTTGACCGCGTTCTCGATGAGTTCAGGGATTCTACGAAGTTTTTCATGAGGGGTTTGGTACAGAACGCCGACTGCGAACAAGACACGCCTTTCGTCCATGCGACGGTAGTTTCTGATCTCCTTGTCTAACAACTGTGAATTGGAAATAATGACCTCTTCTCCGCTAAGAGAACGAATGCGCGTTGTTTTCATGCCTATTCGCTCGACGTCTCCGAGATATTCTCCATTGTCGAATGTGATGAAATCGCCGCGCAAAAATGGTTGATCGAAAACAATAGCGAGAGAAGAAAAGAGGTCTTTAAAGAGGCTTTGTGCGGCAAGGCCAATGGCAATGCCGCCGACACCGAGACCGGCGATCAACGCCGTAATCTCGATGTCGAGATTGGAAAGGATCATCAAGAGCGCAATTGTCCAGACGCCGATCGCGACAAGCGTTTTGATGAGGTTGACCGCATTGGTAAGAACGCCCGAGCTTTCAGCGTGTGTATGCGCATATCCTACGATCCCGGCGGTGAGAAGTTCACGGGCCCAGGCTGCCGCCTGAATAATGCCGACGATAATGGCGATGGTTCTTGCATAGGCCCCCCAGCCTTCTGGCACGATGGGAAAGAACGGGGCGACGAGCGCAACGGAAAGGACGAGCAGAAACAGACTTGAGGTGCGGCTGATCAGGCGTGCAGCCACATTATTGAAGGCGTAATAGTCCTTTTTCTTTCTGCGGATGAAGCCGGCGATCATGGCGCGCGAAATCCGCAGGGTCAGGAAAACAGCGATGCAGGCGCCAAGAGCTATGGAGAATTCAGACGCGTTGGCTTGAATCCAGGCCCAGCCTTCCTGAAAGTGTGGGCCGACGCTATTCATGAAGGTTTCAACCTCTCCCGCGGCGTCTTTGGCTGCGTTTGTGGTTTTTTCATCTGCATCGCCATCTGGCGCGGCTTGCGCAAAAAAGGTGAGGAAAGCTTTCATCGGAACTTGAGGCCTGCTGATTCGGGGAAATTGGGATGGCTCACCGAGCAAACAGGTGCGAAAGCCAATCGTTCCGCCGCTTTCAAGGCGGGTTTCAGCACCGCAGCGATGCGTGATAGAAAAGCGCTGGGATGCACGGAGCGCTAGCCGGTGAGGGAGCGGGTTATGGTGAAGCGGTTTTTAATGGTTTTTGTGGTCGTGGCGGGCGCCCTGGCGGTGGGATCTGCACAGGCGGCTCCAGCGGACGATCTCCATGCGCTGTTCGACGAGTATTGGGCGAATGAAATGGAGGAAAGTCCGTTCAGCGCCACCGGCTCAGGCGTATCGGGGTATGATGACAAAATGCCCGGCGTGGCGCCTGAAGATCATGCGCGCCGCAAGGCGGAGGCGCAAAGTTTCTACGATCGTCTCGAAGCGATTGACCGCGCTGAACTTGACGATGACGACAAGCTCAGTGCGGAGCTTCTCGAATTCATCCTGACGCATAATCTGGCGCTCAGCGAGTTTGACCGTTGGCGCATTCCGTTTCTCGCCGACACCGGTTTTCACACCAATTTCGGTTATGTGGTCGGTGCGACCAGTTTTCGCACAGAACAAGATTTTGAAAACTATCTTGAACGGTTAAAGGGGCTTCCCGGTTTCCTCGATCAGCATGTGGAGAACATGCGTCAGGGGCTGGCGGACGGTTTTACGCAGCCCAAGGAAATACTGCCTTACATCCTGCCGTCTTTCGAAGCGCAGATAAAAGACAACGCTGCGGCGCATCCTTACTACAAGCCATTTGTAAAGATGCCGGAATCTATTCCCTACCGCCGGCAGGCCGCGTTGCGTCAGGAAGCGCGTGAGGTTCTGGAAACGGATGTCATTCCGGCCTTCCAGCGGTTGCTCGATTTCATGAATGATGAATATGTGCCGGGCGCGCGTGAAACGCTTGGCGCATATGACTTACCGAATGGGCGCGAATATTACCGTACGCTCGTGCGCTATTACACCACCCTTGATACGGTAACGCCGGAAAGCATCCACGCGCTTGGATTGAAAGAGGTCGCGCGCATCCGCAAAGAAATGGCCGGCGTCATGGCGAAGACCGGCTTCAAAGGCAATTTTCAAGACTTTATCGAGTTTCTTCGCACGGATGAGCAATTCTACCCAACAACCCCGGAAGACTTGTTAGAGCGCGCGGCGTGGATTGCAAAAGATATTGATGGCCGGCTTCCCGCCTATTTTGGAAAGTTGCCCCGACAGCCTTATTCAGTCGAACCGGTGCCAGCTGAGATCGCGCCGAATTACACGACCGGGCGCTATGTGGGTGCGCCATTGGGCGGCACAAGGGGCGGCCAATATTGGGTCAACACTTACGCTCTCGACAAGCGGCCTTACTACGAGATGACGGCGCTCACGCTGCATGAAGCGGTGCCAGGTCATCATTTGCAAAGCGCCCTCGCGCTGGAAATCGAAAACGCGCCGGAGTTCCGTAAGGATTTCTATCCCCACGCCTTCGGCGAAGGTTGGGGGCTCTATTCAGAAAAGCTCGGTGTTGAAATGGGCGTATATGAAACGCCTTATGATGATTTTGGCCGGCTCTCTATGGAGATGTGGCGCGCCTGCCGTCTTGTGATCGACACAGGTATTCATTCCAAGAGCTGGACCCGCCAACAGGCGCTTGATTACCTGGCGGACAATACGGCGTTGTCGCTCCATAATGTTCAGACCGAGGTCGACCGCTATATCGCCTGGCCTGGGCAGGCGCTTGCCTACAAAATGGGTGAGCTGACTTTATGGGAGCTTCGCCGGAAAGCGGAGCGTGAACTTGGTGATGCGTTCGATATCCGCGAATTCCACGACGCAGTGCTCACCGGCGGCGGCCTGCCGCTCGATATTCTCCGCGAGCGGATCGATGATTACATCGCAGAAATGAAGGCGCGCACTGAGTGAACGCCGACGCCGTTCCGGTAATCGAAACCGCGCGCTTGCGCCTTCAGGGTCCCCGAAAAGAGGACTTTGCAGCCTTCGCCGCCATGTGGGCGCGCCATGAAGTGACGAAAGAAATCAGCGGAGAGCCGCTGCCCCCTGAAGAGTCGTGGCGGCGCTTGCTGCGCAACGCAGGCCTCTGGCCGGTATGCGGTTACGGCTACTGGCATGTGTTCGAGCGCGAGAGCGGCGCCTTTGTGGGGCAGGTGGGATTTGCAGACTTTCAGCGAGAGCTGACGCCGCCGCTCACGGGCATGCCTGAAATCGGATGGGCGATTTCACCGGATTATCAGGGCAAGGGCTACGCCAGCGAAGCGGCGCTTGGCGCCATTCAATGGGGCGATAAAGTATTATCTGCGGAGCGGATGAGCTGCATCATCGGCATCAACAATACACCGTCGATCCGCATCGCGGAAAAATGCGGGTTCTCATTTGTGACGACGACTGAGTACCACGGCAGTGACATCAAGATTTATCACCGCCCCATTGCGCGCCGCTCATGATCTCCGGCGATGGCGGCGCTGACGGTGGTTCGAACGCGCGGTCAATGTCGGTGGAATATCCAAAAAACCGGAAATGCGGTTCCATTATTTCCACAAACCCGTCAAGGGCGTCTCCGTATAGTAGGAAATCAGCATGGCGCAGTGAAGGCGTCCTTATACTGTTCACGCAGCGCCTGTTTTTGCACTTTGCCCATTGTATTGCGGGGAAGAGCGTCAACTCGAAAAAACTTGCGGGGGCGTTTGAATTTCGCCAGCGGCGTTAAGGCTTCGGCTAACGCCGCATCATCTGGACCATCGCCGTCGGCGACAATGACTGCAGCCACGCCTTCGCCCATGTCAGGATGCGGAACGCCGATTACGGCGCTTTCCACAATACCCGGAATAGCGTCAAGGATTTGCTCGATCTCGATAGGATAAATATTAAAACCTCCAGCAATGATGAGATCCTTGTCACGCCCAACAAGCGTAAGCCTGCCTTCATTATCCAGCGTTCCAACATCGCCGGTGCGGAACCAGCCGTCTTCTGTGAAAGCTTCTTCCGTCTTGTCCGGTTTTTTCCAATACCCCACGCAGATATTCGGACCATTTACTTCGATTTCTCCAGGCGCTCCTTTATCGCCGGCGACGCGCAAAGCTACGCCCGGCAACGCGAACCCCACTGTGCCGGCAATCCTCGCGCCCTGAAGCGGGTTGGAGGCGATCATACCCGCCTCAGACATACCATATCGCTCCAGAATTCTATGACCGGTGCGCGCCTCAAAAGCGTTGAAGGTCTCAATGGTGAGCGGCGCTGAGCCGGAAATGAAAAGGCGCATGTTAACGCAGTCCGCTTTCCCGAAATCCTTTTCAGCAAGGAGGCGTGTGTAAAAAGTAGGCACTCCCATCAAGATGCTTGCTGTTGGAAGCAGACGGCGCAGTTCCGCAATGTCGAGTTTTGGAAGAAACATTATTTCACATGCGTTCAACATCGCGGTGTGCAACGCTACAAAAAGCCCGTGAATATGAAAGATAGGAAGGGCGTGGAGCAAAACATCGTCTGGCGAAAAACCCCATAGCGCGCTCAATGTTTTGGCGTTCGAAGACAAGTTCTCATGGGTGAGCATGGCGCCCTTGGATCGGCCTGTTGTGCCTGATGTATAAAGAATAACAGCAAGGCCATCCTTGCTTCGTGTAACGATACTATCAAAGGCAGCGGCTTTCGATGCTGCATCAAGGATCGTGCCTTCGCCATTTGACCCAAGCGTCAAGACGTGAGTGACATTTTGGCCTTGCGCGACGGGCGTTAACTCGGCGAGTTTTTCGGGCGAACAGATGAAAACTTTTGGCGCCGCGTCGTCGAGGAAGTAGTCGACCTCTGCGGCGGTATAGGCCGAATTCAAAGGCACATAGACGAGACCAGCGCGCATCGCGCCGAGATAGAGCGCGACGTTTTCAGGAGACTTATCGACCTGTACGACAATCCGGTCTCCCGGTTCGGCGCCAAGCTGACGCAATGCGCCTGCATATTTCGCGGAAAGGGCGTCCATTTCCAAATAGGAAATCTTGCGTTTCCCAGGCAGGTTTAAAAAGGTGCGCTCGGCGCATTCCGCATAGGCGCCACGAAGCGCCGCAAAAAAGTTTTCATTTGTCATAGCGCCATTTACGCGGTTCTGAGGCTTCGCGTAAAGCTAAAGTGCATTCACCGGTATTTTCAGATAGGAGACGCCATTCTCTTCAGCTGGCGGCATTTCCCCGGCGCGCATATTCACCTGCACTGAGGGAAGGATCAGCCGCGGCATGGATAGAGTCCTGTCGCGCGCTTCGCGCATCTTGACGAACCCGGCTTCTGTGATCCCGTCGTGAACATGGATGTTCTTCTCACGCTCTTCTGCGACCGTTGTCTCCCAAATAAATTCATCACGGCCGGGCGCCTTATAGTCGTGACACATAAACAGGCGCGTCTCAGGCGGAAGAGCGAAGATTTTCTGAATGGAGCGGAAAAGCGTCTTTGCATCGCCGCCCGGAAAGTCACAGCGCGCTGTTCCGTAATCCGGCATAAATAGCGTGTCGCCAACAAAACCTGCATCGCCGATAATAATGGTTGAACAGGCGGGCGTGTGTCCCGGCGTGTGAATGACATGGGCGCCAATTTCACCGACGTTGAAACTCTCACCGTCTGCGAAGAGCTTGTCGAACTGACTGCCGTCGCGTTTGAAAGCATTTTCAGCGTTGAAAACCTTTGCAAAAGTGCTCTGGACCACATCGATCTTGTCGCCGATCGCTGTCTTGCCGCCGAGTTGTTCTTTTAGATAGGGCGCAGCGGTTAAATGATCAGCGTGGACATGGGTTTCCAAAATCCACTCGACGGTAAGATCATTGTCTTTAACATAAGCAATAATCTCGTCAGCGGATTTTGTGGTTGTCCGGCCTGATGCTGGATCGTAATCGAGCACGGAATCGATAAGGGCGCATTTTTTGGTGGAAGGATCGATCACCACATGGCTGGCGGTGAAGGTGGCTTCATCGAAAAAAGTTTTGACGACAGGCGTCATGACCGGTCTCCTTTCCGGGGTGAATGTGATTTTGGACCGAAGGTCTTGCAAAGCGCTTCAACCAGGTTGGTCAGCCGTTCATCGCTAAGCGAGTAAAATACGTTTTTTGAAACGCGTCTCGCTTTTACCAGCCCCGCGTCGCGCAACCGGCCAAGGTCGCGGGAAAGATGCGGCTGTGGAACCTTGATCTCCGCCTCAATCTCACTGACGCTTTTTTCGCCCGCGGTGAGGGCGCAGGCGATCAGCAAACGGTTGGAATGCGACATGGTTTTGAGGAGCGCTGAAATCTCGTCAGCGTTTTCCTTCAGTTCCTTGATGGCCACAGGTTTTGTCATTGCTTTATCCATAGTTATCACTTTACATAAGTGATATATTTATGAATGCAAGAGGCCCGGAAAGCGGCGGGCGACGGGTGAAGCGCTCGCCCGTCAAGGTCTGGCGCGTCTGCGCGCCACGCGCTAAGAACCCTTTGCCTAAGCGCTTGAGCGTCAAAGGGTTATGCATGTTCGACGAGAAAGAAGCGGGCGCCGGGCGGCGTTCGAATTTTGACCGGCAATTGGCTGCGTCCATAGAGGCGGCGGCGGACTGGCTCAGCGCTCGGCAAAAGCCGGAGGGCTATTGGGTCGGCCGGCTGGAATCCAACGCCTGCATGGAGGCGCAGTGGATTCTCGCCTTCTGGTTCATGGGGCTTGAAAACCATCATTTGCGCCCGCGCCTTGCGCAATCTTTGCGCGAAACCCAGCGCGAAGACGGCGCCTGGCAGATCTATTACGGGGCCCCGGCCGGCGACATCAATACGACGGTGGAGGCCTATGCGGCGCTGCGTTCCATGGGCGACCGCAAGGATGCGCCGCATATGGTCAAGGCGCGCGAATGGATTATGTCCAAAGGCGGGCTTAAAAATATTCGCGTCTTCACCCGCTATTGGCTGGCGCTGATTGGCGAATGGCCGTGGGAAAAAACGCCAAATCTGCCGCCGGAAGTCATCTTCTTCCCGAACTGGTTCGTCTTCTCGATCTATAATTTTGCGCAATGGGCGCGCGCGACCCTGATGCCGATTGCGGTCTTGTCGGCGCGCCGTCCGTCGCGGCCTTTGCCCGCGTCCCGCAGGCTCGATGAACTGTTTCCCGACGGCCGGGACACATATAATTACGCCTATCCCGATAAGCCGGGCGCCGGGTTTCTCGACGCGTTCTTTTTGACCGCGGATAAAATCCTCCACGGCCTGCAAAGCTTTGGCGCAACGGCGGGGGTCGGGCTGATGCGCAGGGGCGCGCTTTCCCGTTCCCTCGAATGGATCATCAAGCATCAGGACGCTGACGGCGTCTGGGGCGGCATCCAGCCGCCATGGATCTATTCGCTGATGGCGCTTTATAATGAAGGCTATGCGCATGACCATGCGGTCGTCGCCAAAGGGCTCGCCGCGCTTGACGATCCGCGCTGGCGCGTCGATGTGGGTGAGGCGACATGGATTCAGGCGTCGACGAGCCCGGTCTGGGATACGGTGCTGACACTGCTCGCTTTCGAAGATTGCGACTTGAATCAGCGTCAGGAAAAGGAAGTCGAAAAAGCGATAGACTGGCTGTTGGCTCAGCAGGTGCTGCGTCCCGGGGACTGGAGCGTCAAATGTCCGAAGCTCGAACCCGGCGGCTGGGCGTTCGAATATAAAAACTATTTTTATCCCGATACGGACGACACCGCCGTGGCGCTGATCGCGCTGGCGCCTTTCCGCAATGATCCGAAATGGAAAGGGAAGGGTGTTGAGACCGCCATCGAAAAGGGCCTCAACTGGCTCATCGGCATGCAGTGCAAGAATGGCGGCTGGGGCGCCTTCGACAAGGACAATGATAAAAAGATCCTGACCAAAATTCCGTTCTGCGATTTCGGCGAAGCGCTCGACCCGCCATCGGTGGATGTGACCGCCCATATTATCGAAGCCTTCGGCAAGCTCGGCATTGGCAAGAACCATCCATCCATGGTGCGTGCGCTCGATTACATAAAAGCCGAGCAGGAAGCGGACGGCGCCTGGTTCGGCCGCTGGGGCGTCAATTATGTTTATGGCACCGGCGCGGTGCTGCCGGCGCTCGAAGCCATCGGCGAGGACATGACGCAAGCTTACATTCGCAAGGCGTCGGACTGGCTGATCCTGCATCAGAACGAAGATGGCGGCTGGGGTGAAAGCTGCGCCTCCTATATGGACCCGAAACAGATGGGCCGGGGTAAATCGACCGCCTCGCAAACCGCCTGGGCGTTGATGGGCCTTGCCGCGGTGGGCCGCACGGAAGACGAGCGCGCCATCGCCGATGGCGTTCAATTCCTGATCGAACGCCAGAAAGACGGCACCTGGGAAGAGCCGGAATATACCGGCACGGGTTTTCCCGGTTACGGCGTCGGCGCGACCATCAAGCTCAACGATCCGCTATTGCAGGAGCGGTTGAAACAGGGCCCTGAACTCTCCCGCGCCTTCATGATCAACTACAATCTCTACCGACACTATTTCCCGTTGATGGCGATGGGACGTGTACGGAAGATGATGGCGGGCGCTTAAAGTTGTTTGTTAACCGGCTTGTCATGAAGTGCTTCATTTTTGAAGCTTGGTTTTAGGTTGGAGCCTAGCGGTTCGACCGTGAAGCCTTAGCCATATCGCTAGAACTACCGACGCAAGCAATGTGTATTGCAAGCTTAATTCTGCCACTCTGAGGGCAAGAGCCCAGCTGAAATCTTGATCGCTCATTATCAATGGTCCGAAAACGCCAAATACAAGTGTGTTTTGGGTAAGCGCTATTGGGATTGCGGCTAGAGTTGGGAATTGTTCATTTAATACGGAATTGTCGGGAAAAGATTTGGGAAACTGAGCAATTAAAGCCACTCGTGCCAGCATCAGAACAAATAGATGCCATAGGAATAATACTAAGTGATCGAGGAGTTGAGCAGTGGCCATATTTAATTTAACCGCATCTACCTTCCATAGCCGCAATCCAGTCAGCGAGAAGTTCGACACCCTCCTCATGCGTCACGGCGCGGCCAAGCTCCGGCATCATGGCGCCAGGATCGGTGGTTTCCATGCGGAACACTGTGATCGATAAATCCGGACGCCCCGGCACGATGTCATAGGGGCGTCCGCCCGTGCCGCGGCCGGCGGCGACCGGCGTCTTGCAATGGCCGAGCGCGGGGCCCGCCGCATCAGGTTCAAGGTTCAGTCCGGACGTATCAGCGGGGCCGTTGGGGTTGTGGCAATGGCTGCAATTGGCGTCGAGATAGGCGCGCGCCCTTAAGTCGAGCGGTTCGTTTTCATCGGTCCAGTCTGCATTGCGGGGGAATTGAAAATTCACTTCATCCTGAGGAGCCCGCCCTTCGTCCTTCGAGACGGCCAGCCGGTTTTCAACCTGGCTGGTCTCCTCAGGATGAAGGGGGCGGGCGTCTCGAAGGAGAGGAGAATTTTCCGACGCAAATGTTAGCAATCCTTTCGCCAGCCAGTGATCGAGCTGGTTGAACCCTTCGGCGAAACTTGATGGTTTATTCAGGTGCCGCGCTTTCGGGCCGATGGGCTTGATCGCCTTTGTCGTCGCGTTTGTCGCATGGCACCCGGCGCATTGATTGGCGTTCGGCACGAGATAGGAGAACGGCTCCATCCGACCCCCGTCTTCATTAGTGTCGCGGATCAGCGTTAGCGGCGCCACTGCGCCGGTGCGTTTCAACACTGCGTCGGTCTGGTCGTCATTCCATACATAAGGCAGCGCGTCCCATCCGGTTTCGCGGCGGACCAGCACCCGCGTTTCAATGAGCCGCAAATGATCCAGCGACATGACTCCTTCATTGACGCTGCGCTCGCGCCCGATGGAAACATCCCCGGTCCATTCGTTCTTCGGTATTGAATAGTAAAACGTCTTGGTGATGACCGTGCCCACAGGAAAGTCGAAGGCTTCATCGGCGCTGTAGACCGCTGGCTTTCCTTCCGGCGTCCAGACCGTGCGCAGCTTCAAGGCGTAATCGGAAAAGAGCGGCGTCGCGAGATCGTAGGGCGTCACGCCTTTGCTCAACTGCAAGGCGCCGTCCGTCGCGGCGATCATGCCCCACTCGCTCAAATGCTGCGGGTTTTCATCTGCGTGATAGGTGGGCGTGGGCGTTGGCTCCCGGGAGCAGGCGGAAAGGAACAACAATACCGCCGCAGTGACCAATGTCAGCGATTTGCCCATCGCGTCGCGTTCTTTTTCACCCGCTTGTTTACTGGCCTGCAGACGAGTCTGGCGCCATTTGGAGTTTTCTGTCGTCATCGTCGGTTCCCAAGGGCGACTCGCCACGGCTTGACCGTGGCGTCCAGTGAGGAAATTGGTCCCCACGATCAAGTCGTGGGGATGCGAAATTTCTACGTGACCATCATAACCCAGCCGCGAAGGTGGTGGATAACTCTTCACCAAAGCTCAAAAAACCGCCCATATTCATCACTTTTGAGGTGTTTTTCCCGCCTTGCGTGTGAGCTTTATAACCCGGCGAGCGGTCCTGTCAGCGTAATGACAGGAAGCTTTTCAAACGCGCAGTCATGAACGCCGTCTTCCGCCACTTTTGGGCTCTTATTGTCATTGGGGCCGTCCACATTCAGGACTTTCGCCTCGCCATTCTGCACGCACAGCACGTCGCTGGCGCCGGAAAGCGCCGGGTCAACATAGCCGTCCCACAACACATCGGGGATGCGGCCCAAGGGGCCCGCGACGGCGATTTTCAGCGCCTGAAGATCTAGCCCGTCGGGGTTGTCGCCGCCGCCTTCGAACCGATTGCCGTAAACATAAATCCCGTTCGGATAGGGATCGAAATCATCTTGCACGCCGTCGGTCGAGATGCCTGATGAAAAAATGCTCGCGACAATGACATTCGCCGTCTTGTTGTCGCGGATGTCGTTGTCGAAGATTTCCACTTGGTCATTGGAGTTGATGACGACGCCGGACCCCGCGGGCACGGAGGCGACCGGCGTTCCCTCAAGACCGAAATTCTTCGTGTTGTTTTCATAAATCTCATTGTTGAAAACACGCGTGCGCGCGCCGGGCTGTTTCAAATTCGGCATGTTGAAGACGAGAATGCCGCCGGTGTTGTTGACGGCGACATTGCCATAGACATCAGCGTCGAAGGTGTTTTCGATCTCGATCCCGGCGACATTATATTCCGCGCGGTTGTTGCGGATGACGACATTTTGCGACTGGCCAATATAGAGCCCAGCATCGGACGCGCCGATGGCGACGGAATCTTCCATCAGCAGGTTCTTCACCTGAACCGGATAAATCCCATAGGCGCCGTTTTCGGTTTTCGGTTTTCCGGTCCATTCCGTGCGCACTCGGCGGATAATGATGTTTTCGCCCTCGGAAATTTTCAGCGCATCGCCTTTGGTGTCTTCAATGGCGAGATCCTCAATGGTGAAATCACTGGCGGTGACGAGAAGGCCCTCGGCGCCGGCGACTTGTCCCGCAAAACTCAGCACCGTCTTGTCCATGCCGGCGCCCTTGATCGTGACGCCGTCTACCGTGAGGCTCAAGGAGCGGTCGAAGGCAAAGCGGCCTTCTGGAATGTCGATCACGTCGCCCGGTTTCGCATCGAGAAGCTGCGTCATCAGCGTTTCCTGATAGGACGCGTCTGCCGGCGCCGCCGCTTGTTCTTTTTGTTCGCACGCGGTCATGAGCAATAATGCTGCACACGCGAAAGCCTGGCTTTTCATCCTGTTCCCCTTCATCCCTGCGTCTTCATCTTGATTTTGGGCGCGCGCCCTTTCAGCATTCGATGATGCCGGAATCGGCCGGTGAATAAAAGGAAGCTTTGCATGTCTTTATCGCGGCGACATTTGATGCAGTCGGGCGGCCTCGGCGCCATGTTGCTTACAGCGGCAGGGGCGTGCTCGCGCCCCGATCAGGCGGCGTCGAACGATCTCGCCGAGCTTGATGCGGTGGAGACGGCGGCGCGGATCAACTCCGGTGAAACATCTGCTGTGGAAGTGGTCGGGGGCGCGATTGAGCGGGCCGAACGCATCAATAAAAAAATCAACGCGGTTGCAACCGAGACTTATGACGCGGCGCGTGAAGGCGCTGCGAATGTGAGCGGCGTCATGGCTGGCGTCCCGACCTTTATCAAGGATCTTTATGACGTCACCGACGTTCCCTCCGGCTTCGGCAGCCGCGCCTTTCCCGGTTATGTGGGCGGCGAGCAATTGCCCTTTGTCACCGGCTTTTTAAATCTCGGCGTCGTCAGTCTCGGCAAATCGACAACGCCCGAATTCGGCCTGACCGCGACGACGGAATCGATCGCCACCGGCAAGACGCGCAATCCCTGGAATCTCGATCATTCAACCGGCGGGTCGTCGGGCGGCGCCGCGGCGCTGGTCGCGAGCGGCGTGGTACCGATCGCTCACGCAACAGACGGCGGCGGCTCGATCCGCATTCCGGCCTCCTGTTGCGGAACTGTGGGCCTGAAAGTCTCGCGCGGGCGCACCCCGCGGGGCGAGCCTTCTGATATGCCGCTGTCCCTGTCGACGCACGGCGTTGAAAGCCGCACCATGCGCGACACGGCGGCGGTCTCGGCGGCGATGGCGTTGCCGTCGTCGACAAGCGGGCTTGCGCCGCTCGATCTCGTGACTGCGCCCTTGAAAGAGCGCCTGCGCATCGCGGTTGTAACGAAAGGGGCGGATGACGGCTTTGTCGCTGATCCCGCCGTGATGGCTGCGACACAGAGCGTCGCCGCGCTATGCGCCGATCTCGGGCATCATGTGGAAGAGACTGTTTTTCCCGTGGGCGCGGGCTTTTCCGCTGACTTCAGTCTTTACTGGGCCGCCATCGCCGACCAGGTCATGACCAGTTGGGAGCAGGCGACCGGAATGCCGCGCAACGGGCTCGCCTTCGAGCCGTTTACGCTCGGCCTGGCGAATGTGTTTGAAGAAAACAAGGCTGATTTCCAGGGCGCACTTGAGCGCCTGTTCGGGGTCGAGGCGCTGATGGCGGAGTTCCACCAGAACTATGACGTCATCCTGTCGCCGGTGGTGCGCACGCCGCCGCCCGAGATCGGATATTTTGACGGCGCGCTCGACTATGACACGCTGATCGAACGGCTGACCGGTTATGTTCAGTATACGCCGCTTTACAATGTTTCCGGCGCGCCGGCGATCTCCTTGCCGCTGTCGATGTCGCCGGACGGACTTCCCATCGGCGCCATGTTCGGCGCGGCCAAGGGCAGGGAGGATCTTTTGATCGGCCTCGGTTTCGAGATGGAGGAAGCGCGTCCCTGGGCGGGGCGGCACCCGGCTGTGTTCGGTTAGGAAACCGCTTCCACGAGCCCCTTGAAGAACGTCGCGCCGTCGATGCCGCCGAGAAGCGGTGAAATCACCCGTTCCGGATGGGGCATCATGCCCAGCACATTGCCAGCGTCATTGATGAGGCCCGCAATATCGCGCGCCGAGCCGTTCGGGTTGTCCACATAGCGGAAGGCGACGCGGCCGTCGCCTTCGATCCGGTTGAGGGTTTCCTCGTCGGCGACATAATTGCCGTCATGATGGGCGACGGGGAAGGTGACGTAGCTTCCCTTCTCGAACCCTCGTGTGAAGATCGACTGGTTGTTCTCAACCCGCAATTCAACATCGCGGCAGACGAAGTCGAGACCGGCGTTGCGCATCAGCACCCCGGGCAGGAGGCCGGTCTCGCAGAGGATCTGGAAACCGTTGCAAACGCCGATTACCGGAGCGCCGGCTTTGGCCTTGTCGATCACGGCGCGCATGATCGGCGATTTCGCCGCCATGGCGCCGGCGCGAAGGTAATCACCATAGGAGAACCCGCCGGGCAGGGCGTAGAAATCCGCCTCCGGCAGATCGGTGTCGCCATGCCAGACCATGGCGGGTTTTTTACCCGTGGCTTGCTCGAGCGCGACGGCGATGTCGCGGTCACAATTCGAAGCGGGAAAAACGATGACTGCGGTTTTCATGACTGCCTCATGAGAGATTGGTTCTGTTTTTAAAGGCGCCGATCAGATTGTCCGAGTCGGTCACCCAGCCGAAGACGTTTTCAAAATTCCACATCGTCGCGTCGCGCACAAAATCGGGCCCGGCATGGTTCATGGCGTCCTCGACCATGATCGGCCAGTATTCTTCGAAATAGGCGTCGCGCGCGGTGCTTTCCACACAAACATTTGTGGCGATTCCCGTGAAGAAAAGATAGCGGATATTGTTGGCGCGGAGATCATTGTTGAGGGTCGTTCCTGCAAAGCCGCTATAGCGGGATTTCCGGATCACCATATCGCCGGGTTCGGGCTTCAGGGCGTCGACAATCTCCCAGTCCCAGGTCCCGTGTATCAGCAGTTTGCCGTCAAGCTCGGGCCGCGCGCGCATGGTGCGCAAGGAAAGTTCTTTATGGTGGTTCGGCGACAGGGGCCCGCCGGCATCGCTGAGATCGGGTTTGTATCCAACCTGCAGATAAACGATCTGGACGCCGGCTTCGCGCGCCGCGGCGATGATCTTTTTATTGACCTCAACCACTGACGCCGCCGCCGAGATGTCATGACCTGCAAGGTCAAGCATGCCGCCTTTGGAGGCGAAAGCGTTCTGCATGTCGACGACGACCAGCGCCGATTGTTCAAGCGCGACGTCTACGGGATCGGGGCGGGCGGCGAGGGCGATCATAGCTGCGCTTGTCCGTTTTGTTCGGCGGTGGAGGGTTTGCGGGCAATCATGACGTGCTGGGTCAGCGGTCCCTGCGTGAGGGCCTGCTCCACAACCACTCCTGCGTCCCGCATCCATGTCTCAAGGTCTTTGCGCTTCAGGCGCACCCGGAGCACATCACGGCCGAGAATGCGGGCGAGATATTGAACCGGCGCCGGCGGGAAAAGTTTTGCGTGCTGAGGATCATCGGCGTCAAAATAGGAGGCGACGATACGGCCGCCGGGTTTCAACACCCGCACCGCCTCGCTGAGATAGGTTTTGATTTCATCGGGCTTCAAATGGGTGAACACCGACATGAAAACGATCATGTCGCCGGCGTCATCCTCTATCGGCAAGGCAAGGGAGTAGATTGCGTCGAACCGCCAGTCGGGTCTTTCGCAGACTTTTTCAGCATGACCGATGAGGTCGGGAAGAATGTCGAACCCGGTATAGGAGACGCGTTCTTCATTGCGCAGTGCATAAGCGAGACGGCCCGAACCGCAGCCAACATCAATCAGATGAAACGGCGCTTGCGGAGCGAGTCCCAGGATTAGTTTCGCCTGCGTCGCGCCGGTCGCTTTGAAGCCGCCGCCCACGGCGCGCTCAAAAGTTTCAGTTTCACTGGCGCTGGTCTTGCGGAGATTACGCAGGAGCCGGTTATATTCCCGAATGTAATGCGGTTGTGCGACCACGTCCCCGTCCGAAAGTTACGCCAGGATTTCGATCGAATAATTTTCCATCACTGGATTGGCGAGGAGCTTTTTGCACATCTCTTCAGCGGTGGCGCGCGCCGCCGCCTCATCGGTTTCCGCGAGTTTCATCTCGATCACCTTGCCCTGACGCACGCCTTGGGCGCCGTCAAAGCCGAGACCGGCGAGCGCGCTTTCAATCGCTGCGCCTTGCGGATCGAGAACGCCGTTTTTCAAAGTGATGGTGATTTTCGCTTTCATGAGCCGTGCCCGCTTGTCGCTTGTCAGGGGCTGATACACCGGGCCGTCTGGCGGCGCAATGTAGCGGGGCTTGGCTGAAGCTCGGAAAGGCTTGAGTTAGTTCAAAAGGAGGGAGCCTTCGCCCGTATAGTCTTCAAGCTGGCGATAGGCGGCGGCGGCCTGATCGGCGTCAAACCGGGCGATTGCGCGTTCCCGGGCCTTTTGTATGGATTGTTCAAGCGCGTAGGCTTTGAGCTCGGCCTCGGCCCGGATGATCTGTGTGTGGGCGCGCTGGGCGATTTCACGCGATTCCGCGGTGGGCGGTGACGGATAAAGCGCCTCCGCCCTGATCTGCTCCAGCTTCTTGATATCCTCGGGGCGCACTTCGCGGCTAGCGGGCACATCAGCGTCATTGACGTCGATTTCCTCGGCCGCTTTAGCCTGGTCGGATTTTTGGGCTGATTTTCCGGCCGCTTCCAGGCGCTTAAGCTCTGCTTCGGCGCTGCGGAGCGCCGCTTCGTTCTTCTGGCCGGCGACCCGCACATTTTCGGCGTTGCGGTCAGCCGCAGAGGCGCGCTCATCGGCGGAGCGCTGGTTTTGAATCTGGCGGTCGTCGGCGCGCTCGGCGCTGCGGCGCTCCGCTTCTTGCCGGTTGGCGGTCGATGCAGCGGCGGCTTCCTGCTTGCGGGCGTCGGCGTTGCGTAAGGAGCTGCCCGAAAGGGCGTCGTCCTCCCTGCTCGGCGCGCTCGCAGGCTGTCGGTTCGGCGCTGTCGGGCGCAGAGCCGAGACCGGCGAAGAGCCGGCGCTGCCTGATCCATATGTGAACACTGCGTATGGCATAACCGCGTAACATTATCAGAACACAGCTTGCCCGCGGCTTAGGAAAACCGCTTGTATTGTATCTATTAAATCAACTCTTTGTTGACCATGATGGACAGGTTCTTGAACGGTCGACGCCGTTCAACCCCGCACAGGTCCTGACGTTAGGAAAGACAGGCACCTTCTGGCGCGCGCCGGGACCATGCACGGAGAATCTTAGCGACCGCTTAATTTTTGTTTATTTCTCGTTGTCGCTGACAAGAACAGGGCCGCTCTGGCCTGAACTTTCCGCCTCACGCAGAACGCCGAGACGCCGGGCGACTTCGCGGTACGCATCCGTGACATCGCCGAGATCCTGGCGGAAGCGGTCCTTGTCCATGATATGGCCGGTTTCCATGTCCCACAGGCGGCAGCTATCCGGGCTGATTTCGTCGGCGACGATCAGGCGCATCATATCGCCTTCATATTGGCGGCCAAACTCGATCTTGAAATCGACAAGCTTGATGCCGACTCCGGCGAAAAGACCTGACAGATAGTCGTTCACGCGCAGGGCCAGCGCCATCATGTCGTCGATTTCCTGGGGGTTGGCCCAGTTGAACGCCGTGATGTGTTCTTCCGACACCAGCGGATCGCCGAGCTCGTCATTCTTGAAATAGAATTCGATCACCGAGCGGGGCAGAGCCACGCCGTCCTCGATCCCCAAGCGCTTGGAAATCGACCCGGCGGCGTAATTGCGGACCACAACCTCGAGCGGCACGATCTCAACATGGCGAACAAGCTGTTCGCGCATATTGAGGCGCTTGATGAAATGGGTGGGGACGCCGATGCGCTCCAGCCCCATCATGACAAACTCGGAAATGCGGTTGTTGAGAACGCCCTTGCCCTCAAGTACGGCTTTTTTCTGATTATTGAATGCGGTCGCGTCATCCTTGAAATACTGGATGATGGTGCCGGGTTCCGGGCCCTCGAACAGGATTTTCGCCTTGCCTTCATAGATCTGCTTGCGGCGGGCCATTTCTGTAATCCTTTCAGTGCCTTGCGCGCCAGGTCTCCAGCGCTGCAAGAGCGGGTGAGGGCGCGCCCAGCGACTCAAGCGGGTTAGCCCTCCCTTTTCGCTAGCACGACTGGCGCGGTGGGAGAAGCGGGGGGTTTACGCTCCTTGTCAGTTGATTGATAGCCCCGGCGCCTTACATTTTCCGAAGGCGCGTTGCGCCGGAAGCCGGTCGTCTGTAAAGACGCGGTCACCGGCCAGCCAGCTGGCTCGATATTGCTGAGATTCTGGAGTTTTGCCCCGATGACGACCTTCGACGACCGCAAGGACAAGTTCGAAAACAAGTTCGCTCATGACGCTGAGCTGCGCTTCAAGGCGGAGGCTCGCCGCAACAAGCTCCTGGGGCTCTGGGCCGCCGGGCTGATGGGTAAAACCGGCGATGACGCCGACGCCTACGCCAAGGAAGTCATCAAGGCCGATTTCGAGGAAGCGGGCGACGAGGATGTCTTCCGCAAGCTCCGCAAGGATTTCGACGCCGCCGGCGTCGACCAGTCCGATCACCAGATCCGCCGCCATATGGAGGAGATGATGACAGAGGCTGTCAGACAGCTCCAGACCGGCGAATAAATCCGAATAGTTGAGTGGTGGGTCATGATTGAAGGCGCGCCATTTCTGCTTTTTCTGGGCGGCGCGCTTCTTCTCAATATTACGCCGGGCCCGGATATGGCCTTCACCCTTGCGTCAGCGGCGCGCGGCGGCGCGCGCGCAGGAATAGCAGCCGCGATTGGCGTTGGCGCCGGCGCGCTCGGCTGGACGCTTGCGACCGCGGTAGGACTGGCGGCTATGCTCGCCGCGTCAGAGCACGCGCTCAATATCATTCGCATCGTTGGCGGGCTTTATCTTCTTTATCTAGCGGTTCGCACGATGATGGAAAAACCTGCGCCCATCGGCGCCGAAGGACGGGCGAACCCGTTGCAGTCCTTTCGCGCAGGCGCGCTGACCAATCTTTTCAATCCGAAAGTCGGGCTGTTTTTTCTCGCTTTTCTGCCGGGTTTTGCAAATCCGGAAGCGGGCGCCGTCTGGCTGGAGATCATGACGCTCGGCGCGATCTTCAGCTTTACCGGCACATGCGTTCTGGTTCTTGTGGCGTTTGCTGCGGGGGCGCTTCGGCGCAAGCTGGTTGAATCGCCGAAAGCACAGGCCCGCATGAAAACGCTGTCCGCCAGCGTTTACGGCGCGCTTGGTCTTTATCTTCTGACGTCTCACGCCAAATAAGACATTACCGGCGGTGGGCTTTTACTTTCGCCAGCGCCGGCTGCAGAGCAGGCGTCATCATTGCGCGCCCGCCTTTGCCTTCATCATCTTCTTCGCGCGGCAAGAGAAATACTGCCGTGCCCATGGCCGCCGAGCCCCAGGTAATGGTGACGACAATCAGAAGCATGATCGCTGCTAGCGGCCCGGACGCAGGGTCGGCGATCAGATCGCCAAGGCCGCCGACATTGAAATAGAAAAGCGCGCCGACGAAAATCCACCCGCTCACCGCGCCAAGCGCGAGATGGGTGAGCAAAAATCGCGTCAGACGCCAGTCAATGCCCTTGCGGCGCATGTTCTTCATCGCTTGCCGTGACCTCCGGTCTCTAAACTAATACCGGCCCGGGCGCGGCGCCTTGCGGCATGACGCCGCCTTCAGGTCTTTCAGCAACTGCACAAGCATCTTCGTTTCTGCGTCAACTGGGATAAGCTGCCGCCAAAACACCAAAAGGAGACGGTTCATGGGACGGGTCAGCGGTAAAAAGGCGTTCATTACGGGCGGCGCACAGGGGCTCGGCGCCTGTTTCGCGCGCATGCTCACCGATGAAGGGGCGAAGGTTTTCATCACCGACGTCAATGGCGACGGCGCCGAAGCCACCGCCGCGGAGATCAACAAAAAGCATCCGGGCGCCGCATCGGCCGCCCATCATGATGTGACGAACCGCGATCACTGGAAGACGGCGCTGGAGGCGGCTGCGGGCGCCATGGGTGGCATCGACACGCTGATCAACAATGCCGGCATTGGCACCTTCGGCAGCATTGAAACCGAAACGGAAGAAAACTGGCGGCGCACGCAGGCGATCGACGTCGATTCCATTTTCACCGGAACGCAGCTTGCGATGCCCTATCTCAAGGACTCGCAACCCGGCTCGATCATCAATATTTCTTCCGTCGCCGGCATGATCGCGGACGGCAATATGATCGCCTATAATACGGCGAAAGCGGCCGTTTGGATGATGTCGAAATCGATTGCGCTCCACTGCGCGCGATCGGGCTATGACATTCGCAGCAATTCCGTACACCCCGTGTTCACCAGAACGCCGATCATCGATCCGTTGATCGCCTTGGGCGGCGGCGGCGATGAGGGCGAAAAACGCCTGGTCCAGCAGATCCCGTGGAAGCGCCTCGCCGAGCCCGAGGATGTGGGCTACTGCGTTCTCTATCTCGCCTCGGACGAGTCCCGTTATATTACGGCCTCCGAGTTCAAAATTGACGGCGGGATCACCGCCCAATAGCGGCCTGAAACATTGCGGGGAACCGGCAAGCGCCCTATATAACAGGGGCTTGCGCCCGGCATTGCCGCGCCGCGCTCACGAAACAGGAGATCGCATGTCCGGCATTCTTATCCTCATCGGCATTATTGTCGTTCTCGCCGTTTTCATCATCGGCATTTACAACCGCATTGTTGCGCTTTCTCAGCGCACGGAGCAGGCTTTCGCCGATGTGGATGTTCAATTGCGCCAGCGCCATGACCTGATCCCTAATCTGGTTGAGACGGTGAAGGGCTATGCGACCCACGAAAAGGAAACGCTGGACGCTGTCATTCAGGCGCGCAACGCCGCCCAGTCGGCCCATGGCCCCGCGGCGCAAGGCGCGGCTGAGGGCGTTCTCGGCGCTGCGCTCGGCAAGCTGTTTGCGCTCGCTGAGGCCTATCCCGATTTGAAAGCCAACACGAACTTCATGGAGCTCCAGCGCGAACTGTCAGACGTTGAAAACAAGATCGCCGCCGCGCGCCGCTTCTTCAATAACGCGGTTCAGGAATACAATACAGCGATCCAGCAGATCCCCGGCAATCTTGTTGCGCCCATGGGCAGTTTCGGGCCGAAAGAATATTTCGAGATCCCCGAAGGCAGCCGCGGCCAGATCGAGGCGGCCCCGGAAGTGAAGTTCTAAAGCGGATGGACGGCGCGCGCGGAGAGATTGCAATCCGCGCCGCAGCTCGCGGCGACGCCGGTCTGATCGCCGGCATTCTCGCCGAGGCCTTCGCTGACGATCCGGTCATGAACTGGACCCTTGGCGGCGCCAAATCATTCCACACGGTCTTTCACGAGCTTGCGCGGGGCGTATATCTGAAAGACGGATTCGGCCATGTTGCGGACGACAACCTGACGGGCGAACGGGCGGCGACGCTCTGGTTGCCCAGGGGCGTGGAGATCAAATTGCCATTGGTGAACGAGATGCGCATCGCGGCGTCGGCCCTGTTTCACAACGGCGTTTCCTCCATCCGTCGCGCGCTGGCGACGGCGGCGGTGCTGGAGAAGCATCATCCGGACGAGCCGCATTATTATCTTTTCGCGGTGGGCGTCACAAAAAACGGACAGGGAAAAGGTCTCGGTGGACGTCTGATCCGCGAAGGACTGAAGCGCGCCGATGAAGAGGGCGCGCCCGCCTATCTTGAAAATTCCAATCCCAAAAACACACCGCTTTACGAACGGCTGGGGTTTCAGGCGATTGCGCCGCTGCCCTTGCCGACAGGCGCGCCGCCATTGCTCGGTATGTTGCGACCTGCAGGCGGGGCTCCATGAAACTTCTTGGCCTCATCGGCGGGGTCAGTCCGGAAGCGACGGCGATCTATTACCGTCTGCTGACCGATGCGGCGCGCGAAAGATTAGGGGCGCTGCATTCGGCGAACCTGATGCTCTATGCGCTCGATTACGGCGTGATGATTGGTCATTACGATCATCGCAACTGGGACGCGTTTATCGCCGAAGTGGTGAAAGGCGCGAAACACCTTGAGGCTGCGGGTGTTGACGGGCTGATTATTTGTTCAAACACGACCCATGTCGCCGCAGACGCCGTGCGCGATGCTGTCGACCTTCCGCTCATTCACATGCTTGATGTGCTGGCGGGCGAGATGAAAGCGAAAGGCGCTCAGCGTCCTCTGTTGCTTGGCACGCCCGTAGTCATGGCGGAGGCGCATTACCGCAACGAACTGGCGAAACGCTATGATGGCGATGTGTTGATTCCCAGCGAAGAGGAGCAGGCGGTGGTGGGCCGCGTCATCCTCGACGAACTGGTGCTCGGCGACATTCGCGACGCCTCGCGCGATGAGTTGCTGGCGATCATCGGCCGTCACAAGGCGGATGGCGTCATCCTCGGTTGCACGGAACTCTGCATGATCCTGGGCGCCGAGCATTGTGATATTCCGGTGTTCGATACGACTGGCCTTCACGCGGCGGCGGCGGCGCGTTTTGCGTTCGGGGAGGATTGATCCTTGGGCGCGTTAGGGCTTCAGACGCATATCTGGAATAATAATCTGAAATCCGGCGTGTTGCTGGCCGGCTTTCCCGTCCTGCTGTTGTTGCTGATGTATGGCCTGTCGGTCGGCTATGTCGGGCTTGTGGAGCCGATCAACAGTGTCGGCGAGGGCATGGTTCTGGCGGCGGATCACATGAAACGCATCTGGCCTTTCGCGATTCTCGGCGCCGGACTGTGGTTCGCCATCGCCTTCTTTTCCTATCAGAATATGATTGAAGCGTCTGTCGGCGCGCGCGGTCTCACGCGAAAGGAAGCGCCGGAGCTTTATAACCTTCTGGAAAATCTCTGCGTCTCGCGCGGGCTCACCATGCCCCAGCTCAACATCATTGAAACCGATGCATTGAACGCCTTCGCCAGCGGGCTGACCGAGAAAAGCTATAAGGTGACGGTGACGCGCGGGCTGATTGAGACGCTGGACAAGGACGAGCTCGAAGCGGTGCTGGCCCATGAGCTGACGCATATCATGAACAAGGATGTGCGGCTCCTGATCATCGCCGTTATTTTTGTCGGCGTCTTTTCGTTTTTTGGCGAACTTGTGTTCCGCAACATGTTCCGGTCCGGCGTGCGCGTTGGCGGCCATACTCGCTCGCGCAATGGCGACAGCCGCGGCGGGGGCGTGCTGATTCTCATCGCGATTGCCATGATCGTCGTTGCTTATCTTCTGGCGCTCGTGATCCGTTTTTCCCTGTCGCGCAAACGCGAATTTCTGGCGGATGCGGGCGCGGCGGAGCTGACGCGCAATCCCGACGCCATGATCTCGGCGTTGAAAAAGATTTCAGGCCATAGCCGCATCGAAGCGCCCAATGATGTGCAGCAGATGATGGTGGAAAACACCCAACCCTTCGCGGGCGTTTTCGCGACGCATCCGCCCATAGAAAAACGCATCAAGGCGCTGGTCAGTTTCGCCGGCGGTCAGCAATAAAAAAACACCCAAAAGAAAAACGGCGGGATTTCAGTCCCGCCGTTCTGCCTTGATATTGTTTCGTCCTAAATCCTAGTCGAACAGGCGGTATTGCGCCCGGAGCGAGAGGCGCGCATCCGGCGCTTCCGCGGTCGCGCCGATGGCGCCGCTGAGATTGATGCGCAGGCGGTTGTTGATTGCGTAGGACCCGCCAAACAGGAAGGATCCGACAGTTGTCGCCGGCGATTCTGACAGGGTCAGAGTTGTTTGTTGCGGACCGAAGACAAGCAGGTCGTTGATCATGAGGGGGATCGGCACGCCGTCCTCGTCAAGGGCAGGCACCAGATCGCCGCCGTCAACATAGGCCGGATTTTCGTCCGTGCTGGTCGCGATTTCGAAAACCTGATTGCGGAAGACGTTCTCGAATTCGTTGCGCGATCTCAGGAAGAAGCTCTGGTCATATCCAAAGTTGATCGACAGGCGTTCGTTAAGCGACAACCCGACGCCGATGCTGGTGCGGATGGCGTCGCCTGGGTCGAACTCAAGCAGCGTCGTTCTGGTTGGCCGGCTGTCGGAGAGGGCGAAAGTGTCGTCGCCAGGGGCCGGTATCACGCCCGTTTCAGTGTCGATCAGAACAGCGTTCGGCGATGTCGGCATGTTGTACTGATAGCCGACATTTGCGTAGAGCGAGGCCGGATCGCTGGACAGGATGAAGGTGAGGCTCGGCTCGACAGTCCAGAAGCCTGACCCCGTCGCCAGTTCGGTTTCGATGCCATTATCCGCGTTGCGCGCAACATCGAAGGGCCCCGTGCCGGTCGGCGCTTTCACCCGCAGATTGGCGATGGTGTAAGGCCATTTCGTTCCGTTGTTGAGCTGGTAGTGGAGCCCGAAATCCACATCGCCGAGACCGTTGCCGCTGAGGTCGCGAACGGTGGTTGTCGCATCGTCAATGGCGACGCCGGAAATCCGGTCGGTGCGCGATACATAAGGCACGCGGGCGTCAATTTCGAAACGGCTGGTAATGCCGTATTTCGCTGAGAGGCTTTCCGTCACGGCGCGGCGGTCCGTGTCCGTCGCCTCAATGGCGCCGATCAGCACCGCGTCGACAATTTCAATGCCCTGGAAGAAGAAGCGGTTGTCGGAAGCGACCGTGTAATCGATCGCCGGTTCGACATACATCGTCCCGCGCGGCGTCAGGATGCCGCCAATGTCGGAGAAGATGGCGAGATAAGGTCTTTCATCCTCGTCCTCGGGGCGGACGCCCACTTCGGTCGGCAGCGCCCGATCAGGCTTGTCGTCGTCCTTGCGCTGGGGCTTGGTGTCGTTCGCGGCGACCCGCGTCGTTTGTGCGCCGCTCGACGAAGGCGCGGTTGCGGAGGTCGGTTGCGCTTGCGGGGAAGCGGCTGCGGCCTGTTGCGTGTTCGTTGTTTTGGGCTGCGCTTTTTGCGACGGCGCGGCCGGTTTGGGCGCAGGCTCGGCTTGCGCAACCTGCATCGGGGCCGGCTGGCCCGGCAGCGTCAGCGTTGCGCCGGCGCGAAGCGGATAGGGCGGGCGCAGATTATTCGCCTCGGCGATGGCGCGCACGGTGGTGTTGTTGCTGCGCGCGATGGAGGTCAGCGTGTCACCGCTTTTGACCTGATAGGCGGTTTCGGCGGCGGCGGCGTATCGCGGCGCCGCGCCGTCATTCATGGCGGTCACGGTGCGGCTCAGCGCGTTGATCTGTCGCGCTTGCGCTTCAATCAGCGCCGCCTGTTTGGCGATTAGCTCTTCAGCCTCGTCAAGACGCAAGGTCTGAAGCGCAACGATGTCTTTCAGATAGACCAGGTCTTCCTGGATGGTCGGCTTCGGCATCATGGCCGTGTCGCTGCCGGCAGGCGTGTCCGTGACAGCCGGGTCCTGTTCCGCATAAGCGGTGTTGGTTAATGCGGCGGCGAGAACGGCTACGGCGCAATAGCGTAGCAGGTGCGGTTTCATTAAGACTTCCCCCTGGGATGTTTAGCAGTCGTTCAACAAGGCTTTCACTTCGGCGCAAACCGACCGGTAGGCCGATGCAAAATCCTCGCCTTCAAGGCTTTTCTTCAAAGTGTTAAAGGTTCCGCGCGACCGGCCCGACAGGGTCACGGCCTTGGCGATATTGCCATTCGCGGCGTTCAGCGCTTTCAAAAGCATGTAACGGTTCATCAGCGCCGTTGCGTCTTCGACGGCGAAAGAGTTCGCCGGCCCGGCGTTAAGCTGCTCGAAATCGAAGCGCAGATGTTCAGGCAGGATTCTGCCTTTTTCCCGGCGCGCGTAAGGCATCGCCCGCAAAAGAACGTTGCGCAGTTCACGCACATTGCCGGGAAAACGATAGGACTTCAGCCGGTCCGCCGCTTTCGGCGTTAACCGAAGATTGCGGTTTCGCTCATCGCTTTGATTGGCGATCATCCATTCCGCAATTTCGACGACGTCGTCTCCACGCTCGCGCAGGGGCGGAACGTCGATGATCAGCACATTGATCCGGTAAAACAGGTCCGCCCGGAATTTTCCAGCGCAGACATTTTCCTGAAGATTGACATTGGTGGCGGAGATCAGCCGGAAGTCGACTTTTTCAGCCGTCTTGCCGCCAAGCTTTGTCACCATGCCGTCTTCGAGCACGCGCAAAAGATGCGTCTGGATGGTTAGCGGCATGTCGCCGATTTCATCAAGGAACAGGACGCCGCCATCGGCCAGGGCGATCGCGCCTTCGCGTTCAGCGACAGAGCCGGTAAAGGCGCCTTTCACATGGCCGAACAATTCCGACGCGGCGAGCGTTTCCGGCATGGCGCCGGCGTTGATGGGCGAGAAGCCGCCATTTGCGCGCAATCCGCCAAGATGGAGGTGGCGCGCCACCAGCTCCTTGCCGACGCCGGTTTCGCCGGTGATCAGCACCGGGGCCTGGTCGTCTGCGTAGATTTCGATGGTTTCGCGAAGCAGGGCGGCCTGGTCGCTTGAGCCGATAATTTCCGGCGGCGGCAGTTTCGCGCGGGACTTTGCGCGCGGCTCCTGCCGGAGCTGTATCAGATTTGATTGACCGCGTTCGAGCGATCTTTCAGGACGCCTCGCCGTTTTCGAAGGAATGTAAGTTTCCTGCGAGTACGCGCTGGGCGCATAAGGTTGGTCGTAGGCGGCCGAACGGCTTACGCCGTCATAGTCATGGTCATCCATTCGCTTCCCCCAAAGCTGTGCGGACGTTTTTAGTCTTATGGAATATATGAGTGCACGAACACCATCGTCTTCATTAACGAAGACGGCGTTTACTTCTTGCGGCCAGTCCCTCTCCCAAGAGCTTAGCCTATCTCTCCCACACGACAGCAAAACGTACTGTGCCGGCTAAGCTAGACCACCTACCGCAGGAATCAACTGAATTCGGCTGCGTGACATGAATAATTCATCTGAGTAGTAAAAATTCGCCATTTACGCGAATGAATCAACAGCTTGCGCGCGCCTATTCACGGGATGTGGCGCCTTCAAGTTCGATATATTCCGGTGGAAAACAATGGTCTGGGCGTTCGCTGCGCGGCGACAGTCGACACTCACGGAAGCGCTTCCATGCGGCTTGTGCGCCTGCGAAAACGCTTGTCGCGCTGGGCGCTGTTCCATTCTGGCCGCCGTCCGGTTGGGCGGTTGAGAAGGCGACAGTCTGGGCGCTGCTGTCAGTTCCGGCGGGCCAGCTGACGGCGCCGGCGATGAACTCCATACTCACCGGATCGCATTTGGGAGAGCGGCGGAGCAAGATCTGATAATCTTCGATCCCGCCTTCCGGCAATGCCGGCAAGTGAAGCTCGAACGCCGCACGCCACCGCATCACCTGAAGCTGCGTTTCACCTTTTTTGCGCCAATAGGTGTGCAGCGGGCAAAAGCCCGTGCGCGACCGAAGGGAATAATCGAAGGCGAACAGAACATGCTCGCTGTTGCGATCAACGGTGCGCCAGAATTCGGCATACTCGCCTTCCTGGCGAATCAGGAAGCTGCGTGCGTCGGTCTCTATTCCATCCGCGGCGGTGAGCGTAGTTGATAATTCCGGCGCTTCGACTCGGCGGGTCTGCGCCGCGGGTTCGAATTCGATGGTTTCGATGCTGCGCGTAAAGGGCGGCGCGGCGGTTGCGGCGAGAGCCCCAACGGTCGGCGCCGGTTTTTCGCCCGGATGCGCATATTCCATAAAGAAGGACCATGACAACGCATCATCAGCGCGCGTCCAGTGGCTGAGCAGGCGTTTCCAGGCCGGCAGGAAGAGATCGTTCAGGCGCGATTGTTCACGCGCTTCAGACGTCAGGTCGTAGAGCACCTCGGCGCGCTGCGCGGCGCCGTCAGCGTTGGAGCTTTTCGATTCGATGCCATGCGTGTGTATGCCGATCACTTCGCCGGCGGCGTTGAGAATCGGACTGCCGCTATTGCCGCCCGCCGTGGCGAGCCGGTGAATGATCAGATTTGCGATGGCCGGGTTCGGCGTTTCCTCTGCTGAATCGAGCGGCGGCGTAATCGCGGCGATCACCCCGCGCTCGACGCGCGGCGTTGCCGCATCAGGTGCAAAGCCGTCATCTAGGGTGTCATAAGGATAGCCAATAACCGCGATCGGGGCCCCCGGCTCAAGGGCGAGAAGCGCCTCTTCAGATGCGATCGGGAGGTCAGGGCCAAGCCTGTTTTCACCGGTTTCGGGGTCGGCGGGATCGACCGTAATCAGCGCCGCGTCAAAAGCGAGATCGCGCAAAGGCGCTGTTTTCGGCTCATAAACAGAAGAGTTGGGTCGGATCGGCTGGTGGTCCTCGACCAGTGTGCGAAAGACGCCATAGCCAGCGTGAAGGCGCCGCGAGACAACCGGGATTTTCGCACTGGAGG
Organism: Hyphococcus aureus; assembly: GCF_042643165.1. Taxonomy (NCBI): domain Bacteria; kingdom Pseudomonadati; phylum Pseudomonadota; class Alphaproteobacteria; order Parvularculales; family Parvularculaceae; genus Hyphococcus; species Hyphococcus aureus. Next base: position 2,033,730 of record NZ_JBHRSH010000001.1, read on the forward strand.
CGCGGTTAAGCAGATAGACGCTGGCTTCGGGATCGTCGAGCGGCAGTGAACTGGCTGTGTGCGCCGCTGTGGCGAGCAGGCCATGCTCCCGGTCAATAACGAAAGCCGTTCCCCGCGACGCGCCGTTGACGACGATCAGATAAACCGAGCCGGTCGCATGGGCGAGTGTGTCCGGCGCAATGACAGCCGAGAGGGCGGCGTCGGCTTTTTCACCGGCGGCGCGCACTTCATCCTGCAGCGTTTCCGTGCGCTCGCGTAAACGCCGGATTTCAGCGTAACGCGATGTTTCAAGGAAAAGCAGAGCAATCGCTATGGCGACAATCGCCAGCGCTGACACAAGCCGGGTCATGACATTCCCTTTTGTCGTGCTGCCAGGACGAGCATGTGTTCCCCCAAATACTCACGGCGACATAATCACAACGACATCATAGCGACGGGCGCGGCGACTGCGCACATTCAAGATGATCAATGACGGCTTGTCGAGCAATTACCAGGCCGGACAGAAACGCAAACGAAGTTGGTCCGGCGCAAGCGTGCGGGACATTTTCAGGAATGAGACAAGGCGCAGCGGCGATGATGACGAATGCGCAACCTGCTGTGCATTCCAGCTTGCGCCTGAACACATTGTTGCGGCGCAGCAATCTCGCTTTCTTTCCATTTCGTAACAAAGATCATCCAGCATTTACAGAATGTTAAGCAATCTTTGTCGCCCGCTGGACCGTTTTGGCACAGTGATTGCAATCAAAGACGGCGTTGGGGGGGACAAGCTCCCAATGGCGATCACCGTGGCTTTCCCGGGATAGAAACGGGGAGGGGTGCGAGGGTCGCTTTGCAGTGAAACCATAGTGGGAGACGATCAAGTGAAACTTAAGCTTTTGACAACGATTGCAGCCTCCGCGCTGCTCGCTTCTGCGGGCGCCGCCTGGGCTCAACCGAGCGAGGCTGGTCCCGGCGCACAGGAATCTGGCGACGGCAACCAGTCTACGGACGATGATGTCATTGACGCCGATGTTCTCAGCAACAACGGCAACGACAATGACAGCTCGGACAATTCCGACAACTCCGTGAACGATTCCGGCAATGCCGACGTTGACGCGTTTTCGGGCGACGGCTCCGATAACGACGCTCTCGATGTCGACAATTCCGGCAATGACAGCTCGGACAACTCGGACAACTCCGATAACTCCGACAACTCCGACAATTCGTCCGACACCGACGCCTTCACGGGCGACGACAGCGACGTGATCGACGCCGACATCTATGACAACGGCAACGACAACTCGGACAATTCGGTCAATGATTCGGGCAACGCCGATCTCGACGCCTTCACCGGCGCCGACAGCGACATCAATGACATCGATGTTCAGGACAACGGCAACGACAGCTCGGACAACTCCGACAACTCCGACAACTCCGTTGACGCCTTCACAGGCGACGACAGCGACGTTCTCGATGTTGACAATTCCGGCAACGACAGCTCGGATAACTCGGACAATTCCGATAATTCGACTGATCTTGACGCGTTTTCGGGCGACGGTTCCGACAACGACGTGCTCGACGCCGACATCTACAACAACGGCAACGACAGCTCGGACAACTCGACCGACACTGACGCCTTCACGGGCGACGACAGCGACGTGATCGACGTTGACAATTCCGGCAACGACAATTCGGACAACTCCGACAACTCCGACAACTCCGTCAATGATTCCGGCAATGCCGATCTCGACGCGTTCTCGGGCGACGGTTCCGACAACGACGCTATCGACGCCGACATCTACAACAACGGCAACGACAGCTCGGACAACTCGACCGACACTGACGCCTTCACGGGCGACGACAGTGACGTGCTCGACGTCGACGTTACCGACTCTGGCAACGACAACTCCGACAACTCTGATAATTCAGACAACTCGATCAATGATTCGGGCAATGCTGATTTTGACGCGTTCTCGGGCGACGGTTCGGACAATGACGTGAACGACATCGACACGACCGATTCGTTCAACGACAACTCCGACAACTCCGTTGACGCGTTTTCGGGCGACGGTTCCGACAACGACGTGATCGACGTTGATGTTGCTGACTCCGGCAACGACAACTCGTCTGCAGACAACGGTTCTGCAAACAACGGTTCGTCGATCGACAACTCCGACAACTCCGATAATTCGGACAACTCGGACAATTCCGACAACTCCATCAATGATTCGGGCAACCTCGACCTGAACGTTTCCGACAACGGCAACGAGACGAACGAGGCTTCCGACGGTTCGAACTCCGCTAGCGGCGGTTCGACACAGTCGAACACCAGCACGAACATTGACGTTGCAGACAGCGGCAACACCACGACCGACGATGACGGTCTGGATATTGACGGTGACGGCTCGGACAATGACGGTCTCGATATCGACATTTCCGACTCCGGCAACGACAACTCGGACAACTCCGACAACAACACTGCCGACAATGGCTCCGCGACCGCAAACGACAGCGGTTCGGTCACCGTCGACAACTCGGACAACTCCGACAATTCCGACAACTCCGACAACAACACCGCTGATGGCGGTTCTGCTGTCGCCAACGACAGCGGTTCCGTGAATGTCGACAATTCCGACAATTCCACGACTGTTGACGTTGCGGTTGATGTCGACGCTTCGGATAACTCCGACAACTCGATCAATGACTCCTACAACACGACGTTGGAGCTCACGATCGGCGACGTCCAGCTGAACTCGAATGAGCTTTCAGCTTCTGTTAGCGACGTGACTTTCGCGACGCCGGCATTCGACGGTTCGTTCACGACTGGCAACATCAACAACCAGTCCATGACGGATAACCGTGGTCTGACGATCAACAACAGCAACACTGGTGTTGGCAGCTTCTCGAACTCGCAGAACGTCAACGTTGGTACGGTAAACACACCTAACTAAGCGTGTGAGCCTATGGACGCTGCAGGGAATTTTCCCTGCAGCGTCTGCCTTAATAAAAGATAACTATTAGATCTTGAGAACGGTGCTACTTTACAAACATCAAATTTCCGGTGGTCGCGTTTGTCGCGAATTAAATTTCGAAAGTCGCCGGGAAGTTGTGTTAGGGGGAATATCAAAATGGGTATGAGTGCGTGGGGTTTCATTATCACGCCGGTGCTGATCGCATCGAACCCGGGTCTTTCAGACGTGGAGCGCGAAGCTCAGCTTGACGCTTATGCGCCCGTCGCCGCAGAACAAATGCTTGATGTCTTCGACGAAGTGGCCTCGCTGGCCGGTGTGAGCGCGCTTGATGACGCGACCATGTCAACGGCTTCCGGCGGCGCCTACACCGCGATCGACATCGCCAATCTCGGCGTCAATATCGCTGAGAACAATGGCAGCGTTAACAACATCAACGCGAATAATTCCACCAGCGGCAATGTGTCGAACAACATCGTTTCGGACAACAGCGGCATCACCACGGTGTTCAACAACACCGGGACTGGCGTTGTCATGCAAAGCGTCGTTAATTTGAACATCTTCCTGCAAGGGGCAGGGCCTGGTCAGTAATATTAAGGGTTTTGGGGGAAAAATGAGCTTCTTTAATCGCAATCTGAACTGCGGACGGCGTCTTGGCGCCGGGGCGGCGATTGCGTTGGCGCTCTCTTTCCTCGGATCGTTCGGCGCGCGCGCCGGCGATATTGATTTCTTTGTCGGCGGCGCTTCGGCGCGCGTTCCTGTCGTCAGCATGGCGGAGCGCAAATTCACGACTGTCGTCAGGCAACAATATGATTTCAGCTGCGGCTCGGCCGCGCTGGCGACGCTGTTAACCTTTCACTATGACCGCGAAACGTCGGAGACCGATGCCTTCAAGGCCATGTGGGAAGTGGGCGACCAGAACCGCATTCGCGAGCTTGGCTTTTCGCTTCTGGAAATGAAGCGCTATCTCGAAAGTCTCAATCTCAAAGCGGACGGGTTTGTTTTGAGTCTTGACCGGGTTCAGGAAATTGGCGTTCCCGGCATCGCGCTTGTAGATGTGCGCGGATACAAACATTTTGTTGTAATCAAAGGCATAACGGACGAGGTCGTATTGATCGGCGACCCGTCTTCGGGAGTTGTATCGTTGCCGCGTAACATATTTGAGCAACGGTGGGATGGAACGATTTTATTTATTCGTTCTGATGTCGTGCGCGGTAAGCAGAGTTTCAACCAAGTTGCCGACTGGCGCCTTGCGCCGTCGGCCCCGCATGACCGGGCGCTTGATGATGAATCGCTTCAATCGCTTTATCTAAATCAGACGCGTCCATCTTTCTCTGGCTTCACGATCAACACCATTGTGGAGGTTCGATAATGTTCTTCGTGAAATCCGCCAGCATCATGGGCGCCGCCAGCCTGATTTCCCTGGGCGCAGCCGTTGCGAGCGAGCCGGATGATCTTTTTACCGCAGGCCTGCTTGAGCTGAATGAAAAGCCCATGTCGGCGAATGAGCTTGGCGAGGCGCGCGGCGGCTTCAGGTTTGGCGGCCTCGACTTCAATATCGGCATACAGGTGTTGCCGCCTACGTTTAATCCCCTTCCCGATGGCCCTTTTGGCGGCAATGGCGGACCTTTTGGATCTAATGGCGGTCCATTCGGTCAGAATGGCGGCCCGTTCGGCAATAACGGAAATCATAACAACAACAGCGCCAGCCAGAACAACACACCTTCCGCGCCTCAGTCTGTTGCGCAGAACACGCCGGCTGCATCATCGCAACAACCAGCGGCCCAACAGCCAACGACTGTAGCGAGCGCTGCGCCGTCAACATCTGCGCCTAGCGCTCCCGCCGCCTCATCCACCCCTGCGGCCACCACCACGCCAACGCCGCCAGCGGCGACAGCAGCCAACACAAGCACGACATCCGCCCCCACGTCATCCACTCCGCCTGCAGCTGTTGCAAATACCTCCCCGGCGTCGGCAACGAATAACAACACCCAGACGGCCTCCAATTCCACACCAGCGCCGTCAACGCCATACATGCCGCTGCCAACGCCTGGTTCATCATCGACAGACGCGTCGCAAGGCGATCAGGACACGTCGTCTTCATCTCCTCCCCCAGAGGTAAGTTCGCCTGCTCCTTCGGCGGTCCCAGCGGTTCCCGAGTCGAGAACGCAGTACAGCATTCCCCTTGGCAAAGCGGTTTCGACCGGCAATGGAAACAGCGGGAAAAATTCGCCGCCCGTGTCTCCACCTGCCACGATTTCCGCCACGCTGAAGAATATTGACGAACCGAAAGGCATTCGTGGAATCGAATCGAACGGGCTTAGCAGCGTTATCAATAACACGCTGAACAATGTGTTCATTTCTCAGGAAGTGGTCATGAATGTTCAGGTGACGAATTATGACTTCGCCATGAGCATGAGACGTGTGAGCAATGTCACCTCACAGGCCGTCTCCCAGAGCTTCTTCCTGCCCGGCCTCAATTAAAACAGGCTGTGCCAGTCAGGCTTGAGTCAGAGCTATCTGATTTTCTAAAACGGGTTTTCCATTAGGAAAGCCCGTTTTGTTTTGAGCGAGAGCCTCGCGCGGCAAGTTCTGGCTAGTCAACGAGCTGATGCTTCACCGCGTACAGCGCGGCCTGGGTGCGGTCCGTGACATCAAGCTTCGATAGAACCACGCTGACATAGCCCTTCACGGTGCCTTCCGTGAGGTTATGGTCATAAGCGATGACCTTGTTGCTTTTGCCGCTTGCGATCGCCTTCAGAATATCAAGTTCCCGCGGGGTCAGTTTTTCATGGGGCAAGCGCTCCCCGGTCGCGCGGCGTAGAAGTTGTTTCTGTACGGAGGGATGGAAAACGGGCGCCCCGCGATAGGCGCTTTCGATAGACCAGACCAGTTCGCCGCGTGAAACATCCTTCAGCAAATAACCCATCACCTCCGCGTCGATCGCCTCTTGAAGTTTGAGATCGTCGCCCAGCGCGCTCGTCAACAAGATCACTCTTGACGGCAATCCCTTTCGCCGGATCTCGGCGGCGGCTTCTATGCCGCTGCGGCCGGGCAGGGTCACATCCATCAGGATGATGTCGGGTTTCAACGTCGCCGCGAGCTGTTCGCCTTGCTCGGCGTCGCCAGCCTCGCCGACGATCTCAATGCCGGGCTCGTCGCTCAAAAGCGTGCGCAATCCCTCCCGGACGATCGGGTGGTCATCGACGATCATGACGCGTATGGCGGCGCGTTCCATCATCCTGGCCTTTCTCCCTTGGGAGCCTTTTAAGCCAGGGGAAGGCGAACCTCAACGCCGAACCCTTGCGGCGTGCGATTGAGGATGTGGAGATCGCCGCCGAGGCGGGCGGCGCGGGCGCGCATACTGGGCAGCCCGATCTGTGTCGATGCGGTCATCTCGGCCTTGTCCTCAGGCATCCCACGGCCGTCATCGAGGATGCGAAATATCAGCTCGCTTTCGTGATAGTCCAGCGAAATGAAGATGTTATCGGCCTTGCCATGGCGTATGGCGTTGGCCAGCGCTTCCTGTGCGATGCGCAAGAGCGCTTCAGCCTGATCCGGGGCCAGGCGCCGGTCATCAACATTGATCGTCACGGCGGCGTATTCATTTGCGGTGAGGGCGCAGTGCCGGGCCAGCGCCTTGGAGAGCCCGTCGGCGCGGGCGTAAGCGGCGAGGGAGTCCCTGTCCTCGGGCGGGCCGCGCAATTCAAACAGGAGCGCTTTCATCTCACGCTGGGCGAGGCTGGCGATGTCGATGAGGCGCGAAGTGCGGGCGTCGCCTTCCTTCTTGCTGCGCTCATACCCGGCGCCGACCGATTGCGCGACAAGCGACAGGGAAAAGATCAGCTGACTGACATTATCGTGGAGATCGCGGGCGAGGCGCTGGCGTTCCTTCAGCCCGGCGTAATTTTTTTCCCGTTCATAGGAACGGGCGTTGTTAATGGCGATGGCGGCGTGCCGCGCGAAAATGCCAAGCATCCGGATATCGTTGTCGCCAAAGCGTTTCGGCGGACCGGCGCCAATGCCGAAAGTGCCGATAATATCGCCGCGCCACATGATCGGCATGCCGATGACGCTGTCTTCATCCATGCCGTGCAGCTTTGGTCTTTCCAAAGAGCCATAGGTCTCAAGCAGCACAGGCGCGCAACGGGCGTAAACGCTGCCCGCCAATCCTTCATCCGGTGAGGAAATGGATCCGAGTTCCTCGGGCGGCATGCGGTAAACGGCCTCGATGCGGACGATGCCTTCCTCGGGAACGACAAGGCCGATGGAGCCCCGTTCCGCGCGCAACAGCTCGCAGGCTTTTTGAACGATGATCGTCAAAAGCGGGCGTAGCTCAAGCTCCCCACTGATGACCTCGATCATCTCGCGCAGGTGATCCTGATCGATCATGGAGGCGGGAGAGTCTGTCATCCTCGGGACCGGCGCTATTTGCTTCCGACAGGGGCGGGCGCCTAACCAAAGTTAGCGTCCTCTCACGCGAATTGCAGCACTGATCAACGTCTTTGGCAAGGCGCACGCCAAGAGGCATGCCGCAACGCGCCGATGCGCCGCCTGGTTATGGACGGCGCGCGTTGCTTTTTTGCGATGCGGCGCGATTGTGCTTCGGAAAGATCTTTCACAACGAAAACGCCGCACTTTTTTGAGAATCAGTTGCACGAGATCAAGGTCAGCAGGTGATACTATTATATCGTGGTGACATGCAGTCTGCGTCCCGGAGAGGGAGGCGCCGCATGATCTTATTGCGGCAGGCGTAGAGTGAATGATATCGCTGCAACAATGCCTGGCGGTCGATCCGGAGAATGAGCATGGCGGCGCAGACGGATTATTTAAAAATAAAATACGTTGCGATCGATACCGACCCGGAAAACACGGTTTTCCTATCCCGGCAATGCACAGTTTATCGCCCGGAGGAATTCAGGGCGCTGAAGAAAATTGAAGTCAGCGCCGGGACGAAGAAACTTCTCGCCACGCTGGTTGTCACGGATGACCACACGATTACGGCGCCGGACGAGCTTGGCGTCGGAGCGCCCGCCTTCCGGCGGCTTGGTCTTGCCGAAGGCGCCAGCGTGCAGATCGCACAGGCGACGCCGCCGCGCAGCCTTGACGCAGTGCGGCGCAAGATCGGCGGCGAAGTGATGAGCGCCGAAGATATAAAAGCCATCATCACTGATGTCGCCACGCATCGTTACTCGCCTATGGAAATCGCCGCTTATTTGATTGCGTCAGCCAGTTTCACGACAACGGATGAGCTGTTGGCGACAACGCGGGCGATGGCGGAGAGCGGAACAGAAATTAAATGGAACGCGCCGCTCATTGTTGACAAACATTGTATTGGCGGGATTCCGGGTAATCGCACCTCGATGATCGTGGCGCCCATTGTTGCGGCGCATGGGCTTAAAATGCCGAAAACATCGTCGCGTGCGATCACATCGCCAAGCGGCACGGCGGACACCATGGAAGTGCTCGCAAATGTGGCGCTTTCAATTGACGATATGAAGCGCGTTGTCGGTCTCGAAAACGCCTGTCTCGCCTGGGGCGGCCATGTCAATCTCTCACCCGCCGATGATGTCTTGATCACGGTGGAGCGGCCTCTGGCGATCGATACGCGCGAACAGATGGTCGCTTCCATATTGTCGAAAAAACTGGCGGCGGGATCGACACATATTGTGCTCGATATTCCTGTGGGGCCGACGGCGAAGGTCAGATCGCAAGGCGATGCGGTGCGCCTTCGCAAGCTCATGGAATATGTGAGCGCCGAAATCGGTCTCGTGATCGATGTTGTCTTCACGGATGGCGCGCAGCCCGTGGGGCGCGGCGTCGGCCCGGTGCTGGAGGCGCGCGACGTCATGGCGGTGTTGACAAATCAGCCAGATGCGCCGGCCGATCTCCGCGCGCGGTCATTATTGCTGGCGGGGCGTGTTCTCGACTTTGACCCGGCCTTGCGCGGCGGCGCCGGGCGGGTGCGGGCGCAGGAGTTGCTTGATTCCGGTGAGGCCCTTGCCGCGATGGAGCGGATCATTGAAGCGCAAGGGCGCGCGGCGTCGCCAGCCTGCGCCGGCGAATTGACCGCGGAGATTGTAGCAACCTGTGACGGCGTTGTCGGCGCCATGGATTGCTTCCGGATCGCGCGCATTGCGCGGCTTGCAGGCGCTCCCACGGACAAAGGCGCCGGCATCGACCTATTCAAAAAGATCGGCGATCACGCCAGAAAGGGAGACCCGCTTTATCGCATCCATTCCTGTTTCGCGTCCGATTTCGAATTCGCCAAGGCGATGGCGCACGAAGACTCAGGCGTAATGGTGGACGGCACAGCGGTGCGAGGAAGCATAAAGGAATGATGAAGCGCCTGATTGCAGCGATGCCGGAGGATCTGAAAGCGGCCCAAAGGCTGGAAGCGAAAACCGGCGTCGCGCTGTCGGAAATCAACATTCACAAGTTTCCGGATGGAGAAAGCCTTGTGCGGGTCCCGTCAATTGCGGAAACGGTGATTGTCTATTGTTCGCTGAATGACCCAAACGCGAAGCTCATAGAGCTTGGGCTGGCGGCCTCTGCGTTTCGGGACGCTGGCGTGAAGCGGTTAGTCCTGGTCGCGCCTTATCTTTGTTATATGCGTCAGGATATCGCCTTTCACAAAGGAGAAGCGGTGGCCCAGCGCGTTGTCTGTGGGCTGCTGGCGCAATGGTTTGACCGTGTCATCACCGTGGAGCCGCACCTTCATCGCACAAAAACGCTTGCGGCCGTGATGCCGGGCATTGAAACGTCAGCTCTGTCTGCGGCCTCCTTGCTGGCGGATCTGATCCAGCACGATGCTGTTGCGGTGACTGATATGCTTATTGTCGGGCCTGACGCTGAGTCGCAAAGCTGGACGGCGTCCGTGGCGTCCGCAGTTGGCGCGCAGTATATGACGTTAAGGAAACAACGCGAGGGTGACTGCAAGGTGTCTGTAACGGCGGAAGACACAGCAACTATCGCGGATAAGCATATTTATCTTGTCGATGATGTCATTTCCACAGGAGCGACTATTTCCGCCGCCGCCTCGCTTTTAAAAACTCACGGCGCAAAGCGTATAGATGTGCTGGCCGCGCATGCCCTGTTCACAAAAGCGGATGAACAAAACATGCTGAAGGCGGGCGTCGCGTCGATTCGCTCGACAGACACCGTGGCGCACGCCACAAATGCGGCGGAGATTTCGCCTTTGCTCGCTGCGGCGCTGGAGAAGGAGTGGCGTTCATGAGTATGCGGATAAAATTTTGCGGCGCTGCGGGAACGGTCACCGGCTCGTGCTACTGGATCGAGCATGAAAAGGGCGCCTTTATCGTCGATTGCGGCATGTTTCAGGGTTCGAAAACCCTTAAGGAGCTTAATTACGGCGACTTTCCGTTTCCGGCGGATGAAGCGGAGTTCGTTTTGCTGACGCATGCGCATATCGATCACAGCGGCTTGCTGCCGAAACTGATGTGCAACGGCTTTGAGGGAAAGGTCTATGCGACGGAAGGGACGAGAGATCTTCTGCGCTTCATGTTGCCAGACAGCGGCTATATTCAGGAAACGGAAGTCGGCTTTCTGAACCGCCGAAATGCGCAGCGCGGCCGTAAAGCGGTTGAACCGATTTACACCAGCGAACAGGGCGCGACGGCGGCGGAAGAGATTATCGCCAGAGATTATCAGCGTTGGTTCGAGCCGGGGCCCGGCGTGCGGGCGCGGTTCTGGAACGCCGGACATATTCTCGGGTCGGCGTCCATTGAAGTGGAAATCGAAACCGGAGACGACGAAGAGCGCATCATGCGGCTTTTGTTTTCCGGCGATATCGGGCCCGATCACAAGCTGTTCCACCCTGACCCCGACGGGCCCAGCAATCTTGATTATGTGATTTGCGAGGCGACCTATGGCGCCCGCGAGCGGCCGGTCTTGAAGCCTGATGCGCGCCGCAAGGTGCTGGGCGGCATCGTGCAGCAGGCGATGGAGCGCGGCGGAGTGCTGGTCATTCCGGCTTTCAGCGTTGAGCGCACGCAGGAGCTTCTCGCCGATCTCAGCATGTTGATGAAGAAAGGCGAGATCGAGGAGCGGATTGTGTTTCTGGACTCGCCGCTTGCGATCAAGGCGACCGAGACCTTCGAACGCCATGCAGACGATCTGGAAGATCTCGGTCTCAATGGCGACCTTTTTCAAAATCCTGCTTTTCATTTCACGCGTACGGTCGATGAAAGCAAGGCCATCAACAATTATGAGAACGGCGTCATCATCATCGCCGCCAGCGGCATGTGCGAGGCGGGCCGTATTCGCCATCATTTAAAACGCCGGTTGTGGGACAAGAAGAACACCATCTTGCTGACGGGCTATCAGGCAGGCGGCACGCTCGGCGCCATCCTGGAGCAGGGCGCTAAAGCGGTGCGCATTCAGGGCGAGGAAGTTCGCGTAAACGCGCATATTCAGTCCATCGATATTTATTCCGGGCATGTGGATGCAAGCGGCCTTTTTGACTGGATGATGGCGCGCAAGCCCGTGACGCGCGGCGTCTTCTTAACGCATGGCGAAAGCGAGGGGCTTGAGGCGTTGCGCAGCCGTCTTGTCGCCGCCGGATTTGACAATGACCGCGTGATTGTTCCGAGCCTTGATGATGAAGTCGACCTCCTGGGAGAGGGCGGGATTTCAACGCGAACCGGCCCCCGGCGTTTGGGGCATGCGGGTGTGGTCAATCTGGACTGGCACAATGACCTGGCCCAGCTTTCTCTCGATATCCGTGAGGCGCTGGAAGGAGCGGCGGATGAGCGCGCCCGAAACGTTATTTTGCGGCGTTTGCGCCGCGCCCTTGAAGAAGAATAGACTGCGCGGGAGGATGCATTGACTTTGGTCAATAAAGGCATCTGAAGCTCGGGCTAGGCTTCTTTTTTTCAGGAGAGACCGTCATGGCGCTAAAATCGATCTTCATTCCGTTCTTTGAAGAGAAGTCGGCTGAAACCGCCTTTCGCGCCGCTGTGGCGCTTCGAAAAGAATCCAAAGGGCATCTCACCGCTGTCCATATCCGCAGCCGTCCCGTTCCCGCCACCACCGTTTACTTTCCTCTTGGCGGCGTCTCCACTGAGTTTACGGAAAGTTTTCAGAAGGCTGAAGATACGCTCGCAGACAATCTGAAAGAGCTTTTCACCAAGATATGCGCTGACACCGGCGTTGGCGTAGTCCCCCTTGAAGAACACAAGGACGAACATGGCGCCACGGCGTCATGGAGTGAGGGGGAAGGCGACGTCTTGATGGAATACGCCCTTCAGGCGACCGCATATGATTTTTCCATCCTCGCCGCGGCGGGCGATGACGCCAGCCCGATGGAAGAAAGTATTGCTGAAAGTCTTTTGTTTGAGTCGGGCCGGCCTGTGTTGTTGGCGCCGGCAAGCGGTCTTCCCGGCGCGCCGAAAAAAATCGTGGTCGCCTGGAACGGCAGTCAGGAGGCGGCGCGCGCCGTCGCTGCATCGCTCTCACTGCTGCAGAGCGCGGAAACGGTGACGGTGATTTCCGTGCGCAAGGCCGATGAACCCTTTATCAACACTGATGACATCACCGCTTATTTGCGCCTCCACGGCGTCGAGGCGGCGCGTATGAAGGTAGAGGTGCAGGACAATGAAAATGTCACTGCACGGCTGGATAAGGAAATCCGGCAGGAACAGCCGGATCTGTTGGTGATGGGCGCCTATTCTCACAGCCGCTGGCGCGAGGCTGTGTTGGGCGGCTTTACCCGCCACATGATACATGAAGCGAAGATGCCAGTTTTGATGATGCGCTAGCGGGGCTTTTCCGCGGCGGCGACAGTCTCTTTCACTTTGAGGAAGCTGTCTGGGTTCACCGAGATTGATGTGACGCCTTCCTCAACGAGAAACGCAGTGAATTCCGGATAATCGCTCGGCGCCTGACCGCAGATGCCAACCGGCGCGCCTTTCGCCCCGGCCTTTTTAATCAGCTCTGAAATGAGTGTGGTGACAGCCGCATTGCGCTCATCGAAGAGCGGTTGCAACATGGCGCTGTCACGATCAATGCCTAATGTAAGCTGCGTTAAATCATTTGAGCCGATGGAAAAACCATCGAAGCGGTCGGCAAACGCTTCAGCAAGAATGATGTTCGACGGAATTTCGGCCATGACGTAGATCTCAAGGCCATGCTCGCCACGTTTAAGGCCATTGCCCGCCATTTCCTCAATCACCCGGTCCGCCTCCTCCAGTGTGCGGCAAAACGGGATCATCAGTTTGATGTTGGAAAGGCCAAGCGTTTCGCGGGCGCGGCGCATCGCCCTGCATTCAAGCGCAAAACCATCCCGATAATTATCGTGGTAATAGCGGCTGGCCCCGCGCCAGCCGATCATCGGATTATCTTCTTCAGGCTCAAATGCTTTGCCGCCGATGAGACTTGCATATTCGTTGGTTTTGAAATCGCTCAACCGCACGATAACGGGGTTGGGGTAATGCGCAGCCGCGATCCGGGCGACGCCGCGGGACAGGAGGTCGATGAAATATTCCTCCTTGTCATCATAGGCTCTGGTGAGTTTTTCAATCTCTTGGCGGGCCCTCTTGTCTTCAAGGCTGTCAAATCGCGCGAGCGCCAGCGGGTGAATTTTGATGATGTCGCTGATGATGAACTCAATGCGCGCAAGGCCGACGCCGTCGCTCGGTAGCCGCCACCAGCGATAGGCGGTCGACGGGTTCGCCATATTGAGCATGATCTGCGTGTGCGTTTTCGGCGCGGCGGTCAGGTCGAGCGCTCTGGAGTCAAAATCAAGCAGGCCGTCATAGACATATCCGGTCTCGCCTTCGGCGCAGGAAACGGTGACGTCCTGTCCGTCACGCAGGATTTCAGTCGCGTTTCCGGCGCCGACAATCGCGGGAAGGCCGAGCTCGCGGCTGACAATGGCGGCGTGGCTGGTGCGCCCGCCATGATCGGTGACGATGGCGGCGGCCTTTTTCATGATGGGCGCCCAGTCAGGGTCGGTGGTTTTTGTGACCAGCACCGATCCGTCCTTGAAATTGGCGATATGATCTGCGCTTTCGATACGGCAGACTTTACCCGATGCGATTGCGTCGCCAATCGCCGAGCCTTCAAGCAATCGCGTCCCGCTGCCTTTCAGGTGATAGGTTTTCAAAGCCCCCGCGGCTTTGCGCGTCTGCACCGTTTCCGGGCGCGCCTGTACGATGAAAAGTTCGCCGGTTTCGCCGTCTTTCGCCCATTCCATATCCATGGCCTGGCCATAATGGTCTTCAATCTTCAGGGCCCAGCGCGAGAGTGTCAGAATTTCCGACTCAGTCAGGACATAAGCGTTGCGCTCTTCGGGGGACGTTTGTTTCAGGGCGACGGGCCGGTCTCCGCCAGTTGCGTAAACCATTTTCTGTTCTTTGGCGCCGCATTTTTTGTGCAGGATGGGGCTCAGCGTCGCATTGTTCAGCAAAGGTTTGAAAACTTCATACTCATCGGGATCGACCATGCCCTGAACGACGGTTTCGCCAAGGCCCCACGCGCCGTTGATCAGCACAATATTCGGAAATCCGCTTTCTGTGTCGATGGAGAACATGACGCCTGACGACCCCTCGTCGGAGCGGACCATACGCTGCACGCCCACGGACACCGCGACATCCATCTGGCCAAAACCATGATTGCGCCGATAGCTGATGGCCCGATCCGTATAGAGCGAGCTGAAACATTTTCGGCAGGCTTCCATCAGCGCCGCGGCGCCCTGAACATTGAGATAGGTTTCAAGTTGGCCGGCGAAACTTGCCTCGGGAAGGTCCTCCGCCGTGGCGCTTGATCGTGCGGCGACGCTGGGCGCGGGGCCGCCTTCGGCCAGCTTTTCATATGCCCCGCGAATGGCGTCGGCCAAAACCTCTGGCATCTCTCCTTCCAGAATGAGTGCGCGCACCGCTCGTCCCACATCGGCGAGCGCGCCCGAGTCTTTTTCATATCGCGCCAGTTCGCGCGCAAGCTTTTCGTCAAGCCCGTTTGCTTCAAGAAATTTTTTATAGGCCGCGGCTGTGACGGCGAAACCGCCGGGAACCCGAACGCCCGCCTCGAAAAGGTTGCTGACGAGTTCGCCGAGGGATGCGTTCTTGCCGCCGACGCGCGCGACATCATCTCTCGAAATATCTGAGAACCATGCAATATAATCGGTCATGGAGTATCCTGCCTCTCTATGGACATCGAATGACATCGTTCAAGCGTATCGATGACATCCTGATCGGTGAGTTGAGGAAAGGATTCATATCACGAACCCACGGATAAAAAGGGATAGGGCGTTGTGAGGACGGCGACGTCATCAGCGGTTTTCAGGAGATTTCGCACGGCGTCCTCCGGCGCAACAGGAATGGCGACAATGATGCGGCCGGCCTTCGCCTTGCGCATGGCGGCGACGGCAGCCTCCATCGTGGCGCCTGTGGCGAGACCGTCATCGACGATAATCGCCGTTCGCCCCTCGGGTGAAATTGCTGGACTGTCTTTCATATAAAGCTGTCGGCGGCGTTCGATTTCGCGCAGCGCGGCGGTTTTGGTTTCCTCAATATAGCGATCCGGAACGGCCAGTTCGGAAACGATATCCTGATGAAGGATCGTCGTTGGCGCCCCGCCGTCGACGATGGCGCCCATGGCGAGTTCCTCATGTCCGGGCGCGCCGAGTTTGCGGACGAGAATAAGGTCAAGCGGCGCTTTCAGGCGGCGCGCAACTTCTTCCGCGACAGGCAGGCCGCCGCGCGGCAGGGCGTAGACAACAGGATTAGCCGTCGCATAAAGCGCAAGCTTGTCCGCGAGTAATTTCCCAGCCTGTCGGCGATCCTTGAACAAGGGAAAACTCCCTTCTTTCGTTCTGCTCTGTATTTTAAACACAACGCCGCGTTTCAGGATTGATCAGGATCAGCTTTCCTCGCCGGTGGAGCGCTTGGCCGGTGGAGAAATTCCCGTTGTATGATCAGGAATCCCGGCAGCAGCGGCAGCCACAGCGTCAATCCACGATAAATCAGGGTGATGGTGAGGGCGTCCTCCATGGAAGCGCCGAAGACGCTCAGGCTTGCAATCATTCCGGCTTCAAAAGTCCCCAGCCCCATGGGAACAGGCCCGATCGTGGCGGCGATAGAGGCGGTGGCGACCGCAATGAAACCGGTTGAAAAAGCAATGGGCGCGCCAATCGCGTGTGAGATCAGCATCAGGGTCAAGCCGTCAACCGCCCGCACGGCGATAAGGATGAGGGTCATCTTTGCGAAAAGCGCAGGCATAGTGCGAATGTCGTGGATGGCTGCGCCGAGGAACTCCGCCGCTTTCGCCGTGAGCCGATGGTTGCGCACGAAAGACGGCGCCCTTTCGGGTTTATAAAGAATGATAAGGCCGGCGATGAGGGTGAGCAGCAGGAAGACGCCGGCGAAAGCCGATACGCTGGCCGAGAGCGCGGGCGGCGCCTTTTCCGCCGTGGAAAGCGCGATCAGGCTGATGATGGCGGTGATCAGAAACGCCA
Source organism: Hyphococcus aureus (assembly GCF_042643165.1). NCBI lineage: Bacteria > Pseudomonadati > Pseudomonadota > Alphaproteobacteria > Parvularculales > Parvularculaceae > Hyphococcus > Hyphococcus aureus. The sequence continues at coordinate 2,050,152 of NZ_JBHRSH010000001.1, forward strand.
GGAAATAGGCGGAAGTTGCGAAAACAAAAGTGCGGAACGCGGTCTTGTCCGGCACGCCCCGTTTCGTGAGCGCAAAGAGGAAAAACGCCGCCCCTGACAAACCGCCAGAAGGCAGCGCCTGGTCGGCGAACAATTTGGCGAATGACAGGGGAATAAGCGAGCGCAATCTGGGCGCGTCTCCCATGCGCTTCAAAAAGAGAAACCACACATAGGCGGCGAAAATATAAGGGAGCGCTTGTATGGCGACGGCGCCCGCCAATGGGCCCGCGCTGGCGTTCGCGGCCTGTCTTGCAAAGGCTGTGATGTCGCCGCTATTGGCAATGAAAAGAACCAGCCCTGCGAGCGCCGATACGCCGACAAGAACAGCGATGAGCCGCGATATGCGCCGTGGCTCTGGCGCAGTTTCGAGCTCGCCGGTTTCCATCTCTGTCTTGCCGTCATCATGCATGGGCGGGTGCTTTCATAGGCCCGGCGAAATGGCGCTGCGCCCGCGGTCGCGCGATGAAAAACTTATAGAGCTCGCCAACCACCACAACCGTTCCGCCGAGCGCAAACACGACAGCCCATTCCCACAGAGCGACGGGTTCGATCTCCAACACATCGCTGATCACCGGCGTGTACATGGCGAGAATATGCAACAGCTGCGCCCCGGCGACGCCGAAAATCAGGATGGGGTTGGCGCGAAGCGGCACGCGGAAGGCGGACCGTGTTTCGGACCTGCAATTGAAGGCGTGAAAGTTGTGAAACGAAACGAGAAACAACAACGTGATATTTCGGGCCGTTTCGATATCGAATCCGAGAATCTCATAGAGGTAATAGTAAAGGCCGAAGGAAATGATGCTGACATAAAGGCCGATGACAAGGCATTGCTCAATCATTTGCCGGTCAAAAATCGGTTCTTTCGGTCTTCGCGGCTTGCGTTTCATCAGATCGGGCTCCTTGCCTTCAAAGGCGAGCGCGACATCCTGAACGCCCTCTGTGACGAGATTCATCCAGAGAATTTGCACCGCCGTCAGGGGAATCGGCATGGAGAAGGTGAGCGCGAGTATAAAGATCAGGACTTCCGTGACGGCGGTGGCGAGCAACAGCCAGACAATTTTACGGATATTGTCATAGGCGGCGCGGCCTTCTTCAACGCCTGCGACGATCGAGGCGAAATTGTCGTCGGTGATAATGAGATCGGCGGCGGCGCGCGCCACATCGGTGCCGCCAGCGCCCATGGCGACGCCGACATTGGCGGCTTTCAGCGCCGGGGCGTCGTTTACGCCGTCGCCCGTGACGGCGACGAAGTGACCTTGCGCTTGAAGCTCGCGCACGATCAGGTTTTTTTGCGCCGGTTCAACGCGTGCGAAAATCGCAGCGCCGTTAATCCTGTCCCGCAAGGCATCGCCTGTGAGGCTCGACAGTTCTGCGCCGGTCAGCACGGTTTCCGGCGCCCAGGACGGGTCGAGCTGGCGGGCGATGGCGAGCGCCGTTTCCGGATGGTCGCCCGTCACCATGCGCACGTCGATGCCGGCTGCGCGGGCGCAGGCGACGGCTTCTGGCGCTTCCCGGCGGAGCGGATCGATGAGGCCGACAAAGCCCAGAAAATCGAGATCGCCAAGATGTTGCGCTTCAAGCGCCCCTCCGTCAGAAGGCGCCGATCCTTGCGCTACGGCGATAACGCGATAACCGGCGCTTGCGAGACGGTGCAGCGCATCCTCTGCGGTTTTCCTGTCAAAATGAGCGCACATGTTGAGGACGATTTCCGGCGCGCCCTTGGCGGAGATGAAGCCATTCTCGGTTTCGATGTCGAGGGAGGCGGAATATCCATGCTGGGGTTCATAGGGCAGGGCCGAGTGACGGCGGAACGTGCTCTGCAGGTCTTTTTTTCGTGCGCCGAGTTTCTCCGCGAGCACCAGAAAGGCGATGTCAACGGAATCCCCCTGGGCTTCGACAACGCCATCGGTCTCGTGAATGGCGGCCTCATTGGTGAGGGCGGCCGCGCGCGAAAGTAGAAACACGCGGTCTTTTGTGAGGTCATCACATTCCACTCCGCCTGCAGGCTGCAACTCGCCGGAAAGCTCCAGGCCTTCGCCGGTGATGTCGAATTCTGCGCCATCGGGCAGGATGATTTTCTTGGCGGTCAGGCGATTGACCGTGAGTGTTCCCGTCTTGTCGGTCGCGATCAGCGTACAAGAGCCCAGCGCTTCCACGGCGGGCAGCCGCCTTACGATGACATTGCGCTTGCCCATGCGCGAGGATGCAATGGCGAGCGTGACGGTTATGGCGGCGGGCAACCCCTCCGGTATCGCAGAGACGGCGAGCGCGACAGAGAGAAGCAAGACGTCTGAAAAAGCGGCGCCCTGAAGAAAAAACGCAAGGCCCAGCAACGCGGTGAGACCGACGATGAATAGGCCAATCCGCGCGGAGAACGCTTCCATGCGGATGAGAAGCGGCGGTCTTGCGCCGCGCGCGCCCAGCATTTTTGCAATGGCGCCGATCTCGGTCGCTTCGCCCACGGCGCAGACCAGCCCCACGCCGCGGCCCGCGACGACCATCGTGCCGGCCAGCGCCATGTTGCGTCGGTCGCCGAGCGTTGTTGCTTCCTCAAGCGTTGTGTCGCTTTGTTTTGAGGCGGGCTTCGACTCGCCGGTGAGAAGAGACTCATCCATCCGCAGATCCTGCGCGGAGACAAGACGCAGATCCGCCGGCGCGACAGCGCCCGACTCGAGACAGACAATGTCGCCGGAGACAATTTCTTCAATGTCGATGACGCGCCGCACACCGTCGCGAATGACCGTAGGCTTAATCCGCAGTGTCTTCTTCAACGACGCCGCGCTTGCTTCGGCGCGCCATTCCTGCAAGGCGCCGATGAAGACATTGATGGCGACAACGGCGCATATGAAAACGCCGTCAGCATTCTCTCCCAGAATGAAAGCCGCCGCAGCAGCGGCGAACAGAATAAAGGTCAGCGGATTATTGAACTGGCGGATAATGATAAGCAGTCGCGACGGGCGGCCGGTTTCGGGCAGTTTATTCGGGCCATCAGCCTCAAGCCGGCGGCTTGCCTCCGCTTCTGACAGGCCTTCGCTTTTCGCATTGAGTTCCGCGAAGGCGTCATGAACGTTCAGGGTATGCCAGGGGCGGAGCGGTTTCAGCGGACAATTCCTTCGCCATGCGTAAACGTCGCACTACGGACAGTCTTGTTGTAAACCATACCGCGCCTATATTGGTGCTGTCTATTTTTGATGATGCGCTTCGCCGGCGACTACGGCCCAGCGCAAGGAGGCTTCATGAAGCTGCCAAGACGAACGACCTGGTTCCTGATTGTCGACAGCGCAAAGTCCCGTATTTTTGAAAGTTCAGGTCCCCACGGGACCTGGTCGAAGCTGGAAGAGGCCGCAGATGATGACGCGCGCAAACCCTCGCGCGATCTTGGGCGGGATCGTCCGACTCGCGGGCGCACCATCGGCACCGGCGCACCTTTTGCGGTGACGGGCGCATCCGAGCATGACAAGGCTGCTGAAGAGTTTCTTGCTGATTGCGCGCGAGACTTGGCGGAGGCGGAAAAGAAAGGTCGGTTCGACCAGCTTGTGGTGGCGGCCCCGCCGGCGGCCCTAGGCGTTTTGCGGAAAAAACTGTCTGCGGAAACGACGGCGAAACTGATCGGCGTTTATGACAAGGATCTCACCAATGAAAACGAACGCGACTTGCACGAGTATTTTCTTGGCAAGCTAGAACATTGGTGAGACTGCGCGTTATTCGAGTTCACGCTGCTTGACGCGCGCGCCGTCCCGAACGCGATTGCCCGGATACAATATAATTGAATCCCCGTCTTCAAGGCCGTTCTGAACTTCGGTCATGATGCCGTTATTATGGCCGGTCTCAATAGTGTGCATGCGTGCGCGCCCATTATCGACCGCGAACACAGCCCATTGATCGCCTTGCCGAAAGACGGCGCTTGAGGGAATCGCCAATGCCTGATCTGATTCCCAGATAACAATGCGCGCTTCGACGCGAAAGCCATGGCCAAGCCGCGCGCGTGTTTCCCCCGGGCCTGAAAACTGGATAACCGCATTGACGCGCTGTTCCTCAACGCCAAGCGCGGAATATTTTGTAAAACCCCAAGGCTCGATTTTTTCAACGCGCGCTTCCAGCGGGTCGTCGCCGCCCCATTTATCAATGATGACTCTGTCGCCGGGCGAGACTTTCACCGCATCCGTTGAGAGGAGTTCAGCCACGATTTCCAGATCCCCGAGCGGGTCGCCGATTTCAAGAATAGGGGCGCCTGCGGGGAGCACGGTTTCGCTTTCCTGAATAACGCGCAGGATGCGGCCGGAGATGGGCGCGCGCAGCGGGATCGATATTTGCGGATGCGGGTTTGTGCCCGCCGCTTTCGCGTCCGCTTCCACCGGCGTCATCAACATGGCGCGGGCGTTGTCGAGATCGGCTTCGCGCAAGGAAACGGCGGCGCGGGCGGTGTCGAGCGCCGCATTGGCGGACCGGGAGGCGCGCTCGGCGCGGTCAAGGGCGGCTTCGGAAACGGTATCCGTCTCTCTGAGCGTCCGGGTGCGGTTCAATTCGGCGCGCGCATAATCGGCATCGGCGGCGGCGCGGCGCACCTCCGCTTTAGCGAGCGTCAGCGCCGCCTCTGCGGCTTCGACGGCGGCGCGCGCCTGTTCCTCGGTGCGCACGTCAAGCACGCCGGGGCTCGCCGGCGTCAGGCGCGCGATCACGGTTTCACCTTCTATCACTTCATCGCCGGGCTCCACATCAACGCGCAACAGCCTGCCGGCGACAGGCGCCGAGACGATATAGGCGTCGCGCACACGCGTTTTGGCTTCCTCATCGATGGTCACCATCATCGGCATGCGCATAGCCGCGCCAAGATCAACCGCCATGGCGCGCGGCCAGAATGCGTAAAGCATGAAGAGGCCGACAATTGCGATGGCGGCGGCGATAACGGTGCTGCGTGATTTCAATCCGTTCATCTGACTCAGTCCCGGGTTTTGAGCGCGTTCGCCATATCGAGTTTAGACACATCGCTCTGTACAAACGCCCCGGCGACAGCAGTCGCCAGGAGAATAATAATCGCCGCATAGCCAAGCCCGTCTTCTCTATAGATGACAGGAATTTGGTAAAGTTCCGTTGACATGGCGGTCGCCATATATGACCAGATCAGATAGCCCAGCGCCGACCCGATGGGCAGGGCGATGATGGCGAGCGCCGCAAGCTCTCCCAGGAGGACATAGCCGGTTTCGATCTTGGTGAAGCCAAGCACGCGTAAGCTCGCGAGATCGCGCTGGCGTTCAATATAGGCGATGCGCGCGCCGTTATAAACAACGCCGGCCGCAATCACGATCGAAAATACCGACATGATATAGCGAAAGACGCCGGGCCCTTCGTCGATCATTTTGGCGAAATTTTCATAGGCCTCTCGTCTCAGGCTGACGCCGGCGACCATCGGGATCGCCTTGATGTGATCGTAAACATGGACCCGCATGCGCGGGTCAATTTTCAGATAGGCGCCGGAAACACGGTTCGGCTCTTTTAGGCGCCGGTTAAGCGCCGCCATGTCCATATAGGCAGGCGTGCCGATAAGCGCTTCCACAAGGCCGATGACCGGAATGCCAAGCGTCGGGCGGCGCCCTTCGCGGACTTCGACAGTCAATGTGTCGCCGACCGAAACATTCAAAATTTTCGCCAGCTGTTCGGAGAGAACAATGCCGTCACCTGAAATATCGACATCGTTCAGGTTCGAGTCGACAGCGCGATTGAGCACAGGATTATCCGGCAAGCCTGTAATGGCGCCAAGAAAATCAATGCGCTCATTCTTGAACATGACAGGCGTTGACCGGAACGGCTCCACCAGGCTCACACCCTCAACGCTGGCGAGTTCGAGGATGGTCTTGTCCGACATGGGCTCGACAAAAGTGACGAGCACATCGCTGCGATCGATCACGTTGAAGCTGACATCGAGCATGTAGTCGGTCGCGTTCATATTGAAGCGCATCATCACCGAAAGCCCCATAGCGGCGCCGATCCCGAATGCGGTGAGGAGCGCGCGTGAAGGATTTCTGGCGAGACGGCGCAGGATCATTCGGCTCGGCTGATCGAGAAACCGGCTGACCGCTTTTTGAAATCCGTTGCCGCTGGCGTATTTCGGCGGCGCGGGCGGGCGCATCGCGACAGCCGGCGTCAGGATGATGGCGGAGCGGACTGCGAAAAAGGCGCCCGCGGCGGCGGCGAGCGCGCTAATGGTGAGTGCAATACCGAGCGTTGAAAAATCGGCGATAAAAACCAGAAAAGGAAAATGGAAATAGATCTGATAGATCGCTCCGATCATCCTTCCGAGCCAGATGCCGCCGCCCCATCCGACCAGCGCGCCGCCAAGCGCAATCGCCAGCACGAATTTGAGATAGTGAATAGCGATATCTATATTGGAATATCCAAAAGCCTTGATCAGACCGATCTGTTCGCGCTCCGTCTGAACAAGGCGCGTGATGACGATGTTCAACAGAAAAATAGAAACGGCGAGAAAGATCGGCGGCATGACGCGGCCCATGGTTTTCAACTGCGCCAGTTCCTCGACCAAAAACTTGTTCGAGAGTTGATCTGCGCGCGAATAAGCGCCGGTTGCGCCATATGGCGCGAGTATCCGGTCGAGCGCGTCAATCAACGCCTGTTCATTCGCGCCCGGCGAGAAAGTCAGAACCGCTTCATTGAAGGCGCCGTCCAGATCATAGGCCGCCTCCATCACGTCTTCGTTCGCCCAGAGCGCGGCGAAACGGGACGCATCGACAACAAAATCTCCGGGGGGCAGGGCGTAGATAAATTCCGGAGACAGGGCGAGCCCTGCGATAACGAATTCATGCTGCACGCCGTTCATGGTGATGGGCAGCGTGTCCCCAGGCTCAAGGCCATGGGCGTCGGCGAAGGATTTAAGCAACAGGATTTCATTTGAATGCGTCGGTGAAATCATGCGCCCTGACGACAAATGAACACCGTTGATTGGCGCCGCCGACTCGGGATCGTAGGACAAGACACGGGCGCTGATCGGCGCCGAAACGCCAGGCAGGGTTACAAGCCCCCCGCCATTGATGCGTCCTTCCACATCGTTGACGCCATGCAGCGCCCGCAGCTCCGATAAAAGGTAATCGGGCGCGCGTTTCGCCGGCGCATACATATCGGCGAAGCGATAGCGCTCGTAGTAAGCGCGCATGGTCTCGTCGAGCGAAATCATCATGCCGTGGGACATCACGAACAATGATATTCCGGCGGCGATGACGAAAATAATCGCCGCCGCCTGTCCCTTGATGCGCCAGAGATCGCGGAGCAGTTTGCGGTCAAGAATGCTGGTAAGGGAAAGCATAAGCGTCACCAGCTGATGTCATCGGGCGAGGCTTTGTAGTCGTTTTTGACCACTTCCCGAATCTGTCCGTCGGCGAAATGGATGACGCGATCGGCCATGGCTGCGGTCGCCGCCGCATGGGTGATAATCAGCGTCGTTGTGCCGAGCCTTGTGTTGAGGTCTTGTAGCGCCTTCAAAACGCCGACGCCGGTCGTGCTGTCGAGGGCGCCTGTAGGTTCATCGCAAAAAAGCACGGTCGGGTTTTTGGCGATTGCGCGGGCGATGGCGACGCGCTGTTGCTCACCGCCGGAAAGCTCGGAAGGAAAATGGGTGGCGCGATTTTTCAGGCCGACCATATCAAGGGCCTCCATAGACGACATCGGCGCAATCGCGATTTCCGCGACCAGATCCACATTTTCGAGTGCGGTCAAACTCGGCATCAGATTATAGAACTGAAAAACAAAGCCCACATGGCGCCGGCGATAGGCGGTCAGCTGGCGGTCATTCATCGCCGTCAGTTCATCTCCTTTGAAAAAAGCGCGACCGCTCGAGGCGCGGTCGATTCCGCCAAGAATATTTAAAAGAGTGGACTTTCCGCTTCCAGACGGCCCCAACAGGACGACGAGTTCGCCAGCCGGAATTTCCAGATCGACGCCGCGCAAGGCGTGAACCGCCGCCGCTCCTTCGCCATAGACCTTTGACAGGTCTGTCGTGACAAAGGCGTGCTCGGGGCTGATTTCGGGCGGTGTTGACTGCTCCATATCCCTGCCAAAACCGGGCGCTGGCGGCCCTTTGCCCGAAGCTCCTCACTTCACTGGATTATAGTGTTAGATGGGAAGCCACTGGTCAAATATGAGCGACATCAACTGGTGGCCGGCAGGGCCCGTCGCCGCCGGCAGACACTATTTTCCGCGCTATCCGAAAGTATGTGGTGCCAGGAGAGGCGTCGAAAATTTCATCTAAGGCATTGATAGTATAGGGGTTTCTATTGTTTTCAAATTGACGATACCAACAAAAATACCAACAAAATTAGACGTAAGGCTCAGATGCTCGCTTCGAGCAGCGCCACTTCATCTTCAGTCAATTCAAACAAGCCATATACGATTTTGTCAATGTTAGCTTCGATTTGGGTGATCTCGCTACCAAGTTGGAATATCTTTGCCCTCTCTCGGGTGATCCAATCTTCCCAAGCGGAACGCTCTGAGAGCGGAATATCGCTCTTGAATGCTTTCTTCACTTCTTTGCGGAACGAGGCGAAATCAGGCAGCGTCCACCATTCTTTAAGTTTCGTCGTTAGCTTTGCTTCCAGATGTGACGGGCAAAGGTCGTAGATCCGCCGAGATATAGAGATTTGCAGCTTATATTGTTGTTCTGCAAGATTTTGTGCCTGCTCAGCCAAAGCAGCCAAACTGTCTCTAGTCTGCGTGTCGAACTTGGGGATTGGTAATGGCTCTATATATTGTCGCTTCAATCGAAGGCGCCACTCCCCACCCCTAAGAGCATTAGCTTCACCTCTTAAACAGAACCAAACCACCTTACTATTGAGGTAGGCAAGTAGGGTAAAGTCGCCGTTGATTTTGAAGGTAGTCGTTTCGAAACAGTAGCCTTCTGGCGACATAGAAAACTTAGGACCTTGTGACATGTCTGGGAAACAGATTCCCTTTGCTGCAAAACCCTCAAGATACCTAAATTGATCTTGTTGCAACTCGAACCATTCTTGTTTTGTCGCACGCTGTTCCAACTGTGATTTGAATGGCAGCAGCCAATCTCTGATAGCAGGATACTGGCTGATATTTATTTTCTTTTTTGGTGTGTAAATAATCCACCAGCCCTCAGGCTCTATTCGCCAGCGCGCCAAATCACCACCTTTTAGTAACGGTTTTAGCACCTCGACAGACCGCGGGTCTTCAGCGCATAGCCTTTCTTTTGTCTCGGTACTGATAATAAACGCTGGATTCAGGCCCGTTTTCACTCCATATAGTGGTGATCCATACACCTCTCTTAGAGACTCGCGTCCAGATTTGATCCTCTCGCGTAATGCACGCAAGGCAGAATTTTCCAACTCCCATGAGCCGGCTCCAAGCGCGGCTTGCGGGTAAGCTTGCGCTGCATTCTCCCATGCGGCCTGAAAGTTGCTTTCAGGCAAATTGTCGATTTTCCAAAATCGTAATTTGTGGTCAACGCTAGCAGAACCGTGTTTCATTGTCAGAATTGCCGGGGTTGTATTGACACCTTCGAAAATCTGCAGATCGCCAAAATCAACGACGGATTCGATGGTCGCCTCGCGAAGTAGAAATTCGCGTAGTGGTCTACCCGATCCGGTCTTAAAAAAGGAACTTGAGGAGATGAAACCCATGCGACCACCAGGTTTTAGCAGACGCAAACCTCGCTCGAAAAAATAGCAGTATAGATCCGCACGATCAGACACAACTTCATAGCGCGTTTCCAAATAAGGCTTCAACGCTTTTAACAGCTCCATCCGAACGTAGGGTGGGTTACCCAAAACTACATCAAAACCACCTTCGGCAAAGATACTTGAGAACGCTGTTTCCCAAGTAAAAGCATGATCGAGATAGGCGAAGTTGCTATCTTCGATCAGGCTGTCACCTACGCGGATGCTGCCGGACAGGCTATCTAATACCTTCCCCAGCCGAGCGGTCTTAATCCATAGAGACAGTTTGGCGATTTCTACGCTCTCGTCATTTACATCTACGCCAAATAAGTTGTTCGCGAGAATGTCGCTATCGGTATCTAGGAATTGGTCAGCGTGCAGCTCTTTGCCCTCCAACTCGGCGATTTTATCATTCACGCGAGTGAGTTCCGATTTCATGAAGTCGAATGCCATGACAAGAAAAACACCGGAACCACAAGCGGGATCGACGATGCGTAGTGTCTTAATCCGGTCGCGATAGGCCTGCCAAGCCTCCAGCTCAGCTGATCTTCTGCGCCACGGAATGGATGAATAGTCGGTGAGATCTGCGTTCTTTTTTGTGTGATCGCGCAGAATGTCGGTGAAGATTTCGTTTAGGTGTGTGCCCAAGGTTTCCGAGACAATGAAGCGTGCGATGTAGTCAGGCGTATAGACAACACCATCGCGTTTTCTTCGACCAGTTGTGCCGGTAGTCTTTTCAGGTTCTTCCTCTTCTCCTCGCGCAATTGCCTGCAGTCGTTCCACATCGGCGATAGACTGCTCGAAGATGTGCCCCAGCACAGTAACAGTCACTTCAGACGCGAAATCGTATTCGCCTAGCGTCTTGAACCCCTCACATATGCTGTCCGGCAGTTCTAGGGAGTCAATTGCATTATCCTGACGGAAAAGACCACCATTGTATTGTTGAATACTTAGCTCGTTACTGCCCAAATCAATTGCACGGAATAACCCCTTGAAATTTTCCCAAACAGGTCGGGGGTTGTATGGATCGCGGGCCGTGAAGGCGGTTGCAAGAGTGTTCCTGGGTAGCAAGCTCGTGTCCTCAGCAAACGCGATGAACAAGACACGATCAAGAATTTTCTGTGCAAGCGCGATAGCGTCTAGGGGGGAAATGTCTTCATTCGCTTTCTGCACGGCGCTTAGAAGTTTTAGGCGTAAACTCTTGTAGTCTTTATAGAGTTTATCTGTAATGTCTTTGTCTTCGCGACGACTTTCCTTAAGCAGTTCGAGAGTGCGTCCCGACAAGAGATTTTCAGCTCCGAGAAGGAGCATAAACCTTGCGTACTCTTCAGGCTCAGTGAGGCGGTCCAGACGAAAAGTTTCGTACGCGACTGTTCCTTCTCCGAACCCGTATAAGCGAAGCTCTATATAGTTAGAAACAAGAACCCACTTAACGCCGGGGGCGTTCATGGCGTATTCCCATGCCTGTTGAACCGGGCTTTTGTTCCGGCCAGGCATGATTGCATCAAGGTCGCGCGTGTCTGCCCCTTTCAACTCGAACGGCGCGAGGATTTCAGGTGTTTGTCCGCCAAAACGACCGAGCGCCAAATCAACGCTACCCTTAAGGATCGTTTGTTCCGTAGAAACCGTATAATCTGCTGAGACAGCTGAGCCAACGTAGCCTAAAACGCCTTCGACTATCTTGGTTGCGAATTGCCCATGTAGTGCTGTTTCTTTTTGAGAGAAAATTCGGTTGGAAGTTATCAGGTCCGACCATTCTTTCAGAAGCGCATGCTGAGGTTCTGGCAATGGTTGAATTGTAAGATGTCGCTTGAGCGTTTTTCTATTGAATAAGTTCATTTGCCGAACACTATATTTTCCGTTTGGGCAAATGCTATTGGGGTCCGGCGGTTTTCGCAATCGGATCAGCGATTACCCTTGAGCTGCCGTTTCATCCATTCAATAGCTTCGGGCGGCGGTGATTCGCTCGCTGAGGCGGGGCCGCCTTCTGAGAAGGTCTGCATGATTTCCGACTGGCGCTCAGGCGAGATTTCCCCATAGCTCGTGAATGTTGTCAGCACGGCGTCGTGGCCCAGGTTCTGGCTCCAGGCTTTCAGCGCTTCGGGGGTCTTGCAGAGTTTTTGACCAAGAAGCGCCAGGGTCCGGCGAAATGAGTGGGGGTGGAAATACGGGAGCCCAGCCGCCCCAAAGGACTGGCGGAAAATGCGCCGGATTGCGTCCGCATTGCGCCAGTGCTGGCGTGAGAGGCCGGTGGGGGCGAACAAACCGTCGTCATTCCGTTGCACCAGCGTTGATGGAAAAAGCGGATCGTCGGGCCCGAAACGCATTTCGTCAGCCAGAAAAGACAACCAATCGCCAACGATTGATTCGATTTCTTCCCCAACCGGGAAGAAGTCAGATGTGAAAGTCTTACGGTTTTTCGTCCGGACCATGCGCGCATCCTGAAAGATGGACCTCTTTTCAAAATCTACATGGCCCAAATTCAAAGAGGCGATAGCGTCGTCACGGGCGCCGCTGAGATAGGCGAAGGCGATCAGCGCGCGATCCCGTTTCTCTATTGGGGTGGAGTGCGAGAGAACGCTCAGCACATGCTTGATTTGCTCAGGAGTGGGCGTTCTCTTGGGCCGCTTTGCGGTGGCGATACGGCTGTCATTTGCAGACGGATTAAAATACTCGCAGTCGGCATAAGTGATCCTTGATTTATAGCCGGGCTGGCCAGCGAGCCAGTGAAAGAACGCTTTTACCGTCATCAAGCGGGAATGAATCGTTGACTTGGCCAGAGGCTTGCCGGTTTTCGGGTTGGCAGCATCATTCAGGAGCCGCTTGAACCGGCGGGCCTGTTCGATATGGAAAGCCGCAAAATCCTTGAAGCCGGTGGAGTCTTCGAAAAGAGCGATTGCTGCGGCGGCGGCCTCTGCAGACGCGGGCGCCATGCGTTTCGCCTCTTCCAGATAAGCAAGATACTTGTGCTTAATTCGTTCATTTTTCGGGTTGTGCTTTGCCATGTGTTTTACCGTCCTTGCGAGTGAACAATCAGGGAGAGGTGCGCCATATTGATTAAGGTGTTCGTCTGCTTGCTGTTTTGGATGGTCAAAATCGCCGCCAAGGACGCGAGTTTGCGAAGCGATACGCGCTTGTGCATGATCGTTGAGCAGGTGGCGCACAAAGCCCGCAGATTAACGGTTTTCGCCGTCGCGGAGACGATTTCAGCTTCTCCGAAGGCGGCGGGTTTCGGCTGGCGGCAACGAAAACAAAAGAACTCGCCCAAGCCACACGGCGCCTTCGCCCGCTTTCTCTTCTCGTGAAATTCGATCAAATTTCGCCCCAGGACCATCATGGGCTTTTGGTTGTCGATTGTGGGCAAGCCCTGCTTGATCCAGCGGCGCACGGTCGCCTTACACACACCAAGCGTACGCGCGGCCTCATCGACCCTGTAGGGCCGGTGCTTTCTAATCCCGCGCCAATTGGGCTTACGCTTCACAGTCAGACGCACCATCGTTGGTCACGCCATTGGCAATGAGCGCCTGAATATCTTCCGCGCGCCAGACAGTGACGCGGTCGCCGAGCTTCATGGGCTTGGGAAAGCGGCCGTCTTTAACGCCAGCCCACCAGGTGGACTTGGAGACCGGAATGGGCCCTTGCGGCGCGAGGATTTGTTTAAGACGGACAAAGCCGGTTTGGGGAAGGGTGATTTCGTTCGACATTATGCGACTCCGTTTGGTTGCGTCGCATACGAACATTAGAAAAAGTGGAGCCGATAATAGGCTGCAAGAAGCAAAAAATGTGTGAGGTAAAATCCCGTTTTATGGGGCAGGAAAAACAGGAATGTGCCCTACATCACTACCGGAAAGCAGAAAAACCCTATAACTTTCAGCGGCTTAAAATGGTATATCATCGTCCAATTCATAGGATGTTCCATTTGTTTTTGGAGCCGTTTGCCGCGTGACAGACATTTGAGTTCGCGCGCTGATTGGTTTTTCCTCCAAATCCTGTTTCGTCGGCGTCCGTGGCGCCCCACCCTTCGTTCTCCAATTCACGATTTGAGAGATGCTATCGACCACCGATTCGTTTGGCTTCCCATCATCGTCACAAATGCCGTATTCGGCCGCGTGCTTCCGCAGCCACTTTTGAACAGCCTGTTTTGGTGTTTTGCCTTCAAGTTTCGCCTCATCGTCTAGCCAATGCCACGCGGTGACAGCAGCAGCGAGCTTCGGGGAGTATCGAGGATGATCGCGATCTAGAAACTCGCTAACCTTTGCCTCTGGAAAGAAGAAAAAATGCTCTCTTACATTCTTGGATATGAGCCACGCCTTTAGGCTTTCCACATCAACATATGAGCTATGGATGCACAAATAGGGCTCGCCATTTCCATTGAAAGGCTCCTCATATTTTAGCTCGCCTTCAATCGCGCCCTTCCTCAATCCTGACAAAATCGCATGTTTAGCGCCATCATACCCCGGGGGCTGACCACTTAATGTAACATTTTCAACTGATTGGTGATCGGATGGATTATAGCCCGCAACAAGCAGCGCAGCATGAACGATGCTTAGCTGATCGCAAAGCTTCCAAAAATCGATGCTGTCCATATCGGCTCCCTAATAAGGCGGGTGCCAGAATATATGTCTCGCGTCGTCCCATTTCATCCTATTGAGTCGGATTACTTTTCCACGCACCGCACCGATGTGCGATCAAGCGAAAATAGGGAGGGCGATAGGGCGGTGATCAGCTTGTTAGACAGACTTAAAGTAATAAAACAAAATTCAAAAAGTCTATTCTGAATCAATGGAATACATGGGGTAAAACTCTCAACCGAGAAAAGGGCTGGACTTACCTTTTCTATTGAGGTTGGCTAACTTCAACAAATCGATGAATGCGGGGGCAATGGGGATGGCAAACTCGGGATTCGGCGAGGGAAGGCACTTTGTTATTTTGACGGTGCACGGCACGTTTGCTGGTGATGCCGGTAGATGCTCGGAGTATCAACGACGCAAAGCCATTGGACGAAGTGACGAAGTCCTCGGACTAGCAGTTGATGACTGTGATATTCCAGAATCTGAAGAAGATTACGCTCCGCTGGATTGGTGGTCAGATGATGGCGCTTCAGATGCTGATTGCGACATCAGTGCCCGTTTGAGTCCAAGTATCGAAGAAGAGCTACGATATATCGGATTAACCAACGGAAAGAAAGTTCGTTACTACAAACGCATACAAAATATTCCGAGCAGACCGGTCTTTGATGCTATCGCGATAAGAAGAGTTCTTGAGGACGAAGATGCTGACAAGGCCAATTTGGAATTTAAGAAGATAATTGCCGACAGTGACCCGTTTATTGGTCTTCCCGGTATCATCCACAAAATATCTTGTTTGGCGCGTGCGTTGGGTGCATTGGACTCGGCTACTGATGGCCCGAACGAAACTCGGTTATATATTCGAGCAATCCGATGGCCGAATAAACATCATGCGTGCGTAAATCCGCTTGAACGATATTATGCGCGCAAAGGTGAAAACTCTGAATATGCCAGACGTGCGGCAGCGCGTCAGTTAAAGAATGAGATAGACTTTCTCGAAGATCGCCGAATCGCGTATGCAATCGTCGGCCATAGTCACGGGGGCACAGTAGCGCATGATGCTCTTGCATCTATGCCGAAACGAAATCGCAGAAACCTAAAAGGCCTAATTACCTTCGGGGCACCCGTCATTCGGATGTCCGGTTCTTGGCTGGCCCAAAAGCCTTGGACATTACTACCGTCGCATCTTACTTGGATAATCGGTGCACTATTATTGTTGATTGGCTTTTGTGCGGGCGGAGATTATCAAGAAGGTGGTTTTTTCTGGAATAATGTTCCGTTTTTCATTGGTGGGCCGACATTGTTCGCGCTCGCTTTTGGAGTCCTGTATTATGCGTCGCATTTGTTCATGCGGCCGATTCGCAACGGCCGAATTCAAGAAATTCTTTCAGGACGTGGAAGCGCCCATTTCAGGCACCGCGATGACGAAATAGTTTCAGCTTTTGAGAATCTGTACAATAAGGGCGGTAAATCAAAAATACAAAATAAGGTTGGAGAGCAAGCCGCGATACCAGCGCTCGTTATACAACTACGTAGCGCTCTCTTTGCGGGTGCGGCGACATTCACAATTCTATTCGCTGCGTCCGGAATAAACGCCGGTATCGCGCAATCTACGGGACTTAACTTCTTAAACAGCCTACTTGAAGCATTTGGGATAGATGTTCAGACAGGTGCTTTTTGCACAGGTCTCGAAACTATGTGTTCTGCAAAGCAGAGGTTTTATGGTGTCGCAATGCTTTCCGGGATAACTCTAGTTGGCCTTGCTTCGTTCGTGCTTCTGAGAGTTATATTTGGTCCAGCTTTATCGAAGTTGCGAATTTACTCAGCAACGAACGAGGCGATCAATATTTTTATCGCAGGTATGCGAAAGAACTTAGGTAATATAGCGAAGATTGGGCCTATAGCGGAATACACTCTGCTTAGCCCTGAACCAGATGAAGACAAAAATGCCCGACGTTATCACGATGTGGCGTCTGCAATTTCTGGGGTCCGCTCGGCCGGATTGCCAGAATTTGGCAGTATTCTTGCGGAGCTACCGAAACGTCTGGTGGAAAGCTCAAAAGGAAGATTTAGCCACTGGGCTGAATACAGCGAGAGAGTTCTAGGTAGCCCAGGAATTATCCACAATGCCTATTGTCGATCAGAAACCTTCATGCTTTTCCTCGCTGCAAAGCTATCAACGATGATGAGTGATGATTTGCGTCCCCATCCCTTAATTTTTGACATTGCAGAGCAAGAAGCATTTCGGAGAGATTTTGGAGAGTATTTTGCAGCCTTGGCAAATTTATCGGATGATGAAGGCAGTGCCCCGGCAGACTTGTTTGAATATGACCGCTACCGTTGGAGAACTTGGCTGGCTGGCGTAGAGTCTTTTCCGAATGATGTCAGTTAGCAAAGGTCGCTATGCGAGTCTTATATTCGAGCAAGTTGTAGAACTTTTAGAAAGCGTTGAGATCAAAACAATGATTTGTTTTTACAACGCCGATAACTGATATGCTCTGCACAAGGCTGTCATTATATTCGTTGTGAAGGTTCCATATCTCAGAGGTTGGAGTTCGTTTCGTTCGGAGGCTGAGCAAATTTGATCTTTACGTGCATTCCAATTCTTAACGAGTTTGAATTGTGAAAAAGTAAGATTTGTTACCGCCGGCGGTGCACTCCGTGTGAGTGATTTTGCTGAGACTCCCCCTCACTCTCTAACTCATTGGCAAAAATCGGTCGTTGCTTTCAGCTATATTTGAAAAGCCGGTCCGCCCACCACTGGGCCATTTTCGTCCGCTCTTCCCAATAGGCGGCGCGGTGGTAGGCACGGCGGATTTCGTCGGCGCCAACATGCGCAAGCTCTGCTTCAATGGCGTCTGGCGACCATTTTCCGCTTTCATTCAATAGGCTGGAAGCGCTCGCCCGAAAGCCGTGGGAGGTGCATTCCTCTTTGGTGAAGCCCATTCTGCGGAGCGCCGTATTCATCGTGTTTTCGCTGATCGGCTTTCCCTTTGCCCAAGGCGACGGAAAAACCAATTCGCTATCGGAATTCAGTAGCTTCAATTCCGTGAGTAGTTCGACGGCTTGAGTGGGCAGTGGTTTGGTATGCGGACGCCGCATTTTCATTCGCTCTTTGGGAATGCTCCAGGTTGCCGCGTCAAGATCGAATTCATCCCATTTGGCAAGACGCAGCTCGCCGGGCCGGGGATACAAAAGCGCCATCAACTTTAGAGCCGTGCGCGTTTCCGGGGTTCCGGAGGTGTAGCCCCATATCGCTCTTACAAGTGCTGCAAAGCCGTCGGCGTCAGTGATAGCCGCCATGTGTACCGTTTTTGGTGTGATGAGGGCGCCGCGTAGGCCGGAGGTCGGATCATTGGACGCCCGCGCGGTGGCGACCGCATAGCGAAACACTTGGCCAATTGCGGACCGCATCCGTTTCGCCGTCTCGTAGTTTCCCTTGGCTTCCACCTTGCGGAGAACGGAAAGGATGTCTGCGGCGGTGATGGCCTCAATCGGTTGGTTTTCAAGATCAGTTCTCGCAAGGCTTAAAAGCCATCGCTTCTTGTCCGTTGTCCTTGCGGCCAGCCCGTCCTTTTCACCTTTCGCCAGCAATTCATCTGCGATCTTCCCGAAGGTGTGCTCGCTTAATGCGCGTTGCTGCGCCACCTCAGCTTTTGAATGCGCGAGCGGGTCCATCCCGTCCGCCAGCAGGGTCTTGGCGTCTTGCCGCTTTGCGCGGGCGCTCGCGAGGGAGGTGGCCGGATAGGCTCCAAAGGACAGGAGCTTTTGCTTGCCGTCATGACGGTAGGCCATGCGCCAGAGTTTTGAGCCATTGGGCCTGACTTCGACAAACAGCCCACCGCCATCGCTCTTACGAAATGGCTTGTTTTCGGGCTTCAGGCGGCGAATTTGAACGTCTGTAAGGGGCATTGTTGGTATATTTGTTGGTACCGAGGCCTGAATATAGGTGCGCGAGGCCGACGATACCAACAAATGTACCAACAAATGGGCAGGATACCAACAAATCCCGCCGGACCGCGTTGGACGGTGTTTTGCATCAATTCGCTGTTTTTATTGATGTTTTTGAGCTTGCCGGACGGTGGAAAACTCAATTTTGGTGCCCAGGAGAAGACTCGAACTTCCACGACCGTTAGGCCACTGGCACCTGAAGCCAGCGCGTCTACCAATTCCGCCACCTGGGCTGGTGGAGGCGGCTGCTTAAGGGCGCACGGGCGCGATGTCAATTGACCGGTGAATGTGACAGCGGCGGGCCAGCGGCATGACCGGCCGGTGTCCCTCGACGCGGCGAGGGGCAATCCCTGGCCTCGTTCTTGCCTCTCCAGGCGGGGCGCTCCCCCGGTTTCCCGGTCCCGCAGGCTTTTCCCGCAAATCCCCATGCCAAAAGCGGTTTCTGCGCCGCCTGCGGCCTGCTGGATCATTGTCCTCGCGCCGGAATTCGGATAGTCCCCACGGAGCATTCGCGGTCCTGCTAAGGCCATGAGGAGACAAGAGACGTGACGGGAAAATTGGCGGTCGTTTTTGGCGGATCGGGCTTTGTGGGCCGCAATGTGGTGCGCGAGCTGGCGCGGCGCGGCTGGCGGGTGCGGGTCGCTGTGCGCCGTCCTCATCACGCGCAGTTTTTGCGGCCTATGGGCGCCGTCGGCCAGATCCAGCTGAAGCAGTGCAATGTGCGCCATGCGCCGTCTGTCGCCGATGCGCTGACTGACGCGGACGCTGTCATCAATCTCGTCGGGATTTTGTATCAGTCCGGATCACAGCGTTTCGATACGGTGCAGGCCGCAGGCGCGGCGACCGTGGCCCGGCTCGCCGCAGAGGCCGGCGTGACGAATTTCGTTCATATGTCGGCGATCGGCGCGGATGCGAAAGGCGAAAGTGATTACGCCCGCACCAAGGGCGAGGCCGAGCGCGCGGTGATGGAGGCGATCCCGTCGGCGGTGATCATCCGGCCTTCGATTGTTTTCGGAACCGAGGATGAGTTCTTCAACAAGTTCGCAAGTATGGCGGGGATTTCTCCGGCGCTGCCGCTGATTGGCGGCGGCAAGACGAAGTTCCAGCCGGTCTATGTGGACGATGTCGCCGATGCGATCTGCGAAGCGCTTGTTCGTCCGGAAGCGGCGGGACAAATCTATGAAATCGGGGGGCCGCGCGTTTATACCTTCCGTGAGCTGATGGAATTGATGCTCTCGGAAACGGGTCAAAAACGTATTCTTCTGCCCGTGCCGTTCCCTGTGGCGTCGCTGATGGGACTTGGCGGCGAGATCGCTGGCTGGGCGCCCTTTGTGGAGCCGCCGCTGACCCGCGATCAGGTGAAGCTGTTAAAACACGATAATGTGGTGGGAGAGCGCGCGCGCGCGCTCAGCGATCTTGGCGTTGAGGCGCAAACGGTCGAATCCATCCTGCCGTCTTATATGGTGCGGTACCGCCGTTACGGTCAGTTCGCCGAGCACGCGGCTTAAAATTCTACTGTGGCGGGCTGCAAATAGCGGCTTTCTGCGCTTCCGGTGCTCAGGTAGCTTGTATGTACCATCCGCTCCGGTTCTCGAAATCCACTATTTTCGCCACGCCACCGCGAATTTTCGATCAGGCTAGCTTTTGTAGCCGTCCGGGTTGTGGCTTTGCCAGCGCCAGTGATCGGCGCACATGTCTTCGAGTGATTTTTCCGCGCGCCAGCCGAGTAATGTTTCGGCGCGCTTCGGATTGGCGTAAATTTCAGCGATGTCGCCGTCGCGCCGCGGCGTGACCTCGTAAGGAATGTCGCGATTTGATGCGCGCTTGAAGGCGGCGACGGCTTCCAGCACGGAATAGCCGACGCCGGTTCCGAGATTGATGTCGGTTGCGCCGCCTTTTGAAAGAGTTCCGAGATAATCGAGCGCCGCCGCATGACCGCGCGCCAGATCCGCCACATGAATATAGTCGCGTACGCCAGTGCCGTCGCGGGTCGGGTAGTCGTCGCCGAAAACGGAAAGTTTCTCGCGTTTGCCGACCGCCACCTGCGAAATGAACGGGAAGAGATTATTGGGGATGCCGTTCGGGTCTTCACCGATCCGGCCAGAAGGATGCGCGCCCACGGGATTGAAATACCGCAAATTTACAACGCGCCATTCCGGGTCGGAGTGCGCAATGTCTTTCAGCATTTCCTCAATAAAATACTTGGTGCGGCCGTAAGGATTGGTCGGGCCGTTGGCGCCGTTCTCATCAACCGGGTTCTGGTTGTGCTCGCCATAAACCGTGGCGGAAGAAGAAAACACAATTGTTTTGGCGTCCGCGGCTTCCAGCGCGGCGATCAGCGTCAGGGCCGAGCCGAGATTGACGCGGTAATAGCGTGCAGGCTCGGCAACGGATTCGCCGACGGCTTTAAGTCCTGCAAGATGCACGGCGCCGTCCGCGCCAAATGCTTTCACCGCATTGATGATCATGTCGCGCTGGGTTTCGTCGGCCATATCGGCTTTCAGGAGTTCAACGTCGCCTTTTGCGAGTTCCTGAATGCGCGCCACGGCCTCGGGGTGAGAGTTTGAAAAGTCGTCGATGATGAGAAGCGCGTCGCCGCGCTCCAACAGCTCAACGCAGACATGGCTGCCGATATAACCGGCGCCGCCGGCGACGACGATGCGGCGGGTCATAGCAAATCCTCTCGTCCACGGCGCTTTAGTTCATCAACGATGGCGCGCACTTCCTGCGCCTTGTCCTTGCGTGCGACCAGCACGGCGTCGCCTGTCGCGACAATGATGAGATTGTCGACGCCTATCGCGCCGATCACCGGCCCGTCGGACCGCAGGGTGACATTGGTGCTGTCGACCGCCATGTGTCCTGCGCTTTCAGGGTCGGTGGTCGCCTCGCTCCAGCTGCCGATATCGGTCCAGCCCACATCGACTGGCGCCACAACGGCGGCCTTGTCGGTTTTTTCCATGATCGCATAGTCAATGGAATCGCTCGGCGTTTCGGAAAATAGTGTTTCATCGAGAAGCCGTGCGCCGTTTTCATTCTTGCTCGCGGCGAGCGCTTGTTCTGCGCCTTTGGCGATGTCGGGCGCGTGTGCGGCGAAGGCGTCGAGCATCGCTTTTGGGTGATAGAGAAAAATGCCGGCGTTCCAATAATAGCCGCCTTTGGCGAGATAGTCGCCAGCGGTTTTGGCGTCGGGCTTTTCGCGGAAAGAAGCGACACGATAAACGCCGCCGGAAATTTCCTCAGCAGACTGAATATAACCATAGCCTGTATGGGCGTAGGTGGGCTTAATGCCAAAGGTCACGATGGAGCCGTTTTCGGCGGCGCTGGCGCCGTTAAGGGCGACGCTGCGGAATCCGGCGGCGTCTTCCACATGGTGATCGGCGGGGGCGATCAGGGCGAGGGCGTCCTCATTGTTTTCGCAGACCCATGCGGCGGCGACGGCGGCGACCGCCGCCGTATTGCGCGGGAAGGGCTCAAGGATAATGTCCGCCGCTTTCACGCCAATCGCTTCGAGTTGATTTGCGACAAGCTCCGCATGGCCGCGTCCGCAAATCACCAGCGGCGGCGCAAAATTGCCGCCGTCATCATGAAGCCGCAAAACCGTTTCCTGAAAAAGCGATCGGTCCGAGACAAGATTGAGAAATTGTTTGGGCCGCGCCTTGCGCGATAGCGGCCAGAGCCGCGTCCCCGATCCGCCGGACATGATGACTGGTTGGATTTTCACGATGCGTCTCTTGCTTTCAGAAAGGCGTCGGCTTCTGCGACCGCCTCGAACAGATGATAAAGGATGCTGGCCGGAACGTCACGGGCGAGTCGCTCCCCGTCGCTGTCGAATTCGTCAATCCAAAGGCCTTTGGGCTCTATGGCGAGATATGTATTGAATAGATCGCCGATCAGTTTTTCAGCGTTCGCAGCGGCGTCAGTCGATCCTTTTCCCGCCAGAACGAGAGACGCGCGCAGATATTCCGTCTGAGGCCAGAGCCGTTTGGCGCCGTGAATCTTATTCACGACCGGCGCCGCCAGATTATCGATCAACCCGTGAAAACCGGGATCGGCGCCGAACGCCAGCGCATGGTCATAAAGCCGCTTGCGCATATCGAGGGGCGTACGCCTTCCGCATGCCTCATAAGCATTCAGGAGCCAGACCCATTCAAGCATGTGACCGGGCTCTATCGGATCGTCCTCGCGAGGCTTCCAGTTTTCAGCGAAATTCTCGCGAACGATGCTGTTGGCGGCGCCGTAAAAAGCCGAACAGAAAAGATCGTAGATCTGATCCGCGTATCCAAGATACCCCTCATCGCCGGTCGCGCGGTACAGCGCCATAAAGGCTTCGAAAAGATGCATATGCGGGTTCTGGCGTCTCGGCAGATCGCCGGCGTCGCTCTCCAGCCAGCCGCCATGGGGGGACGCCAGTTCGCGGTCGAGAAAGGCGATGGTGTTGTCGGCGAGCGCTTTGGCCGGACCTTCGTCGCCAGCTTTAATCCGGGAAGCGCAGGCGAGCAGCAAGAAGGCCTGATCGTAAAGGTCCCGGCGGTCATCAAGCACGCTTCCATCATCGCCAAGATGGAAGACACAGCCTCGCGCTCCGTCGTCAGGGCAGGCATGCGTCAGCAGATAGTCAAAGCCGCGCGCCGCGATGGGATCAGCCCCATCAAGCCAGCCTAGAAGTCCGGCCTGGGTAAAGGTGTGAACCTGACGGAAGAGGGTTCTGACCCGGCGCGGGCGGCCTGTTGAAGGCGTCCCGTCGAAATGAATCGCTTCGTAAAATCCGCCACTTGGCGCATCGACGCCATGCTCGGCCCAGTACGGGAGACAGTCCGCAATGAACCATTGGCGAAAGCGCTCGAGGGAGGCGTGAAGTCCTGTCATGGCGCTGAGTCGGCCCTTCGCAACTGCAGCATTACTCTCGCTCAGAATTGCGAATTACTCAACCGTTACCGACTTGGCGAGATTGCGCGGCTGGTCCACATCGGTGCCTTTGGTCGTCGCCGTGAAATAGGCGAGGAGTTGCACCGGAACCGCATAAATGATGGGCGACAGCATGGGGTGCGTCTTTGGCGTTTCGATCGTCGCCCAGGCCTTGGCGCCGGCTTTCGCGATCCCGTCCTTACAGGAAATTAAAAGCGCTTTGCCGTCGCGCGCCATGACTTCCTGCATATTTGAAATAGTTTTTTCAAAATGCGCATCCATCGGCGCGATCACTGCGATTGGAAGGTTTTCGTCAATAAGGGCGATAGGGCCGTGCTTGAGTTCGCCGGACGCATAGCCCTCCGCATGAATGTAGGAAATTTCCTTCAGCTTCAGTGCGCCTTCGAGCGCCATGGGGTAGGAAACGCCGCGGCCAATATAAAAAACGCCGGTGGCTTTTGCGATGTCGCGGGCGATGGTTTCAATATGATCGCTTTGTTTCAACGCTTCGGTGACGAGACGCGGCAATTCAAGAAGACCGGACACGAGATCCTGTTCTTCTTGCACAGACAAGACGCCGCGCGCACGTCCCGCTGCGATCGCGATGCAGGCGAGCGACACAAGCTGACAGGTGAAAGCCTTGGTGGAAGCGACGCCGATTTCCGGTCCCGCCGCCATAGGGAAGATGATGTCGGATTCCCGGGCGATGGAACTTTCAGGCACGTTGACGACAGTCGCGATTTGCTGGCCATTGGCGCGCGCCTCGCGAAGCGCAGCGAGCGTGTCGGCTGTCTCGCCGGACTGGGAGATGAACAGTGCGCCGCCATTCGCGGTCCATGGCACGTCACGATAGCGCAATTCGGAAGCGACATCGATTTCGATTGGCAGGCGCGCCCATTTCTCGAACCAGTATTTGGAAACGAGACCGGCGTAATAGGCGGTGCCGCAGGCGGAAATCGTCAACCGGTCAAGCCTGGCGAAATCGAATGAGCCCTTGGGCAGGTGAACCGTTTTCGCAACCGGGTCCACATAGCGCGAGATGGTGTGGGCGATGACTTCAGGCTGCTCGTGGATTTCTTTCGCCATGAAGTGGCGGTGGCCGTCCTTGTCGACGAGGCCCTGGCTTGCAGCGGAGATTTTTTCGGGCCGCGTCACTTTCGCGCCGCTTTCATCCCACACGTCTATGGTGTCGCGGGTGATCACCGCCCAGTCGCCTTCTTCAAGATAGGTGACGCGATTGGTGAAGGGGGCCAGCGCATAGGCGTCCGATCCCAGAAACATTTCGCCGTCGCCGCGGCCAATGGCGAGGGGGCTGCCCTTGCGGCCGCAGATCATGAGATCGTCTTCGCCGGAAAAGATCGCCGCGAAGGCAAAGGCGCCACGCATCCGGCTGATGGCTTTTTTGAACGCCTCAGCCGGCGTCATGTTTTCCGTTTCGAGATAATAGGTGATCAGCTGCGGGCAGACTTCGGCGTCCGTTTCCGATTCGAAGACGACGCCCTTTTCCTCCAGCTCGCGGCGTAGCTCTGCGAAGTTTTCGATGATGCCGTTATGGACGACGGCGCAGCGCTCGGTCGCGTGGGGGTGGGCGTTGGTTTCGTTGGGAACGCCATGGGTGGCCCATCGCGTGTGGCCGATGCCGGCGCTGCCGGGCAGGGGATTGTCAGTGAGCACAGCGTCAAGATTGCCGAGCTTGCCCGGCGCCCGGCGGCGGTCGAGCCGGCCATTGTTAACCGTCGCGACGCCAGCCGAATCATAGCCCCGATATTCGAGCCGTTTCAGGCCCGCCATGATTCGGGGAGCGGCCTCGCCTGTGCCAAGAACGCCAATAATGCCACACATTTCGCTTCGACCTCATGAGTTTCGCCGCCCAAACGGCTTTGCATCCGTCTATTTCAGGGCTTCTCGGCTGAAATATAGCAAAAATCTGGCCGCTAAAGGGTTACCGCAGGCGCGCGATCCGCTTTCTGTTAATTAAGGCGCTGATCGGCAGTTGTACACGGGGGCGCCGTTTACTTTATATACGGCTTTGCTATCCCCAAGCGGTTCTCAAGGCCGGTCATCCGACCGGTTCATCAGCCAGAAAACGCCGCCGGAGACGATTGATGACAAGACTTCGCCTGCCTTTCTTTTTTGCCTTGCTTGCTGCGGTCGCCGCGCAGGCCGCGCCTGCGCTCGCCGATGACGAAGGCGAAGCTCGCGGTGAGCCTGTCACTTTCGGTTACATTGAGAATGTAGCGCTTGGCAATCTGGCGCTTTCCATGAAGGGCAAGCTCGACACCGGCGCGGACACCAGTTCGGTCCACGCCTATAACGTCAAGGTATATAAACGCGGCGAACGCGATAACTGGGTTCGCTTCCGGCTGATTGGCAAAGACGGACGGGCCGTCCGCTACGACCAGAACGTGATCCGGTTCGCGGCGATCAAAACCAAGACCGGCGGAGTTATCCGCCGTCCGGTTATTCACTTGCCGCTTTGTGTCGGGGGAACCTGGGGTCGCGCCGAAATCAATCTGGCGGACCGAGGCGACTTTGAATATGAGATTCTGATCGGCCGCGAGTTTCTCGCCAATCGGGTTCTGGTGGATGCGAGCCGCACTTTTATGGCCGAACAAGAATGCGAACCAGTGAATGAAGATTAAGCTTCGCCATGCGGTGATTTTAGGGCTCGCCCTGATCGCCGCCGGTCTTTCCATATTCGTCATCAAGGCGACCGTCCTTCATTATCCGCTGACGCCGGGGGTGCGCGCGACGCTGTGGGATTTTGAACTGTTTCTGGAATTTGACGGCCGCAATGAGCCCGCGCGCATCGAAGCCTTTGTGCCGGCGACGGATGTGGAGCGCGCTTTCCCGAAGGAGGAGTTCTATAACGGCTCCTTCGGTCTGTCGCTCGTGGCCGAGCCGCAAACGCGCAACCGCAAGGCGGTCTGGACCTATCGCTATCCGGCGAACCGCAAGGTTCTGCGCTACGCGGCGCAAACGCTCGGCGAAACCAAATCGACGCCGCTGCCCTTGTCGTTCCGGGAATCGGGACCGGGGGCTGTGCCGTTTGAAGCCGATCCGGTAAAGCGCCAGGCCTTTATCGTCTGGTCCGGCAATCTGAGGCAGCGCTCCGCCGATGATCGCTCCTTCGCTGATCTCGCGATCGCCGAAACCTTTGGCGAGCGCACAGGCAGCGAGCAGTATGCGGATGAAATCTCGGCGCTTCTCGATGAGAGCACGGGCGATGCCGGCCGGCTGGAACTGGTGCGGCAGCTTTTGCGCTCGCAGGGCGTTCCCGCCCGTATCGCCGGCGGGGTGTATCTTGCCGAGGCGCGGCGGCGCGTCGAAACCCATCGCTGGCTTGAATATCATGTGGATGGAGAGGATTTCCGCTATTTCCCCGATGGCGAACCGGCGCGCTTCTTCACCATCTGGTATGGAACGGCGCCGATGATTCAGGCCGACGGAGTTGATAATCTGGATGCGCAGATCGCCCTGCGCTCCCTTGAAACTTCCGCGACGGCCATCGCCGAAAATGCGCCCGGCCCTCTGGGCTCCATGGCGCGGACCTTTGGCTTTTCCGGCCTGCCATTGACGACGCAGCTTGTCTATCAGGTGCTGATCACCATTCCGGTCGGCATTACCATGCTGGTTTTCATGCGCCAGTTCATCGGCTTCAAAACGCTTGGCACCTTCATGCCCGTGCTGATCGGCATCGCCTTTCGCGAGACGGCCTTGCTGAATGGGGTCCTATTATTCTCGCTGTTGATTGCGTTCGGTCTTGCACTGAGATTTTATCTGGAACGATTGCAATTGCTGCTGGTCCCGCGACTGGCGGTGGTGCTGATCTTCATCGTGATGATGATGGCCGGTTTCGCTATTTTGATGGCGGAAACCAATCAGGCGATGGGGCTTTCAATATCGCTGTTCCCCATGGTGATCTTGACCATGACGATTGAGCGGATGTCGATCGTCTGGGAGGAAAATTCCGCCAGTGAAGCGATCAAGCAGGGCATTGGTTCACTCGCGGTGGCGGCGATCACCTATCTCGCCATGACCAATAGCCAGGTTGAATATCTAATGTACCGTTTCCCCGAGTTGCTGCTCGTGCTCATGGGCCTGTGTGTGTTGATGGGCCGCTATACGGGGCTCCGTTTGTCGGAACTCTGGCGGTTCAAGGCGCTGGCGGGGTAGACCGTGTACAACACCATCAAGGCATTGCGGGCCAACGGCGTCATCGGCATCAACGAACGCAACGTCAAATATGTGAACGCCCTCAACCCGCGCAAGTTTCTCGTGCGCGTTGATGACAAGTTCCTGACGAAACAGATCGTCGCGCCCGCCGGCATTGCGACGCCGGAGCTTTACGGCGTCATCAAGGACGCGCGCGATATGAAGCGCCTGCCGGAATTCATCAACCATCCCGATGGTTTCGTCATCAAGCCGGCGCAGGGCTCGCAAGGCAAAGGCATTATCGTGGTTGAGGGGCCGCTGAAAGGCGGCTGGCGTTTGTCCTCGGGGCGGCGCATCGATCTCGACACTATGAAGTTCCAGATCAACAACATGCTGTCTGGCATGTATTCCCTTGGCGGCCAGCCGGACAAGGCGCTGATTGAATATCGCGTGAAGTTCGATGATGTCTTCGGCAAGATTTCCTATCGCGGCGTGCCGGATATTCGCGTCATTGTGGTGAAGGGCATCCCGGTGTTCGGCATGTTGCGCCTGCCGACGGCGGAATCAGATGGCAAGGCGAACCTGCACAAGGGCGGCGTTGGCTGCGGCGTCGATCTCGCGACAGGCAAGACCATGCGCGCCATGCAGCACGATCAGTTTATCGACATTCACCCGGATACCGCGCATCCGCTCGAAGATGTCCAGACGCCCTATTGGGATGATATTCTGCTCATGGCCGCAAAATGTTACGAGGTGACGGAGCTTGGTTATATTGGCGTCGATGTCGTCTTGGACCGCGACAAGGGGCCGATGCTGCTTGAACTCAATGCGCGCCCCGGCATTTCTATCCAGATCGCCAATCGCAGGGGGCTTGGCTTCGTGCTCGACAAGGCTATGAAGCTTGGCGATGAAAAACGCACGCCTGAAGAACGCGTGGCGCTGGCGAAAACATTATCCGATACGGCGCCAGTGAAACCGGCGATGATTGAGCCTGAGGCGCCGCAAGAGCAGTCTTCTTAATTTTGCTTGATCATATCCGCCGCTTTTTCGGCGATCATGATCGTCGGGGCATTGGTGTTGCCTGAAATAAGATACGGCATGATTGACGCGTCGATAACGCGCAACCCTTCAACGCCATTGACCCGGCATTGCGGATCGACGACGGCGTCTGTGTCCGACCCCATGCGGCATGTCCCGACCGGGTGATAGATCGTGTCGGAGCGATTGCGGATATCCGCTTCAAGTGCGGCGTCATCCGCCGGTTCATCAAGATAAAGCCGTTTGCCGCGTATGGCTTTCATCGCCGGCGCGTCAAAGATCCGCTCAACAATGCGGGCGCCTTTTTTCAGGCGTTTCAAATCGTCTTCATCTGACAGGAAATTCGGATCGATGGCTGGCGCCGCCATTGGGTCGGCGGAGGCGAGACGCACTGTGCCGCGGGATTTCGGACGCAAGACGCAGACATGACAGGAGATCCCGCCGCCCAGATGTTTCTTGCGGCCGTGATCGTCCACTATGGCGGGCAGGAAATGCAGTTGAATGTCGGTTTCGGGTTCCGATGGGTCTGTTTTCAAAAAGCCGCCGCACTCGGCGATGTTCGTAGTGAACAGGCCTTCGTGGCGTTTTCGATAGGCGTTGAGAGCGGGCAGGGCGCGCATCGCCATTCCCATATGCATGCCGATAGAGTCAGGCGACTTCGCCTTGTAAAGCGCCGCCCAGTCGAGATGGTCCTGCAGGTTTTCGCCGACCTGCGCGCGGTCGGCGATGACCTCTATCCCATGCGCGCGCAGATGCGCCGCCGGTCCGACGCCCGATAGCTGCAAAATCTGCGGCGATTGAAATGCGCCAGCGGAAAGGAGCACTTCTCGTTTCGCGGTGACAGATTTCGGGGCGCCCATGTGGACGAATTGCACGCCATTAGCGCGTTTTTCGTCAAACAAAACACGCTCCGTATGAGCGTCGGTGATGACAGTGACGTTGGGGCGCTCCATGGCCGGATGGAGATAGGCGCGCGCAGCCGAGCAACGCTGTCCGTCGCGCTGGGTCACCTGATAATAGCCCATGCCGTCCTGGGTATCGCCATTAAAATCACGATTTGACGGCAGTTGAATTTCTCCCGCCGCTTCGAGGAACACATCCGAAAGCGGATTTTTGTAGCGCAGATCGGAAACGGTCAGCGGCCCGCCAATGGCGTGATGGGCGTCGGAGCCGCGGCCATTGTCTTCGGCTTTCAGGAAATAGGGAAAAACGTCGTCCCAACTCCAGCCCGTCGCGCCATGCGCCGCCCAGCGGTCATAATCGGCGCGGCTGCCGCGAATATAGATCATGGCGTTGATGGAGCTTGATCCGCCAAGCGTTCGCCCGCGCGGCTGGTGGCCGTTGCGATTGTTGAGATGTTTTTGCGGAACGGTCTCGAAGCGCCAGTTGAGCGGCGCCTTGTCGCCGAAAAACGCAAATCCGATTGGGGCGTGGATTAAAGGATTTGTGTCCGGACCGCCTGCTTCGAGGACGCAGACACTGACCGAAGCATCCTCCGACAGGCGCGCCGCGAGCGTACATCCCGCTGACCCTGCGCCGACAATCACATAATCAAATTCGCCCGCGCTTTCGCGCTTGTTTTTATGGTCCGCCATAGTGTCCCTAAATAAACTTGCGGAGAATGGAGAGGATCTTTGTTGTCTTCTCCGTATAGGGCGGATGGAGCAGGGCGCCGGATGAAAACCGGCTCTGGTAGAAGACCGGCTTCAGATGCGAAAAGGTGTTGAACCCCGCCTCGCCATGATAGGCGCCGATGCCGCTTTTGCCGACGCCGCCAAAGGGCAGATTTTCCTGCGCCACATGCCAGAGCGTGTCATTCACGGTGACGCCGCCGGACACGGTTTTTTGTAGAACCTTGTCGCGCGCCGTATTGTCCTCGCCATACCAGTAAAGGGCGAGGGGCCGATCATGCTGGTTGATGTGGTCGATGGCGTTTTCCGTCGACGCCGTGGGCAGGATCGGCAAGACGGGGCCGAAAATTTCTTCCTTCAGCACGCCGGCGTCATTCGGGGGATCGACAATCAGCGTCAACGGGATTTTGCGTTGTGGATAAAGCGCGTTTGAAGAGCCAACCTCGATAATTCTGGCGCCGCGATCACGGGCGTCATCTATCATCGATTTCAGCCGCTCGAAATGCCGGTCGGAAATGATTGAGGTGTAGTCATGGCTGGTGTCGATTGAGGGAAACATTTTACGCGCAGCATTGACGATCGCGTCCGCCGTGGCGTCGAGTTTGTCCCGCGGCGCCAGCACATAATCAGGCGCGACGCAGGTTTGTCCGGCGTTGAGCATCTTGCCGTAAGCGATGGAGCGCGCCGCCGCGTCCAGGTCTGCGCTCTCGTCAATGATCGCCGGCGACTTGCCGCCAAGTTCAAGCGTGACCGGCGTCAGGTTTTTCGCAGCGGCTTGCGCTACGCGCATGCCGATAGCCGTGGAGCCGGTGAAGAGAAGGTGATCAAAGGGCGTTTCGGCGAAGGCCTGGCCGGTTTCAACGCCGCCTGTCACGACGGCGCAGATACGTTCGTCGAATTCGTCGGCGATCGCCTTGCGCAATGTTTCGGCGAGGCGCGGCGTCAATTCGCTCGGCTTGATGATAACGCGGTTCCCGGCGGCGAGCGCCGCAGCTGCCGGCGCCAGCGCAAGTTGCAGCGGATAGTTCCACGGTGAAATAATACCGACGACGCCCAAAGGCTGCGGCTCAATCCTGCTGCGGCCGGGAAGCATGTGAAGCGGTGTCGGCACGCCGTGCGGACGCATCCATTTTCTCAGGCTTCTTTTGGCGTGACGGGCGCCGGAAATGGTGACCACGATTTCCGCGATCAGGGTCTCCTGGCGGGCGCGATTGCCGAAGTCGTCGCTTATCGCCTTGATGAAGGCTTCCTCATTCGCCTCGGTCAGGCGAATGAGGCGATCGAGGCTGGCGATGCGCTGGTCATAGGAGGGGAAAGGCGCGACGGCCCAGGCGCTTTTTTGCAACGCAAAAAGACGGTTCAACTCTTCGATGTTCTCGCTGAGATCGGGGGCGGTGTGTGCGGTGTCGGCGGGCATGGGAATCCTCGAAAATTTCGGGGAGTCTAGTGCGCCGGGAACCAATGTCCAGAAGCTGTGGCGCCTTCATTGAGGGCGCCCATAATGCTCACACTGCGCCTGAAGCGGAAAAAGAGCACACAGCGCGCCATACCTTCACGTCGGCGTTCAGAGGCCAGCTGAAACTGACATGCGTGAGGCTAATTTCTGTACGGATAAAGAGAACAGGAAGTGTTGAGACCTATTACCAGCCGTGATCGGTAAGACTGATCATCAAGAAAAGAACACGGCGGCGGGCATGGTTTATCGCCCGCCGCTCGCGCTACATTTTCCGGATCAGAAATCCTCCCAATTGTCAGCGCCATTGGCGGTTTTGCCGCCGGTGGTCTGATGTGCGGCGATGACTTCTTTTGTCGTCGCTTTGGCGCCGTCTTGTGGCTTTTTGGCTTTTGCGTTCTTCGCCTGTTGTTGCGCCTGACCGGTGACGCTGCTGATAGCCTGATCGGTCCGGAAGGTGGCGACCATGCGCGCAAGCTCCTGAGCTTCCTGCGCCATGGAGTGGCTGGCGGCGGTCGATTCCTCAACCATGGCGGCGTTCTGCTGTGTGACCTGGTCAAGCTGGTTCACTGCAATGTTGATTTCAGCGATGCCGGTCGACTGTTCTTTCGCCGACGTGGCGATGGCTGAAACAAGCTCATTGATGTTCGTCACCGAAGCGACGATTTCGGTGAGCGCCTTGCCGGCCTGACCAACAAGATCGACGCCGTGCTCCACATGCTGGGAGCTGGTCTTGATCAACACCTTGATCTCTTTCGCGGCAGTGGATGAACGCTGGGCGAGGGCGCCGACTTCTTTGGCGACAACCGCAAAGCCGAGTCCGGCGTCGCCGGCGCGGGCAGCCTCGACACCGGCGTTCAGGGCAAGAAGATTTGTCTGGAACGAAATGTCGTCGATGACGCTGATGATCTGCGAGATCTGTTCCGACGATTTTTCAATCTCAGACATAGCGGTCACCGCCTGGCGCACCACTTCTCCGCTGTCCTCAGCGTTGCGTTTGGCTTCACTGACGACGCCGTTGGCGCGATCGGCGCCTTCAGCTGCGGCCTTCACGCCTACCGTCAGTTGTTCCAGCGATGCAGCCGTTTGTTCCAGCGTTGCAGCTTGACCTTCAGTCCTGCGCGAAAGGTCGTCAGACGCTTGTGTAATCTCACCTGCGCCGGTCTTGATGCCATCGGCGCAAATCACAACCCCGCGCATGGCCTCGCAGAGTTTTGAGATCGCACTGTTGAAGTCGAGCCGAAGCTGGTCGAACCCTTCAGGGAAAGCCTTTTCGATCTCGATCGCCAGATCGCCTTCTGAAAGACTTTCAAGAGCGGAGGCGAGTGCGCGAACGACTTCGCTTTGTTCTTCACGCTGTTTCGCCATTTGCTTTTCGTTGAGGTCACGCTGTCTTTCGGCTTCCGCCATTTTGGTGATGGCCGTGTTGATGTCAGCTCTTACCTGTTCGAATTCTTCAGGGAAGGCCTCCTCGATGGTGCGGCTGTAGTCTTCGTCAGAAAGGCGACGCAAAGCCGAACCGACCTGGCTTATGACCGTGCGGATTTCTTCGGCTTTTTGAGCGCGTTCTTCTTCATTGCGACGGCGCTCAAGCTCGACATGTGTAACGTCTGACGCATATTTGATAACTTTGTAAGGCTTGCCGTCGAGGTCAAAGAGCGGATTATAGGACGCCTGGATCCAGACTTCCTTGCCGTCTTTGGAAACGCGCTCAAATTTGCCTTCAATGAACTCGCCATTGCGCAACCGTTCCCAGTGATGGTGATATTCGCTGGACTTGGCGAAGTCTTCGCGGGCGAACATGCGGTGATGCTTGCCGACGATTTCCTCGCGTGTGTAACCCATGACCGAGAGGAAGGCGTCATTTGCAGTGATGATGGTGCCGTCTAGTTCGAACTCGATCACCGCTTGCGACCGGCCGATTGCGCTAATCTTGGCGCTGTTCTCGTTCGTGGTGATTTCAGTCTGTGTTATGTCGGTGGCGAATTTCACGACCTTGAAGGGTTTGCCATTGCCGTCGAGGATCGGATTATAAGCGGCTTGAATCCAGATATCCTCACCGGCTTTGGTGACGCGCTTGTATTTTCCGGTGTCAAACTCGCCATTGCCGAGTTTCTCCCAGAACGCCTTATAGGCGGGCGAACTGGCTTCCTTGCGATCAACAAAAATGGAATGATGGCGGCCGATGATTTCGTTCAGGGAATAGCCTGTAACATCGAGAAAATTTTTGTTGGCGTGCAGGATTTTTCCTTCAAGCGTGAACTCGATAACCGCCTGCGAACGGTCGAGCGCATTCAGGATGCCGTCATTGGTGCGGATGGTCGTGACATCGTTCCATTGCAGGACGTTGCCGACATATTCACCGTCGCGGTCTTTAACCGCCCGGACATCCAGTTCGAATTTAAGGTCGCCGACAGAAATGTCCGTCTTGTAGGGAAGGCGTGTAGGGTCAGACAGCATCTGACGCTGGTGTTCCGGTTTTTTATGGAACATGTCGATGCAGGAGCCTATAATCTTGTCCGGATCGAAATTGGGCCAGATATCCCGGAAGGTGTGGATATTGTCCGCCAGCAATTTCTTGGTGGCGTCATTGATAAAGATCACTTTAAAATCGCGATCGATCACCATCATGGCGTTTGTTGAGCCCTCAAAGGCCGAGCTCTTGAATCTGGCGGACCAGGCCTCATTGCGGCGCCGTTCAATATCCGCTTTCAGGCTCGCGTTAAGCTCGGTGACAGCTTTTCCGACTTCGCCGATTTCGTCGCCGCGCGCGTTGTTGTCTTCCGCGTTGACGTCGGTGAATTCAAGCGCGGTGAGGCGCGAGAGGGCGTTCTTGATCGTCTGAAGGGGGTCGGTGACGCTTCTAACGAGGAAGAAACTTGCTGCGCCGGCGAGCAGTACGCCGATCAAGGCGGCGGCGGGCAGGCCAAGATAATATGTCATGACGGCGGTCGCCGGCACGATTGGCAAGATGAGGGCGGGTGTTTTGACAGAGAGTTTTATGTTGTCGACATATTTCATGGGGCCGGCTCCGACATTTTTCTATGTTCTTGTTCAAATGTGCTTACGGGCGGCGGTCACAGCATGCGACGGACCGCGCCGGCTTCTTCCGGCGCTGGCGATCGCCACATACGAAATGACAAATCTCTGTCAGAACGCGTTGGGGTCACACCACCCGCAACGTCGAAAGAAACTCACTGAGAACGAGCCTCATATTCTCCCGGCGCAAGATCACTATCGCGGTCGGACATGAAAACATGGTAAAGACAATCCGTATGCGGTGTTTTATTTTTTGAAATCAATTTCATTTTTGGTGCGCGCGCGAGACGTTCCAAAAAACATAGCTTGAGAACGTATTTCGAAATTTTCACCGCGGAAATTGGAATTGATTCCGAAAAATCGGATTTGAGGAAGCAATGATCACGGGAAGCTATAGTGAAAGGGCATATGCGCGTTATTGCGCTGCGCTCATGTTGCGTTATTGCTGGCGAGTGCAAACCAGTTTGCTGCGAGATAAATTATGGTGGAGCTGAGGTCCTCCGAACCTGTGTCTCACGCCGTCCCATGCGATCCCAAAAACATCAACATATCAATAGACTATTGCTATAAAGCGTTCCATACTGTCCCATGCCTTTTCACCGAATTTCATGCATAAAAGGGGGTGGAAAGGGGGATTAGATAGTTGGGTTTCCACCTGAGGCGGCAGTGTCGAACGTCAAATACAACCAATTGAGCGCTAGACGGGTTGCCTCATTGTCGGCGCCCGGAAAGTATGCGGATGGCAACTGTCTGAACCTTGTCATTGATGAGAGAGGAAACAAACGCTGGGTTGTAATCGTTGCCTATCTCGGCAAGCGACGCGAAATCGGCGCCGGTTCGGCCCGGGAAGTCTCTTTAGCCGAGGCGCGTGCACGCCGTGACGAAATTAAGCGCCACATCAGGAATGGTGTCGATCCGCTTGCAGAAAAGCAGCGCGCGCGCGCGGTTCCAACCTTTGAAGCCTTTTCCCGCGATCTTTACGATGAGATTAAGCATGAGTGGCGAAATGAGAAACATGCAACAGCTTGGTTGCGAACCTTGGAGCTATACGCATTCCCGCATTTTGGTTCCTTGATGATTGACGCGGTTGACGGGCCGACCGTCACTGGCGCTTTGAAAAAAATTTGGAAAGATAAGCCTGAAACAGCGCGCCGGGTGAAGCAACGTGTGGGGCGTGTTCTAAGTGCAGCCATAGCTGAGAACCTCAGGCCGGGGCCGAATCCGGTAGACGACATTGCAGCTGCGCTCAGCAAGAAGCGGGCCCCAGCGGTTCACTTGAGGAGCATGCCCTATGCGGACGTTCCGGCTTTTTATGCTCGGTTGCGTAAGTCTGAAATGGCGCTCACGTCGAAGGCAGCTTTCCGGTTGTTGATATTGACCGCAGCGCGAACCGGCGAAATTCGCTTCGCCAGTTGGTCGGAAATCGACCTGCGAAAGAAGCTGTGGACCATTCCGTCTCAACGAATGAAAGCGGGCGAAACGCATGTGGTCCCGTTATGTGCCGCAGCAATCTCAATTCTTAAGGAAGTGAGAAGTCATTCAGGCCGAGGCGATCTCGTATTTCCGGCAAACGCGGACGGCGGTCCGTATTCTGACGCCGTATTCGCAGCGGCGCTAAAAAGGATGGGAGAGCCTTTTACTGCGCATGGTTTTCGAAGCTCATTCAGGACATGGGCCGAGGAACAGACAGCTTATCCTCATGCAGCGATGGAAGCCGCCCTCGCGCATAAAATTCCCGACCGTGTTGAGGCCGCATATCGGCGCACAACCCTTCTGGAGAAAAGACGGGAATTGATGGCCGATTGGGAGGCTTTTGTGACGAGGTTAAGCAATGGCAATTAAACTTACCCCGCCACGCACTGCTCTAGATCGGTGGCTTAAAGATGGAACCAGAAATTTTATTGATTGGCTGAGTGCGCCCGACACCGAATTGTCACATCAAGATCGAAAACAGCTTGGCACCATTATTCGAGAAATTCTGAACGCAAAAAATACAAAAAATCCCGATAGAAGCGCAATTCCAGCGCGAGTAAGACGCGGAGCCGTCTCCGTTTCAAAGCTTCTACAGATAGAAAACCAATATAATATCGTTAAGAGCGCCAGCTTACAGGTGAGAAAAGCGATTGAGACAGACCCACAGCTGCGGGCTCAGGTTGAAAAGGAACTTGGCCGACCGATCAGCGCTGACTTCAAATTTATGACGAAGCGCGAATGGTACGATTTGCACTCAGCAAAGTACGGCTACGCAAACGGCGCTTCCCTGAAAGAGGCAATCCAGCGGGCAAAAAGGAAAAGAAGAGACAAATAACCGGTAGGAACTAGTCGGTAGATTCCTACCGCCACCGGTGCATAATTCTAAGGCCGTCCCATACAGCCGCATTCAATCGCGGCGCATTCAAAGGAACGGCAATGAACTCTCCAACCTCGCTCCCCCCCGAAGGCCTTTCACGCATCGATCGTGTACTGGAGATAATCCCGACCTCCCGCACAAGTTGGTATCGTGGCATCAAAGAGGGCCGGTATCCCGCGCCGGTTAAAATCGGTCCGAATCAAGCAGCGTGGCGCAATTCTGACATCATCGAATTAGCGCAGCGGCTTTCATCGAGTGCCGCGTAACGAAAACGCCGCCCCATGCCGAGGGCGGCGCTTTTTGTTTCAAGCCTCAAGATCAATCGCCAAACCAATCAGAGAACAAATGACTTATAGCTACAGCCGCGCCCCGGCGCAAGATTCAGAACAAGCCGCCCGTGCAATCCGTTTGCTTGACGATTGGCGCCAGCATTCCCGGCCCGGCGATTGGGCGCGCGCTATGTGGCTTCCCGAGCCTCAAGCGACCGCCTTTTACGGCGCCGCCCTCCCACAATTCGTTTGCGATCTTTTTCCCGCGTTGCTCGACGGAGGCGATCTTGGCTTAGTCAACGTCGCCGGATCAGCTTTCTGTGTAATGCCTCAAATTATGTTTGAGACCATTCTTCTCAACGGCGGCGCAGCATGAGTGAGAAGGATAAGAAGTCAAAAAAGGCCGCGGACCGTTTGGTTGAGATCGCCAGCGATTGCGGTTTGTTTCATGCGCCAGATGGAACGCCGTTCGCCTCCTTGGACATCAACGGACATCGTGAAAACTGGCCCGTTCGCAGTAAGGGTTTTAAGCAATGGCTGGCGCGTGAATACTATACACGAGACGGCACTGCCGCTGCATCGGACGCCGTGCAGACGGCCCTGACCATCATCGAAGGCAAGGCCCGCTTCGACGGCGCCCAAGCGCTCCCGTATATCCGGGCGGGCGGCGACGCGCGGCGAATTTATATTGACCTTTGCGACCGTGATTGGCGGGCCGTTGAAATCGACGCCGAAGGATGGCGCATCATCGAAGGATCGCCGGTAAAGTTTCGGCGCGCAGCGGGCATGAAGGCGCTTCCCGCGCCCGTGCGTGGGCTTGGCGGGCTCGAACGCCTGCAACCGTTCCTCAATCTCGAAAACCCTGATGACTTTGTTCTCATAAAAGCGTGGCTTGTCCAGGCCGTGCGCCCTGACGGGCCGTTTCCGATCCTTGCTTTCGTCGGTGAACAGGGCGCGGCGAAAAGTACGGCGTCGAAGGTCATGAAGTCGATCATCGATCCAAATGCCGCCGCGTTGCGGACGTTCCCGCGAGATGAGCGGGACCTCTATATCGCTGCATGCAATGGGCATGTGCTTGCATTCGACAATGTCAGCCGCGTCTCGCCGTGGCTGTCCGATGCCCTTTGTCGGCTTGCAACCGGCGGCGGCTTTGCGACCCGTCAGCTGCATACTGATACGGATGAAATCTTATTCGATGCTCAAAGGCCGATCATCTGCAACGGCATCGGGGATTTTTTGGACAGAGCGGACGCAGCGGACAGAGCTATTCTTATAAAGCTGGCGGCAATCCCTGAAGACCGACGCCGGACGGAACGGGACATCTGGAACGAATTTAACGCGGCGCTTCCTGCCATTCTGGCCGGGCTTTACGACGCCGTCAGCGAAGGCTTGGCGGCGCTCCCCCACGTTCAGCTTGATCGCGTCCCCCGCATGGCGGACTTTGCCGCATGGGCCGTCGCTTGCGAAGCGGCGCACTCTGACGAGGGCGCTTTCATGAAGGCTTATGCGGGCAATCGTGACGAGGCTGTTTATGCAATCGCAGACTCGGATGAGGTAGCCTCCGGCGTCATCGCCCATATGGCGACGTTCCATGAGTGGACCGGTACGGCGACTGAATTGTTTCATACGCTTTGGGAAAGCGCTGATGAAAGCACTCGGCGCGGCAGCGGATTCCCGAAGTCAGCCAAAGCCCTATCAGAGCGGCTTACGCGCGCGGCCCCCGTTTTGCGGAAAGTTGGAATAGACGTTCATCGCGACAAAGCGAGCGACCGGGCGCGGACTAGAAAAATCCTTCTCACTAACAACAGAAACAAGGTGGAAAGTGCGTCCGCTCCGTCCGGTGCGTCCTACCCCAGCCTTTCATCGGAAGAATTCTAGCGGTGAGCGGACGCAACCGGACGCACCGGACGCAGAAATTCATATATTCAGAGGGGTGCAGATGACCGGGCGCCGGGCGTGTCAGTGCGGGCGGGTTCATTCCTCATGGGAAAGTCTTGTCCCAATAAGCGACAAGGCAGCGATTGAGGCCGATCTAAAGACCTTGCGCGGGATATGCCGGGATCGTCGCATCACATTGGCGCCGGTCGATCTTGTTCCAAAGAAAATCGCGGCGGAATTTCTGGCGCGTTCGCCTCGCACGCTTGAAGCATGGATTAACGAGGGAAAGCTGCATCCTGAAATAATCTGCGGACTCCACCTGTTTTCCCTCGTTGAAATCGCAACCCTTAGAAATTCACAAAAATAACTCCCGCAAACCTACGTGAAGCCCCGCAAACCTACGTGGATTGCACTGCCGCACCGGGCGATTCTGCAAACGGTTTCTCATTGCAGACCGGCCCCGGCGGCGGGATTTTCTGACGCACCCCCGCCGCCGGGCTCTTAAAAAGGGTTAATAAGTTGGCGGCGAATTATCTTACCAGACACAGCGAAAGAGGGCTCGGGTTCACGCGCGCAGCGATTGCGATGGCGCACGCGGGCGGACGCGCGCAGCTGGCAGAAAAATATGCCGCGAGGATGTGGGGCGAGGACTCGGAACCGGCGATATTCATCAAGGCGGCGGTTTCTGCCGCAAATACGCAAGACAGCGATTGGGCGGGGTCGGTAGCCGGTGAAGTCGGCTATGAGTTTATCGAAGTGGTTCGCGAAAGATCAATCACGGGCCAACTGCAAATGCGCGCGGCCCCGTTGAGTACGCGCCTGACCTCCATGAGCACCGGGACGAGCGCGTATTGGCGCGGCGAAGCTCGACCGGCACCCGTTACAAGCGGCGTCTTTACGAACAGCGGCCTCCCGCCGCTCGGCCTTTCGGCTTTGGCGGTCATTTCAAAAGAACTTCTAAAGTTTGGCGCCGCAAACAGCGAGCTTTGGATCAGAAGCGAGTTAGTGCGGGCGAGCGTCGCACTTCTCGACTCCACATTCATGTCAACTGCATCGGCGGTGGCGGACGTTAGCCCGGCTGGCGTTCTTCAGGGCGTAAGCGGCATCGCGGCGACAACCGATGTTGCATATGATTTGCGCGAGTTGGTTGAAACCTTCGCGGGCGATCTTACCACGGCAAGCGTTGTCATGCGGCCCCATATCGCGGCGGCGCTTAACTCTTTCGAGCATCCAAACATCGGCGCCAGAGGCGGCGAGATTTTGGGATTGCCGGTTATTACTTCGCGCTATGTGCCAGATGAAACCATTTCGCTTATTGACGGCGAAGGCATCGCCTTTGGGGATGATGGCGTAACCATCGACATCGCGGAGCACGCTTCCGTCGAAATGCTGGACAGCGGGCTTGAACAAGACGGAACAGACGGAACCGGCGCCACTACGGCGGGAATGGTCAGCCTTTGGCAGAGCGACAACGTCGGCATATTGGTCACTAGACGGATCAATTGGGCGAAAATGCGCCCATGCGTCGCCTGGCTCGATAACGTCGAATACCGGAAAGTCTCGGCATAATGAACGGCGACGGCGAACATCAAGACCGCGCGGAATTTGAACGCCTCTGGTCGCAAGCGGGTGCGAACTTACGCGACCGGCGCAAGGATTTTGACAGCGGTAAATCGCACGCCGTTCTTTATTCTCAGGGACGCCACGATGAAATCAACAACCAACTCCGCTTTCTCGAAGCGATGCGCATTAACGCTCAAGAACGCATCGAGGCGTTAGAGGCGCGGCTTGACGGATCAATGAAATATCGCGGCGGTTTTCAGCGCGCGGACGAATACAAGAAGGGCGATGCGGTCACTTGCGACGGCTCTCTCTGGTTTTGTCTCAAAGACGTTCCCGGCGCTGAAGGCAAGCCCGGCAATCAAAGCGTTGCGCGGCACTGGCAAATGACCACGAGGGCGATGAAATGACCACTCTGAAACACGCCGCCGAATATGTCGCCTCCAAAGCGAATGAACGCGGACTGAAAATCGAGCAATGCGATCCTGTCCTATGCGAAACGGGCGACGCGGTAATGTTCTACGCCTATGACGAAAGCGATGAATGTTTCACCGCTTCCATAGACCTACCAGCAAAGCTTACAGACAACGCCTTCCTTCTCGACGAATGGCGCTCTGCTTTCATGAAGTTAATCCCCGACAAGGCGCGAGCAGCGACGGCGTGGCCTTAACCCCCGGGGGGGGACCAATTTCACTAATGAAGGTTGGGGGAAAAAGCCGGTGGGGGCACGTTATCTCTCACTTACGTCAACAACCGGCGATTTTTAATAAACAGAAAGGCAGGCTAACCATGGGCGCACGCGGCAAGAAATCGGCATCTGAGTTAAACGTTGTCAGCATCAAC
Organism: Hyphococcus aureus; assembly: GCF_042643165.1. Taxonomy (NCBI): domain Bacteria; kingdom Pseudomonadati; phylum Pseudomonadota; class Alphaproteobacteria; order Parvularculales; family Parvularculaceae; genus Hyphococcus; species Hyphococcus aureus. The sequence continues at coordinate 2,091,517 of NZ_JBHRSH010000001.1, forward strand.
GCCATGCCACCACGGCCTGAGCCTCCACCGTTTTTGAACATCGAACAGGCGGAGGAATGGCGCGCCGTCGTGAAACGAATGCCGCAGGATTGGTTCAAGCGCGAGACATGGGCGTTGCTCGAAAGTTTCTGCCGCCATGTCTGCATGGCCCGGCGGATCGCGGAACAGATCGACCGGGTTCTCGACGAGCCGACGGTGAAGACTGCGAGTTTCGACAAGCTTCTTAGGATGCAGGCGCGTGAAAGTGCCTCGATTGTGCAGCTCGCGACGAAAATGCGATTAGCGCAGCAAAGCAGCTATTGCGCGAAAACGGCGGCGACGGCGAAAGATCAGCGCGGCTCAACTCACCTTTGGGACGACCCAGAAGACCCGGCGCGAGAGTTTCTCGACTAAAGCCCGATACGGTTTTCGGCGAAGGCTATAAAAACTATGACTTGTCACGAATTATCATACCCTCCGCATTATACGGCCGTTGCAATCCAAGACTTTCAAACCCACCGCCGAGCCACGCATTGCATTCCATTGGATCGCTGAGAATGACCGGCATTGCCTTCTCATGCACTGGCCGAACTAGATCATTCGCCTCTGTTGTGAGAAATGCGTACAACTCCCATTCGCGTTCCTCGCGCGCTCTGCGCTTCTTGCCCGGTTGCTCGGCTAATCTTTCGCCCTTCCATGGACGCCACACGCCAGCAAAGAACGCTATCTCAACATCCTTCACCGTGAACCATGTTGAATCACGCACCGGCTCTGCAAAGGCTGTAAACGGAACAAGGCAACGATATTCGGGCTTAGTCATCCATTCGCGATTTACGTCGCTCCACCATTTGCTTTTGAGGTTGCGAATATTTGTGATGGGCGCTTTCTGGCCGGGAATGGGCGGAAAGCCCCACCGCAACATCGCAAGCTCTAACTTGCCGTTCCCTGCTGGCCGCAGCACCGGCGCATCCTGATCAGGGTAAATGTTGTCTTGCGGCGGTAAATTATCAGTCGCCGCCGTGGTTATGATTTCAGCCTCCAGCACTTTGGCTAAAGCCCTGATCTGGCTAATGCTTCCCCGGTTTTCATAGCGATTGCACATGGCGGCTATCCTGCCGCCGGGAGGCATTGGAAAACAAGACCATTGACTCTTTCGTTCCGTATTTGTTCTAATCCATATCCGAGGCCGGAAGGGCGGTCCGTCCCGGATTGTGGGGTAGGACCGTGCGCAAACCAGAGACGATTGAACGCCTGTATCTCGACTTTGACGGCTTCTTTGCGAGCGTCATGCAGCAAGCGTTTCCCGCGCTGCGCGGGCGGCCAGTGGGCGTTATTCCGTTTGAAACGGACAAGGCGAAATACACCACCGTAATTGCCTGCAGTAAGGAAGCGAAGGCGCGCGGCGTTAAGAACGTCATGCGCACGCCGGATGCGCAGGCGCTTTGCCCCGACATCGTTCTTGTCATGCAGCGGCCTGACTTATTCAGGCGCGCACACAACGCGCTCTTAAACGAGATTGCCTGCGAAATTCCAATTGATACGGTCAAATCAATTGATGAGCTGACTTGCAAACTTGCGCCTCGCGATATTCGCGATCCTCATGCTTTGGCGCAGAGGCTTAAAGTGCGGATCGCAAAAAATGTCGGCCCGCATATCACATGCTCAATCGGCTTTGCCGCTAACCGCTTGCTTTCAAAACTTGCGTGTAAGATGGACAAGCCGAATGGCGTCACCGTCTGGGAGCCAGAGGGCGCGCTTCAATATTTATCGGCGCTTCCCCTGTCAGAAATCTCTGGAATTGGCGGGCGTATGGAGCAGCGCCTTAACCGCGCCGGGATTCACACCACCGCGCAGCTAATCGCGACCCAGCCAAAACAGATGCGCGCCCTGTGGGGCAATGTGAATGGCGAGCGCATGTGGTACGGGCTGCATGGCTACGATATTCAAGCGCAACCAACAGGCCGGGGCATGTATGGACATGGGCGCGTCTTGCCGCCGGAACTGCGCAAGATCGACAAGGCGCGCGATATAGGCCGGTTGCTGCTTACTAAAGCTGCAAGACGAATGCGCCGTGATCAATTCTACGCCAGCAAACTGTGGCTTTGGCTCGACCTGCGCGAAGGGGGATGGTTTGCGCAGCGGGATTTGCCTTGCGTTAATGACGATCAGGCGATCCTAACCGGCTTAGGCGCGCTTTGGGAAAAGGCCCGCGACGAGCTTTCCCGCAACCATGAAATTGTGCGCGTCGGCGTGACGCTCCTGGACTTGTCGCCTGCGACCGGGCGCCAGCTTGATATGTTTTTGAATGACGACTGCGACCGCCAGAAATGGGAGCGCATTACCTTCTCAATCGACACGCTCAACAGGAAATTCGGCAAGCGCGTTCTTTCATTGGGGCCATGGAAGCCACCGCCGGGTGGTTACGCCGGGGGCAAGATTTCTTATACGCGCATTCCGTCGGCGGAGGATTTCTGGTGAGCTGGCTTGATGATATGCACCTGCGCGATTTGGATGACAGCCAAGTGATCGAGGCGACTTGCATGAAATGCCTGCACACATGGCTGCAAAGCCCGGTGCAGCTGCTCTTAAAGGTCGATCATCGCGATGTGAGCTTGGCGGAAGTTGCCCGCGAACTGAAATGCCGCCGCCCGCATTGCGGCCATAGCGGTGCGCGCATTGCGTTAGTGAGCAACACAGACACAAGCGGATTTGTCGGCGGGATGCCGTAAAAGAAATGAGGGCTTGAACATGACGAATGTTATCAAACTCACTTATGAGGAGCGGAAGGCACTCGCCTTTCGTCATCTAAAGCTTGATGGTTGGCGCCAGACTATCACCATGAAGCGGCGCGCCTTTATAGGGCCTGCGGGTTTTTCTCCAACAGAAGCCCGCACATTTGCGCATGAGTTAGAAAATCGGGGCGCTGCAGATGTTGCAACAAACTTGCGCGCGGGGGCAAACCGGATCGACGCTGGCGAGCGTGACGATGTGAATGTCCCTGACCGCGACCCGGATTATGTTTGCCACGGCGATTGCTGTACCAATGTCCCAATGGACTCATGATTGGGTCGATGTACCCGTCTCAAAAGAAAAGGCCCCTTCGGGGGCCTTAGTTGGCGAATGCGATTTGCATTTTTGATTTGTCTTTCGGTCATTTGTCTTCCTTTTTCAAAACGGGGTTGAAAGAGGGGCCGAAAAAGATGAAAGAAAAAAAACATCAATAATAACAATGAGTTATTGTTATATTATGGTGGAGCTGAGGGGAATCGAACCCCTGACCTCGTCATTGCGAACGACGCGCTCTCCCAACTGAGCTACAGCCCCATTCCAGGAATATTTTACGGCGGCCATTGGCCGGATGTCAGGGGCGTCGCGAGCCCCGTTTGGGAAGCAGCATTTTTACGGCTTGGCGTTCTGGCCTGTCAATTACCGGAGGGTCGCCAGCGGGGCCTTCGTCGAGCCCGCTCTGGCGCAGGCGAGAGGCCGGGGCTAAGCTTCGGCAAGCTACCCGAAAGGCCAGAAAGCTCATGCTGACCCTGTTGCTCGCCGCGCTTTTATCCTCATCAAAATCGGAGATCCCGCCGGACGCCTGGGATTGTGAAAATACGGTGGAGGTCTGGTGCGCCGTCGACGGGTGCGCGGCGCAGCCCGAAGGTGAAATGACGCCCATGTCGATCACCGCAAGCCGTGACGGCGCCTTTTCGGTTTGCGCCTATACTGGCTGCTGGGAGGGGAAAACGACCCTGATCGATCAGGCCGGACGGCTCCTCTGGGCTGGCGACGCTGCGCCGTTTTCCACCAAGCCCGAAGGCGGTTTCGAGGCGGACATCACGCTTCTCATCATCGAGAAGGAGGGGGTGGGCTTCGTTCGCGCCGGCGGCCTTGCGAGCCCGCTGCTCTGCACCCGCCGGCCCGTGGATCAGGGCCTGACGGAATAGGCGGCCCCGCTGAGAGCGGGCGGGCGGCGCGGCCAAACTTGCAAGGCCCACCGACTGCCCTTAAGTCCCGTCTTCAGGTCCACGACGGACCCGTTGATGAGGAGCCTGCAAAGCCCATGATTCCAATGCCGGTGTTTTCGCTGATCGACGCCATTCTCTCGATCTACTCGCTCATCGTGTTCATATCGGTGATCATGTCCTGGCTGATCAGCTTCAATGTTGTGAATCGCCACAACCAGTTTGTGGATATGATCTGGCGCTTCGTCACCTCGCTGACGGAGCCGGCGCTGAAGCCGATCCGCAAGGTGATCCCCTATATTGGCGGCATCGACATTTCGCCGCTGGTCCTGCTTCTCGGCATTTACTTCCTGAGGGAAATGAACTGGTGGCTCGCGGCGCGGCTCGCGCTGAAGTAATGCGCTCCCGGTGAGCCGGCCTGAATTCTACGAAATGACGCAAGAGGGCGCACGGCTGTTTGTGCGCGCGAGCCCCGGCGCGAAAGCGGACGCCATCGCAGGCGTCTGGCTTGGCCCCGAAGGCGAGGCGCGTCTCGCCGTCAAAGTGTCGGCGCCGCCGGACAAGGGCAAGGCGAATGCAGCGATCGTCAAACTGTTAGCCAAGGTTCTAGGTCTGCCGAAATCAGCGTTCTTGATTGCTTCCGGTGAAACATCGAGGCTGAAGGTGGTTGATATAAGAGTCGAAAAAAAGGCGCTCACCGCTGCGCTGCAAAATCTCGCCTCAGAGTGAGTGTGGAGAGAGGGAACATGACGACAATCATCGATGGAAAAGCGATTGCTGCAAGCGTGCGCGAAAAGGCAGCGAGCGCGGTGGCGGACATCAAGTCCCGGCATGGCGTGCAACCGGCGCTCGCAGTGGTGCTGGTGGGGGAAGATCCTGCGAGCCAGGTCTATGTGCGCAACAAGCATGTTGCGACGGAAAAATCCGGCATGCGCTCCATCGAACACAAGCTACCCGAAAACACGAGCGAAGATGACGTGGTCGCGCTTGTCCGCAAGCTGAATGACGATGACGAAGTAGACGGCATTCTCGTGCAATTGCCGTTGCCGAAGCATATTTCTTCGGACCGCGTCATCAACGAAATTCATCCGGACAAGGATGTTGACGGTCTGACGGAGGTGAACGCCGGGCGGTTGATCCTCGGCAAGGAGGGGCTTGTTCCCTGCACGCCGCAGGGGTCGGTCATTCTCGCAAAAACGGTGACGGAAAATCTTTCAGGCCTTAACGCGGTGGTTGTCGGCCGCTCCATTCTGGTGGGCAAGCCGCTGGCGATGCTTTTGCTGGCGGAAAACTGCACCGTCACCATGGCGCATTCACGCACAAAGGATCTCGCCGCGGTGTGCCGCGAGGCGGATATCCTCTGCGCCGCTGTCGGCATTCCGCGCCTCATCAAGGGCGATTGGGTGAAGAAGGGCGCCATTGTCATCGATGTCGGCATCAACCGTATCGAGGAAAGCGGCAAGATGCGGCTCGTCGGCGACGTCGACTATGACGCGGCGGCGGAAGTCGCAGGCGCGATAACCCCGGTGCCCGGAGGCGTTGGCCCCATGACGATTGCCTGTCTGTTGCGCAACACGGTGCTCGCCGCGGCGCGCCGTCGCGGGCTAGGCAAGGTTGAGGTTTAGCCTCTTAAGGGCACGGGTTCTGGATGCGCCCGTGCAATTCATTCACGGCGGCGTCCATTTCGTCGGTCCATTTCAGGTCAAGCGATGCAAAGATCACGTCTAGCTGATCCATATTGCGCGCGCCGAAAATGTTTGAGGTTACGAAAGGCCGGGTCGTCACGAACTGCATGGCGAAGACGGTGGGATCGGCGCCGAACTTTTCCGCGATGGTGAGATAACCGCGGATCGCTTCATCGGCCATCGGCGTTTCATAACGCTGCAACCGGTTGAACAAGGCCTTTCGCGAGCCCGGCGGATTGCCGCCGTCGAGATATTTGCCGGTGAGAGCGCCCTGGCCGATCGGCGAGTAGGCGAGGAGGCCCACCTGTTCCTCAAGAGCGATCTCCGCAAGACCCATTTCGAAAGACCGGTTCAACAGATTGTAGGCGTTCTGGATCGAGATCACGCGCGGTAATTGTTGTTCATCTGACGCTTTCAGGAATTGCATCACGCCATAAGGCGTTTCATTGGAAAGCCCCACATGGCGGACCTTTCCTTCTTTCACGAGATCGCCAAGCGCTGAAAGGGTTTCCTCGATGGGAACGCCTTTGTCTTGATAATGCACATAACCGGTGCGCACGCCGCCAAAGAGCGGCATGGGGCGGTCTGGCCAGTGAAGCTGATAGAGATCGATATAATCCGTCTGCAGATTTTCAAGACTGCGCTCCACGGCGAATCTGATCTGCTCTGGCGTGAGGCGCGTCTCGCCGCCTTCCGGGCGCATATAGGCGGCGGGCGAGCGTCCGGCGACTTTCGTGGCGAGAATGACTTTGTCCCGCACTTCGCGTGACGCCATCCAGCGGCCGACAATGCGTTCGGATTCGCCCTGCGTTTCCGGTTTTGGCGGCACGGTGTACATTTCCGCCGTGTCGAGAAAGTTGATCCCGCGATCGAAACAGGCGTCCATTTGCAGAACGGCGTCCGCTTCGGAAATCTGGTCGCCATACATCATCGTTCCGAGACAAAGGGCGGGAACGTCTAAATCCGTGCGGCCAAGGCGGCGCTTTTCCATGAGCAGGTCCTTTTTCATGCAGGATGGCGGTCAGCGCGTCTTAGATCGCGGCGGAAAGGGAAGCGCAACCGATGTTGAAAATGCGGTGAAGCCCCCCCATTTATAATGCAAATCGTTCTGGAGGGACGACAATATGAATTTGAAGAAAATGAAGATGGGCCTGCTCGCGGCGGCGTCAGTGACGGCGGCGACGGCGGCTCTGTCGCCTGCGGGCGCCAGCGATCTCGATCCTGCGGTCACTGTTCCGACGGTGGCGGTGGAGACGCCGGTTATGGCTCATGCGGCTGACCATGCCGATCAGGAAAAAGCCCCGCTGAGCGCCAAGAAATGGGCGCTTCTGGCTGCGGCCGCCGCCGCCCTGGCGGGGCTGGTCAGGCTGATTGGCCCTCGGAAAGTGGCTGAGGCTGTGACTGAAGGCGCCATCAAAACAGCCCGCGTTGCGGCTTCAACGGCATCTGGCGCTGTGCGTGCGGTGGGGCGGGCCGCGTCATCGCCCCTGCGTTTTCTGGCGATGCTGCTCGGTCTCGCGCTTTTCGCCCTAGCCGGGATCGGTCTTTATGACGTCGAGTGGATCGGCGGTCTCCTGTCCGGGGCTGCGCTGGCTGGCGCAACGCTTTTCGGCATGTGGAAAACCCGGCTGGTGATGCGGCCGGTCAGGGTTAAGACGAAGCCGGCTCCTGTTATGGATAACAGGAATTAACTAATAAAAACAACAATTTGAGTGAAATTAAGGCGGATTCGTCTTACTTTTGCCCCATTCAGAACCTACAAAGATCCTCGTTAGGTTGTTGAAACTGCCTTTCAGAAATCGAAAGCGTCCGTCCCTGACGCTCTTACACGCACCCCCTAGGAAAACCCCGCCAGAAGGCGGGGTTTTTCTTTCAGGAATTTATGCACAGCAAGGCTGATTTCGGTCCCGTGCTTATTGCGTGTCGGCGGCGCATCACGATACCTCAAGCCATGAGCCGAGTTCTGATCGCCCCGTCCATTTTGTCTGCCGATTTCGCCCGCCTGGGCGAGGAAGTCGCCGCTATTGCGGCGGCAGGCGCGGATTTCATTCATGTCGATGTGATGGACGGACATTTTGTCCCCAATCTCACCATCGGGCCCATGGTGGTGAAGGCGATCCGCGGGGCGACGGATCTGCCTTTCGACGTCCATCTCATGATCTCGCCGGTCGACGCCTATATCGACGAGTTTGCGGCTGCGGGGGCGAATATCCTGACCGTCCATCCGGAGGCCGGCCCGCATCTTCATCGCACGATCCAGCGCATCAAGGGCGCAGGCGTGAAAGCCGGCGCGGCGCTCAATCCGGCGACGCCCGCCAGCGCCATTGAAGCGGCGATCGAGGATCTCGATCTTGTGCTCGTCATGTCGGTCAATCCGGGTTTTGGCGGGCAGAAATTCATTACGTCGCAACTGAAAAAAATTGAGGCCATCCGCAAGCTGATCGACGCGTCCGGCAAGTCTGTGCATTTGGAGGTCGATGGCGGCGTCGATCCGAACACTGCGCCGCTCGCGATCGAGGCTGGCGCGGATGTACTGGTGGCGGGCTCCGCAGTTTTTCGCGGCGGCGAAAGTCAGTATGCGGCGAATATCGCCGCTTTGCGCCCGGGGTCGTGACGTCATGGCCCGCGCTCAGCGACATTCCGGAAAAGCCTCGCGCGATGTGATCTCGCGGGTGCGCCGCGCCTGGGGCGAAAGCCCGTTCTATCAGGCGCAGTTGAAAGGTCCGGCCCCTGACCGTCTGTTGTTCAAGCCTGACGATCCCTATGCGCCCGATAAAACGATCGCGCAGGCGCTGGCGCGTGGCCGCATCGCGCTTGGCGATGAAAGCATCGATTGCGAAGGTGAACTCGAAAAACTTTGGGATCTCGCTGAACCCGACGGCGCCTTGAGTGCGTGGCTACAGGAATTTTCATGGCTGCGTCATCTGTCAGCGCTCGGCGATGACGGTAAGGCGCCCGCGCGCGCGCTGATGAAGGCCTGGCTCGACCGCCATGAGCGCTGGTCGGCGGAAAGCTGGGAGCCTTATTTCACCGCTGAACGGCTGGTTGAACTTTGCGCCTATCACCCGCTTATTCTGGCGGGAACCGACGCCATGTGGCGCAGCCGCGTGCTCGCCTGCATGGCGCGACAGACCCGTCACTTGGCGCGGTCCGCCCATCGCGCCGCCACCGGTTTCGACCGGCTGATGACGGCGCTCGGTCTTGGCATTGCGGGCTATTCGCTGCCGGGCTGTGAGGGGCCTGCGGAGCGCGGACTTGAAATGGCGCGCCGCGAACTGCGTTTGCAATTGCGGCCTGACGGCGGGCATGTGAGCCGCAATCCGTCACGCCAGTTAAAACTTGCCTTACGCTTGCAGTCGCTCATCAAGGCGATTGAGACGCGCGGATTTCAACCACCGGGCTTTCTGCGTCATCAGGTGCAGCGCGCGAGCGTCATGGCGGCGTTCTTTCGGTGTCCCGACGGCAAGCTCGCCGTCTTCAATGGCGGATATGAAGACGATTCAAAAGCGCTCCTCGCTGTTCAGACAGGAACGGACGTCGATCTCGGGCCCGCCGATTTCGCCCGTCATTCGCGCTATCACAAACTTACTGGGGCGCGCGCACTCCTGATCGCCGACACCGCCGATGACAGCGGCAGCGCCTTCAAAAGCACGGGCTCCCTGCATTTTTCTTCTGGCCGCAGCCGCATCCTCGTCAATTGCGGCAATGGCGCTCATCGCGGTATTTCCTGGCGCAAGGCGCTTGAGCAACGCAGCGCCCATACGGCGCTTTCCTTTGTGGAAAGCGGGGCGTCGCCGGTGTTCGGGGATGTCGTCCAGCGTCGCGGCGAAGAAGCCGCGGGCCGGCTCCTCGAGATCGAACGCCGCATAGAGACCCCAAATCCTGAAGGCGCGTCCTATTTGCGGCGATTGTTCCTTGCGGCGAATGGCGCGGATCTTCGCGGGGAGGAGATGCTGGCGGGTTGTGCGCCGCGCGAAATCGATTCCGCAATTTGGCGGTTCCATCTTGATCCGGGCGTCCGGGCCTCGCTTGCGCGGGACAAAAAGTCGGTGATCCTGCTGCTTCCCAACAAGGAAGGCTGGCGATTTAAATCCAACTGTCCGGAATTGCTGCTTGAAAAAAGCGTCTATTGCGGCGCCGGCGGCGCGCCGGCGGCGTCAGAACAGATTGTCATTCGGGCCGGCGTCTATGACCGGCGTGAAGACACGGCGCTCAATGTAAAATGGGCGCTGCAGCGTCTCGACGCGGTTTAGCCGTCAACGGCTGGCGCATCGCGCAGTGATGTGCATAAATAACAAAATACGGAAGCGGGCGCGGGCGATGCCGGGGATAGTAGAGATAGTACGGGGATTTCTTGGCGCGGAGCGGACGCGGGTCCGTCCCGGACAAACCATAGATCTCGCCAACCTTTTGCCGCGGCCGCCGCGCAAGATCGATCTCAAGGCCGCCAGGAAGATGATGGCGGGCAGGAGCATTCTTGTCACAGGCGCTGGCGGCACGATTGGCTCCGAGCTTTGCCGTCAGATTGCTTCGTTTGAGCCTGGGCGTTTGACGCTGGTGGATAATGCGGAATTTGCGCTTTACCAGATCGATCTCGAACTGAAAGAAGCCGGTTATGGCGGCATCTTCAAATCGGAACTTACCGATGTTTGCCGCGCCGAACATTTAAGACGCGTCTTCGACCGCGCCGAACCGGATGTTGTTCTCCACGCCGCCGCGTTCAAGCATGTGCCCATCGTCGAAGAAAACCGTTGCGCGGGCGCGCTGACAAATGTTCTTGGCGCGAAAAATGTTTTTGACGCCGCCATGGAGCATGAGGCGGAGTCCGTGGTGTTCATCTCCACTGACAAGGCGGTGAACCCGACAAGCTTCATGGGCGCCACGAAACGCATAGCTGAACTTTATGCGCAGGCGCTCGATGTTGCGCAAAACGATACGCGCTTCGTCACCGTGCGGTTCGGAAATGTTCTGGGATCGACCGGCTCCGTTGCGCCGCTCTTTACCCGCCAGATTGAACGCGGCGGGCCCGTAACCGTCACCCATCCGGAAATCATCCGGTATTTCATGAGCACGCGCGAGGCGATCCAGCTTGTCTTGCTGGCGTCCAGTCTCGATGTTGCGGAGAACACGATTGTCACCCATGACGGGCGCGTCTTCGTTCTGGATATGGGTGAGCCGTTGAAGATCCTCGACTTCGCCAAACGCATGATCGAGGCTTATGGCCTGACCCCGGGCAAGGACATCGAAATCAAGTTCACCGGGTTGCGTCCGGGCGAGAAGCTTTTTGAGGAAATCTTCCTCGACACGGATGCGCTGGTGAAAACCGGGGCGGAGGGCGTTTTGCTCGCATCTCCGGCGATGATCGATCTGCCGATTCTCAATCCCCGGCTTTCCGACGTCATCGACGCGGCCCTGCGCGGGGAGCAGGCGGGTCTCGACGAAGCTGTGCATCATCTGGTGCCAGAATTCAGCGCGGCGAATGGCGCCGCAGCGCATTCGCCGAACCAGTCGAATCGCTAAATTTCCCTTTGAGCCTTGTTGCAGCCTTGCCCTTGGGGCGCCCGGGCGTTAATCCGGCGCCATCCGAAAAGGGGTATGTTCATGGCCGACAAAACGCCGGTGCGCCGCGCGCTGATTTCCGTCTCCGATAAAACCGGGATTGTGGACTTCGCCAAACGCCTTGCGGGCGCTGGCGTCGATCTCATCTCTACTGGCGGCACCGCGAAAGCGCTGCGCGAGGCGGGGCTCGCCGTCTCCGACGTTTCCGACATCACCGAATTTCCTGAAATGATGGATGGGCGCATCAAGACCCTGCACCCGCGCGTCCATGGCGGATTACTGGCCCTGCGTGACGATGAAGGTCATCTCAAATCCATGACCGATCACGGCATCGATGGCATCGAGTTGCTTGTCGTCAATCTTTACCCTTTCGAGGAAACGGTCGCGAAGGGTGGCGACTTCGCCGAGTGTATCGAAAATATCGACATTGGCGGTCCGGCGATGATCCGCGCTGCAGCCAAGAACCATCGCTTTGTCGGCGTCGTCACGGATCCCGCTGATTATGAAACCGTGCTTGGCGAGATTGAAAGCGGCGGCGCACTGAAAGACGAAACCAAACAGCGCCTCGCCATGAAGGCGTTTTCAAAAACCGCCGCTTACGACTCCGCCATCTCGCGCTGGTTTGCGGGCCAGCTTGACGAGACGTTCCCGAAAGACTTTTCCATGGCGGGCAGGCTCGACGATGTGCTGCGCTATGGCGAGAATCCGCATCAGGAAGCCGCGTTCTACAAGACCGGCGACAAGCGTCCGGGCGTTGCGACCGCGCGTCAGGTTCAGGGCAAAGACCTTTCCTATAATAATCTGAACGACACCGACGCCGCTTATGAACTGATCGGTGAATTCGGGGCGGAAAAGCCCGCCGTCGCTATCATCAAACACGCAAACCCGTGCGGCGTCGCCATCGGCGCCGACATGCTGGACGCCTATCTCGCTGCGCTTCGCTGTGATCCGGTGTCAGCCTTCGGGGGCATTGTCGCGCTGAACCAGAAACTGACCGGCGCCGTCGCGGAGAAGATTATCGAGACCTTCACCGAAGTTGTGATCGCGCCTGACGCCGATGACGCCGCCATCGCGGCCTTTGCGGCGAAGAAAAATCTGCGCCTCCTGATTGCGGGAGGCTTGCCTGCGCCTGATGCGCCAGGGCTGGTCGTCAAACCGCTGGCGGGCGGATTTCTCGTGCAGTCGCGCGATTCAAAAGTCGTGACGCAAGATGAATTGAAGGTCGTCACCAAACGTGCGCCTACCGCGCGGGAATTTTCCGACATGCTGTTCGCGTTCAAGGTCGCAAAGCATGTGAAGTCGAACGCCATCGTCTATGCGAAAGACGGCGCCACGGTCGGCATTGGCGCGGGGCAAATGAGCCGCCTCGACTCTAGCCGCATCGCCGCGCGCAAGGCCGGAGACGCCGCCAAAGCGTCAGGTGCCAGCGAAAGCCTTGCCAAAGGCTCTGTCGTTGCGTCAGACGCGTTCTTTCCGTTTGCGGACGGGTTGCTCGCCGCAGCCGAAGCGGGCGCGACGGCCGTCATTCAGCCGGGCGGGTCCATGCGCGATGACGATGTCATCAAGGCGGCGGATGACGCCGGGCTCGCGATGGTGTTCACAGGCGCCCGGCATTTCCGGCACTAAAATTACCGGACAGTATCCAGCGAAAGTTCGTCGAGACGGCGGATAAAGAGCGAGAACTTGCCGACGCTGACAGGACCGGCGAGGTCGAGGGACGCGGTTGACTCTTCATAGAGTGCAATCGCGTCTTCGGCTGTCGCGGACCATTTTTCGATGACCTTCTCCGTCCACTTCGCCGGCGCGCCTTTGGGCTCGGCGCCTGCGGCGGCGATGACGCGCGCTGTCAGGATGCGCTGACGGTTGGTCAGGTCTTCGATGATCTGGCGGATCGCGATCCGGTCGAAATGATCGGCTGGCGGCTCGCGGCGCGCCTTCTCGCGCATGGCGTCGATATTGAACAGGCGGCCAACAGCGAAGAAAACGCCGCCGACGCCGGGGTTCGACCAGCCCGTTTGGTTCGCCAGATTGACAATGTCGAAGGCGAATTCGAGCGCCGGTATCGCCGCTGCGTCGCCCGCGATGTCTTTTGGCGCCGTGTCATTGATCCATGCCTGCCGGCGGTCTTCAAGCGCAGCGGCCGCATCTTCGGGAAGGATGTTGGGAAGGGCGGTTTTGAACTCCGCCACCGCTGACTCATATTGGTCGACAACGGATTTCAGGCCTTTGCGCGCCAGTCTGTCTCTCGCCTCAGGATCGCCGAGGAGATGGAATGTCTGTTCACGGAGCAAGCGTGACGCTTCGAGATAAAGGCCGGTCTGCAAAGAGGCCGGGGCCTGATTGTCGAGCGCGTCAACGGACGCAGCGAAATCGTTGAGATTGAAAATCCGCCGCACAGCTTCATAGGCGAGGGAGATGACGGCGAAATCGACGCCGCTTGTTTCCGCCGCGCGTTGCACAAAGCTGACGCCGCAGGTGTCGACAATTTCATTGGAGAGCCGCGTCGCGATGATCTCCCGGCGCAGCTGATGAGTGACGATGGCGCGGCCATATTGTTGCAGCGCGTCAGGGAAGTAGGCGACAAGCTCGCGCTCAAATAGCGGGTCATCCATGTTTTCGGATTTTGCAAGCTCATCGAAAAGCCACATCTTGGCGTAAGCGAGGAGAACAGCGAGGTCCGGCCGCGTTGGTCCGAGGCCATGTTGGCGCATATAGGCGAGGCGTTCTGTATCCGGGAGATATTCAATCGCCCGGTCGAGCCGGCCTTCGCGCTCCAGCGTAGTCATGAAGCGGGCGTAGACATCGAGGTCGGCGGGCGCCGTCGTCTCCATCTGGGTAATGGCGCGGGTCTGATCGTAATTGTGACGCAGGACATGCTCGGCCACATCTTCGGTCATGGAGGCGAGGAGGTCGTTGCGGTCTTCGCGCTTCAGTTCGCCATGCTCGATAGCATTGGACAGAAGGATCTTGATGTTGACTTCATGGTCGGATGAATCAACGCCTGCGGAGTTGTCGATAGCGTCTGTGTTGATGCGTCCGCCATTTTGCGCATATTCGATCCGCGCGAGCTGGGTGAGGCCGAGATTGGCGCCTTCGCCGACAACGCTCATGCGCATGTCGCTGGCGTCGATCCGGACCGCGTCATTGGCGCGGTCGCCGACTCGCCAGTTTTCTTCGTCTTCAGCTTTGAAATAGGTGCCGATGCCGCCGAGCCAGAACAGCTCCACCGGCGCTTTAAGGATTGCGCGGATCAACTCCGACGGCGGCAGTTCCTTGTCGGCGATGTCGAGGAGCTTTTTGATTTCTGGCGTCAGCGGGATGGATTTCGCCGTGCGCGAGAAGACGCCGCCGCCTTTGGAGATCAGTTTTTTATCATAATCCTGCCAGGACGAGCGCGGCAGATCGAAAAGACGTTTGCGCTCAGCCCATGATTTCGCCGGATTGGGATCGGGGTCCAGGAAAATGTCGCGATGGTCGAAGGCTGCGACAAGCTTCGTCTGCTGCGACAACAGCATGCCGTTGCCAAAGACGTCGCCGGACATGTCGCCGACTCCGGCCGCAGTGAAGGGCTCGGTTTGAATGTCCTTGCCCATTTCGCGGAAGTGGCGTTTCACCGCCTCCCAGCCGCCGCGGGCGGTGATGCCCATGACTTTGTGGTCGTAACCGGCCGACCCGCCCGACGCGAAAGCGTCGCCGAGCCAGAAGCCGTATTCTTCGGAGATTGCATTCGCCGTGTCGGAGAAAGCGGCCGTGCCTTTGTCGGCGGCGACGACAAGATAGGGATCGGGATCATCCCAGCGGACAATGCGCGGCGGCGTTTTCGGTTCACCGCTGACGATGTTGTCAGTGAGATCGAGAAGCCCGCGAATAAAGACCTTGTAGGCTTCGCGGCCTTCTTCATAGATCGCTGCGCGGTCGCCGCCTGTCGGCAATTGTTTGGGATAGAAACCGCCCTTGGAGCCGGTGGGCACGATCACCGCGTTTTTGACGCGCTGCGCTTTGACAAGCCCCAGAACTTCGGTGCGGAAATCTTCGCGCCGGTCCGACCAGCGAAGGCCGCCGCGCGCGACAGGTCCGAAGCGCAAATGCACGCCGTCGACCCGGGGGCCGGAGACGAAGATCTCGCGATAGGGTTTGGGCTCAGGAATTTCCGCGACTTTGGAGCTGTCGACCTTGAAGGAGATATAGGTCTTGATCGAGCCGTCGGCGAGGCGCTGGTAGTAATTGGTGCGCGTGATCGCCGCGAACAGCGTGCGATAGCGGCGGATGATGCGGTCTTCGTCGAGACTGGCGACTGCGTTAAGCGCGTCTTCAATTGCGGCGTCGGCGGCTTCGACATCCTGGATTCTCGCGTCTGCGCTGGACGGGCCATCGGGATTGAAGCGCGCATGGAAGGCCGCGATCAACAACCGCGCAATAGAGGGATGGTTGCCGAGCGCTTCCTGAATGTAGGTTTGCGAATAGGCAAAGCCCGCCTGCATGTGGTGCTTGGCAGCGGCGCGAAGCAGCCACGCCTCGCGCCAGTTGACCCCGGCGGTCAGCACCAGTTCGTTGAAACCGTCATCTTCGGTGCGTCCTTCGAGCACGGCGAGAATGGTTTCTTCGAAGGTCTCCCTGACTTCATTCAGCGCGACGGGCTGGCCGCCCGACTGCACGGTTGCGAAGTCATGAATCCAGCAGTCCTTTTTCTGGCCGAAGGGAGAGACCTGATAGCTCGCTTCCTGAAGGACGCTGAGGCCCAGATTCTCGATCGTCGGGATCAGCGTCGACAGCGTCATTGGCGCGCCGCGCTTGTAGATCTTGATGCGCACAGTCTTGTCGTCGTCCGCGGGCTTTCTGTAGGCGCGCACGACCATCGGTTCGCTGTCTAATCTTTCCAGCGCGTCAATGTCGAATAATGTGCCTTTGGGCGAGGTGCGCTCGCGATAGCCTGCGTCAAAGGCTTTTTCATATTTGGCGTACAGCGCGGTCGGCGCCGAGCCGTCATTGGCTTCGCGCATGGCTTCGAGAAGCCCGTCATTCCAGTTGCGGCAGATCTGGCGCACTTGCCAGGTCAGCTCGGCCATGCCGGGGCCTTCCGGCGCGCCGGGCTTGATCCCGATGATGTAATGGACGCGCACCAGCGCCGCGTCGCCGAAGAATGGCGTAAAGGAAAGAACGCGGCCGTCAAATGTATCGGCGAGCAACTGGCCGGCGCGTTCGCGGATTTCGGAATTGAACCGGTCGCGCGGCACAAACAGCATCGCGGAGATGAAGCGGTCAAAACGGTCGCGGCGCATGAACAGCTTGACGCGCGGACGCTTGTACAGGCGCAGAATGCCGAGCGCCATTTCCGTCAATGTTTCCACATCGACCTGGAAAAGCTCATCGCGCGGGCATGACTCCAGAATGTTGACCAGCGCTTTTTCGTTGTGACCGCCGGGCGTAAAGGCCGTGTTTTCGAGGACCGCGTGAACCTTGGCGCGCACCAGCGGAATATCCGACGCCGGGCGGTTATAGGCTTCGGCTGTGAACAAGCCGACAAACAAGTCTTCGCCGATCGCTGTGCCATCAGGCGCAAAATTCTTGACCGCCACATAGTCCATATAAACGCGGCGGTGGATGAGCGATTTGGTGCTCGATTTGGCGACCAGAAGGGGTTCTTTCGAAGCGAGGAAAGACGCCACTGCCGGCGACAGATTGCCGTCCGGCTGAAAGGTCGATTGCAGAACATTGCGGTCCGGCGCTCTTAAAATGCCGAGATCTTTTCCCGGATCGACTGCGAGTTGGATGGCGTCGCCTTCGCCAACCTTGTCGAAATGGCGCACACCCAGAAAAGCGAAGCGGTTGTCCCAAAGCCATTTCAGAAATTGCACCGCTTCGCGTTGTTCGTCGGCTTTCACACCCGGCAAGCGCGAGCGTTCGAGCTGCGCGATACAGGCGCCAAGGCGCGCGCGCATCGGCTCCCAGTCTTCGACAGCGATAGCGACGTCGTTCAACACCGCTTCGATTTCATCGTGCAGCGCTTCGAGTTCGTTTTCGACGACCGGCGGATCCATCTCGATGTGGATCATGGATTCGCGGAAACTCGCCTGCGTCGCATTCGGGTCGCGTTTGCCGCTGGCGTTGCGCGCAATGGCGACAACTGCGTTGGAGAAAAAGCTCACCGGCTTGCCGTGATCGGCAAGCGCGGCCGAAATAGAATCCACAAGAAACGGTTTATCGTCGGTGACGATATCGAGAACCATGCGCCGTTCGGTCCAGCTTTTGCCTTCCTCGATGCGCAAGGAGACTTTGCTTTCACCGGCCTTGCGTGTCTGCGCGTGTTTCCATGCGGCGCTGGCGCGGTTGAGGAGCGCTTGCGGTTCGGTCCAGATCTTGTCTTCGCCAGTGGCGTAAAGGACGATCTGTTCAAGATAGCTCTTGAAGGCGGGCGTCAGGGCGCCGTTTTCGTCCGTGTCGCCAGCCTTTTTCTTCTCGGCCAGCGCAACAACGTCTTCCAGGATTCGGCTATCGGTGTCGGTGATAAAGCCCTCAGGCATGTCGCGTCCTTTGCGATCAAAAACTTTTGGCCGTCATAACGTGAAGGCTTTGAAATTGTCTAACGAAAAGCATGTGAATTCGTTCCGCTGCGATATAACGCCTGCGGCGCTGTGCAAAATGCTGCAACAGCTAAATAGAGTATTAAAAATACGATAATATGGCGGCGCTGAGCGATCAGGCTTGCGCGGCGTGATGGGTGCCCGGCGCTGAGACTGCTGAGCCTGCGCGGCGCTCAACTTCGCGTCGGAGCAATGATGTGCGCGGATAACGCTTCGCCGCAGACTTTTCGAGATATCGGTTGGCGAGATAGAGACCGGAAATGCTAAGCAGCGAAATCGCGAGGCCGCCGGCCAGCAGCCCGGTGTCGCCCGCACGCATGCCAGCAAGCACCGCGAAAGCTGCGCCGGGAAGGGCGAGGGCCGCCGCACTGGGCAGATGTGCCGAGAGCATCAGCGCCGCGACAAAGGAGGCGATCACGGAAAGCGCGAGAATCTGGATGCCCGAAGCGGTGACGGCCTCGACCGGCGCCAGCAGGATCGGCGCGCTGGCGAGAATCACGCCGAGAACGCTGAGGCTCGCCGTAAAGGAGGCTCTCCAGCGGAAAGGCCGCGAGGCAAGGCGTCCGCCGGCGCGAAAATCGCTTCTGAGCCGCCGCGTCACCCAAAGCGCGCCCAGCATCATCAAGGCCCAGGCGGTCGCGCGCCCTGGATAGGTGCGGCCCGACAGAATAGCGAGATAGACTGAGACGCCTGCGATCAGCGCAAGACCGGGTCCGCTCCAGCGCGAGAGAATGTCGATGAGATTGAGGCGCGCCGCGCGCGACAGGCCTGAACGCCGGCGCTGGGGCGGGGCGCCCGCTTCGCGCGCGATGCGTTCCTGGAGTTCGCGAACCGATTCGCCCTGCAGTGATGCGCTAGCCATGGCGCCGACCTTTCGCCCAACATCTCGTTAACCCATCGGAGGACTCATTACTTAACCAAAGGTTAACAAGCTCTCCCGGGAAAGGGCTTTGGGGTGATTTTCCCTGTGCGTCGAGGTCGAATTGAGGAAAGGCGGTTTATTCTTCCTGTGACGTGTCCAGGAAAACGTCGATGCTTATTCCCACCTGTGCGAGATCGCCGCGCAGGACAAGCGCATCCACATTGGTCGGATCAAGAGAGAGAGCGGCGACCACATCCTCCGCCGCCTTTTCATGGGCGCCGAACACAAGGCGGGCTCTGCCGCGCAAGACGAAAGTCTCGGCGCTGACCAGATCGCCGTCTTCGGCGGTCGTGACGGCGGTGATCACCTCATGCCAGCGTTCCTGCGCAGCGTAGACCTTTGCGGCCGTCAATTGCAGCTCTGCGCTGTCGGGGACGAGGGCTAGCGCCTGGTTGAGCGCGTCTTCAGCCCGCTTCGGCTCTTCGCCTTCAAGCCATGCATTCGCCGCCTGGGATAAAAGCCGCGCACGCACATAATCGTCGCCCGCATCATTGCGCTGGGCGATCTCCTCCAGCCGCAACGCCGCGAGCTTTGGGAAGCCAGCCTTGAAATCGGCGATAGAGAGACAGTGGCGCGCTTCGGCGCCGCCGCCTTCGCCGACCCATTGCTGTGCGGCAATGCGGCCAAGCTCAAGATCGGCTTCGATGAGATTGATACAGTCCGCATATCGCGGGCTCAAAGTCTCCGCCGGCGTGGCGAGGAGCAGCAAAAGGGTTGCAATCATGGAGGCACTCTAGAGCGGCGGGCGAAAAAGTGTGAGGGGTTTTTCGCATATAGGCCGCGAACGCGGCGAAAACGGGGCTGGCGCAGAAAAAAGCGGAGATCGCCCGTTTTGCGGTCTGCTTCAGGGCCTATTCAGCAGCTTGGGGCCGGGCCGGCGCCTCGCCGGTGCTGCGGGGTTTCGCGCGTTTGCGCGCAGGCTTCTTTTTCGCCGCAGCCTCTGATTTTTCCTCGTTTCCGGGAATGTCCCCGGACGCCGCCGCTTCATTGCCTGCCACAGGCTCCGGCAGGAAGCAGGTCACGACCGCGCCTTCGCCTTCCTTGGAATCCATGCGCACCCAGCCATTATGGAGCTTCACAAAGCGCTCAACGAGGGCGAGGCCAAGACCGGCGCCGGCGGACGGGCCGCGGCTTTCAAAGGCGTCAAAGGCGCGCGCCTGATCCGTGGGGGAAAGCCCCCGGCCAGTATCGGAAACCCAGATCTTCACCGCCTTGCCGACGCGCTTCGCGCCGATGGTGACGGCGCCGCCGGGGCCGGTATAGGCGAAGGCGTTGGCGAGAAGATTGAACAGCACCTGTTTGATGCGCTTTTCGTCAAGCTCGGCTTCGCCGATGTCTTTGGGGCAATCGACCTTGAGCGCAACTTGCGTGTCTTCGGCCTTGAGCGCGGCGAAGGTCGCCGCGCTTTCCAGTAATTTGCGGATATCGGTTTGTTTGAACGAAACGTCGAGTTGGCCGGCGTCGATCGCGGCGAGGTCGATAATGTCGGTAATGAGATCGCGCAGATGATAGGACGCCGACAGGATTGAGGCGATGTAATCTTTCTGGCGGTCGTTCAGAACGCCGAACATCTGACCGTCGAGCATTTCCGAAAAGCCGATAATCGTCGAAAGCGGCGTGCGCAACTGATACGAAACGTGATCGACAAATTTCGATTTGAGGCGGTCGGCGTTTTCAAGGATGGCGTTGCGTTCTTTCAGTTCTTTTTCGCGCTCTTTGGAATCCGTGACGTCGATGAAATGGGCGAGCGTTGCGCCATCGGGCAGGGGCTCAGCGCCAATCGCAATCGTGCGCCCGTCGGCCAGACGGATTTCGCGGAATTCATAGGTCTGGCGGTCTTCATGCGCCTTGGAGACGATGGAGCGGCGCAGCGCATCGAAGGACGTGTCGGCGTCGCGCGCCAGTTTCTTGAGCCCATCAAGGATCGTGTCGATATGGGGTTCGGCGTCGAGATGACGCGCATCGAGCCGCCACAGTTTCTGGAACGCCTTGTTGTAAAGCCGCAACTTCCCGTCGCCGGCGAACACCGCAACACCTTCAGCGAGATTGTTGAGCGTCGCCTTCTGCACTTTGATCTGTGTGTTGAACTGCGCTTCGAGGGAAATCTTTTCCGTAATGTCCTCAAAGGCGAGCATGACGCCGCCAAGCGGATGGCGCATCCGTCCGACGCGGATCGTGCGCCCGTCGGGCAGGCGCCAGATATCGTCTGGCGCGCCGCCGAGACGTTCGGCCCCGGGCTCGGCCAGACCTTCCGTATAAAGAGCAAGCTGCTGTTCCTTCCATTTGTCATAGTCGGAAGGTTCGGGCAGGCGGCCTTTCATGCGCAGATGGTCGAGCACTTCGCCATGATATACCCGGCCTGAAAGCTCGGCGTCGTCAAGCGACCACAGCTCCTGAAAAGCGCGGTTGTAATAGATGAGGTTCTGGCTGGCGCCGAAAATCGCGACCGCGGTCTGGATCTGGTCGAGCGTGCGCTGGTTCGCTTCGATCTGCTGTTTGAGATCAGACTTCGCCTTGTCGAGTTCGGTAACGTCAATAGCGACGCCGCCAAGCGCCGCATCGCCCGAACCATGGAGCGGGGTTTCGACAATCCGGAATACCCGGCGTTCGCCGCGCGAATTAATGACCGCGCGGCCTTCACTGGCCTTGCGTTCCGACGCGGCGGAGGCGGCGAGTTTCCGGATCGAATTGTCGAGCTCGATCTGTTGCTTGATGACGTCGGCCGCATTTGGCGCCTCGACAACATCGGCATAGGCGCGGTTTACCCAGACAAGCTGCAAATCCGCATTGCGCCGCCATGCTGGCGTCGGCGAGCGTTCAAGAAGGGCGTGTGCGCCATGGAGATCAACGGCGCGCTCGCGGAAGGCGCCGATAACGGCGCCGTCTTCGGCCATCCGAACGGCGGGATCGGTGATCCAGAGCGCGACCTGTCCGCCGGCGACGCGGCCGTCGATTTCGATGGAGCGGCCGTCAGCGGTCACCACATTGCCCGAAAAGGCGACGCCATGGGCGCGCAGATTGGCGATCTTGTCGCGCAGGGGCTCCGGCTTTTCAGCGTCGTCATCCTGAAGCGGGAGCGCGCCCAGCGCATTCAGCAACCGGTCCACAGGCAGTGTTTTCGCGTCTTCGCCTTCCTTGGAGAAAGACAGGAGCGAGGCGAGCGCGGCCGGTCCGCCGAGAATTTTTGGCTCGCCCCAGCCGGCGCTCAATGAGTCGGTGTCGTCCTCCCAGACGAGGACGAGGCCGGGATGAGCGGACAGGACGGAATCGGCTTTCTCAAGCCGCGCTTCCATTTCTGCGAGCGTGTCAGACCAGTGGAGCGATTGGTGGCGCGTCGCAGCGGAGACCCGCAGCGCCCAGACCACGGCGGCGACAGCAAGCCCTATAGCGCCAGCAGCGCCCGCGACCAGAGGATCGACGCCGGTCAGAACGGAAAGTGAGCCACCGGATGTTTCAGCGGTGTCGGTCGCACTTTGAGCAAGCGCACTGGACAAGCCAAAGACCCCGGAAAGGGTCGAGCCCGCCATCAATAACTTCGCGTATCGCCGCATTCACGCACCTGCTCGCCGTCGCGCCAGTAACAGCGTCATGGGCTCTCCCCACATCGCTGAATATACAGATTCGCGATATTTTGCGTCACTGACTGTTGAGCTGCACAATATGTACTGTGTTCGTTATGCGCTGCTAGGGCAAAAGGCGGGATTGGGGCCGCTCCGGTGATGAACTTTTCAACAGGTAGGCGGCCCCTAACGCATTATTCCTGAAGCTGAAAATTGAACCGCTCTATGAGGCCGTAGCGCATGCCGCCATTGGCGGCGGGCGGATATTTCCAGCCGGAGATGGCTTTGAGAACTGTTCGATTGAAGCACCCGTTGGGGGATGAGCTGATCCGCGGATTGATCACATTGCCTTCCGGCGAAACATCGAACTCGACGATAACAACGCCCTCGACCCCGCGAGAGCGGCATCCCTCCGGGTAGGCAGGCGGCACTTTGATGGTTGCCCCAAAACGGGTTTTTCCTCCCGGTGGTTCTCGGTCGACTGGCGCGCGCTCTGGTGTGACCCGTGGCCCAATCGGGGCTCTGCTTGTCTTTTGAAATTCGAAATCAGTTTCCGGCGGCGCTTTCTGAAGGATTTGCGTCGGCGGCTTGATTTCATAGGGATCTGTTTCTTTTGTCTGCGGCGTAATCTTGAGGATCAAGTCAGGTTTGGAGGGCGGCAGACCCTCATTCCGGTCCCTGATCAGCTGCGCCATCATGAAAAACAGGCCTGCCGTCACCAGCGCAGCCATAGGCATACCAATAATCCATCTTATCAAGAACATAGCGCATTCCTTTCATGCGTTTGCTCAAGGTTGAGCATGCATAGACGGAAGCGTTCAGAACGCAGATACCAATGAGCACGCCCCCGTGCTACAATAGTCGCATATTAGCGTAATGCTACAGATGTAGCAATTCTTTTCTGGCGGTGGTCGGGGGCACAAAAAAACCGCCGGCGAGGCGCCGGCGGTTTTGTGAAAAAGCCTGAAGGGCAGCTTTTCTTAATAGCGGTAGTGGTCGGACTTGTAGGGGCCTTCGACCGGTACGCCGATATAGTCCGCCTGCTCCTGGCTGAGCTTGCTCAATTGTGCGCCAACCTTGGCGAGGTGAAGCGCCGC
This sequence comes from Hyphococcus aureus, assembly GCF_042643165.1. Taxonomy (NCBI): domain Bacteria; kingdom Pseudomonadati; phylum Pseudomonadota; class Alphaproteobacteria; order Parvularculales; family Parvularculaceae; genus Hyphococcus; species Hyphococcus aureus. Next base: position 2,114,856 of record NZ_JBHRSH010000001.1, read on the forward strand.
AACTTTTTCATCGAGATGTTTCGGCAGAACATAGACTTCGTTCTTGTACTGGTCGCCTTTGGTCCAGAGTTCGATCTGGGCGAGCGTCTGGTTGGTGAAGGACGCGGACATGACGAATGACGGGTGACCCGTTGCGTTGCCGAGGTTCAACAGACGGCCCTGAGACAGAAGCAACATGCGCTTGCCGTCGGGGAAGGTGATCATGTCGACCTGATCCTTGACGTTCGCCCATTTGAAATTCTTCAGGCCGTCGACCTGAATCTCATTGTCGAAGTGACCGATATTGCCGACGATCGCCATGTCCTTGAGGGCTTTCATGTGATCGACGGTCAGCACATCCTTGTTGCCGGTGGAGGTGATGACAATGTCTGCGCGTTTGCAGCCTTCTTCCATGGTGACGACTTCAAAGCCGTCCATGGCCGCTTGTAGTGCGCAGATCGGATCGATTTCCGTGACCATGACGCGCGCGCCTGCGCCTTGCAGCGATGCAGCCGAGCCTTTGCCCACATCGCCATAACCGGCGACGAGCGCGAGCTTGCCGGCCATCATCACATCTGTGCCGCGGCGGATGCCGTCGACGAGCGACTCTTTACACCCGTATTTATTGTCGAACTTTGATTTCGTCACCGAGTCGTTGACGTTGATCGCCGGGAAAGGAAGCGTGCCTTTCTTCTGGCGTTGATAAAGGCGCAACACGCCGGTCGTTGTTTCTTCGGTCACGCCCTTGATGTTGGCTTTGACGGTCGAATACCAGTTCGGCTGTTTCGCAAGACGGCGCTTGATCGTGTCGAACAGCGCGGTCTCTTCTTCATTGGACGGATTGTCGAGGAGCGACGGATCTTTCTCCGCATCGGCGCCAAGCAGAATGAGAAGCGTCGCATCGCCGCCGTCGTCGAGGATCATATTGGCCGTCTCGCCATTTGGCCATTCGAAGATCTTGTCGGCGAGGTCCCAATATTCTTCGAGACTCTCACCCTTGAACGCGAAGACCGGCGTGCCGGTGGCCGCGATTGCGGCGGCGGCGTGATCCTGGGTCGAATAGATGTTGCAGGACGCCCAGCGCACATCGGCGCCAAGATCCTTCAGCGTTTCAATCAGCACGGCGGTCTGGATTGTCATATGCAGGGAGCCGGCGATGCGCGCGCCTTTTAAGGGCTGCGCCTTGCCATATTCTTCCCGCGTCGCCATCAGGCCAGGCATTTCGGTTTCGGCGATCTCGATCTCCCGGCGGCCGTAATCCGCGAGGTTGATGTCTTTGACGTGATAATCGTGATGCGCGGGCGCGGTCATGTCGGTGATTCCCTGATCTGCTGATGAAAGTATGGGCGGCGCTATAACAGGGGCGCGGAATGGCGGCAAGGGACATATAAAGATTTCTTTATGTCCTGTTCCAAAACGGCCCTGCATCAACTGCTTATAAAGGACGGCGCGCTATGCCGGCTTCAGGAGATGAGGAGTAGGGGCCGCGAAGCCCAAAAGGTCCGGGGAGGCGCTCATCATGGAAATTATCATTTATACAAGCGCTGCACTGCGCGCCGCACCCGATCTTGAGGATATTCTTGAGGTTTCACAGCGTAACAACGCCGAAAACGGCCTGACCGGCATTCTCCTGTTCGCCGAGGGCAATTTCATCCAGGCCCTCGAAGGACCGAAAGAAGCGCTCGATGCGACCTATGCCCGGATCGCCGCAGATCCGCGCCACCGTCAGATTATCGATCTTTTTCGCGCGCCCTTGTCGGCGCGCAATTTTCCCGACTGGTCCATGGGGTGTCATAAATTGACGACGCCGCGCGCGCCGGTCGGAGCCTTCGATCTGACGCGGGATTCACTTGAAGCGTTGCGCCGCGAAGGCCGCGGTGAGGAAGTCTTCAGGCTGCTGAAATCTTTCTATAAAGTCGCTTATCGCGACGCAATTGCGTCTTAACCGCACCAGCAATCATGTCTCCTTCTGTTTTTCGCTGCGTTTAGCGCAGGGCGAGAGCTGCTCGCGCATTTGTGTGGAACTGCGTAGCGGTGTTTTATGTTAAATCTGAGCCCGCTGGGCGCGACTAAAAGTGGAGGGATGCTTCATGAGAAAGCTTCTGTCAGTGATTGCCGGCGCCGCTCTGATGACGGGCGCCGCATGCGCCAGTCATCATGAAGGCGAGAAAGACCAGGGCCCCGATCCGCGGATCGGCGAAAAGGTTGACCGCATCTGTTTCGGCAGCACCATCAACGGATGGAAAGACCTTAAGGGGGTCGACAATGTCGTCCTTCTCGAAAAGGGCGTGAACGACTGGTACTATACCGAGCTTTCCGGAAACTGCCGTTCGAACACGCTGCGTTCGGCGCTGAGCATCGGCCTCGACAGCAGTCCCGCAGGCGGCTGCGTCACCAAGGGCGACGTCATTATCGTCAGGGACAGCCCGGGCTTCACCAATCGCTGCTTCATCACCGGCATCTATAAATGGGATGAAGACGCCGCTCTCGATCAGGAATCACCTGAAAAAACCACCGAAGGCGATGAGGCTTATTAAGACCGCGCTTTTGCGATTGCCTGCAATCCCTCTCGATAGGTCGGATAGGTCAATTTAAAATCGAGCGCGTCTTTCAATCGCTGATTGGAGACGCGTTTGTTGTCGGCGTAAAAACTTTTCGCCATGGGTGACATGTCTGCATCTTTGAAGGCGACCAGCGGCGGCGGTTCAACGCCTAAAAGTGTGCAGGCATAGTCAATAACGTCCTGCGGCGGCGCCGGTTCGTCGTCGGCGAGATTGTAAATGGTGTGAAGGCGCGGCTTGTCCATGCTGGCGTCTAGCGCGGCTGCGATGTCCTCCACATGCATGCGCGAGAAGACTTGCCCTTCTTTCAGGATGCGTCTGGCCTTGCCGGCGCGCACCGTATCGATCGCTGACCGGCCGGGGCCGTAAATCCCCGGCAGGCGAAAGATGACCAACGGCAGGTCATGGGCTGACGCCAGCGCGCGCCAGCTTTGTTCGGCTTCGATGCGATGCAGGGCGCGCGGGCTTGTGGAGCGTAACTCGCTTTCTTCATTCACCCATGCGCCGTCATGATCGCCATAGACGCCATTGGTCGAAAGATAGCCGATCCAGCGAACCTGTTTGGCGTGGTCGGCAATGGCCTGTGACGCTGCGTTGAAAGCGGGACATCCCGCTTCTCCGGGCGGCGTCGAGATCAGAATCGCGTCAACGCCATCGAGCCATAACGGGTCGAAACCGTCCCCGCGCCAGAGATGCGCCGCGACGCCCTTTTCGTTCATGGCGGCGGCTTTTTCGGGGGAGGTGGTCGTGCCCGTAATGCGCCATGCTTGCGCGCGCTTTCGCGCCGCGAAAAAGCGGGCGGTGTAGCCATATCCGAGGCAGAAAAGTTTCGGGGTGTCATTCATATTTATGCGTTGAATATTCGACTTCAATTCGAAAGCTGCTATGCGGGGGCATACTAAACCCAACTTGCTTCATCATGCACCGTCTGTTTGTCGCCCTTTCCCTGCCTGAGATCGTCGCCGATGCGCTCACCACGCTGCAATATGGCGTTGAGGGTGCGCGCTGGCGCCCGGTTGAGAATTTTCATCTGACGCTGGCCTTTATCGGCGAGACGGACCGGCACGGATTTGACGCCGCAATCGACGCCCTGTCGGAGATTGATGCGCCGTCTTTTGAATTGCGTCTTTCAGGGATTGGAACCTTTGGCGACAAGAAACCTCATTCCCTGTGGGCGGGCGCCGACGCTGCGCCGGCGCTTTTGCATTTGCAGGCGAAGGTTGAGACCGCGCTGCGGCGCGCTGGGTTCGATCTTGAGAAGCGTAAATTCAAACCCCATGTGACCCTTGCTTATTTGAAGGGGACAACGCTGCATGAGGCGGAAAGTTACGCCGCCCAGCACGGATTGTTTTCCTGCGGGCCGTTTCCGGTGGAAGACTTTCACCTTTATTCTTCGAAGCTCGGCAACACGACCAGCGTTTACGAGATTGAAGCGAGCTACGCGCTTTCATCTTCGAGGTGATTGAGCAAACCCTCGGCACCAAGTTCAATAAGATCAAGGACGCGCTCGAAGCCGTCTGTTCCGCCATAATAGGGATCGGGCGTTTCGCGGGTCGCGCAATCGGCAAAATCCAGAAACAGCCTGATGTCACAGGTGCGGTTTGGCGGCGCCTGTTCGAGCAAGTCCGAGAAGTTCGACAGGTCCATCGCCAGCAAATAATCGAACTGATAAAAGTCTGACAGATCGACCTGCCGCGCGCGCTGATAGGATAGATCGATCCCGCGTTTCGCCGCGGCCGCCGTCATGCGCGCATCGGGCGGGTCGCCCGCATGCCAGCCCCCGGTGCCGGCGCTATCGATGGTGACGTCGATTCCGCGCTCTTTGGCCATGGCGCGCAAGACGCCCTCCGCTGCGGGTGAGCGGCAGATATTGCCAAGACAGACAAACAGGACGTTTTTCATGTCACGTTTTCGCGTGGGGGTTGCCCGGAGCCTTAAACATGGGAGAGTGATCCCCTAAATCGACCGGGCGCGCAACTGGCGCCCGGCTCATCATTCAGGACATTGCCCCATGACAACGACAATTTCGTCTTCTGTTCTCCCCGCCGTCGACAATATGCTTATCTCGCTGGACCATATTCTCGTTAAGGCCGCAGAACGTTGCGAGAAGACAAAAGTGGAAGAAAGCGTTTATCTGGGCTGGCGCATGGCGCCGGACATGCACCCGCTGGCGACGCAGGTCCGGTTCGCCACGGAAATTCCGGCGCGCGGCCTGTCGCGTCTCGCCGGCGCTGACATTCCGAGCTTTCCCGATGACGAGAAAACCATCGCCGAGTTGCGCGCGCGCATTGAACGCGCCGGCGCCATTGTCAAAGCGCTCGATACAACCGCGCTCGACGCCGACCCGAAGGCGGACATTACTGTGCCCATGGGACCGGACCGGAAAGTCACCATGCCGCGCGAAGCGTTCGCGCAGGAATGGATCATGCCCAATCTCTATTTTCATGCGACCAGCACCTATCTGATCCTGCGTCATCTGGGACTGGATATCGGCAAGAGAGATTTCCTGATCGGCCTTGCACGCTATTTCGGCGAATAGATATTGCGAGCGCCCAAAGACATTGTCGTGCTTACCGGTTCTGGCGTCTCGGCGGAGTCCGGTGTTGCAACCTTTCGCGACGCAGACGGCATATGGGCGAAATATGATTACAGGGAGGTGGCGACGCCGGAAGGCTTCGCCGCCACTCCCGACCTGGTGCATGAGTTTTATAATATGCGGCGCACAGCCATAGCGGCGGTGAACCCCAACGCCGCGCACATGGCGCTCGCGAAACTGGAGCAAGCGTTGGCGGAACGCGGCGGGCGCCTGACGCTGGTCACGCAGAATGTGGACAATCTGCATGAGCGGGCCGGATCAAAAAACATCCTGCATATGCATGGCGAACTTAATAAAGCTGAATGCGCTTCCTGCGCCGCTGTGATTGAGTGCGCGGAAGACCTTTCCATCGATATTGTGTGCGCGTCATGCAATCGCGCCGGGGGCATGCGGCCCCATGTGGTTTGGTTCGGCGAGACGCCTCGCCATGTGGAGGAGACGGCGGACGCAATCATGGGCGCTGACCTGTTTGTCTCAATCGGCACATCGGGCTCGGTCTATCCTGCGGCGGGATTTGTCGCCGAGGCGCACGCGCTTGGCGTTCCAACGATGGAGCTTAATCTTGAGCCCTCCTTAAACGCGGATCTCTTCACTACGGGCCGATACGGCCTCGCGACGGAGGTCGTGCCAGGCTGGGTGGAAGAGGTTCTTGCGGCGAGCTGAGGCCTTTACGCCGCAGGGAGCGCTTCTCGCGCCCTGTTAGGGTTGTCGCGCGCGGCCTCAACGCCTTAGGCTGATCCTTTCGAGGGAATCATCCGGGGTTATTCAATGAATAAGAAGATCTGGCTGTTTACAGCCGTTGCGCTCGCGCCTTTTGCTGTCGCCGCACAGGATGCGGAGGGAGAAGATAAGAAAGAGGAGAAGTGGGACGTTTCGGCGCCGCCTCTGCCGACGCGCGATGTCAGTCTTGATGTGCGCGAAGGCACCTGGATGAGCCTTGATGTCAGCCCCGACGGGCGGACCATCGCCTTCGACCTTCTCGGCGATATTTACACCATTCCCATGGCGGGCGGTGAGGCGCGCAACATCGCCAGCGGTCTTGCCTGGGATATGCAGCCGCGCTTTTCACCGGATGGAAAGAAGATTGCGTTTACGTCGGATCGCGGCGGCGGCGACAATATCTGGATTATGGATGTCGACGGCGGCGACAAGCGCGCCGTGACAAAGGAGAAGTTCCGTCTCCTGAATAATGCGACCTGGTCGGCGGACGGACAATATCTAGCAGCGCGCAAGCATTATACAACGCAACGCTCGGCCGGTGTCGGTGAAATCTGGCTGTACCATATCTCCGGCGGCGAAGGTGTGCCGCTGGTGAAAAAGCCGAGCGAGACTCACCAGAAAGAACTTGGCGAGCCGATTTTCTCCGCTGACGGGAATTATGTTTATTATTCGCAAAACATTACGCCCGGATCGACTTTTATCTACGCGCAGGATTCCAACGGCGATCTTTTCCATATCAACCGCTATGAAATGGCGACTGGCGAGATAACGACCGCTGTGGCGGGGCTCGGCGGCGCCGTTCGCGCCGCGCCGTCGCCGGATGGGAAATCCATCGCTTTTGTGCGCCGCGAGCGCGCCAAGTCGAAGCTCTATGTGAAAGACCTGACCTCGGGCGTTGAGCGCAAAATCTATGATGACCTCGATCAGGACATGCAGGAGACCTGGGCGGTGCAGGGCGCCTATCCCAATATGGACTGGATGCCGGATTCCAAAGGTCTCGTTTTCTGGTCGGGCGGCAAGATTAATCGCATCAATGTCGCCACAGGCGCCGTCACGGAAATTCCTTTCCACGTTTCAGATACGCGCGCGGTCATCGACCCGCCGCGCCCGCAAGTGGAGGTGGCGCCGGACACGTTCAAAACGCACATGCCGCGCTTCACGGCGGTGTCGCCTGACGGCAAGCGCGCCGTGTTTGAATCGCTCGGCAAACTTTATGTGAAAAACCTGCCGAATGGGGCGCCGCGCCGTCTCACCAATTCGCGCGACGGGTTCGAGCTGTTTCCGTCATGGTCCTATGACAGCTCGCGCATCGCCTATGTGTCGTGGTCCGATGATGATCTCGGCGCCATCCGAGTCACTAGCGCCGGCGGCGGCGCGGGCCGCGTCGTAACGCGCGAGCCCGGTCACTATCGCCGGCCGCGTTTTTCACCGGACGGAAAGACCATCGTTTTTGAAAAAGGCGAGGGCGGTTATCTGACCAAAAAAGAATGGTCCGAGGCGCCAGGGATTTATACGGTTCCCGCTGGCGGCGGTGCGATGACAAAAGTGACCGATGACGGGTCGAACCCGCATTTCGCTGACGCCAATGACCGGATTTTAATGACAAAGTTTGACGGCGACAAGGGCATGCTTGTCAGCGTCAATCTCAATGGCAATGAAGAGCGCACACATGCCGCCGGTGATTTGATCAACGAGTTCGAGGCGTCGCGGGACGGCAAATATCTCGCCTTTACCGAGAACTACAGCGCCTTCGTGATGCCGATGACGCCGGGCCCGCAGGAAGTCGGCGCCGGCCGGTCGGCGTCCGCCCTGCCGGTGACGAAGGCGAGCGGCGACGGCGCCACCTATATCAACTGGTCGCGCGGCGCCCTGAACTGGACATTGGGCCCGACGCTTTATTCGGCCACAGTCGAAGATCTCACGCCAGCGGCGCCGAAAGGCGAAGATGACGAAGATGCGCCAGCCTATGAGGCGCCGACTGACGGCGTTGACCTGACCATGACGTTTACGGCGGATAAGCCGTCGGGAACCGTGGCGCTGGTCGGCGCGCGCATCATCACCATGGCGGATGAAGATGGCGGCGTTATCGAGAACGGCGTCATTCTGGTGGAGAATAACCGCATCGCTGCAATCGGTTCTGCGGCGGCGATGACCTATCCCGCCGGCACGCCGTCGGTCGATCTGTCCGGAAAGACCATCATTCCGGGTCTTATCGATGCGCACGCCCACGGACCGCAGGGAACCGATGACATCATCCCGGAACAGAACTGGTCGGTGATGGCGCATCTGGCGCTGGGCGTCACGACGATCCATGACCCATCCAGTCAGGCGAGCCACATTTTCTCCGCATCGGAATATCAGCGGGCGGGAGAGATCCTGGCGCCGCGCATTTATTCCACGGGTGAAGTTGTCTATGGCGCGAAGGCGCCGAGCGTCTACGCTGTGATCGACAGCTATGACGATGCGCTCGCCCATGTGCGTCGCCTGAAAAGTCAGGGTGCGCACTCCATCAAAAATTACAACCAGCCCCGGCGCGAGCAGCGCCAGCAGGTTGCGATCGCCGCCAGCAATGAAAACATCAATGTCGTGCCGGAGGGTGGTTCGCTCTTCCATATGGACATGTCGCTGATCGCCGACGGCAACACCACCATTGAACACAATGTCCCGGTGGCGATGCTTTACGAAGATGTGTTGAGCTTCTGGGAGCAGACAAAAGTCGCCTATACGCCGACGCTCGTCGTCACCTATGGCGGGCCGGCGGGCGATCCTTACTGGCGTCAGGCGATGGATGTCTGGCTGCATCCGATTCTGTCGAAACATGCGCCGACCGGTTTTCTGGCTGCGGGCTCCGCGCGCCGCGAGAAAGCGCCTGAAGAAGACTATGTGGATCAGGTCAGCGCCAAAACGGCGAAAATGCTCGCTGATCGCGGCGTCATGGTGTCCATCGGCGCCCATGGCCAGGAAGAGGGGCTCGCCTCGCATTGGGAGATGTGGTCCTTCGCACGCGGCGGCATGAGCCCGCTTGAGGCTCTCAAAACCGCGACGATCACACCGGCGAAGGTGCTGGGCTTCTCAAAAGACCTTGGTTCGCTCGAAGCGGGCAAGCTTGCTGACCTCGTCATTCTCGACGCCAATCCGCTCGAGGACATTCAAAACACTGACGATATCAGCCAGGTGATGCTGAACGGACGGCTATATGATGCGGCGACGCTCAATGAAAATGTGACCGGAGAGCGCCGCCGGAAGTCTTATTGGTGGGAATAAACAAAAAGGGGCCAACCAATGAGGACTATATTGACCTGCGCCGTCTCGGCGCTGGCGCTTGCCGCCTGTTCGCAGGAAACCGCCCAGTCGCCAGTGGAATTGGCTGGACAACGAACTGCGAAGGAGGCCGCGCCTGAAAGTTACGCAGCGGAAGGTCTTGTTGCGATGACGCTTCCTGAACTCGCCGCCGCGATAAAGGCTGGCGATGTGAGTTCGGAAGAAGCGACGAAAGCGTACATCGCCCGCATAGAAGCGGTCGATTGGGCCGGTCCGACATTGCAAAGCGTGCTGGCGCTCAATCCGAATGCGCTGGAGGATGCGCGCGCAGCCGACGCGAAAAAACAGGCGGGCGAAAAGCTGGGGGCGCTGCATGGCGTGCCGGTGCTGTTGAAAGACAATATTGAGACCGCCGATCCGATGGCGACGACCGCCGGCGCCTTGGCGCTCAAAGATAATGTGACAGGCCGCGACTCACCGCTCGCCGCTGGCTTGCGCGCTGAAGGCGCCATCATTCTCGGCAAGACCAATCTGAGCCAGTGGGCGAATTTCCGCTCGCGCCATTCCATGAGCGGCTGGTCGGCGCTGGGCGGGCAGGTGAAGAACCCGCATATGCTCGACCGCAATCCTTGCGGCTCCAGTTCGGGGTCAGGCGCGGCCATCGCCGCGTCGCTCGGCGCGGGCGCCGTCGGCACTGAGACCAATGGCTCGATTATCTGTCCGTCTTCCATAAATGGCGTCGTCGGCTTCAAACCGACAGTCGGACTTGTCTCCCAGCAATATATCGTGCCGATCTCGCCGTCGCAGGATACGGCCGGTCCCATGACGAAAACGGTGACAGGCGCCGCGATGATGCTCAACGCCATGGCTGACGGGGAGGCTGCGGTCGATTATGTCGCCGCCCTCGATTTGCAGTCCCTGAACGGATTGCGGATCGGGGTCTTGCGTTATGCGCAAGGCGACAACGGGGAGGTTATCGAACTGTTCAACGCTGCGCTCGATGCGATGGAGGCGGGTGGCGCCATATTGGTCGATATCGACGCGTTCGAACCGGCGACAGAGAATAGCGGGCCGAAAAGCCGTACGGTGCTGTATTATGAATTCAAGTCTTCGCTCAACGCATATCTCGCCGACGCCGCGCCGGCGGTGACGGCGCGCACGCTCGACGATCTCATCGCCTTCAATGAAGCGCATGCGGATGTGGAGCTGGCGCTGTTCGATCAGAGCATCTTTGAAGCGTCGGCGGAAAAGGGCGGTCTTGACGATCCGGAATATATTTCCGCTCGTGACGATGTTCAAAGAGCGTCCGGTCCGGACGGCATCGATGCGATGCTGGCGCAATATGACGTTGACATTCTTGTCTCGCCGTCGCGGCCGCCGTCGCCGCGCGTTGATCCGATTAATGGCGATGTCTGGCCCGGCGGCGTCGGGGCCGGAACGCTCGCCGCGATCGCCGGCTATCCGCATCTGACCGTGCCCATGGGCACGGTGCGCGGCGTTCCCGTCGGGTTTTCCATTATCGGCGCCAAAGACAGCGATGCAGCCGTGCTGTCCTACGGCTATGCGTTTGAGCAAAAGACGCTGGCGCGGGCCGAACCTCAATATCTGTCAAATGCGCAGGCGCTTCCTGACATTGCGGCGGCGATGAAACGAAAGATGGATTGATGAGCGAAATCGCGTTTTCAAAAGAAGAACGCGAAGAGATTGTTGCGGCGATCCAGATCTATCTCCGCGATGAGCTTGAGTTGGATGCCAGCGCCTTTGACGCTGGTTTCCTGCTCGATTTTTTTACGGAGAAAATCGGCGGCGCCTATTACAATCGTGGCCTTTACTATGCGCAGGCGCTGCTTTCGAAACGCATGGACGACATCGGCGAGGCTATTGTCGGACTGGAAAAGCCCGTCGACTTCCGCAAATAAGGCGCGCGCTTAAATCGATCCGTGGCAATGTTTGTATTTTTTGCCTGAGCCGCAGGGGCAGGGGCCGTTGCGTGGCACGCGTCCCCAGGTCTCCGGATCGTTCGGATCGACGCCTTTGGTGCGGGCGACGCCTTTCATGGTGCCGATGCCGGCTGAGAGGCGCGAGCGCGGATCCACCGCCGCCATTTCATTCTCACCCGTTGTCGGGTTGACGTGCGTTTCCGTCATTGGAATCTCGCGGCGTTCCGGCAAAGCCTGTTCCGGCGCGCGCACCTGCACATGCATCAACATGCGTGTGACGTCGCGGCGCAAGCCATCAAGAAGGCTTTCGAAAAGGGCGAAGGCTTCCGTTTTGAATTCGTTCACCGGATCGCGCTGGCCGTGGCCGCGCAGCCAGATCACCGAGCGCAGATGGTCAAGCATCTGCAAATGCTCGCGCCAGTTGGTGTCGAGAACATTGAGGAGGATCGCCTTTTCGATGCGGCGCATCATGTCGGGACCGACCTCTGCAGCGCGCGCGCCGGCGATCCGGCCGGTCTCCTCGACGAGGCGGTCGGCGATTTCGCTGTCCGCGACACCTTCTTCCTTCGCCCATTCGTCTATGGGCATGTCTTTGCCGAAGATCTCCTGAAGGTCTTTTTTCAGGCCCTCGACGTCCCATTGTTCGGCGTAGGATTTCGGCGGCATATGCGCTGCGACAAGATCGTCGACGAGCTGGTTGCGCATGTCGCCGATAATGTCATCCACCGTATCCGTGGACATGAATTCAATGCGCTGCTCAAAGATCGCCTTGCGCTGGTCATTGATGACGTCGTCGAATTTGAGAACGTTTTTGCGCATGTCGTAATTGCGCTGTTCGACTTTTTTCTGCGCCGTCTCCACCGCCTTGGTGAACCAGGGGTGTTCGATGGACTCGTCCGGCCGGATGCCGAAGCGCTTCAACATCTTTTCCATGCCGTCGCCGAAAATCCGCATCAGGTCGTCTTCGACGGAGATGAAGAATTTGGTGGTGCCCGGGTCGCCCTGACGGCCTGAGCGGCCGCGCAGCTGATTGTCGATGCGGCGGCTTTCATGGCGTTCCGTCGCCAGCACGAAAAGGCCGCCGGCGTCCAGCGCCTTCTGCTTGTCGGCGGCAATCTTGGCTTCGATCTCGGTGCGCTTGCGCTTGATCGTCTCTTCGTCATCGCCTTCTTCAAGCGACGCCATCAGTTGCATGTCGACGGAACCGCCGAGCTGAATGTCGGTGCCGCGGCCGGCCATGTTGGTGGCGATGGTGACGGCGCCGGGCGCGCCGGCCTGGGCGACGATCTCGGCTTCCTGTTCGTGGTAGCGCGCATTCAAAACATTATGCGGGATCGGATCCTTGCGATCTCCAAGTTCCGACAGATAGGCCGCTTGGCTCTCCATCTTGGTCTTGAGCTCGGCCTCTTTCTCTTTGAGATTGGCGGCGCGTTCGCGCAGGGTTTTGGCGAGGTCCTTGTAGAATTTCTTGTCGCTCAAAAGATTGGAGAGATATTCCGATTTTTCGATAGAGACGGTGCCGACCAGCACCGGCTGGCCGCGCTTCACGCAATCGGCGATTTCCAGCGCGATGGCTTTGTATTTTTCGTCCGCCGTCATGTAGAGCTCGTCATCCATATCGATGCGGGCGATCGGTCTGTTCGTCGGAATTTCGTTGACGTTGAGCTTATAGATGTCGGCGAATTCAGCTTCTTCGGTGAGCGCCGTCCCGGTCATGCCGGCGAGCTTTTCATAGAGGCGGAAATAATTCTGGAACGTGATCGAGGCGAGGGTCTGGTTCTCCGGCTGGATCTGAACTTTTTCTTTCGCCTCTGTCGCCTGATGAAGCCCGTCCGACCAGCGCCGGCCTTCCATCATGCGGCCGGTGAACTCGTCGATGATCGTCACCTTGTCATTGCGGACAATGTAATCCTTGTCGCGCTGGAATGTTTTGTGCGCTTTGAGCGCCTGATTGACATGGTGGACGAGAGAGATGTTGACCGAGTCATAAAGATTGTCGCCCTGAAGCAGGCCGGCTTCTTTCAAAAGCCCTTCGATCTTTTCGTTGCCTTCTTCGGTCAGCGTGACTGAGCGTTGTTTCTCGTCGATCTCGTAATCATCTTCGGTCAGCTGCGGGATCAGCGCGTCGATGGTGATGTAGAGTTCGGACTTGTCGTCAGTCGGGCCCGAGATGATCAGCGGCGTGCGCGCTTCGTCGATCAGGATCGAATCAACCTCGTCGACAATCGCGTAATGGTGGCCGCGCTGGACCATCTGATCGAGCGACGACTTCATGTTGTCGCGCAGATAGTCAAAGCCGAATTCGTTATTGGTGCCGTAGGTGATGTCACAGGCATAGGCCGCCCGGCGTTCTTCGTCGCTGAGGCCGTGGGTGATGCAGCCGGTGGTCATACCGAGCTGGGTGTAGACCCGGCCCATCCATTCCGCGTCGCGGCTGGCGAGATAGTCGTTGACCGTGACCACATGGACGCCGCGGCCCGTCAGAGCATTCAGATAGACGGGCAGGGTCGCCACAAGGGTTTTACCCTCGCCGGTCTTCATTTCGGCGATATCGCCCAGATGCAGCACCATGCCGCCCACCATCTGGACGTCGTAATGGCGCTGGCCAAGAGCCCGTTTGGCGCCCTCACGGGCGGTCGCAAAGGCCTCTTCGAGCAAATCGTTGAGAGATTCTCCGTCCTTATAGCGCTGTTTTAACTTTTCAGTCTGAGCAATCAGGCCATCATCAGTCAGCTTGGAGAGTTCGTCTTCAAGCGCATTGATCGCTTCCACCCGGCGGAATAAAGGCTTGAGGCGGCGGTCATTGGAAGAGCCGAAGATTTTTTTTGCGATACCGAGTAGCGCCATGAGGACATTAGCCTTCGTGCTGCGGTGAAAAGGCGGTGAGCGCCCACGTGAGACCAGCGCGGGGCGCGCCTTTCATCGGCCAGGTTGGATTTGCAGCGCCGCGACGGGCGCGCCGGAGAGATAGTGAGCGCCTTTGGCCCTGTCAACGAATGGGACTAGGACCGGGGCGCACAGAGCGGAACAGGATGGAAACGCCGGACGGTAAACAGTTCGACACGGAAAAACGAGGCTCGGCCGCCGCTGCAGCCGCGGGCGCCGTATGGCGGCCGCTGTTCGCGGGGACCGTTTGGCTGGCGAGACTGATCTGGGCCGGCGTCGTCATTGTCGCACGGGCGATCGCCAAATTCTCCATCACCACATGGCGGGTGGCTGCGGCCCTGGATTCGGCTCTCTGGCGGGCGGTGAAGCTGTTGGCGCGCCAGACCCTCGCGGGGCTCGCTTATGTGGGCGGGATAGCGCTCACGGCCTTTCGCGGGCTGATCGCCTGGCTGCCGACCCGCACAGGGCGCGCCTATTCGTCACTCTTCGGCGCCTTTTTGATGGTCTGCGGCTTGTGGATGATCGATCTCCTGCGCTCCGTCCCGTCGCTTGACGCCGCGGGCGCGTCCTCGGCCCGGGCCCCGGTGGACGAAGACGACCCGATCCTAGCGCGCATTGACGGGCGCTATGTCCATCTTTCCGAGATTGAAGCGTCGGCGCGGGCGGGCGGATTTTTGAGGCCAGACGAAACCCTGACCCCCGGCAACGCCTTTGAACGTGAGCTTGTTGAATCCTACGTGGAACAGCGGCTTCTCGCCCGGGCGGCGCTCGATGACGGGCTCCAGCGCAGCCCCACCGTCGCCCGAAAGGTCAACGCCGCCCGAGACCGCGTGCTCGCCGCCGCCTATATGGACGCGCAATTGCGAGACACGGTCACCCCCGAAGCGGTGGAGCGGCTGTACCGCTCGCAATCCGATGTGACGCGCCTTGGCGACGAAGTGCGCGCGCGCCATATTCTGGTCGCCACCGGCGAGGAGGCGGAGGAAGTGGTCGCCTTGCTGAAAGGCGGCGCGGATTTCTCTGCGCTGGCGAAAGAACGCTCACTTGACCGCGCCACGGCCCCTCTGGGCGGCGAGGTGGGCTGGTTCACCAGGGGGATGATGACCCCGGTTTTTTCAAACGCCGCTTTCTCAGCGACGCCAGGCGAGCTTGCTGCGCCTTTCCAGACCGAGTTTGGCTGGCACATCCTTGAGGTGGTTGACCGTCGCGCCACCAGCGCCGTGCCGTTTTCGCGCGTGCGTGCGCCGATCGAGAATTTCCTCCGTATGAGGACGATTGAATCCTCCCTGCGTGATCTGGAGAAAAAGAGCCAGGTCGTCTATTTCCGTCCGAAAGAGGAAGATGAGACGCCGAGCGCCGCGCCGCCGGATCTGTCCGATCCGCCGCTTGACGATCCCGAGTTCACGCTGCCCACTGAAAAAAGTGGCGAACAGGATGGCGAGCCGGATGCGAGCGAAGAGACCGGACCGTAAACGCGCTTTAACCAGTTTATGGGCGCCGCAATGTTTAAAATTTTAGCGATTGAACCAGCGTTCTGTTAAATCCCCTCACGTAACAATTAAGGCAAGATTATGGCGAAGCTGTTGCTCGTTGCGGCTTGCGCGCTCATCGACCGGGACGGAAAGGTCCTGATGGCGCGCCGGCCCGAAGGAAAGGCCCATGCGGGACTATGGGAATTTCCGGGCGGTAAACTCGCAGAAGGCGAGACGCCGGAAGCGGCATTGGTGCGTGAGTTAAAGGAAGAGCTTGCCATAGAAACAGAGGCGTCTTGCCTGGCGCCGGCGGCCTTTGCGTCCGAGGCTTTAGGGGAATTTCACCTTTTGATGCCCCTATATGTCTGCCGGAAGTGGGAGGGCGCGCCGACGCCGATGGAAGGGCAGGAGCTTCGCTGGGTCAGGCCGGAAGGTTTGACCCGGATGGAGATGCCGCCAGCGGATCGCCCTCTGGCGGCGCAGCTAAGGGACTTGTTGTGATGGCGCAATTCTGGAATTTTGAGGCTTCGCCATTGCGGGGCGTACGCCGGCGGGTAAAGGCCTTTCGCGATTGCGAATCGGGCGCCACGGCGATCGAATACGGGCTGATTGTCGCCCTGATCTTTCTCGGTATCGTCTCGGCGCTCCGCGCTTATTCCTCATCGGCGAGCGGTGTCTATGACGATATCGGCACCGCTATGGATGACGCGGGAAGCTGATCTGAATAGTGGCTTCAGGACGCGCCCTTGATGGCGTCCTTCAATGAGACTTGGGCCGATCCTGGTTTGAGCGGTTTTTGCTGGCTCTGATGGGGCGCCCATCCGGTGAGATAGACGATTTCAAATCGCTCCGTTCCGCCGGTTTCCGCAAACAGGGCCATGGCCCGCAAAATGACGTCGCGGCGCAAGGGCGCCGCTTTTGTTTTCAGCGCCCGCGTTTCACCCATGCCGCGCAGGTCTTTTAAGAGTTTCAGAGGGTCGTCATATTTAACGCTGACTTTGTCGATGTCTGCGACCGGCAACGCGAAACCGGCCCGCTGCAAGGCGGCGCCGTAATCCTTGACGCCCGCAAAAGGCGCAATGCGCGCCGAGGCCCCGCCGGTGATCTCCGCTTCCGCCCGGTAAAAGGAAGCGCGCAGGGCGCTAAGCGTTTCCTCACCGAAAGCGGCTGCGATAAAAAGACCGTCGGGTTTAAGGGCCATCCGCGCCTGGGCGAGGGCGCCGACGAGATCATTCGCCGTATGAAGCGTCAGTATACTGACAAACAAGTCGAGGCTTTCCGGCCTGAACGGCAGCGCCTCCGCATCGGCGGCGAGACGAAGCCCAGTTGCAGACAGCCGCGTTGGCGCGAGATCGAAACAGACCGCTTCATCAACGCCGCAATCGGGCGTCAGCATCGCGGTCAGGGCGCCGGCGCCGTCAAAGGCTGCGAGGGGAAAGCGCCGGTTCACGCTTTCGAGCCGGTCGACGACGTCTTCCATGGCGCGGCGGTGGAGGAAATCGAACGCGGCGAAGCCTGTCGCGGCGCGCGCGCGGCGGCGGGCGTAAAGTGGGCGATCGAAAATCTGCGGCGGGGCGGTCATCAGCGTCACTGGTTCTCTTCTGGCCGGGGCGTTAGTCTATCGCACGTGAAACCGCAAATCTTCACCCGGCTCGGTTCCTGGAGCAAAGGCGCGGCGCAAAAAGCGCTCGATCTCGCTATGCCGCCTCATTGCCCGGTGACGCGGGAGGAAACCGGCTCCGCCGATGCGCTTGGCGCGCGCGCATGGGGCGCGGCGCATTTCATTGAAACGCCTTACTGCGCGCGCTGCGGCGTTCCTTTCGCGGCGGATTACGGCGCGGAGGTGGAGTGTCCGGCGTGCATCGCCGCATCGCCGGATTTTGTGCATGCGCGCGCGGCGCTTGTGTATGACGACGCCTCCCATAGCCTGATCGTCGGCTTCAAGCATGGCGATCGCACGGAGCTGGCCAGCATGTTCGGGCGCTGGATGGCAAGGGCGGGAGAAGGGATGATGACCAAATCCTCCATTCTCGCCCCGGTGCCGCTGCACCCCCAGCGGCTGCGTGAACGGCGTTTCAATCAGTCGGCGCTCCTCGCGCGGTCTGTGGCGAAAGAGACGGGCGCCAATCTGTGCATTGACGGCCTTGTGCGCCGCCGCGCGACGCCGCCGCAAAAAGATCTCTCTGCCGAGGGACGAAAACGCAACGTTTCCGGCGCTTTCGGTGTTCGTGATGACAAGGCGCGTGATCGATTCCGTGGCGCCCATGTGGTGCTTGTTGACGATGTGCTAACAACCGGCGCAACCTTGTCCGCTGCGGCGCGGGCGCTGAAACGCGCAGGCGCTTCACAAGTCGATGCGCTGGTCTTGGCGCGCGTTGTCAAAGGCGGGATCGGGGCCATATAGCGCCTTGTTGGCATTACCGGACGTGAAAGAAGAATTGCGGAGCTGAAATGAAAGAAGTCGTCGTCTACACGAAACCCCTATGTCCTTATTGTTTCCGGGCGCTCTCGCTGCTCGACAAGAAGGGTGTGAAGCCGCAGGAAATTTCCGCCGCCTATGATCCGGACAAGCGCAAGGAGATGCTGGCGAAGTCCAATGGCAAGACGACCTATCCGCAGATCTTTATCGGCGACACTCATGTGGGCGGTTATGACGATCTCGCCGCGCTCGACCGCGCCGGCAAGCTGGACGCCCTATTGAATGGCTGATCGGACCCCATTTCTTGCGGCCTGCGTTCAGATGCGCTCGGGCCTCGACCGGGCGGCGAACGCCGCTGACGCCTGCGATCTGATCGCGGAGGCGGCGGGCAAGGGTGCGCGGTTTATCGCCACGCCCGAGATGACCAATGTGGTCGACCGCAAGGCTTCACGGCTTTTTGAAAACCTGCCGGAGGAAGACGGCCTTTCCGAAATCGCGACATTTTCAGAGGCGGCGAAGGCCCACGGGGCCTGGCTGCTGATCGGCTCCATGGCGGTGAAGCTTGAGGAGCGGCGGGCCGCCAATCGCGCTTTTCTGTTCGCCCCGGACGGGTCCATCACCGCCCGATATGACAAGCTGCATATGTTCGATGTGGACCTTCCCAATGGCGAAAGCTGGAAGGAATCCAATGTGTACCGGCCCGGCGAAGAGGCTGTGATGGCCGAGACGCCGCTTGCGAAATTAGGCCTAACCATCTGTTATGACGTGCGTTTCCCGCATTTATATCGGCAATTGGCGCAAGCCGGGGCGGAAGTCCTTTGTGTGCCTGCGGCCTTCACCCGGCAGACGGGCGAGGCCCACTGGAAGACGCTGCTCACCGCGCGGGCGATCGAGACCGGGTCCTTTGTCATCGCCCCGGCCCAGGGCGGGACACATGAGGATGGGCGAGAGACCTATGGCCATTCCCTGATCATCGGCCCGTGGGGCGACGTCCTCACCGAAGCGCCGGGGGACGAGCCCGGCGTTATTCTTGCAGAGATTGATCCTTCGGCCGTCTGGCAAGCCCGCCAGCGCATCCCTAATCTCGCTCTTGAACAATCCTTCAAACTGGCCATTTTAGAAACATGATTAAGTACTGTTTGATTTGCGACGACGACCACGAATTCGAAGGCTGGTTCCGTGACAGCGCCGATTATGATTTTCAATCGGAAAAAGGGCTGATCGATTGCCCGAGCTGTGGCTCTGAGGAGGTCCGCAAGGCGGTGATGGCGCCGGCTGTCGCTCGCCGCGATGGTCCCCGCACGGCGAGGCTCGCTGCTATCCATAAGGATCTGGCCAGCGCTGTCGCGCGCGCGCGCGACTATGTCGAGAAGAATTTCGATTATGTGGGCGACAAGTTTCCCGAGGAAGCGCGCAAAATTCATTATGGCGAAACCGAAGAGCGCGGCATTTACGGCGAAGCCTCCGGCGAGGATGTGAAAGCGCTTGTCGAAGAGGGCGTACAGGTCGCCCCGCTGCCTGGCGCAAAGCCGGACAAGGCCGAGGCGCCGAAAACGCCCGGCGCTACGAAAAAGCTGAACTAGCCGCCGCCATTCGCCCGCTGGCGCGGCTTCTCAAAACAAGCTAGATCGCGGCTTATGGATGATGTCCGCGCGCGCCTTCGTAATCTTCCGTTTTTCGCCGGCCTTTCCGCTGCGACGATCAACGATATCGCAGAGGCGAGCCAATGGCTCTCGCTTGCGGGCGGTTGGGAGCTTTACGCCCAAGGCTCCGCCTCCGACGCGCTTCATATCAATCTGACTGGCCGCCTGATCGTCGTGCGCGAAAACCATGAAGGCGTAGACGAGGTTGTGGGCTATGTGCGCGGCGGAGAACCCGTTGGCGAGATGTCGCTGCTCTCGGGCGAGCCGCATTCGGCGAGCGTCTTTGCGCTGCGCGACACGGAGCTGTTGTCGATCACCCGCGAGGAGGTTGACCGCCTTATCGAGGCCCATGGCGATTTCGCCGCGGCGCTGGCGCGTGTGGTGCTGGCGAGATCGCGCCACCCCCAGGCGAGTTTTCAGCAATCGGCGCCGCGCATTTTCGCGCTGATCGCCACATCGCCTTCTATCGATGTCGATGCGCGGGTGAGGGAGCTGGCGAAACGCATCGCGAAATACAAAGTCAATGTCACGCATTTTCCCTGTACGGATGAACCGCCGGAAACCAACGCGTTCGATCTTGTCGAAAACGCCCATGATGTAGTGCTGCTGGCGGCGCGGGTCGATCACAGCCCTTGGTACCGTTTCGTCCTGCGGCATGCCGACCGGTTCCTGGTGCTGGCGCGGCGCGACAGCCGTCCTTCGAAACCCTTTCCCTTAACGGCGGAGGACGGCGCGCGGGCGCGCAAGTTCCGTCTTGTCGATCTCGTCATGCTGCATGAGGGAACCCATAGCGGCAAAACGGCCGAATGGATGGAGGCGATCGGCGCCTCGCGCGTCATCAATATTCACAATGACGCCTGTATCGACCGGCTGGCGCGGATCATCTCGGGCAAGTCCATCGGGCTTGTCCTGTCTGGCGGCGGCGCGCGCGCTTACGCCCATATCGGCGCCGTCAAAGCCATGCGCGAGGCGGGCGTGCCGATTGATTTCCTCTGCGGCGCCTCCATGGGCGCGGTGGTTGCGGCCTGCGTCGCTATGGGCTGGTCGCAGGAGGAGACGGATAGCCGCATTCGTGAGGCTTTCGTCGCGTCGAACCCGCTTGGCGATCATGTCCTGCCGGTGGTGGCGCTGACCCGGGGCGGGCGCGTTGAGACCCGGCTCGAAAAGCATTTCGCAGACGCGCTGATCGAAAATCTTCAGACGCCGTTTCTCTGCGTTTCGTCGGACATCATCAACGGCGCCGCGCGCATTCACAATCAGGGGCTGGTGCGCAACGCGCTGCGCGCCTCCATCGCCTTGCCCGGCATCTTGCCGCCGGTGATCGATGATCACGCGCTTCTCGTCGATGGCGCCGTGGTGAACAATTTTCCGACCGACATCATGACGACAACCCATCGCGGCCTGACCATCGGCGTCGATGTGGCGCGCGAAGGGATGATCGACATCGAAGCGTTTCGCGATCCGCCGGGATTTTTTTCGTGGGTCGCCAATAATGGTTTCGGCGCGGCGCCGCCGATCATTTCCCTGTTGATGCGTTCAGCGACGGCGCGCCGCGAACATACTGAAACGCCGCGTCCCGCCGACATTATGGTGACGCCGGCGGTCCCCGGCGTCGAACTGCGCGACTGGAAGAAATACGACGTCGCTGTCGCCAATGGCTATCGCGAGATGAAAGACGCTCTTGAAAAACACTGGAGCGATCTCGCGCCGATCATTTCAGCGGCGAACCAGTAGCCCGTCAGAACATCGTGTTGTCGTTGGCGGATTCTTCCGGGACCTGCTGCACCACATCCCAGTGCTCGACGAACTTGCCGTCTTCCATGCGCAGAATATCGACAACCGCCATGCCGAGGGAATCCGGCGTCGGCTTGTTGTTGTAATGAATCCAGACGAGATCGCCTTCGGTCGCGACGCGTTTTACATCAATCCGCAGATCGGGGTTCGCTTCGAAGAACGGCGTCAAGAAGGCGAATAAGGCTTCCGGTCCGTCAGGGGCGTAAGGGTTGTGCTGGATATAGGTCTCGCCCCAGCATTCGGTGCGCGCGGCGTCGATGTTCTTCTGGTTAAAAAGAAGATCCATGCAGTATAGCGCTTTGGTCTTGTTGGCTCCCTCAAGCGCGGCTTGCGCGTCGCTGCCCTCTTTGTCCGCCGCCGTGCAGGCCGCCACGACCCAACTCGCCGCCAGCGCCGCAACGCCCGTCATCAAAATGTTCCGCATGTTTCGTCTCCCTCGTGATTTATGGGGAGAGGATAGCCATTTCGGTCCACTATAACCATCGGCGGAACGAATTTGAATCAGCAAACGCCTGCAATGCGAGATGTTTCTAGGCCGGGTAGGCGTTTTCAAGCACGATGCCGGTTGGAACTTTTTTGTAGTCGTAAATTCTAAGTAGTTCGTTGTGCTTTTGCTCCCAATCGCGTGCGCATTCTGGAACAAGGTCTACGCTCTTGGTGAGTTGGCTCCACACTCTTGAAAGGCGCTCATCGCGTGATTGAGTTAGGCCCATAAAAATTCTTGAAGCGATATCGAGAAAACGATTACTCCCATCTCGCCTAATATATGGCCATATTTGCAAAGCTTCTTTTCGATTTTGATTCAATTGGGTGCGAAAGGAGCTGATTGATTCAAATATATCGCAGTTTGCGTCGGATATGGCCTTGTTTCGCATGTCGATTAACAACGCCAAGACTAAGCCTGCTTCTTTTTCAGAAAGCTTTTTGAGTTTCCGATCAAGTTGCCAATCAAAGAAGAGCTGATAAGGCCGCATAGACATTGCGTTCAAATCAGAAAGGGTTTTTAACAATCGCGTCAAAGCGAAAAGCTCGTCCCGCAGCCGCAAGCCGCCGTAGCGTTCGGGTTTTCAATCTTGAACGCCGCGCCGATCAACTCGTCGGAAAAGTCGATGACCGAGCCATTCATGTATTCGACGGAAATGGAATCGACGAGTACGGAATATCCGTCCGCGTCGAGGACGAGGTCGTCCGTCTCGCGGTTCTTCACAATATCGAACTTGTACTGAAAGCCGGAGCAGCCGCCGCCCTCGACCGCGACGCGCAGCATGGCGCCTGCGGGCTCCTTCGACAGGATCGCGGCGATGCGCTTGGCGGCGCGGGCGGATACGGTGACAGGGCCAGAATCTGTATTGGCTTCGGTAACGGTCATAAGGCTCACTCTAATGCTGGTTCCTAAATAGGAGGTTTGGGCGGCGATTTCGAGGGCTCTCTCCTTCTTCCCCCGTTTACGGGGGAAGTGGCCGCGAAGCGGTCGATGGGGGCCTTCGCCCCCTCCGTCACCCCGGATCAGGTCCGGGGCGACACCTCCCCCATAAATGGGGGAGGAGGGCGCAATTCCTCGAGAAATCCCTATATTTGCGGGGAGCCTTGTTAACGGAATCGGCGGACAAGGCCGAAACCAAGCTTTCTGGCGGAAGCGGAGCGATATTTTGCGATTACAGGGTCAAATCACCGAGAATATGCCGGAGGCGGCTTATGGCGCCCATTCCGGCGAAGAGGGTCCCATGGCGTTCCCGGCGCCGCTCGCGCCCTATGCCGCCCGGGCGGAGCTAACCCGCGGGCGTCTCCATCCGGAGGCCGAGAGCCGGGGCCGGACCCCGTTTCAGCGTGATCGCGACCGGGTGATCCATGCTGTCGCCTTCCGCCGCCTGAAGCACAAGACGCAGGTCTTCATCTCCCATGAAGGCGATCACTACCGTACGCGCCTGACTCATTCCCTTGAGGTCGCGCAGATCGCCCGGACCCTGGCGCGTGCGCTTCAGCTCGATGAGGACCTCGCCGAATGTCTGGCGCTCGCCCACGATCTCGGTCATCCGCCTTTCGGACATACGGGCGAGGATGTGCTGGTCGAGTGCATGGCGCCGTTCGACGGGTTCGATCACAACGCCCAGACGCTGCGGCTCCTGACCAAACTGGAGCGCCGCCACGCCGCTTTTGACGGCCTTAATCTCACCTGGGAGACGCTGGAAGGCGTCGTCAAACATAACGGCCCGCTCACGGGGCCTTTGGCGCGCAAAAAAGAGCCGCTGCCCGCCGCCATTGTCGAATATGCGGCGGGTCACGATCTCTGGCTCGACAGCTTCGCCTCGCTGGAGGCGCAGGTCGCCGCCATCGCCGACGATATCGCCTATAACAATCACGATGTTGATGACGGTTTGCGCGCCGGGCTTTTTGGTTTCGCCGAAGCGCGCGATCTGCCGCTGGTTGGCCCCGCGATTCGCACGGCGGAAGCAAAATACCCGCAAGCGCCGAGAGATATCCTGATCGCGGAAGCGGTGTCGGATCTGATCGGGGCCATGGTCGAGGATGTGCTCGCTGAAACAAGGCGCCGTCTCGCCGCCGCGCCGCCGGCGTCTGCAGACGAGGTGCGCCGGGCCTCCGCCGCTTTTTGCGCGTTTTCCACAGACATGGAAAAGGACCTCGGCGGCTTGCGCAGTTTTCTCCACGAAAACATGTATCGCCACTACAAGGTCAACCGCGCCCGCAGCCAGGCCAAGAGAATCATTAAATCTTTGTTCGACTTGTTCTTCACTGAGCCGGAGACGTTGCCGCCGGAATGGCGTGAGCGCTATGAGGGCGGGTCCGAAGCGCGCCGCGCCCGGGCGGTTTGCGACTACATCGCCGGGATGACCGACCGCTACGCCGTCAGGGAATATCGCCGCCTTTTTGGCGTCGAATTTGACGGCTAAAGCTGCGACTCCCGTGGCCGGGGATGCTAGAATGCGCGCGAACAACGATTCGGCGATGGTCTGTATTGACGCCGGACCGGGATAGGTTTTTGGGTTGGCTGCGACGGGGCGCCGGCGCAAGAGAAGAGAAGTCCAAAGAGACGGGGCGCATATCTACGGCGCTTAAGGAGCGGTTTAAGACATGGCGAATGCAGCACAAGAAGAAGCCTTCGAAGAAGACTATCAGGAATATGACGAGTTCGACGATGATGATGAAGATCGCGGGCTATCGGGCTTTGCTGTCCTGATTATGGGCATCGTCATGATCGGCGCATTCGTGTCGGTCGTGTGGATCGCTTACAAGCAGGGCATGAAGGTCGGCCGTGACGGCGGCGCCATCGAAACGCCCTACGTCGCCGCCGATCCTGAACCCATCAAGATCGAAACCGCCGAAGACGGCACGCCTGAAGTCAATCGCGAAGTCTACGATGCAATTGACGGCGACGCCGGCGATCCGGTGACGACGCTCGCTGAAGGTCCGGAAGAGCCGGTGAGCCGCACCGCCGAAGATACGATCGGTTCGCTCGCCGCCGAGGCCGAACAGGCCGCCGCCGATGTCAGCGACGAAGTCGAGACCCGTCTTGCCGATCTTCAGGCGGAAGACGCCGCAGCGCTCGACAATAATCCTACAGCGGAAGAGCCGCGCGATAGCGCGCCGCCGACCGTCAGCGTGAAGCCGTCCGTTCCGGCGGCGCCGTCAGCTTCCGTGACCGCAGGCAATGCGCGTTCCGGCACCCATGTGGTGCAGGTTGGCGCTTTCCGCTCCAATGATGAAGCCATGGCGCAGTGGGGCCGCATGCAAACCAAGCTTGGCGATTTTCTTTCGGGCAAAGGCCCCGATGTGGAAGTGGCCGACCTTGGCGATCGCGGCGTTTATCACCGTCTGCGCATCGGTCCGTTCAGCTCTGCTGACGCCGCCAAAACCTACTGCGCTGATCTGAAAGAGCGTGGACAGGACTGCCTGATCAAAGCGCTTTAGGGCAGGGGCCGTTTCGCTTCATGCCGACTGCAGTAATTTTTGATTGCGAAGGCCCGCGCCTCTCTGATGAGGAGCGGGCTTTCTTCAAGGATGTGGACCCGTGGGGGTTTATCCTATTCGGGCGTCACTGTGAGAGCGCCGACCAGATAAGCGCCCACTGCGACGAGCTTCGCGAATGCGTTGGCCGCGCGGATGCGCCGATCCTGATCGATCAGGAAGGCGGTCGCGTTGCGCGCATGAAGCCGCCGGTTTTTCCCGCGCATCCCGCGCCGGCGGTGTTCGGCGAACTCTGGAAGCTTGATCCGTCGAAAGCGCGCGAAGCGTCGGAACTGAACGGCTATCTTTTGGGACGGCTTGTTTCCGATTGCGGCGTCAATGTGAACTGCATCCCGATGCTCGACGTGCCGCAGATCGACGCCGACCCGGTAGTGATCGGCGACCGCGCCTACGCGAAATGGCCGGACATCATCACCGCGATTGCCCATGCGCATATAGAAGGCTTGAAAAAAGGCGGCGCGCTTCCCGTGATCAAACATCTGCCCGGTCATGGCCGGTCGCTCTGCGACAGCCATCATGACCTGCCGCGTGTTTGCGCGAAGAAACACGATCTCTTGGGTTGTGACTTCCAGCCGTTCAAATCTCTGCGCGACGAGAAAATGGGGATGACCGCGCATATTGTTTATGAAGCCTATGATGCGGAACGCTCCGCGACCTTGTCGCCGGTCATCGTCAATGACGTCATTCGCGGCGAAATCGGTTTTGACGGGCTCCTGTTTACGGACGATCTCAAGATGAAAGCGCTGGGCGGGGCGATTTCGGATCGCATCACGGGCGCCTATGACGCCGGCTGCGATATCGCGCTTGCCTGTAATTTCTCGCTTGCTGAGAAAAAAGAAAGCGCTGGGGCGCTGCGCGATCTCACCGGCAAAGCTGCAGACAGGGCGCGCGCCGCTATGGCGGAGTTGCAGACCCCCGATAGAGGCGGGACTGACGAGGCCTATGAACGCCTCAATGCGCTTGTTAAACCGGCGCTTGCCTAGGGTGTTTTCAGCAAAAGGTCAGGCGGTTTTGCGGCTCGAAAACGCGACACATAATTCTGCTAGGTCCATGGATTGGTTCTAGTTTTCAACAGGGTAGGAAAGCCGATAGGCGGGGGCCGGAATCGGCGTTAAATGGCGCGATGGCGGATGGTGAACATATTCAGGTGGTTGCGATGAGCAGCCAACAGGGCGGCGCTTCTGGCGGCGGCGGTCATGACGGCGAAAACGGCGACGCGTTTGACGCGCCGGTTCGCGTGACGACAACCGAAGACGCGATTGATGCACTGGTGGTGAATATCGAGGGCTATGAAGGTCCGCTCGATGTTCTGCTCGATCTTGCGCGCCACCAGAAGGTTGATATCCGCAAGATTTCCATGGTCGCTCTCGTTGATCAGTATCTCTTGTTCGTTGAAGCCGCCAAAGACCGCAATCTGGAACTTGCCGCCGACTATCTCGTCATGGCGTCATGGCTCGCTTACCTCAAATCCAAGATGCTGCTGCCGGCCGCCGAAGATGACGGCGATGAGCCCACGGCGGACGAAATGGCCGCGCGTCTCGCCTTCCAGCTTCAGCGCCTCGAAGCCATGCGCAAGGCCGTCGAAGACCTTCAGAATATGCCGCAACTTGGTTGGGACTTTTTCCCGCGCGGCGCGCCGGAAGGCGTCAGGGTCACGCAAAAACCTGACTGGCAGGCGGACATTCTCGATCTGCTCAAGGCCTATACGACCCAGCGCATTGTCGCCATTGACCGCGAATATCATATCGACCCGCCGGCGGTTTATTCCGTAGAAGCGGCGCGTCACCGGCTCGAACGCATTCTTGGCGCCATCCCGGAATGGACTGAGCTGCGCAGCCTGACGCGAAGCTATGATGTTGACGCGCCGGAGACCTCCGTGCTTGCAAGTTCGTTCAACGCTGCGCTGGAATTCGCCAAGGCGGGGCGCATTGAGTTGCGCCAGATCGGCGCCTTTGAACCGATTTACATCAAGGCCCGTCCGGAGAAGCCGGAGAGTGATACGGGTGAAGGAGACGCGTCATGATGGAAGAAGATGCAGGACGCAATTTCAAGGGCCTCGACGCCCGCGAAGCGCAAGAAGCGCTCGCAGAGGAACTCTCGGACAAGGAAAGTGAAACGGCTGCCGTGAACGAAGAGACACAGGACATCGAAGGCGAAGAAGCAGACGCCACAGAAGCCGAGCTTGAGACAGAAGCTGAGGGCGAGGCCGCCGAAACGGAAGCGGCGGAAACCGAACAGGCTGAGCCGGAAGTCGCGGCGCCTGAAGTCGACTGGAGCGAGGAAGACCTCGCCGAGCACAAGCGCATGGTAGAGGCTTTATTGTTCGCCGCCGCCGAACCGCTCGACGAAAAGAGCATTTCCGACCGTCTGCCCGCGGGTGCCGCGACAGCCTTGCTGATTGAACAACTCGCCGCCGATTATGAGGGCCGCGGCGTCGTCCTTTCCAAAGTGGAGAAGAAATGGCGCTTCATCACCGCATCTGATGTGGCCCATGTCCTCCAGAAGGAAAAAACGACCCAGCGCAAGCTTTCGCGCGCCGCGCTCGAGACCCTGGCGATCATCGCCTATCACCAGCCCTGCACCCGGGCCGACATTGAGGATGTGCGCGGCGTCCAGGTCGCCAAGGGCTCCCTCGACCAGCTTCTGGAAATCGGCTGGGTCAAAATGCGCGGCAAGCGCAAGGACGCGCCGGGCCGGCCGACCCTTTACGGCACCACTGAGGGCTTTCTGGAGCATTTCGGGCTGGAAACCGTCACCGACCTGCCGGGAATCGCGGATTTGAAGGCTGCGGGGCTTCTCGACGCCCGCCTGCCGCCCGGATTTTCCGTGCCGTCGCCGGTGGATGGAGATGATGAGGATGACGACGGAGAGGATGAATCCGGCGAATTTTCTCAGGATTTCCTCGATGAGGACGGCGATGAGGCCGCAGACGCCTGATTGGCGCATGAATTTACGCCGTTTCGCGTTTGCGTAATGGGCCTTCGGGCATTACCAATTGGCTGCAATTCAAGTTGAAAGGCTCGTCATGGGCGCAATCGGACCCTGGCAGATTGTCATTATTCTCGTTCTCGCGCTTTTGCTCTTCGGCGGCGGCGGTAAGATCTCCTCGATCATGGGCGACTTCGCCAAGGGGATCCGGTCTTTCCGCAAGGGCCTGCAGGAAGAAGACAAGGCCATCGACGACCGTGGCGATAAGGCCATGGATGTGACGCCGGCTGAGGAAAAGGACAAAGCTTAGTCCTTGGGCGTAAACGCGGGCGCTTGTCGCGCAATCGCGCGTTCCACCGTCCGGGTTTGATGAGCGCAAGTCAGATTGGTTTTGGGCCGTCATGAATCTCCTGCCGCAATTCGGGTTTTTTGAGCTGGTGCTTGTCGCCATCGTCGCGCTGATCGTGGTCGGTCCGAAGGACCTGCCGAAACTAATGCGCTCCGCCGGCCGTCTCGTCGCCAAGGCGCGCAGTCTGGCGGGGGAGTTCACCGCCGCTTTCGATCAGATGGCGCGCGAAGCGGATATGGAAGAGCTTCGCAAGGAAATCGACGAGCTCAAGAAAAACAATCCCATCGCCGACGCGGAGCGCGCCATGTCGGAAGCGGTGGCGCCGATCGAAAAAGACCTCCGCGACGAAGCCCGTGAAATCAACAAAGCCGCGGCGACCGCGACGACAGAAACCAAGACGGACGCCGCGGCCGGCGCCGGGCCGGATGCGGCGCCAGACACCATCCCTGAAACAACGTCAGATGAAGCTGGCGGAGCCGCGAAAACATGAGCGGCGAAAGCAAGAAAAAAAACCAGATGGCGTCGGAAGAAGATGAGCTGAAAGCGTCTTCTGCGCCGCTGCTCGACCATCTTGTTGAACTGCGCCAGCGTCTGATCGTTTCTGTGGTCGCGGTCGCGGTGGGTTTTGCGATCTGCTTTGTGTTTTCAATTCCGCTTTATGAATTTCTGGTGATCCCGTTCCGGCGCGCCGTCGCCGCCGCAGGCGTCGAACCGAAACTCTATTTCGCCCCGCTCGAATTTTTCTTCACGCGGGTGAAGCTTGCGGCGATGGGTGGGATCGCGCTGGCGTTCCCCGTGGTCGCTTACGAAATTTACAAGTTTGTGGCGCCCGGGCTGTATCGGCGCGAACGCGCGGCGGCGCTGCCGTTTCTCGCCGCCATGCCGTTCCTGTTCGCCCTCGGCGCCGCGCTTGTCTATTTCATCCTCATGCCGTTCGTCATGCGGTTTGCCGTGGGGATGGAGCAGGATGCGGGTGAGGGCTCCGGCGTTTCCATCGAGCTTCTGACCCGGGTGGGGGATTACCTCTCGCTCATCACCACGCTGATCATGGCTTTCGGCTTCGCGTTCCAGTTGCCGGTGTTCCTGACATTGCTCGCCCGGGCGGGGCTCATCACCTCAGGGTTCCTCGTGCGCAACCGGCGCGTCGCGATTGTGGTGATTTTCATTATCGCCGCCTTCCTGACACCGCCGGACCCCTTCAGCCAGCTCATCCTCGGCGCTTGTATCATCTCGCTATATGAGGTCTCCGTCCTTTCCGTGCGCCTCGCTGAGAGAAAGGCGAAAGAGGCGGTGGAAAGCGCAGAAGAGGCGTCGGCCTGACCGGCAGGTGAGACTGGACCGCTCCGCGCAACCCGGCTAAACCGCGACCCATGTTTGACATTCGTTATATCCGCGAAAATCCGGACGCTTTCGACGCCGGTCTCGCGCGCCGGGGCCTCGCCCCCCGCGCCGGGGAGATCCTCGCTCTTGACGAGGAGGCGCGCAAATACACCGTTGTCCTCAATGAGATGCAGGAAAAGCGCAACGCCGCCTCCAAGCTGATCGGTCAGGCCAAGGCCAAGGGCGACGACGCCGAGTTCAACCGGCTGCGCGAAGAAGTCGAAAGCATCAAAAGCCAGATGCCGGTGGCTGAGGACATCCAGAAGAAAAAGCAGGATGAGATCCGCGATATTCTCTCGACCATTCCGAACATCCCCGCCGAGGATGTGCCGGAAGGCGAAGACGAAGCCGCGAATGTCGAGATCAGAAAATGGGGCGAGCCGAAGCGGCTGAACGACGCCAAGGAACATTTCGATCTTGGCGAAGCGCTCGGTCAGATGGATTTCGAGACCGCTGCGAAAATGTCCGGCTCGCGCTTTGTCCTATTGAAAGGCCAGCTCGCGCGGCTTGAACGCGCCATCGCGTCTTTCATGCTCGATCTGCATACGGGCGAATTTGGCTACACCGAATGCAACCCGCCGCTGCTGGTCAAGGATGACGCGCTTTACGGCACCGGGCAATTGCCGAAGTTTGCGGAAGATTTGTTCAAGACTGAATCTTCAATGCGTACGGCTGAAGAAGTGGTTGATTACATTCGTAAAGAAGTTGGCGCAGGCAGTACAATTGGCGAGTTTAAAAAGTATAAGGATGCGATTCAGAAGCGTTTAGCTGAACACGCTTTTAGCCACTGGCTCATTCCAACTGCGGAAGTCTCGCTGACGAACATCGTCAATGGCGATATTCTGACCGAGGAGGAATTGCCGCTGCGCTTCACCGCATGGACGCCATGTTTCCGCTCTGAAGCAGGTTCGGCCGGTCGCGACACGCGCGGCATGATCCGCCTTCACCAGTTCTCGAAAGTCGAACTCGTTTCGATCACGACGCCGGATCAGTCGAAAGACGAGCATGAACGTATGACGGGCGCGGCGGAAGAAGTGTTGAAACGCCTCGACCTGCCATTCCGCACCATGGTCCTCTCCACGGGGGATATGGGTTTCGGCGCCCAGAAAACCTATGACATCGAGGTCTGGCTGCCGGGGCAGGGGCAATATCGCGAGATTTCCTCCTGTTCCAATTGCGGCGACTTCCAGGCACGGCGCATGAATACGCGCTACCGCGTTGCAGGCGAGAAAAAGAAACTCAATCCAGTCCACACGCTCAACGGCTCCGGCCTTGCGGTGGGGCGCACGCTCGTCGCGATTATGGAAAATTATCAGCAGACGGACGGTTCCGTTGCCGTGCCGGACGCGTTGAAACCCTATATGGGCGGCGTGGAAAAAATCGAGGCGCTCAAATAAAATTTCTGACGGAACATCCTTTGGTTCGCATGGCGCTGACCCGCGCCCGCGCGGAAATCAGTGCGCTCGCCGCATTCGCGGTGGCGGCGCTCGGTCTTCTTGTTTTCGCTGGCATCGCCGACGAGGCCAATGAAGGCGAAACCCATGTCTTTGATGAAAGCATCATTCTATCACTAAGGACGCCGGGCGACCCGGGCGATCCCATCGGCCCCGGTTGGTTCGATCAGGGTATGGGCGACATTACCGCGCTTGGCGGAATTTTTGTCCTCACGTTCATTGTGTTCAGCGTCGTCATCTATCTCTTGATGACCAGCAAATGGAAAAACGCGCTTGTCGTCGCCGGCGCCTCGATCACCGGGGTCATTCTCAGTCAAAGCCTGAAAATTGGTTTCGGCCGTCCGCGGCCCGAACTTGTGCCGCAGCTTGTGGAGGTGCACTCCTTAAGCTTCCCGAGCGGTCACGCCATGCATTCCGCGGTCATTTATCTGACGCTTGGCGCGC
The DNA here is from genome assembly GCF_042643165.1 of Hyphococcus aureus. Classification (NCBI taxonomy): domain Bacteria; kingdom Pseudomonadati; phylum Pseudomonadota; class Alphaproteobacteria; order Parvularculales; family Parvularculaceae; genus Hyphococcus; species Hyphococcus aureus. The sequence continues at coordinate 2,146,666 of NZ_JBHRSH010000001.1, forward strand.
TTCTGGCGCGCTTCCACAAACGCAAACGCGAACGCGCGCTGATCATGCTTTACGCTGTGCTAGTGACGATGATGGTGGGCGCGAGCCGGGTTTATCTCGGCGTACACTGGCCGACGGATGTGATCGCGGGCTGGGCGCTGGGCGCGGCCTGGGCGGCGCTCTGGTGGCTTTTCGCCTGGAAGTTTCTGGACGATAAGAAGGAAACGGCGGGCGCTGGAAAAGAGTAGGTTTGGATGCGTATTCTCTGCACGAATGATGACGGCGTTTATGCGCGCGGGCTCGAAAGTCTTGTTCACATTGCGCGCGAGCTTTCTGACGATGTCTGGGTTTGCGCGCCGCAGGAGGAACAGTCCGGCGCCGCGCGGGCGCTGACGCTCGCCCATCCCATCCGTTTGCGCCAATATGATGAGCGCCGTTACGCTGTCACCGGCACCCCCAGCGACGCCGTCCTGATGGGCATCAACAAAGTGCTCGGCGGCGAAAAGCCTGACCTCATTTTGTCCGGCGTTAATAACGGCCAGAACCTCGCTGAAGACGTCACCGTCTCCGGCACCATCGCCGGCGCCTTTCAGGGCATGTCCATGGGCGTGCCGTCGATCGCCCTTTCTCTGTCGCGGCTTGCTCGTGACAAGGCGCGCTGGGAGACGGCGGAGGTGCATGGTGCGAAAATCGTGCGGATGCTGCTCGACGCGGGATGGCCGGAACATGTCGTCATGAACGTCAACTTCCCGGACCGGGCGCCCGAGGACGTCGCCGGGATCGAGGCGACGGCGCAGGGCCATCGCGACGCGGTGCAGCTCTTTGCGGAGGAGCGCCAGGATCTGCGGGGTGGGAGCTATTACTGGTACGGCTTCACGGGCGAGCTTTCCAATCCGCCTGAAGGAACCGATTTGCGCGCGATATACGATGGCCGGATTTCGATCACGCCGCTGCATCTTTCGCTGACCGATATTGAGGCGCGCACCGCGCTGGCTAAGACGATTGCGGCGCGGGGAGAAAAAGCCTGACAAATCCTTAACGAATTGGGTGATTATTAACCCTTCGTTAACCAAAGAAGACAAACGTCGCTTCGAATCGGCGGATAGTCCAGCGGGCGTTTTTTCCGCATTTTCTTGGCGAGGAGGGGCGATGAACACCGTTCGTGCAGCGTTGTTAACGGGAACTTTTTTGGCGGTGGCCGCCTGCGGCTCCCACAATCATGCGCCTGTGGTGTACGGCTCGGACCCGGCTCGCCAGACCCGCGTTTATCATTCGCCAGATGAGATCAAGCGTGAACGCCAGGTGGCGCACGCAGCGCAGGCGCCCGTCTATCGCCAGCCTGAATTCAAGGCGCACCCCGCTGGCGCAATCGAGCCGGTGCAATTGAGCCCGGTCTCAGCCGTCTATCTCGACGATACTGCGCGCGCGCAGCAAGCGTCGCTGCGGACCGCCGCGGCAACGCCGCCGGCGCATTTGCACAAGGCGAAGGGCTATATCGAGGTCCAGCGCGGCGACACGGTTTACGCCGTTGCGCGCCGCTTTAACGTCTCGCCGTCCGCCATTATCGACGAGAACAACCTCAAAAAACCATACACGCTGAAAGTCGGACAGGCGTTGAAACTGCCCAGCGGCGCGGCCGCCATGGTCGCCGATGCGCCATCGCGCACGACGACGCTTGCGCAAACGGCTGCGGCGTCCACATCGACACGCCGCGTCGTCGCCAAAGACCAGCTCTATTCCGTGCGCGCGGGCGATACGCTCTACGCGATTTCACGCAAGACCGGCGTGCCGGTGTCGACCATCGCATCGGCCAACAATATGCGCGCGCCCTATGCGCTGGAGCCCGGCCAGCAGGTTCTGGTCCCGCAGGCGCCGGTGGGGTCTGCGCGCGTCGCAGCCGCCGCTGCGCCTTCACCGGCGAGCAATGAAAAAGCGCCCGCCAATGTCGCCGAGATCACGCGCAATGTTTCCTATACGCCGCCGCCTGCGACTGCGTCGAAATCAATGTTCGCCTGGCCCGTGCATGGCCGGGTGATTTCCGCCTATGGCGCCGGCAATCTCGGCCGCCGCAATGACGGCGTGAATATCGCTGCGCCCGCCGGCACGGCTGTGCGCGCCGCCGCCGATGGGCAGGTTGTCTATCGCGGGTCGGAGCTTGAAGGGTTCGGCAATCTGCTGCTCGTCAAACACGCCGACGGATTTGTCACCGCTTACGCCCATAATGATTCAATGCTGGTCAAGAAGGGCGATCAGGTCCGTCAGGGCCAGGTCATCGCCAAGGTCGGCAAGACCGGCGCCGTGACAACGCCGCAACTCCATTTCGAAGTCCGTCAGGAAAGCGAGGCCGTCGATCCGGTTGCGCTGCTCGGCGAACCTTAATAGAGGCGGTCCTACCAATACGCGCCTACAAAAAGCGGGGGCTTTCAGCAATAGTTGCGTATTCAGTACAAAGAACAAAAAACGTTGCGTATCAAATTGGCGGACTTCTGGTCCGCCTTTTTCTTTTCTACGGATCAGCCAAACCTGCCGGGCCGCGAGGCGATGAGCCGCCGCGCGAGAAATTCCGGGCTCGCCGTCAACAGACCCTCGGAGATGAAGGCGGTCTCGGAAAAATGCGCAAGGCCGAGCCGGGCTTCGAACGCCGCGCGCAGGCCGGCGCCGACGCGCTTGGTTGCATCGAATTTCGTCAGGATGCAGCGCCGGACGCCGATTTCCTTAAACGCCAGCGCCCAGTCCACATATTCGTCGGCGTCGCCGCTGGCGGGCAGGACGAGCACAGGCTCGGCGTCCGCCGCCTCGCGATAAGAGCGCAAGGCGGCGATGTCGCCTGAGTCATAGGGGCTGACGCCCGGCGTATCGAAAATCACCGCGCCCTGGGGGCGGTGGCTGCGCAGGATCTGCGCAACATCGAGCGGGCTTTCTGCGATGAAATAATCCGCTCCCAGCGCCTCACCATAGGCCTTGATCTGGTCGATGGCGCCGGCGCGGCCCACATCGGCGGTGATCATCGTCGCCTGAACGCCACTTTCCTGGGCGGCGGCGGCGAGCTTGGCGCCGGTCGAGGTTTTGCCGGCGCCGGTAGGGCCGACCAGCATCACCGGGGCGGTCGGCGCGAGCAGCAAGGGCGCGTAGGTAAAGACCTCCCGGAAACCGGTTTCAAGGCGATAGAGATCCTCATCAATGGTTGAGGATCGCGCGCCTTCGATCAGCGCCGCCAGGAGAGGCTCGCCAATGCCGTGAGGCGCGAGGATTTCCGCCATGGCCCGCACCGTCGCGTCGGACATATCGAGACTGCGCCCGGCCTTGCCGCCGCTGAGCTTGGCTGAAAGCTTCGACAGGGCGTCAGCGGAGAATTTGGTTTCGATATTTTCGTTGAGCCTCGCGCCCGCGCCCATTTTGAATGGACCCTCATCGACGGCGTCCCGTGCGGCCCCGGCGAACTGCGCCTTGGGGGCCGGCTCCGGTGCGGCGGGGGCGGGCTTGTCGGAGGCGGTGACCTCAATATCGCCGCTCGGCAGGTTTCGGACGGAGACAATCACCGCCCTGTCGCCCAGCGCGCGCTGCGCCTTCGCCTTCGCCGCGTCGAGGTCAGAGGCGATGAATTTCATCATAGGCGAACTTGCACCGGCTGGGCTACTGGGGCCATCTGGCCCGAAAAACACGAGCCCACAACATAGCCCGAAGGAGCGCTCTGTTCCAAGGCCGCGAAAGGGCGGAAACCGGGCTCTTCGCGCAAAGATGAAGAAAAACCCGCCGGGCTGAGCCGCGACGGGTTTTCGAAGACCGAAAAGTCTAGGAGGGATTATCGGTATTGCTGGACGCGCGTTGCGCGAAGCCCCGGCAGGCCGAATTGGTCGATGGCTTTCTGCCAGGATAAAAACTCTTCAACAGTGAGGGTGTAGCGGTTGCACGCTTCTTCGAGCGTCAGCAACCCACCGCGCACGGCGGCGACGACTTCAGCCTTGCGGCGGATAACCCAGCGCTTTGTGGTCGGCGGCGGGAGGTCCTGCAAAGTCAGCGGCGTGCCATCCGGACCGATGACATAGGCATCGGTTTTTTCAGAGGGCGCGGCAGTGTCAGCAACGACAGACATGAGATCAATAACCTTGTGATACACAACTCGTTATCGGCGACAGTAGGCGCGCGCTGTAAAAAAACGCCTAAGCATCAAGGTAAAAGCTTCTCTAAGTGGTTGATTGTTCGTGAAAAAACACGGTTTCCACTTTCTCAATACGCTACAATTTTAACTTCATTGCGCATCAAGGATGAAAATGCGCCGGCCGGGTAAGGCGTCGGCGCCGGTGCTGGCGTGAGCGTCATGGGTGTGCGCCGCGGCTCCGCTGCGCAGCGATTTGTCCGGTAATATCAAGGCTGGAGCGCATGGATGCGGTCATGCGTCGGGGGCGCGATGGCGCCGACAGGCCGTCAGTTGCAACAGCCCGACCGCTTGTTCGTTTCAATAAAGGACAGCGAAAAGTCCCGCTTCAGGACCGTCCTGGTTAACGGCGTGCGCGAGGAAAACGTGATAAAGATAGCGAAAATTTCTGTAAGAAAAATTCAAAAAAATGCCGAATGCCTGATGATAGATAAAGTTGTAACTTCGACTGCATCGACCTTGTTAAGAGATGAGCGCCTTACGCGAGCCTTGTCACAGGCCGGGAAGCAGGCTGCAGGCATCTAAGATGTGAGGCGCCGCCAGTGAGACGGCTCAAGACAGCCGACCTCACGGGCGATAAAACGCCGTCATTCAGAAATCAAGAAAGCCCTCAGGTGGATTTTCTTTTGCGGCGCGTGGCCTTCTTTTTGGCCGGTTTTCGGCCGGAAGACGTCGCCGCTGTGCCAAGGCCGATTTCCTTGGCGAGACGTGAACGCGATTTGGCGTAGTTGGGAGCGGTCATCGGATAATCCGCAGGCAGACTCCATTTTCGCCGGTATTCTTCAGGGGACAGATCATAATGCGTGCGCAGATAGCGCTTGAGCATTTTCAGTTTCTTCCCGTCTTCAAGACAGATGATGAAATCGGGTGTCACTGATTTCGCCACCGGCACTGCAGGCTCTCGATTAGTGATAAACGCCGCGCCTTCTTCCGAGAGGCCAGCCACTGCTGCGTAGACATTGTTCAACAGGGCAGGGAGTTCATCAGCTTTTACAGAGTTGTTACCGACATAAGCGGCGACAATCTCCCCCGCCAATTGGATTGCATCGTTTTGTTCGACAGAATCCGTCTTCTTACTTGCCATTCTAGTCATCTCCAATGCGGAGGTTCCGCAGACAGCAATTCTAGCCGCCCCATGCTGTTCCCGGAATTCCGCGGGTCATTGACGCCGTAAGGACTGCAGCGCCGGGTTTGTTCTGCCCCGCTAACGCGGTAGCGCTTCTCGCTTCGCGCTGCAAGCGGAACAGGCGCGCCGCCGCATTAAATCGTAGACGTAATATGTTGAGTTGCGTTCTCATTTTGGTCATTACTCAGGCTAATCCCAGCTATACTCCAGCTCACCACTGCGGCGATAAATCCCGCCTTCTCCTGAAGGAAGGTTGTGGTTCGCATTGCAGCTCGCGTCATGTCCCACTATATGTCGCCGCTGTTTGTTGAGCCCCGCCCGGGGCTCTTTCGCAGTCAGGAGCCGCCGCGATGAGCGCCAGCCAATCCTATCGCCTTCCCGAAGGTTTCTTCACCGAATCGCTCGCCGACAAGGACGGCGATGTCTTCCGCTTCATGCAGGGCGAGCTTGCTCGGCAGCGCGACCAGATTGAGCTGATTGCATCGGAAAACATTGTCTCAAAGGCGGTGCTGGAAGCGGCGGGATCGGTTCTTACGAACAAGTATGCCGAGGGTTATCCGGGCAAGCGCTACTATGGCGGGTGCGAGCAGGTGGATGAGGTTGAAGAGATCGCTATCGCCCGCGCGACTAAGCTTTTCAGTTGTAAAGAAGCGATCGTACAACCGCATTCAGGCAGTCAGGCGAACCAGTGCGTGTTCATGGGACTGTTGAACCCCGGCGACACATTCCTTGGAATGGACCTCGCTGCGGGCGGACATTTGACCCATGGCAGCCCCGTTAACCAGTCCGGCAAATGGTTCAACTGCGTTTCTTACGGGGTGCGCGAGGACGACCATCTCATCGATTTTGAACAGGTCGAGCGGCTGGCGAACCAGCACAAACCGAAGATGATCATCGCTGGCGGCAGCGCCTATTCGCGCATCATCGATTTTCGCCGTTTCCGTGAGATCGCCGACAGCGTCGGGGCCTATTTCATGGTCGACATGGCGCATTTCGCCGGGCTCGTGGCGGCGGGGCTTTACCCCAATCCGCTTGAGCACGCGCATGTCGTCACGACGACGACGCACAAGACCCTGCGCGGGCCCCGCGGCGGCATGGTGCTGACCAATGATCCGGCGCTGGCGAAGAAGATCCGGTCCGGCCTGTTCCCTGGCATTCAGGGTGGCCCGCTCATGCATATCATCGCCGCCAAGGCGGTTGCGTTTGGCGAGGCGCTGCAACCGGAATTCAAGACTTACGCGCAAGCCGTGATCGACAACGCAAATGTCCTTTCACAAACTCTGGTCGATGCCGGCTACGCCGTCGTGTCCGGCGGCACCGACACCCATCTCGCGCTGATCGATCTGCGTCCCAAAGGCGTCAAGGGCAACGCCGCCGAGGCGAGCCTCGAGGCGGCTGGCATCACCTGCAACAAAAACGGCATTCCCTACGATCCTGAAAAATTCACGATCACCTCCGGCATCCGTATCGGTTCGCCGGCGGGCACCACGAGGGGGTTTGGCGTCGGCGAATTCAAGGAAGTCGGCGAGATGATGGCCGAGGTCCTCGATGCGCTGGCCACCAGGGGCGAAGCTGATTCGTCCGTGGAAGAGGCCGTCGGGAAGCGGGTTCGGGCCCTGACTGGGCGGTTTCCAATTTACCGCTGACTCGCGTAGAACCGCCGGACTGAGATTTGGGAGAACAGCCCCATGCGATGTCCGTTTTGCGGCAGCGACGACACCCAGGTGAAAGATTCCCGTCCGGCGGAGGACGGCGCCTCCGTGCGCCGGCGCCGTGAGTGCTCGGCCTGCGGCGGCCGCTTCACCACCTTTGAGCGGGTCCAGCTGCGCGAACTTGTCGTGATCAAAAGCACCGGCAAGCGCGCGCCTTTCGACCGGGACAAGCTCATGCGCTCGATCCTGGTGGCGCTGCGCAAGCGCGACTTCGAGCCCGAGCGGATGGAGCAGATGGTTTCCGGCATTGTCCGCCAGCTCGAAGCGACCGGGGAAAGCGAAATTGAATCGCAAAAGATTGGCGAACTGGTCATGGAAGGTCTCGCCAAGCTCGATGACGTCGCTTATGTGCGCTATGCGTCGGTCTACAAAAACTTCCGCGAGGCGAAGGACTTCGGCGAATTTCTTGGCGGTATGGATGACGCTGAACCGGCCCCGAAAGAAGAGTAAGAATCAGATCCATGGCTTCTGACCAAAAGAAAACCAAAGAAGGCGCGCCGCCCCGGTCCGCCGCACGGCTCGCCGCTGTGCAGGCGCTTTACCAGATGGAGGCGGGCGGTCAGGGCGTTGAGGCGACCATCCGCGAATTCAAGGATTTCCGGCTGGGCGGTGAGGTGGAGGGTGAAAAACTCCAGGCCGCCGACGCCGCCTTCTTCGCCGATATTCTGCGCGGCGCGGTTGAGACGCAATCAAGGCTCGACCCCTATTTGCAACGCCAGCTCGCCGAGGGCTGGCGGCTCGCCCGTCTCGATGCAACGGCCCGGGCGATTCTGCGCGCCGGGTTATATGAGCTTATCCGCCGCCCGGATGTTCCCTTTAAAGTTGTAATCAACGAATATCTGGATATTGCGCGCGCCTTTTTCGACGGCGACGAGCCGGGGTTCATCAACGCCGTTCTCGACGCCGCGGCCAAGGAAGCGCGCAGCGACGAAGTGAAGGTCTGACCAGACGGCTGCATGAGCGAATTCGATATCATCCGCGACGTTTTCGCTCCCCTGACCAAAGATGCGCCGGGCGCGTTCAACCTTGCCGATGACGCCGCACTGCTGGAGGCGCGTGATCTTGTGGTCACGAAAGATCTCCTTGTTGCGGGAGTGCATTTCTTGGCCAAGGATCCGCTCGATCTTGTCGCCAGGAAACTGATCCGTGCAAATCTGTCCGACCTCGCGGCCAAGGGCGCGAAGCCCATCGGCTATTTTCTCGGCTGCGTCTGGCCGCAGAATGTGAAACGGGCGTCGATAGAATTATTCGCGCGGGGACTTGCCGAGGATCAGGAGCATTTCCGCATTGCGCTGTATGGCGGCGATACGACCATGCACACGGCGAAGGCGGCGCCGCTCACGCTGTCGGCGACATTCTTCGGCGCGCCGCCAAAACAGGGGATGACCGCGCGGTCCGGCGCGTCGCTTGGCGATGATTTATATGTTTCCGGCACCATCGGCGACGCTGGTCTCGGCCTGATGGCTTTGCGCAAGGAATTCAAATTCACTACGGTCGATAAAGCGTCGCTCTCCGGGCGCTATCATCTTCCGGAGCCGCGGCTGACGCTGGGCGCTGCGATCGCTGGGCTTGCGACCGCCGCGATTGATGTTTCCGACGGTCTGATTGCGGATGCCGGCCATCTTGCGCGCGCCAATGGACTGCGCGCCGAGATAGATGCGGTGGCGACGCCGCGCTCTCAGGGCGCGGCCTATTGGGTCGCGGCGCAACAGAACCGGTGGAAAGCTTTGGCGAGCCTTGCAGGGTTCGGCGATGATTATGAAATTCTTTTCGCCGCGCCGCCGGCCATGCGCCGCTCTGTCGTCATGGCGGCGAAAGCGTCGCGTACGGAGGTTTCCCGCATCGGTTCGTTGACGCGCGGCGACGGCGTTTTGTTTCTTGATGAAAGCGGGGCGCCGATCCTCGTTCCCGAAACCGGCTACGATCATTTCAGAAAATAAAGCTGTTTATGTTCGATCTGAGCGTTTGCTTTTGACCGGGGCGTAAACGCTCAACAGCAGCCAGCCTGGCAATGGCGCCACTCCTACTGCCAGTGACCGGGAACCCAATACCATCCCTGATGCGTATGCACCCAGCGGCCGTCTCTCCAGACTTTATTCGGCGGCGGATTGCGTTCCCAAAACCCGTCCGACCAGACAAATTCGACGCCCGTCCAGCGCCAGTAGCCACTGATCCAGACGGCGGAGGGTGACGGTCTTGGCGGCAGGGCGCGATGGTGCGGCGGCGGCGGCGTGACGCGAATATAAGAGACGCTGGCCGCGACCGGCGCCGGACCGTGGCGATAGTGATAATGATACCAGCAGCCGCTGGTCATCGCGGCGATGGTTCCGAAAACAACGGCGACTTTCAGTAAGCGGAAGAGTCTCATGCTGAACATTCCTTTCCAGGAAGGGTGAGTTCAGCATGACGGATCATGACGGCGCTGCGATTGATGCAGGTCAATTGCGAAGCGGGTCAAAAAGCCTGTGAAGATCAGGCGGCTTTTACTGCCCCGGAACCGGGCCTTCTTCGCCGAGCGAGGCGGGAAGGGCGCCCACATTGCCGAGGAGCTGCTCCCAGAAGTTCAGCTCGCGGCCGCGGGTTGGCGTCTCGCGCTGAACAAGGCGGATGTCCTCGCCGTCAGCGAGATCGAATTCCTTGAACTCCTCAACCGAACCGTCATCGGCGAAATGGATTGCGATGACCTGACGCGATTTGGTCTTCGGCTTGAAGAACGCGCGGGTCTGATCGGTGGAGTGAAGATAGTACCAGGCGTTGCGGTCAAAGACGCCGATCATCGACGGCTCGCCATATTTCGCGAGCACCGAATCCTTGGTGTCGAAGCCGATTTCCGCTTTCAGCTCTTTCTGGTCCGCTTCAAGGACATATCCATGGCTGGAGCGCACGGAAACACAGGCCTGAAGCATGAGAAGGCCAAGGGCGGCAAGGAAAAATCGGGTCATCGGGTTCTCTTTACGCTGCTGCGGCACGAGCCGGCCTGATGCCGGGACTTGATCCCGGGGGCTGGCGGGAATACCTCGCCCCATGGATAGCAGTGATCTACCAGTGATTTCAAATTGCCGCAAATCCTCGATACCCCCCTTGCGGGCGCGGTTATAGCGCGTCCGCGGCGTGAAGGAAAACGCTTGATGTTCAAAAGCTTGTTCAGAAAGGACCCGGCTCTGGAGGCGGGCCGCGCACTCTACGCCGCCGCCGTCGAGCAGGCGCGGAGCCCGGCGCTGTACGCCCGGCTTGGCGCGCCGGACACGGTCGAAGGCCGGTTCGAGATGGTGGCGCTCCATGTCTGGCTGGTGATGCGCCGCCTGCGCGGCGATGAGGCGGCGAAAAAAGTGAGCCAATGTCTGTTTGACGCCATGTTCCAGAATCTGGACGACAGCTTGCGCGAGCTCGGCGTCGGCGACCTTCAGGTGGGCAAGCGAATCCGCAAGCTCGCCGAGAATTTCTATGGCCGCATCGGCGCCTATGAAGAGGCGATGAAAGAAGGCGTCTCTGACGACTCACTGGCGAAAGCGTTGTCGCGCAATATCTTTGAAAAAGAGCTGGCGGAAACGGCGCCTCAATTCGCTGACTATGTGCGCCGCGCCGACGCCCATCTTCAACATCAGCCGGGCGCGCGCATCGCAGGCGGAATAGTCGTTTTCCCGGCGGTGGAAGAGGGAGCGCCCGCATGACGCAAAACGACAGTCCCGCGCCGGAATTCAGCTATGAAATCGATATCGACGATGTCGGGCGCGCGGGGAAAAAATTTCAGCTTTCCTCCAATGAGACGGAGCGGGCAATGATCGCAAAGCGCCTGAAAACGCCTTCTGTGGAAAAACTTGAGGGCGAGATGAGAGTGACCGCCTCCAAAACAGGGGTCCGGATCACCGGCGACATCGCCGCCGATCTTACGCGCGAATGCGTCGCCAGTCTGGAGCATATGCCAGAGACGATCGCGGAGAGTTTCGAGATCGATTTCACCCGCATTCCATCTGAGAATGATGACGTGGAAGAGGAAGACCTCGACGCGCCCGAGTTTCTTGAAGGGGAAACGCTCGACCTCGGGGAGCTTCTCGTGCAGCAGCTTTCCCTCTCCATGGAGCCGTTTCCGCGCAAGGAAGGCGCGAAAAGCCTCGCAGAAGCCTATGCGCCCAAAGAGAATGCGTCGCCTTTCGCGGGCCTCAAGCAGGCCCTCGGAAAAAGTGATGATAATCAATAGGTTTACGTGGCCCGCGAAGGGGCTATAAGGGCCGCCAAAAGGCGCAATGGGCGCCGCGTTGCATGCAGCGGCGGGGGCTCATATTCTGAGTTTTGGCAATGGAAACAGCAATGGAAGCGGCTGGTTGAGCAAGTCCATGACACAAGCCAAGGCAACCGCGCCTGATCTGGCGCTGGCGGTCGACGCCATGGGCGGCGACACCGGTCCGCAAGCTGTCGTCGACGGCGTCGCGCATGCTGTGAAGCATGGCCTCAAGGCGCGATTCATTTTCTTCGGCGATAAAACGAAGCTTGAACCGCTGATCGCCGGTCATTCAAATCTTTCAGGCGCAGAAATCCGCCACGCCGATAATGTCGTCGCCATGACCGACAAGCCGATGCATGTTTTGCGGCGCGGACGCGACACCTCCATGTGGGCGGCGGTGACGGCGGTCGCCGAAGGCGATGCGCAGGCGGTTGTCTCCGGCGGCAATACCGGCGCGCTGATGGCAGTCTCGCGCAAGCAGCTTGGCATGATCGAGGGCGTTGAACGCCCCGCCGTGACGGCGTTGTGGCCGACGCCGCGCGGGCGCTGTGTCGTTCTCGATGTCGGCGCCAATGTGGAGGCGGATGAGGATCAGCTCGTTCAGTTTGCGATCATGGGCGAGGCTTTTTTCCGTGCGCTGATGAATGTGGACAAACCTACGGTCGGTCTCCTGAATGTCGGCGCCGAAGATCTGAAAGGCCATGAATTGATCCGCACCGCCGCGCGCGTCTTGCGCGAGGCGGACCCGGATATGGCGTTCAAGGGTTTTGTTGAAGGCAACGACATTTCCAAGGGCACGGTCGACGTTGTCGTGACGGATGGCTTCACCGGCAATGTCGCCCTGAAGACGGCGGAGGGCGCCGCCCGGCTGCTCGGCGGCTGGATGAAAGAGACGCTGACCGGCACGCTCAACGCCAAGCTTGGCGCGCTGATGATGGCGCCGGGTCTGCGGAAATTGAAGGATCGCATCGATCCGTCTTCGAATAATGGCGGCGTTTTCCTCGGGGTGAACGGGGTCGTGGTGAAGAGTCATGGCGGGGCCGATGCGCGCGGTGTGGCGAGCGCGGTCAACATGGCGGCGAGCCTTGCGGCGCGTCCCTTCCGCGAAGAAGTGGCGTCTACAGTGAAATCAGTGATGAGCCGGCGTCAGCGTATCGCCGAAGCATCGGCGAGCGAGACTACAATCAAAGCGGCGGCGGTATGAGTTTGAAAGCAGTGCTGTGCGGATGCGGCGCTTTTTTGCCTGAACAAATCCTGACGAACGAAGATCTCTCAAAGCGCGTGGATACGAGCGATGAGTGGATTCGCGAGCGCACCGGCATTCGCGAACGTCACATTGCGTCAGAAGGGGAGCTGACCTCCGATCTCGCGACGCAGGCGGCGAAAGCGGCGCTTGATAATGCCGGCCTGACGCCGGACGATATCGACCTGATCATCGTTGCGACGACGACGCCGGACCTCACATTCCCGTCTACCGCCGCCATCGTGCAGGCGAAACTCAACGCGGGCGAGGGCGCGGCGTTCGATATTCAGGCGGTGTGCACCGGCTTCGTCTATGCCCTGTCGACGGCGGAGAAGTTCCTGATTTCAGGCCAGCACAAGCGCGCGCTAGTGATTGGCGCGGAAACCTTCTCGCGCATTCTCGACTGGGAGGATCGCGGCACTTGCGTTCTTTTCGGCGACGGCGCCGGGGCGTTCGTTCTGGAAGCTCAGCCCGCGGAGGAAGCGGGCGATCGCGGCATCATGGGCAGTTATCTCAGATGCGACGGGCGCATGGTTGACCTGCTTTATGTGGATGGCGGCGTTTCCTCGACAAAGACGACCGGTCATGTGCGGATGCAGGGAAACAAGGTCTTTCGCGAGGCGGTGACCCGGATTTCCGACGCCATGGTTCAGGTTTGCGCCGAGGCCAAGGTCGATGTCACCGCGATCGACTGGTTCGTGCCGCACCAGGCCAATGAGCGGATCATCCAGGGGGTCGTTAAAAAGCTCGATCTGCGGCCCGATCAGGTGATTTCCACGATCTCCGGGCAGGGCAACACCTCAGCGGCCTCGATCCCGCTCGCCTATTGCGCGGGCGTTGCTGACGGGCGGATCAAGACCGGCGATCTGGTGTTGTTCGAGGCGATGGGCGGCGGGCTTACCTGGGGCGCCGCATTGATGCGCGCCTGAAGCGCCCGAGCTGGCCCGTCTAAAAAACAGGCAATATATTTCAAAGGCTTATTGACCAAACAGGCGTCTAGCCGTTAACCTTGGCGCTAATTTGGGGATTGAGGCGGATAGGCAAACCATGGCCGGAAAAACCATCACCAGAGCGGATCTGACGGATGCGGTTTATCGCTCCTTAGGAATCTCGCGAAATGAATCTTCAGCATTTGTAGAGCGCATTCTGGACGAGGTCGCCCAGACGCTCGAAAAGGGCGAGACCGTCAAGATTTCATCCTTTGGCACGTTTTCGGTGCGCGACAAGAAGCTCAGAATGGGCCGCAATCCGAAGACCGGCGAAGAGGTGCCGATCGAGCCGCGGCGGGTCATCACCTTCCGCGCATCGCATGTGCTGAAAGACCAGATCAACAACACCCACCGGCAGGCGAAAGCCGCCGAGTAGGCTGACTTCCTTTCTGAACTGACGAAGGCGTTCCCTCTGTGGCGAAATCTGCCGAAGCGTTCCGCACGATCTCTGAAGCCGCAGAAGAGCTGGATGTGCCCCAGCATGTTCTGCGTCATTGGGAGGAAGTGTTCGGTCAGGTGCGCCCCATGCGCCGCGCCGGCGGGCGGCGCTATTACCGGCCGCTCGATCTCGATCTGTTGCGGGGCATTCGCGTCCTTCTTTACGAACAGCGCTACACTACCAAAGGCGTCCAGAAAATTTTCAAGGACGAAGGCGTCAAATATGTCTCCGAACTTGGCCGCCGTTCAGCCGCCGGGGAATCAACCGATGTGCGCCCGGTGCTGGAAGGCGAGAGTGAGCCGCCGGCGCAGGCCGACCTCCTTGAACTGGGGGAGGCTGAAGCATTGAAAGCGGCGCCCTTGCCGCCGGAGCTGCGCCGCACCCTGACCGCGCTGCTGACGCGGCTTGAAGGCGTGCAGGACGCCCTCGATCAGGCGTCGCTCGCGCTCGAAGCCATTGAGGCTGAGCGGGAATAGGCCAGGCGGGAATAAGACTGGCCGCATTATCCGATTTTGACCATTGCTCCGTCCCGACCGGGCGCCTATAAGACGCGCTCGCGCGTGGCGGTTTTGGCCCGGCGCGAGAGGTCGGAGCGTAGCGCAGCCTGGTAGCGCACTTGACTGGGGGTCAAGGGGTCGTGGGTTCGAATCCCGCCGCTCCGACCATTTTCTTCCCTCCGGAATTGATTTTACAGAAAGCTGTGTGCGCAAAATCGCGGCGCGCAAAAGCGTTTCCATGGTTACCGCGAAGGTAATCATGAGCCCCTTAAAAGCGGTGATTTTGTTTAAGGTTTCAGAGGCAAATCTTTGCGAATGATTTCGCAACTGCGTGCTGTTTTGTGTTCGGTTTGAGTTCGGGGCGTTAATATGGTCTCCCAACCGTTGGGCGGTATCATCGCTGGGCTTGCCAGTCTCGGCGTAGGCGCCGCGTCTGTGGCTGTTGTCAGTAGTTCTGACAGCGGCGCGGACCCGCATGCCGCCGAAGAAGAGACGGTGGACGCTGATCCCGTCGAAACCCGGTTCAAGCAATTGAGCGACCTTCGTCATGAATGCGCCACCCGTGTCGGCGCGTCCTGCAATGAGCTTGGACGCGAGCATGAGACCCGCAAGGATCTGTGGGGCGGTGAGATAAAAGGGAAAGGCGTGCATCGCGACGATGCGAAGGCGCTGCTCTATTTCCGTCTTGCCTGTGATTATGATGATGGAAATGGGTGCTATAATCTTGCGCGCATGTACGAGACCGGCAAGGGCGTCGCGAAGGATGCCGCCGAGGCTGAAAGCGCATACACTCGCGCCTGTGTGTTGATTGGCGGCGAGGCCTGCGCTCATCTGGATGAGCCGCCGCTTCCCGCTGCGCCTAAACTTCGATTTTGATCCGGCGATAGCGGGCGTGATCGGCGCCCGCGACCTTGCCGTCAAGGCGATAGAGGCTGGCGACATCGCATTGCGGCCGGGCTTTCAGGACAAACAGGGCGGCGTCTTCGTCGCTGCGCGCGGGAAACTGACGCGAGAACCCGCCGACATAGCTGGCGTTATTCTGACTCACATCATCCGGGCTATCCCCGCAGCGCGCATACATCACTTCATATTTCGCCGCGATGCCCATCAGCCCTTGCGTTTCCAGCAAGGGGTCGCGGCGCAGCTCTTCCGGCTTCAACAAAAACGCGACGCCCGCAAGCGCAAGGATTGCAGGAATGGCGGCGTAGGAAGAAATGTCCACGCGGCGCGTCATGGTCTTGCGTCCCTATTTATAACAGGCCCGTTTCTTACAGGTCCGTAAGGACAATTTAGAAATCGGCTCTTGAGAGAGATTTAAGGGAATTGATCGGATTGCGCTTAACCACGCGCACCCCGCGCATCCTGTTCATGACGACACAACATGGCTGCATCGCTCCGAAAATTACGGCGCACGCATAGGGCGAGCGGGTAAGGTCAAAGCATATCCTCTCATGCGAAAAACACCCCTTTTTTGAGCTTTGGTGAAGACTTATCCACCACTTGCCCACGGGCCTTACACTCCGTTTCTCTAAATGGAGAAGGAGCTGTATCGCCTATGGGCGCTTCATTGTGGAGTAGCACGGTCGATGATGGCGCGCGCACCAATTTTCGCCGTGACGCCGCCATAAGCGTAAGAACGCTGCGCGCCGTCGAGACGCGCATTGCAAAAGCCGTCAAACACATAATCGGGCGCCGTTTGTTTCAGCGCGGCGGCGCAAAGCGCGAGCGCCATGTCCTCGGCGAAGGCCCGCGCCGTCGCTTCATTGAGGGCGCCGGGTTTCATCCAGTTATCAAGGCGCGCGAGATGCTGGTCGAGCGCAGGGTTGGCGCCTCGCGCGGCAAGAATTTCCTCCCTGACGGCGTCGAGGCTGTCCGGTTCGCGGCCAATGGCGCGCAGAATATCGAGCGCGATAACATTGCCGGACCCTTCCCAGATCGCGTTCAGCGGCGACTGGCGGAACAGGCGCGGCATGACGCCTTCCTCGACAAAGCCCGCGCCGCCATGACATTCAAGCGCCTCATAAACAACGCCGGGCTGGCGTTTACAGATCCAGTATTTGGCGATCGGTGTCGCCAGCCGCATGAAAGCGGCCTCGCGCGGATCATCCATCCTGTCAAAGCTCTGGGCGATGCGCATCGCCAGCGCCGCCGCGGCTTCGGATTCGAGCGAGAGATCGGCGAGAACCATCATCATCGCCGGCTGGTCGATGAGTTTTTTCTGGAATGCGGAGCGATGCGCCGTGTGCCAGAGCGCTTGCGCCAGCGCGGCGCGCATCCCGCCCGCGGAACCGGCGATGCAATCGAGCCGCGTATGCTGCACCATGTCGATAATGGTGCGAACGCCGCGGCCTTCGTCGCCGATCTTCACCGCATAAGCGCCGTGATATTCAATTTCCGACGAGGCATTGGCGCGGTCGCCGAGCTTGTCTTTCAGGCGCATGATGTGAAAGGCGTTGCGGGCGCCATCGGGTTTCCATCGGGGAACCAGAAAGCAGGTGACGCCCGCCTCCGTGCGCGCCAGCGTGAGAAACGCATCGCACATGGGCGCCGAACAAAACCATTTGTGGCCGGTCAGTTCATAGTCGTCGCCGCCAATAGGCATTGCAGTGGTCGTGTTGGCGCGAATGTCGGAGCCGCCCTGTTTCTCGGTCATGGCCATGCCCATAGTCGCGCCGCGTTTTTCAGCCGCCGGAATAAAACGCTTGTCATACTGGCCGGCGGTCAGGCGCGGGACCCATTCTTTCGCCGCGTCCGGCGCATGACGCAGGGCGGGAACCGCCGCATAGGTCATCGTCATGGGGCAGCCGACGCCGGGTTCCGACCCCGCCTGCATGTAGACCATGGCGGCATGGGCGACATGGCCGCCTTCTTTCGCGGTCCAGGCGAGCGAGGAATAGCCCGACGACAGGCCCAGCTCCATCAGCACGTGATAGGAGGGGTGAAACTCCACTTCGTCGAGGCGATGACCGTAACGGTCGAAACTGATGAGTTTCGGCGGATTCTGATTGGCGAGGCGGGCGTTCTCCACCATCTCCGCCGAGCCAAGCGATGCGCCGTAGGCGGACAATTGTTTTTCATGATGTTTGCCGCCGCGCTGTCCCACGGTTTCTTTCAGGGCCGCATCGCTGTCGAAGAAATTCACATTTTCAAAAAGCGGCGGCTGGTTGGCGACCTCATGGGTCTGAAGGTCGGATCGGGGGCGGTAGTGAGACATGGGCGGCTTCCCTGTGGGTTTTCGCCTATTGTGCGCGCGCGCGCGGGCGCCCGCAATGTTTCCCTGCAGCGATCACGCCGCGAAGACAAGCCGTTCAAGCTCTGCGATGGCTGGCGTCACATCGCCGATAGGCACCTTGATCGTCGTCATGCCCATAGCGCGCGCAGGTTTCAGATTGACGCCGAGATCGTCGAGAAAAATGCAAGTCTCGGGCGCTACGCCAAGCGCGTCGCACATCATTTCGTATATGCGAGGTTCTGGTTTTCGAACGCCCGCCTTCGACGATTCAATGATGTGATCGAAATTTTCGTGAATGCGCGTCACTGTTTCGCGCGCTTCGTCCGGCGCCAGCATGCCTTTGGAATCGATTTTCGGCAGATTATTGGTGATGCAGCCGGTTTTATACCCGGCGGCTTTAACCCGGGCGAGGGCGTCCACCATCTGCGGATGAAAGCGCAGGGACAGAAGCGAGATCAGCGTCTTGCCGCTGATTTCAAACCCCGCAGCTTTTGTTTCCATGGCGAAGGCGTCGTCGAAATCGTCGAGAGATATTTCCGCGCGTTCAAATTTCGCCCAGGCGTTGTCATGGATGTTCGTTTTGATCACGCCGCCGATGAATTTTTCGGGCAAGGCGTGGCGGCGTTCGAATTCCGCGAAATTCTGCACGGGCGAGGTCGTAAAGACTCCGCCGAAATCGAAGATCACCGCTTCAAACGCCACTTAGTTTGCGCCTTCAATATGCTGCGCCCAGGGAAGCGCTTCATCGGCGAACACTTCGCCTTGCGGCGTATAGTTTTCCGGCTTTTCCATCACGCCGATCAGGAAATGGGTCTCGCCCGCCCATTTCTCGCCTGCATAGGTGAGGGGTGTGCCGCACTTGGCGCAATAGCCGCGCTTCACGCCGGCCGAGCTTGCATAGTAAGACGGTTTCTCCGTCAGCCAACGCACCTGGCTGTCGTCAAAGCCGACCCAGGTGGAAATCGCTCCACCGGTCGCCTTGCGGCACGCCGCACAATGGCAGTTGCTGACAAATTTTGGCGCGCCGGTCATTTCGGCGCGCGCCGCGCCGCACTGGCACGACGCAAGATGTGTCTCCGCGCTCATTTAAAGACCGAGATCGGCGGCGTGTTTGGCGCTGATCTCTTGCGTTTTTGCAAAGGCCGGGCGCGCCGTCATGCGGTCCACATAGTCGGCGATTTTGCCTTTCTTTTCGATAGCGCCGAACATAATCGCGAAATTCAACAGCGATCCCATGACAATATCCGCGGCGCTCACCTTGTCGCCGAGAATATAGGGGCCGTCAGAAAGCATCACATCGATCGACTTCAGAACATCTTCTTCCGTGCCATAGCCGGCAGACATCGCGTTTTCGCGTTTCACGCCGCCGAGCTTGTCGAGCATCATCGGTTCGATGCAGGAGGGGGCAAAGAGTATCCAGCGATACCAGGCGCCGCGTTTCGGGTCAGTCAGCGCCGGCGAAAATCCCTTATCCGCAAAAGCGTCAGCGAGATAAGCGCAGATCGCTGCGCTTTCCGTCACCACTACGCCGTCGTGAACAAGCGCCGGGACTTTGCCCATGGGATTGATCTTGACGAAATCCGGGCTTTTGTGGGCGCCGCTTTTGAGATTGATGATTTCAATGTCGCAGACCTCGCCAAGCTCCACATTCATCCACATGGTGGTGTCGGCCCGGGTGCGCGGGCAGTAATAAAGTACGGGTTTCGCCATTACTTTCTCCCTTTTAGTGAAAACAGCTTAACGCCTTCGCAGCGCCGCTTGCAAAGAAATTCCGGCGCCGTGTTACGCGGACTCAAGATCCATTTTGAGACCGAGAAGCTTCATGACATCGCCGCGCGAAAGCGTGCCGAGAACGCGGCCCGCCTCCACCACGATCAGCGTGTCTGCGCCGCTTTGCTGCAGCGATTGCAAAGCGACAATGGCGTCCTGCGAGGGATCGACAAGGGGCGCTTTGTCTGGCGGCGTCATGATGTCCCGGACCGTAAGCCGGCTCCAGTCTTCGCGGGGCGTGGACTTCACATGCGCCGTGTCGGCGACTCCGATGAAGGCGCCATGTTCGCTGACGGGAAACGCCGTCTGCTGGAATTCATAGACATAGCGGTCCACAAGCTCGGCGAGCGTAAGCGAGGGCGGAACCACATGGGCGTCCTTATGCATCAGGTCGCGCACACTCACGCCCCCCATGAGGCGGCGGACTTCCATTTGCTGATAAGAAGATTGCGCTGCGCCGCGGATGAACATCCCGATCAGGAACCACCAGAGCCCTGCAACCAGACTGCCTGCAAACGCAGCCCAGAGCCCGGCCATCATCAACGCAAAACCGAAAAGACCGCCAAGACCCGACGCCCATTTGGTCGCCCAGCGAATATCGCCTTTCATCGCCCAGAGGGTCGCCCGCAAGACACGCCCGCCATCCATGGGAAAAGCAGGGATGAGATTGAAGACGGCGAGCACGAAATTGAGACGGCCGAGATATCCGACCAGCCCGCTCACCGGCGTCGGCTCTGGGCCGCCGAAAGAGGCGAGCCACAAAAATACGACACCCAACACAATGCTGATCGCGGGGCCGGCGATAGCGGTGAAGAATTCCGCCTTGGCGCTTTCCGGCTCGCTTTTCATTTCCGCAACGCCACCGAACAGGAACAGCGTGATGCCGGTCATGCCGGTGCCGAAAGCCCGCGAGACGACAGAGTGAGACAATTCGTGAATCACGATGGAGAAAAAAACGCCGATGACGCCGCCGATCGCCATCCACCAATAGGTCGAAGCGGGCCAGCCTTCATAGACCGCCGGGAAAAACCCGAGCGCCAGCGACATGGCGATCAGCAGGGCGAAAAACGTCCAGCTGATGTCGACGCGCACGTCAAAACCGAGAATGCGAAAAAGCTTGAGTGAACGTCCGAACATCGTCGTTTCTCCGTTTTTCCGCCGCGCGTTTTCAGGGCGCTATCCGGCGCCTGACTTCATAGAGGGAGACCGCAGCGGCGGTTGAGACATTGAGGCTTTCCATGTCCGGCGCAATGGGGATGCGGAAAAGCTGGTCGCATTTTTCCGCTACAAGACGGCGCAGGCCCGCGCCTTCCGCGCCCATGACGAGCGCCAGCGGCGCATCGGGCAGGGCGGCGATCTCCGTTTGCGCTTCGCCCGCAAGTCCGGCGCAGAAATATCCCATCTCCTGCAACGCCTCGATGGCGCGCGCTATATTGACGACTTCGATGCAGGGCAGAATTTCAATAGCGCCGGCGGCGGCTTTTGCGAGGGCGCCCGAGAGCGGCGGCGTTCTGCGATCCTGTACGATCACCGCCTTTGCGCCGAACGCGGCGGCGGCGCGAAACATGGCGCCGATATTCTGCGGATCGGTGATCTGGTCGAGGATCAGAACCGGCGCGTGTTTTTCCGCCGGAGCGCAAACGTCTTCGAGGCGCGCGCGGGGCAAGTCTTCGGCGAGGGCGGCGAGACCCTGATGCACCGCGCCGTCATGAAGCAGCCGGTCAATCTCGTCCGGTTTGATGTCTTCAAGCCGGGCAAGCGCCGCCCCGGCGGCGCCATGGTCCTTGAGCCAGTCGGCGGCGTTTTTCGTGGCGAACACGCGGTTGATCTTGCGGCCGGGATTGGCGAGCGCCGCCGCGACGGCGTGGCGGCCATAAAGCCAGACGCCATCCTGGCCTTTAGGGACCGTTCCCTTGTTTCGCGGGGCAGGGCCGGGCCGCGCGCCACGGTCGCTTCCGGGGCCAGGCGCAGCGCCGTCCTTCCGGGTCTTTTTTCTCGGTTTGGCGCGGTGTTTTTGGGTCATGGCGATGGCCTAGCCGGTTCTTATTCAAGGGGAAACAGGAAATTGCGTCATGCGGCCTCAGGGGCGGTTGCGAAGGCGGCGCAGCGCCGCTATAGACCCCGTTCTCCCGATTGCGGAGCGCCGGGCGCAGCCCGGTTTTTCGTTTTCGTCCTGGTTGAAATCCGGCCGGTCCCGGCTGTGGTTTCAGCGCCTTCTGGAGGGCCTCGTGGAGGGGTGGGAGAGTGGTTAAATCCACCAGACTGTAAATCTGGCCGCTTAGCGTACGTTGGTTCGAATCCAACCCCCTCCACCATTAGTTCCGCGCATCAATCGCACTCCATGCGCTTCTCGACGCCGCAGCCGGCATGCGGCACAGTCGCCTTCATGCATGAGGCTGGCGAACATACGATTTCAGTGCGCTTTGAGCGGGTGACGCCGCTCGTCGACAGCGCGCGCGCGTCCGGTGTGGACGTTGAAAAGCTGTTTTCGGCCCTCAATCTGCCCGAACGCCTGCTTGATAATGGCCGCAATGAATTCATTTCACTTGCGGACTATTACCGCCTGCAAAACCGGCTTTCGATCCTCATCGGCGACGAAACACTGCATCTTTCTTCCCGGCAATTACTGCCGGGCAGCACGGATTTCGTACTCGCCCATCTTTCCGACTGCAAAAATCTTTTCGAAGTGATGGGCGTCGTAGCGAAGTCGTACAATCTTCTCCATGGCGGCCAGTTCAACCAGGTCGAGAAGCGTCACTCTGCGGTCGATTACCTGATTGATGACCGTGACTTTCCCTATGCGGGCATAGCGGCGGCAGAGGACATTTATTTTCAGTGCGAATGCATTCTCACCTTTCTGCATTGCCTTCTCATGGTGATTTCTCCATCGGCGCGCGACGCGATCACCGGACTTCACATTCGCCGCCCGAGCCCGGGAGGGGATTGCGGCCATCTTGGTTACTGGGATGCGCCAATGCGTTTTGGCGCAGATGTCTACAAAGTTTCTTTCGACCGCGACATTGCGTTGGCGCCGATCCGCATGCCGTCGCCGGATGCGCTCACCGCCAATGCGGTCTATCAGATGATTGTTGAGACTGTGGCCGGCAAGCACGCAGCCCTCGGGATGATCAATCCGTCAGCGACCCGGGTGCGCGACGCGCTCGCGCGCGGTGTCGTTGAACAGCCCGACGTGGCGGCGCAGATGGGGCTTTCTGTCGCCACCTTGCGCCGTCGGCTCGCCGCTGAGGGGTTCACTTTTCGCGCCCTGCGAGAGGAAGTCCTGAATGAATCCGCAAAGCGGCTTCTTGCAGAAGGGAAGTCCGTTTCCGATGTCGCCGAGGCGCTGGGATTTTCCGAGGCGCGCGCGTTCAATCGCGCCTTCAAGGACTGGAACGGCCTCACCCCGAAAGCCTTTACAAACCGGGCTTAAGGGCGCTCGGTCAGCCATTTCGCGGCGCACATATTCGATCTTGAAAAGCCCATATTGAGCGAAATTGTCTTGTTAGTCTGAGCGCTAGGGTCGTTCTGCGCCGCGCCAATCCCTTCTACCGTGGGAAAAAATAACAATACGAACGTTTAGGGAGGCTATTATGAAATCACGCCTGAAATCCGCCTTGTTGAAAACCGCCGGCAGCGCCGGTTTGGTCGCTTTTTGCGCCAGTGCAGGCATTGTCGCCGGGGCCGGCGCGGCCCATGCGCAGGACACTGCGTCCGCCGCTTCGGGCGACGTTATCATCGTGTCGGCCCGGCGCCGTGAGGAAACCTTGCTGGATGTTCCAATCGCAGTGACGGCGGTCAGCGGCGAACAGCTTGCGCTTCAAGGCGCGCAGGACATTACCTATCTCAGTCAGTCAGTGCCGAACCTGACGCTTGAAGTGTCGCGCGGCACCAACTCGACGCTCACCGCCTTCATTCGCGGCGTCGGCCAGCAGGATCCGGTCGCCGGTTTCGAAGCAGGAGTCGGCATCTATGTGGATGACGTTTATCTCAACCGTCCGCAAAGCGCAGTGCTCGACATTTATGATGTGGAGCGGATCGAAGTGTTGCGCGGACCGCAAGGTACGCTTTACGGCCGCAACAGTGTTGGCGGCGCCATTAAATATGTGACCAAGCGCCTTGGCGACGAGCCAAGTTTCAAACTGCGCGCCTCTGGCGGCACCTATGGTCAGTTTGATGTTGTCGGCACGGCCGAAATGCCGTTGACGGATGAATTTGCAGTGGGGGGATCGGTTGCTTACTTTTCGCGGAACGGGTTCGGCGAAAATCTGACAACAGGCGAGGAGAACTACGACAAAGATCTCCTCGCCTTCCGTGGAAGCGCCGAATATGACAATGATGTCCTGTTCGTGCGGCTTTCCGGCGATTATCTTAAGGACAAGTCGAATTCCAAAGGCGGGCACCGCCTGATTCCGAGCCTCTTCTCCGGGGCTCCGGTGCTTGATGACGTTTACGACTCGCGCGGCGGCATTACCGGCGAAAATGAAGCCGATGCATATGGCGCCGCGCTTCATGTTGAGCTTGCCCTCAATGATAACTGGACCATCAAGAACATCGCCGCCTGGCGCAAGGATGACACCTTCACGCAGATCGATTTTGACGCACTTCCAGCGGCCGACGTCGACGTGCCGGCGATCTACGAAAACGAACAGTTCACCGAAGAACTGCAGCTTCTTTATGAAGGCGACGCCGTCGCAGGTGTCCTCGGCTTTTATTATATCGACGCCAACGCCTTCAACACATTCGACGTGGTTCTCGACCTGACCGGCAGTCTGACCCCGCCGCCCTTCGGGCCGCTGCCCGGACTGAACGCCAACACCACCGGCGATGTGGACACAAAGTCCTGGTCGATTTTTGGCGACATCACATTCGATCTTGAAGAAATCATCGGCGTTCAGGGCGTCGAACTCGCTTTGGGCGGGCGCTACACCAGCGACAAACGTTCCTCGACCGTTCTTCGCCAAACCTATATTGGCGGCAACTCGCCGGCGCTTGGCGGCACGACATCGACAGTTATCGCCACGACGTCCGATTTTGACGGCGAGGAAACTTTCACCGATTTCAGCCCTCGCGTGTCGCTCTCGTGGAGCCCGAATGGCGATCACAATCTCTACGCGTCTTACAGTCAGGGCTTTAAAGGCGGCAGTTTCGATCCGCGCGGTCAGTCAAGTTCGGTGACGGTGGATTTCGACGGCGACGGCGATGTTGATGCTGACGACATCTTCCAGTTCTTCCTGTTCGAACCGGAAGAGGTCGACTCCTACGAACTCGGCTGGAAGTCGCGTTTCGCCGACGGCCGCGTGACGTCGAATCTGGCGCTGTTTTACGCTGATTACACGAATGTCCAGATCCCCGGTTCGCAAGGCGGAACGGATCCGGTCACCATGTTGCCGACTTTCATCGGCGTAACTACCAATGCCGGCGGCGCTGAATTCTATGGCGTCGAGTGGGAAGGGACGGCGCTTCTCGCCGAGGATCTCTTTGGCGGCGGCGATAGTTTCTCTATCGGCTGGGGCGGCGGCTGGATCAATGCGGACTACACTCAGTTCCTTGTCGGAACTGTGGATGTCGCCGATCAGCGTGTGGTTCAGAATACGCCGGAATTTTCAGGCGCGCTGACGACGAACTACACTCATCCGGCGAATTTCTTCGGGCGCGGCGGCGAGGTGTCGTTCATCACCCAGACCTCCTATAAATCGCGCACGAACCAGTTCGAAGTGCCGAACCCCTATCTCGATCAGGGCGGATACGGCCTGCTTGACGCCAGTCTGGTGTGGACGTCAGAGGACGGCAAGCTACAGATCGGCATTCATGGCAAGAACCTTCTCGACCGTGAATATCGCGTTGCCGGTTACAACTTCGTCGCCCAGAACCCGGATGGCAGCCTGGCGACGCCGCTAACCTCGACACTTGGTCTTGAGGGCGTGCTGACAGGGTTCTATGGCCCGCCGCGCACCGTCACCGGCACAGTACAGGTCCAGTTCTAGGGAGAAATCCCTTCCTCGCGAAGCGGGGCGGCGGCTTGCGTTCTTGCCGCCGCCCCGTTTTTCCTTCACTTCTTGGGGCGCAGGGCCAAGATGAAAAAACTTCTTTTCTCCATAATTGTGCTTGCTGTGATCATCGCGGGCGCCGCGGGCGTTTTTTACTGGCGCGCGAGCCAAGGCGCGCCGGCCGATAGTCTCGAACAGACTTATTTCACCGATGCTGACCGTTTCGTCGACGTCGCCGGTGCGCGGGTTCGTATCCGCGAAGAAGGCCCGGCGGATGCGCCTGTTATCGTCCTTATCCATGGTTTTACGCACAGTCTTGAAACCTGGGATGCGTGGGCGGCGGCGCTGAAAAGCGATTATCGTGTGGTGCGTTACGACCTGTTGGGACACGGGCTCACTGGCCCCGACCCGAAAGAGCGCTACGCCCCGGCGGAACGCGCCGCCTTTGTGGGCGATGTGCTGGATGCGCTCGACATCGACCGCGTTTTCATCGCCGGAAATTCTCTCGGCGGCTTGGCGGCCTGGCGTTTCGCGCATGACCATCCCGATCGCACTGCGGCGTTGATCCTTATTTCTCCCGGTGTCTTTTCTCTCAATGGCGTCAGCGACGAGCCAGCGGAAATTCCGGCGGCGATGAAAGCCTATCTTATGACGGTGCCAGAAGCCGGCGTTACGGCGAGCGCCGGCATCATCTATGGCGACGATACCAAACTGACGCCCGAACGTCTTGCGACCATGCGTGACATGATGCGTCGTGAAGGCAATGGCGCAGCGATGATTAAATCACTGGAAGAGTTTACGCTGCCAGATCCTTCAGCACTGCTTACGGAAATAGAAACGCCGACACTCATTCTCTGGGGCGAAGCGGATGCGGTGATACCGATCGAGCAGGGGCGGCGCATGGAGGCTTTAATGCCCAATGCTCAACTCATCACCTATCCCGGCGTTGGCCATGCGGCGCAGGAAGAAGCGCCCGGTGAAACGGTCGCCGATGCGCGGGCGTTTCTGCTTGGCCTTGGCGATGGGGCGGATGAATAAATGAAGGCGCCAACACCGTTCTATCGGGCTTATGTGCTGTTTGCGCTTGTTGTCGTCTACACGTTCAATTTCATCGACCGTCAGATCGTCGGCATTCTGGCCGTGCCGATCAAGACGGAGCTTGCGCTTTCCGACACCCAGCTCAGTCTTATGGGCGGACTGGCTTTCGCGCTGTTTTACACTTTTCTGGGCATTCCCATCGCGATGCTTGCCGACCGTAAGAGCCGCGTGTGGATCATGACAATTGCGCTTGCGGTGTGGAGCGCCATGACGGCGGCGTGCGGTTTTGCACAAAACTTTACGCAGCTGTTTCTTGCGCGCCTTGGCGTCGGGGTGGGGGAGGCGGGCGGCGTTGCGCCTGCTTACTCTCTCATTTCCGATTATTTCCCGCAGGAAAAACGCGCCCGGGCGCTCAGCATTTATTCCTTCGGCATTCCCATCGGGTCGGCGCTCGGCATTCTTCTGGGCGGCGTGTTGACCAGTTATCTGGGATGGCGCGAGGCTTTTCTGATCGTCGGTCTTGCCGGCATTGCGATTGTACCGGTCTTTCGCTTGACCATGCGTGAGCCCAAGCGCGGCGGGCTTGATCGCGCCGGCGCTCCGTCGGCGCCAGCGCCTATTGGCGAAGTTTTAAGCACGATTATAGGCAAGCCGAGTTTTTGGGGACTTTCGCTCGGCGCCGCCAGTTCGTCGATGATGGGATACGGCCTTATCTTCTGGCTGCCATCCTTCTTTGTACGGAGCTATGGCGACGCGCTGCCGGGATTTTTTTCCTGGATGCCGGGCTTTCTGGTGCCGGAAAATCCGGGCCCGCTTCTCTATGCATCCTATTTTTACGCTGCGATCCTGCTGCTTGGCGGGATTGTCGGGATCTGGTTCGGCGGGTCCATGGCGGACCGCTTTGGCGCGCGCAGCAAGGGCGCTTACGCCCTGGTGCCGGCTTTTGCTTTTGCGGCGACCATTCCCTTTTTCGTGGTCGGCGTCACCGCGCCCACGCTCTGGATCGCCTTTCCTGCGTTCCTGGTTATTCAGGCGCTAAGCCTTGTCTGGCTGGGGCCTGTTCTTTCCGCCTTTCAACATTTGGCGCCGCCGAATATGCGCGCCACGACGTCAGCTATTTTTCTCTTCATCAACAATCTTATCGGCATCGGCGTCGGCAATCTCGCCATCGGCGCGATCTCGGACAGTCTTAAAGCCGAATTTGGCGATGAAAGCCTGCGCTATGCGATCCTCTGCGGAACTGTTTTTTACGTGATCGCCGCCGGGCTGTTCTTCCTGACGTCACGCAGGCTCAAAAAAGACTGGGTGCATTAGTACTGGCCGCCAGCTTGACGTTTCTGGGTGATCTTGACAGCCTGCGCAGCCGGAGAGGGCGCGCATCGATATGGTCACGCAGAAAAAAATTGGAGTATGCGCGCTATTGCTGGCGGCGCTGATTTTTTCCGCAAGCTGCGATCGCACAGAAGAGTCTCCGTCTCAATCGGTTTCTGAAGACAGCGCCTGCTTCGCACCATCCGAACCGGTTTTCATCAAGGGTGGCGCTTTTACGATGGGCGCTGATGACGCTTATCCGGAAGAGGGGCCCGCGCATCAGGTCGCCGTGTCATCCTTCTGGATCGATCCGGCTGAGGTCACGGTAGCGCGTTTCGCCGCGTTCGTTGAGGCGACCGGCTATGTCACACTTGCAGAAAAGCCTGTAAATCAGGAGACTTTCGAGGGTGCTCCTATTGTAAACGCGGCGGTGCTTGAACCTGGCGGCGCGGTGTTTCAGCCGTCCCCGAATATGTCGCTTAGCGCTTTCAACTGGTGGAAATATGTGCCCGGCGCAAATTGGCGTTATCCGCGCGGTCCGAATAACCCAGCCGCGTCTGCGTCAGAGCCTGTCACCCAAATCGCCTTTGAAGACGCGCTCGCCTTTGCGCAATGGGCGAGGGGGCGTCTGCCGACGGAAGCGGAATGGGAATATGCAGCGAATGCTGGCGGTGCGAACGCGGTAATGCGCTCGGCGCCGCCAGAAGAGGCGAACACCTGGCAGGGTATATTCCCCGTCCAGAACACCAAACGCGATGGTTATGAGGGCGTCGCACCCGCAGGCTGTTTTGAGCCAAACGCCTTTGGTTTGTACGACATGATTGGCAATGTCTGGGAGTGGACTGCAAACTGGTATGCTCCCGGGCATGAGGATGGGGAAGGGGGCTCGCTTTCAGGGCCGCCGGCGGATCGCAGTTACGATCCGCGCAATCCGGGCGTCGCCGTGCGGGTCGTCAAAGGCGGGAGCTATCTGTGTGCGGAAAATTATTGCATGCGTTACAGACCCTCGGCGCGGCACGCGCAAGACACGGGGCTGGGAACCAATCACATTGGCTTTCGGCTGGTCTATGATAACGCGGAACCGAAGTGACGGCGGGGCCTAATCCTCAAGATCGGCCACATCGAGCGCAATCTTGGCCATGGTCGGGAAAAATTGCGCATCATCCAGCGTAAGAGGTCCGGGGCTATTGATGATCTGATTATTCATCACGCTGTTGAAAACCTGGCCCGCGATGGCGAGCTTCCGGCTTTCGGTTTGCGTCAGTTTTCTTCCCAAAGCGGCCTCAATGGCGGTCATCAAATCCATAAGG
Source organism: Hyphococcus aureus (assembly GCF_042643165.1). Taxonomy (NCBI): domain Bacteria; kingdom Pseudomonadati; phylum Pseudomonadota; class Alphaproteobacteria; order Parvularculales; family Parvularculaceae; genus Hyphococcus; species Hyphococcus aureus. The sequence goes on from NZ_JBHRSH010000001.1 coordinate 2,175,677, forward strand.
CGGCGATCACGATAAGGTCCGAACTCCGCCCAGAAGCTTGGATCGCTGGCCGACATTTCAAGGACTGCATGCCAGAGATTCCGGTGGCTCAAAATCCGGTCATAGGTGTCTTCGAGGAACTTGGCGTAAACCTGTTTTGGGCTCTTTCCTTTCCAGACGGCGGCGGCCTCATCTCCGATTCCGGTTTCAAGAAAATCTACGATAAGGATTTTCAGAAACTCCTCCTTGCTGCCGAAGCGCTGGTAAAATGAGCCAACGGACCGCTTGGCGCTCCGGGCAAGCTCGCCCACGGAGAGTTCTGCAAAAGTCTGCGTTTCCAACATCTTGAAGGCAGCTGTGATGAATTTTTCGGCTGTGACCCTACTGCGGTTCTGCTGGGGAAGACGTTCGACCGTCTCGTTCATAAGCGTACTCTCACCCCCTCCTTGACATTATTATGTGAATATGAGTTCATATTCACATGAGGGGCAACCCGGTGGGAGGTCTGTTCGCATTGCCGCAATATTCCGTTTCAATCCAAATGGATTTTTGCGTCATTTCGGCGGGTCATGCAAAGGGAGCCAGATGGGAGCGGCGGTGCGCCGCATGTGGAGAGCTCCCGGCCTGGTTCGAAATGCATTGTTCCCGCGGGCGCCCCTCTGAATTGAAACGATAACGCCTTATCCGCGATTGCCGTCAAAGGCGGCCGGACCGGGCGGTGACATTCGATCTGCGGCGCGCTTTTAAGACCAATAAAAGCAAAATGGCGGCGCCTCGCAGCGGGAGGGAATAGTGCGGCGCCGGAAATCCATCCGTAACGCGTTTGTCTGCGTCTTCTCTGTTCTGGCTGCAAGCTGCCAGAGTGGGAATGACGAAAATGCATCTCAAACTGCAGCGCAACAAGCGCCAGTGCAGAGGAGCGCGTCCGCACCCTCTGGCGATACGCAAACAAAACGCCCCAATATTCTCCTCATTGTCGCCGATGACCTTGGTTACGCAGATCTTGGTATCTTCGGAAGCGAAATCCCAACGCCGAATATCGACGCTCTGGCGAAAAACGGCATGCTGTTCACCAATTTTTACGCCCATATGGCGTGTTCGCCGACGCGAGCGATGTTGATGTCAGGAACGGATAGTCATCTTGCCGGGCTAGGCGTGATGAACCCGTCAACCGATCCGGCGCAAGCAGGTCAGCCCGGTTATGAAAGCTATCTGAATTTCCGTGTCGCCAGCATGGCGAACCTGATGAAAGATGCAGGCTATCACACCTACATGACCGGCAAATGGCATCTCGGCCATACGGTTGAGACTGGCCCGCGCGCGCGGGGGTTTGAAAAGTCTTTTGTGTCCATTGACGGCGCCGCGCATCTTGGCGGCTTATCGTGGAACGGGCCGGGCCTTGCGCCTTATCGTGACGGCGAAGAAATGGTCACCGTCGGCGAGGATTTCTATACCACGCGTTTCTACACCGAGCGCATGATCGACTACATCGAAGGCGGACGCGAAGACGATAAACCGTTCTTCGCCTATCTCGCCTATACGGCGCCCCATTGGCCGTTGCAGGCGCCGCGCGCTTCGATTGAAAAATTCTCAGGCCAATATGATGACGGTTATGAAGCGCTATACAAGCGCCGCTTCGCCAGCATGAAAGAGCGCGGTTTTATTCCGGCGGACGCGGAGGAATTGCCGCCCGTCGAAGGACAGCCCGCCTGGGAAGACCTTACGGAAGAAGAACAGCGGATTGAATCGCGCAAAATGGAAATCTACGCCGCGATGGTGAGCGAGCTCGACGCCTATATCGGCCGTGTCATCGACTATCTCAAATCCATTGACGAATTCGACAACACCTTCATCTTTTTCATGTCTGACAATGGGCCAGAAGCCATCCGCCGGGATCTTGCGCCGCCCATTTCCGACTGGGTCGCAGAGTGTTGCGACAATTCCTACGACAATCTCGGAAACAGCGATTCATACGTCATGTACGGGCCGAACTGGGCGCGGGCGAGTTCTGTCGCATTTCACGGCGCGAAAATGACGGCCTTTGACGGCGGCATTCATGTGCCTGCTTTCGCGCATTATCCGGATCTTGTTTCAAGCGGTGAACGCAACAGTCAATTCGTCACCGTGATGGATGTTCTGCCGACCTTTATGGATCTAGCGGATGCGTCGCTTCCGGACGGCGCTTATCGGGGGCGGACGGTCTTTCCCGTCAAGGGCAGTTCGATCCTCGCGACGCTGGAGGATCCGCAAGCGTCGATTCACGACACGTCAGATGCGGTGGGGTGGGAGCTTTACGGCCACAAGGCGCTGCGTCAGGGCGACTGGAAACTGGTTTGGGACGCCACAGACCAGGATGACGCGTCATGGCGCCTCTACAACATCGCGCAAGATCCGCAGGAACAAAATGATTTGAGCAGCACTGAGCGGCGCCGGCTCAACGCGATGCTGTCTCTTTGGGAGACCTATCACGAAGAGAACGGGCTTCGACCTTAACGAACTGAAGAAAACAGCCCGGCTTCAGGAGTCGGGTGGTGATAAAAAACTAATATATGGGAGGCATACATGAACATACGGGGCGAGAGAGCCGTCAAACAGGCGGTGAGTTTTAAACGAAGATTGTCCTGCTGCGTGGCGGCGGGAGCTGTGCTCAGTCTCGGCGCGGCGTCTGCTTTGGCGCAGGATGGCGAGACAAACTCGGACACCATCACCGTCACAGGCACCCGCATCGCACAGACGGGCATGCAGACGCCGGTGCCGGTAACTTCGGTCGATGCGGAACTGCTGTCGACTATGGCGCCGGGCAACATTATTGAAGCCGTCAGCCAGTTGCCGCAATTCTTCGGCAATCAGACGCCGAATTCCATTACAGAAACATGGTTCCTGCGCGGCGGTTACGGCAACCTCAATATGCGCGGCCTTGGCATCAACCGCACGCTGACATTGTTGAATGGACGCCGGATGATATCTTCAACGGCCTTCGGCGGCGTTGATATCAACGCGTTCCCTGAGGCAATGATCAGCAGGGTGGAGACGGTGACCGGCGGCGCCTCGGCGGCTTACGGCACCGACGCCGTGGCGGGCGTCACCAACTTCATTCTCGACACCGACTTCACCGGTTTTGATGCGCATGGCCAATGGGGCCAGACGACGCGAGGCGATGGCGACAACTATGAAGTCTCTCTTTCTTTCGGAACGGACATCGGTGATCGAGGCCATTTCCTGGTCTCCGGCGAACTCTTCGATCAGGACGGCGTCTTCAGTTACGAGGACCGTGACTGGTATCAGGGTTGGGGTCTGATCAATGATGCGGGCGGCGTGCCGCAACTCTACCCAAATGTCGTGTCACGCAATTCAAGCTTCGACGGCCTCATCGTCGCGCCGGGCACGTCGCTTGACCAGAGCGAGTTTCTGTCTGACGGGTCCGGCATTCAACCTTTTGTCACCGGCTCTCCGTCGCAATTCCCGTTTGGCATTCCGCCGGCGCGCCACTCAATTGCGAATGGCGGCAGCGGCGACGATCTCGGCGCCGAGGCGCCGTCGCTTTATCCGGATGTTGAGCGCAATAATATCTTCGCTTATGCCGATTATGAACTGGCGAACAACTTCAAGGTTTTTGCGCAATATATCCGCGGTCAAAACAAAACCAACCAGCCAAACTACCCGCGTGGCTCGCTGCATGGCACGCCGACGGCGATTACCATTTTCGCCGACAACGCATTCCTGCCAGACGATGTCCGGCAGATCATGATGGATGAGATGATTCCGTCCTTCACGCTGAAACGCATGGGCAGCCTAGAGGATATTGGCCGTGACATGCGGATTTATGATGACAGTGTGCTGCACTCGATCACTGGCGGCTTCAACTGGCAGGTTGAGAATGGCGGTTTCATGAACGGCTGGTCCGTAGATGGTTATTATCAGTATGGCCGCAACAAACGCCAAGCCTATCAGGTCGGCCTCCGCGTTGACCGCATTCACGCCGCCGTGGACGCTGTTGATGACGGGTCTGGCAACATCGTTTGCCGAACGACGCTGTTCAATGACACGTTCGCCGACTGCGAGCCGCTCAATCTCTTTGGCCGCGGCAACGCATCAGAAGCGGCGGTTGACTGGGTCGTTGGCTATGAGCCCGGCGACACGATCACAACGCCGATCTATTTCGCAGACACTGGTTTCGACCTAGGCGTCACCGACACCTACACGACGCAAGAGGCCAAAGTGAACATCACGAATATGCGGCAGCATCTTTTTGAGCTGTCGGCGAGTGGTGAAGTCTACGAAGGCTGGGGCGCGGGGCCGATTTCCATGGCGTTTGGCGGTTCGCACCGTGAGGAGAAAATCCGCCAGATCGTTCGCGATCCGACCAATCCGCCTTCTGACCATGACAATGGCCATCCGGTGCTTTGCGATTCTGATCCGGAAGCGATCGCTGCGGGCCTCAGGGGCGTCAGCGCGCCGGATTGCGGCAACACCGTTGGCCTTCAATATTCGAAAGTCTCGAACATCAACGGCAAGAGCACAGTCACGGAAGTGTTCACAGAAGTGCTCGTGCCGCTCGTCGCGGACGCGCCGTTGATGGAACAGCTCACGCTACACGGCGCCGCCCGCTGGGCCGATTATTCAGGCTCTGGTAGCATTTGGGCGTGGAAAGGCGGTCTCGACTGGCAGATGACGGAGGACTTCCGCCTCCGCGGCACTTATTCGCGCGACGTGCGCGCAGCCAATTTGTCGGAGCGTTTCGACAAGACCGGCGGTTCAGCGACGATTACGGACCCGCGTTATCCAGGTGACGGCGTGATCAACGTGACCCGTTTCTCAGGCGGCAACCCGCTGGTCTCGCCGGAGAAAGCCGACACGATCACCGTCGGTTTCGTCTATCAGCCATCTTTCATCGACGGTTTCTCTCTGTCTGCAGACTGGTATCAGGTGAAGATCGACGATGCGATTGGACAACTCGGCGTGCAAGCGGTCGCTGACCGGTGTGAAGAAGGCGCGCTTGATCTTTGCGATCTTGTCAGCCGTGATACGATGACAGACCGGATCGTGTTGATCGGCGACGTTTTCGTCAATGTGGACCAGGCCAAGATCAGTGGTATCGACCTTGAGACCTCCTATCAGCGCGACATCAGCCTGTTTGGCGGCGATGAATCCATCAGCTGGAGATTCTTCGGCACCTGGCTTGATGAAAACTCCGAAACCCTTGCCGGCACGAACAAGATTGATCGCGCCGGACAGATCGGCCTTCAACAGTCCGACGGCATTGCTTACGCGCTGCCGGAGTTCAAGTTCACGACGAGCCTCACTTATGAATACGGGCCGGTCCGAACCTTTCTGCAAGGCCGCTATATCGGTGGCGGCACGATCGAGAACAGTCTCGTCGAAGGCGTCGACATCGGCAGCAATCATGTCGACAGCGTCTTCTATCTCGATCTTGGCGTCACCTATCGTCATGAACTTGATAACGGGGCAGGGATCGAGCTGTATGGCAACATGACTAACGTGCTTGATCAGGATCCGCCGGTCACACCCTATTACAGTGCGTTCTTTGGCTACACACAGCAGACGAACCAGTCTGTACATGACGTGCTTGGCCGGCGCTTCGTCATCGGCGCGAGAGTCAATTTCTAGCCTCTCCCTCCTGTAGCGTTCAATTGAGCCGCAAGCCCCGGGAAACCGGTCTTGCGGCTCTTTTTCTTTTCGCGGTCAGATTAAGTCTGCGATTTGTTCCAGCGTGCGTTCAGCATTGGAAACGCCATTGACCGGCGGGCGGCCGAAATAGCCTTTGACGCCTGCGTGACTCATATTCGCCAGCCGGTGAATTTCGATGCGCCCGTCTTTTTTACCGGCGTTCCAGTCGGAATAGCCCATCAGCTTCCAGCGGTCGGGGAAAATAATGGCGCCGACGCGCTCAATATTGTCCTTGTCGCCGGTGATGTGGTGAAGCTTGCGCAGATAATGAAGGCCGGGGTCGGAGGCGAGAACGCCGCCGAGCGAGATGACGTCGATAGGCGCATTCAGGCGGGCTTTCAAAAACGCCGCGGCGCCAACCGCGACCTGCGCTCCGCCAGAATAGCCGATGATGATCACCGGCGCGCCCGAACCACGGGTGTAACCGTCCTCTATGAGGGCTGTTTCGATGACATTGGCGGCGCCCTGATTGAAGATAGGGCCATAACGATGGTCCGCGGAAACCATCACCTGAAAAATATTGCGCAGGTTGATGAGGGTGTGAAACAGCGACTCGCGCTCGCGCAGTTTCAACATCTGAGCGCGCCGCCAGATCCGGTCGAACAGGCGAGGGGTTTCCAAAAGCGGCATGCCGTTCGGAGAATAGGGAAAAACATCCGACACAATGACGGCGTCGGGAAATCGGTTGTGCAGCTTGCGGATAAAAGACCTCTCCCGGGGCAATAGAAATTCGCCTGACAGAGACGCGACGCCGGAGAGGTAGACGATATAGCGCCGAGGTTTGCTGTCAGGGTTCGGCGGCGGCGGGGTCGTTTCATCCAGTTCCTCCTCGGTCCAGCCCGCCCACCAGCTCAAGGTTTCGAGCGGCGACAGGGCCGCCGTCAGGAGCAGGGCGAAAATCCCGAGGCCGAATGCTGCAAGAAGCGCGTCGGAGATCATGTGTCGCCCTCAACGCCGAGACGCCGCGCCAAATCTTCGATGATCTGCTTTGGCGTCTTGTCGAGCGCCGATCCGGAAACAAAAAACCGCACCCGGCCGAGCGGTTTTGCCAGCAAATGACCGAGATAACTTCTGACGCTGTATGAAAGGAGCCATCCGGCGCCGCCGCAAAAAACCGCCGCATGAAGCGGCAGGCCAAAACCTGCATGCAGTCCGAAGACGGCGAGCGCCATGGCGAAGGCCTCGAGAAGATTGCCGAGCGCCTGACCAAAATAGGGGGCGATTGAAAAGACGCCGAAAAGACGCGGCGCGAAGGCGAGTGAAACGACGCCGAAGACGCCTGCGATTTCATGGGGGCCAAGCACGCCGAGCCGAGTCAGCGGGGCCACGGCCACAGCCGAGAGCGCCCAGGCAAGCGCCGTCAGCACATAGGTGAAACCAGTGAAGGCGAGGCTCGCCAGAAACCGGTAAAGCGCGACGCGATTGATCACGAGAATCACCGACTGGCCGAGCATTTCCGAAACGCCAGCAAGGAACGCGATGGTGAGCGCGGCCGTCTGCGCCTCTCCGGAATGGGCGGCGCGGGCGAAGGCTTCTACAGAAAACCCCATGGCGCCCCCCGCCAGGGCGAGCATCAGGAGTGGGAAAGCGGCGATGTCGGCGAGAAATGCGAGCATGGGGCCGGAATACATGATTGCGCGGCTGGGGAAAACGCCGCCAGTTCAGCTTCGTGGAGAGGTTCGCGAGGGACTGGCGGAGCCTCAAGACTCTGCTAGAGACTAGGCCCATGAAGCGTTCCAAGACCAAATCCGCCAAACCGCCCAAGCCGCCTCGCGCTGACGAGATTTTTCTCGAGCCATTTGATGAGGCGCTGTCACAGCGTTATCTCGCCTATGCGCTCTCGACCATCACCTCGCGGGCGCTGCCCGATGTGCGTGACGGCTTGAAGCCTGTCCACCGGCGCATCCTCTACGCCATGCGCCAGATGAATCTGAAGCCTTCTGGTAGCTTCAAGAAATCCGCGAAGGTCGTCGGCGAGGTCATGGGTAACTTCCACCCTCATGGCGATCAGGCGATTTATGACGCCATGGTGCGTCTCGTGCAGGACTTTTCCGTTCGCGTTCCGTTGATCGACGGGCAGGGCAATTTCGGCAATATCGACGGCGATAACGCCGCGGCCATGCGTTACACCGAAAGCCGCCTGACGGAAGCGGCGCAGCTTCTTCTCGATGGCATCGACGAAGACACGGTTGATTTTCGCGAGACCTATGACGGCGAGGGGAAAGAGCCCATCGTCTTGCCGGCGGCGTTTCCGAACTTGCTGGCGAATGGCGCGAGCGGCATCGCTGTCGGCATGGCGACCTCGATCCCGCCGCATAATGTGGCGGAGTTGATTGACGCTTCGCTGCATCTGATCAAGACGCCGAATGCGCGCACTGAAACGCTCCTGAAATATGTGAAAGGCCCAGACTTCCCGACGGGCGGCGTGTGCATCGAGGATGCGGCGTCCATGGAAGAGGCTTATGCGACGGGCCGCGGTGGTTTCCGGGTGCGTGCGCGCTGGGAAACCGAAGATCTCGGGCGCGGCAAATACCAAATCGTCGTCACTGAAATTCCCTATCAGATTCAAAAGTCGAAGCTGATCGAAAAAATCGCCGAATTGATGCAGGCGAAAAAACTGCCTGCGCTTGCCGACATACGCGATGAGAGCGCGGAAGATATCCGCCTTATCCTTGAGCCGAAGTCGGGTAATATCGAACCGGCGGCGCTGATGGAATCGCTGTTCAAGATCACCGATCTTGAATCGCGCTTTTCACTCAACATGAATGTTCTCGGCGCCGACGGGAGCCCCCGCGTCATGGGGCTGCGTGAGGTGTTGCAGGCTTATCTGGATCACCGCAAGGAGGTCTTGCGCAGGCGCACCGAATTCCGGCTCGACAAGATCGCCAGACGCCTCGAAATTCTCGACGGCTTCCTGATCGCCTATCTTAATCTCGATGAGGTGATCCGCATCATCCGCTATGAGGACGATCCCAAAGCGGAATTGATGAAGACCTTCAAGCTGACGGAGGTGCAAACCGAAGCGATCCTCAATATGCGTCTGCGCTCCCTGCGCAAGCTTGAGGAAATGGAGATCAAGACCGAGCACAAGGAGTTGCTCGCAGAGCAAAAAGCCCTGAAGGCTCTATTGAAATCGGACGAAGCCCAGTGGGCGAAAATCTCCGATGAGCTGAAAGACGTCAAAAAACTGTTTGATCCGAAATCGGACCTTGGACGGCGCCGCACGGACATCACCGATGCGCCGGCGATTGAAGATATCGATCTCGATATTCTCGTGGAGAAAGAGCCTGTCACCATTGTCCTGTCTGAAAAGGGCTGGGTGCGCTCCATGAAGGGGCATGTGGAGGACGCGAAGTCGATCAAATATAAAGAGGGCGACCGCGAGCACTGGGTCGTTCACGCCCAGACGACAGACAAGCTCATGCTCTTCGCCACGAATGGGAAGTTCTACGCCCTTGATGTCGCCAATCTGCCTGGCGGGCGCGGCCATGGCGAGCCGATCCGGCTGATGCTCGATATGGGCAATGACGATGCGGTGGTGTCTGCGTTTCTTTACGAGGGCGGCCGGAAGTTTCTTGTCGCTTCATCGTCCGGGCACGGGTTTATTGCGCCGGAAGACGAGTGCCTGTCGAACACGCGTAAGGGCAAGCAGGTTCTGAATGTCGCGTCGGGCGCAGAGGCGGCGGTCTGCCGTCCTGCTGAAGGCGACATGCTCGCGGTTGTCGGGGACAACAAGAAGTTCCTGGTGTTCGCATCGTCTGAACTGCCGGAGATGACCCGCGGCAAGGGCGTCGTTCTTCAGAAATATCACGATGGCGGGTTATCCGACGCCAAGCTTTTCTCGAAGAAGGAAGGCCTCACCTGGACCGATCGTTCCGGCCGGACGCAAACGGTCGATGATTGGAAGTCCTATTTGGGCAAGCGCGCGCAGGCGGGCAAGATCGCTCCAAAGGGGTTCCCCACGTCGAAGAAGTTCGGGGCTTGAGGCGGGCACCAAGTAGCTTGGGTGGTAAGTAGTTCCCATGGGAACGATTATCGCGTGAGCTTAGCGGTTACGTGTTATTTTCGGCCCGGGCATTTTGCCCTCTAGGCAAGTGTTGCAATGCGGCAAATCTTGTTTGCGCGCGAGGGGCCTCGCGCGATGCGCAGCGGCGTCTTATCCCGCTGCACACGAAGGAGAACTCCAATGGTTGGAAACAGGATAATGGCTGCCGGCGCACTTCTTCTCACGGTCGGGCTTGTGCTGACGGAAGTCGCGGTCGCTCATCACGGTGAAGATTCGATGCTTGGCAAAGCCGGCGACGCGATTACGGCGGCGGCGGATTCGGCGACGGAAAAATTTAAAGACTCCGCGGATTAAGCATCCGCTTTTCAGCTTATGCGTCGTACAGTCAGATCGGCCGCAGGCATGCCACGGTCAGGAAAAGCTGTACGACGCAAATTGATCAAAGCGGGCTTAACAGATGGCCGCCATCGACTGCGATGACGCTGCCTGTGATGAATGATGAATCATCTGACGCCAGCAGGAGGAGGGGACCGTTCAGGCTTTTGTAATCGCCAAGCCGGCGCATGGGAACGCGCTGGATTAACGCCTGGCCTCTTTCCGTTTTGAAATAATCGCGCGTTAAGTCGCTTTCAAAATATCCCGGAGCGATGGCGTTTACGCGAATGTCATATCTGGCGAATTCAAGCGCCATTTGTTTTGTCATCTGTATGACGCCGGCTTTTGATATGGCGTAAGGGCTGATCGCCTGAACCTGGCGAAGGCCGGTGATCGATGCGATATTGATGATCGATCCGGCGACCCCTGCGTCTTTCATTCCGCGCGCGGCTTCCTTTCCGACATTCCACACGCCCTTCAGGTTTGTGTTGATGACAAAGTCATAGTCATCTTCCGTTTGATCGAGGATCGGATTCCCAACGGATACGCCGGCATTGTTAACGACGATATCAAATGGGCCGTGCTCGCTCATGACGGCGGTGACCGATGCGATGTCAGTGACGTCCATTGCCACCGAGGCGGCCTTTCCGCCTTTCCCGACAATATCCTGAACAAGTTCGTCCAGTGCCGGTTTGCGTCTGGCCGATACAACGACCGCCGCCCCGGCATCCGCCAGAACATGCGCGAAATGGCGCCCGAAACCGGCGCTTGAGGCCCCTGTGACAAGCGCTGTCTTGCCATCCAGTTTTGCAAACATCGACATGACAGAGGGTATGGCGCCCATTCCCTCCGGCGGTCAAGATGTTCACACGCTTGTCAGTGAGTGTAATTTCCGCTATATAGAAATCACAACAATGTTTGTGCGCCGGCGAAAAGACCGGCGAACGGGAGGGTTACAGTCTATGAAAAACGCGCTACTCGCGTCCGCGTCGGCGGCCGCCTTTTTTGTTCTGTCCGCTTCTGCGATGGCGCAGGGGACAGACGCTGCGTCGTCTGGCGACCAGGCGAATGATGACCGGATTGTCGTCACGGCGACCCGTCGTGAGGAAAGTCTTCAGGATGTGCCGCTCAGTGTGACGGCATTTTCGCAGGACGAACTCACCGAGAAGGGCATCGTCGGTTACGAGGGGCTCGCCTTCGAAACGCCGGGCGCTGTCCTCAACAAGCCGACCGCGAACTTCAACACATTTTCCGTGCGCGGCATCGCAACCAACGGGTACCAGGCGAACCTGCAAAATTCGGTCGCGGTCTATCTGGACGAACTGCCGATCTCTGCGAACGGCAACTCCACGCAGCTCGACTCCACGCTCTTTGACGTGGAGCGGGTCGAATTTCTCCGCGGCCCTCAGGGCACATTGTTTGGTTCCGGCTCGCTTGCGGGCGCTGTGCGTTTGCTGACCAAAAGCCCCGACCTTGACGAGTTTGACGCCGCCGCGCTGGTCGACTTTGGTCTGACGGATGATGATTCCTTCCGCCAGCGCTATAATGGCATGATCAATGTGCCGCTTGTTGAAGACAAGCTGGCGGTGCGCGCTGTCGGCTTCTATCGCAACGAAGAAGGCTGGGTCACCAATATCGGGACCGGCGTCGACAACGCTAATACGCTTAAAAACTGGGGCGGCCGCGTGGTTGTGCTCTGGGAGCCCACAGACGGCGCGTCCTTGCGTCTCATGGGGCTGCATGAAGAAAGCAAACCGGAGGACGCCCAGCTCATCAATCCTGCGCTCGGCGGCGGCGATCGCGAAACACGGAATTCACGCCGGCCGGATATTTATGGCGGCAACCTTGATTCCATCAACGCCACTGTGGATGTCGATTTAGGCTTTGCGAACTTCACCAGTTCGTCGACTTATTCGTCTTACAACCAGTCATTTATTATCGATCTCGACGCGACGTTTGGCGGAGCGATTCCTTTCGCGCTTGATGCATTTGCTTTTGACAAAGCGTTTGTTGAAGAGGCGCGGCTGGTATCGACCATGGACAGCAAGCTGGAATGGGTCGCTGGCCTGTTCTATTATTACAAGAGACGCGACGTAGATCTCTTTTACCGTTCTGATCCGGCCTTCCTCATGGCGAATGGAATGACGGGGCTTGTTGACGAATATTATCAGCGCACCTTCAACCATGCGATCTCCAACGAGCTTGCAGGTTTCGGCGAGGTGACTTACCGGTTCAGCGACCGTTTCTGGATGACGGGTGGTTTGCGCTACGGCAAGCTGGACGTTCAGGGCTTCACCACTGGCGGGTATACCAGCAACTATCTGGTCAACTCACTCTTCGGCATTCCCGGCCCGTTGACGGTTACAGGAACCGCACCGGCAGTCGGCGCCGTCGGGGAAGAATCCGGCCCGTCCTATAAGTTCAGCGCTTCGTTCAAGCCGGTCGATAGCGTCACGACCTATGCGACGTATTCGACGGGTTTCCGCACGCCTGCGGTCAACGCGCGGGCGGGGCTTCCCAGTGTTGTCGACCCCACAGACCTCATCATTCCGGACGGCGCTTCGTCCGACAAATTGAAGAATTACGAAATCGGCCTCAAAGGCGTCTGGTTCGACGGAAAACTGTCCGCCAATCTCGCCGCCTATCTGATCGACTGGAGCAACATCCAGGTGCAGGCGAACCGCGTATCGGATTCAGTTCAGTTCGCCACGAATATCGGGAAGGCGCGCAGCAAGGGCATCGAATTCGAAGTTGCTGCGTTTCCGACGGAGGGACTGTCCATTGGTTTGAATGGATCGTTGAATGATACGGAAATTACGGAACTGACACCGGAGGAGGCGGCGATCTCCGGCGCCGTTCTCGGCGGCGAGCTTGCATTCCCGGCCTTTCAGGGCGGAGCCTATATTAAATACACCACTTACATTTCACCTAATGTGAGAGGCTCCTTCGCGGTGAACGCCCGGCATGTCGGCGATTTCCCGAACCAGTTCCCGAATGTTCCGGGCGATCCAACGACGGTGACGCCGACTTACGGTTTCACTGAATCCTACCAGACGGTGAATATGTCGCTTGGGGCCGAATTCGGCGAACAAGTCAAAGCGACGCTCTATGTCGAGAACCTGTTCGACGATCATTCTATTGTCTACCGTCACCCGGAGGCGTTTGCCGATGCTCGCGCGAGCACACTGCGCCCCCGCACAATCGGCATTCGTATCGGTTACGACTACTAAGCCGTGACGAATATGAGCGCTACGCATAAGTTTGACGTGGGTAATGCGTCTGCTACGGGCCCCGCCGCAAAAGCAGCGGGGCCCGGTGCGCGTGCATGGTGGGTGCTGGGCGCGTTGTGTTTCGTCTATGTGTTGAATTTTCTGGATCGCCAGCTCATTTCGATTCTGGCTAAACCCATTCAGGACGAATTGCAGATTACAGACGGACAATTGGGACGCATTACCGGTCTGTATTTTGCGCTGTTTTATACATTAATCGCCTTGCCGGTCGGCTGGTTCGCGGACCGGACCAATCGGGTGAAAGTCCTGGCGTTCGCCTGCTTTCTCTGGAGTGCGGCGACGGTCGCGTGCGGTCTTTCCAGAACTTTTCCGCAACTTGTCGCTGCGCGCATGGCCGTTGGCGTTGGCGAAGCCGGCGGCGTGCCGCCGTCCTACGCCATTATCTCTGACTATTTTCCGTCGGGCACGCGTGGGCGCGCATTGGGCCTTTATAATATGGGCCCGCCGATCGGAATGGCGCTGGGTGTTGCATTCGGCGCCTCAATCGCCGCCGCCTATAGCTGGCGCGATGCGTTCGTTTCTGTTGGCGTTGTCGGTATTATCGCGGCACTTGTGGTTTTTTTCTTTGTGCGCGAACCAAAGCGTGGCGGGCTTGATGTCAAGCAAGGGGCCGCATCCGCGCCGGTGGAAACTGCGCCGGCCGCCGGGTTCTGGTCGACCTGCCGCATGTTTTTCACACGCCCGACGCTCATTCTGATTGCGCTCGCAAGCGGAGCAACGCAGTTCGTGACCTATGCAGTGGTGAATTTCACAACGCTTTTCCTGATGCGCGAAAAGGGGATGACCCTCAGCGAGGTCGCGCTTTACTACGCACTGCTTGTCGGCATTTTTGTCAGCGCCGGGATGTATGTCTCGGGGCGTCTTGTTGACTGGCTCGGCAAGCGCTCGAAAGCCGCCTATGCCTATGTGCCCGCGGTGGCGCTTCTTCTCGCTGTTCCATTCTTCTTCGGTTTTGTCTGGGCGCCGGGATGGCCGCTCGCGATGATCTTTCTGGCCGTTCCGACATTCTTCAATTATTTCTATCTTTCGCCTGCGGTCGCGCTGGTTCAGGAAGAAGTGGAGCCGCATCAGCGCGTCCTATCCGGCGCGCTCTTATTACTGGTGATGAATTTGATTGGTCTTGGCTTCGGTCCAACTTATCTTGGCATGGCGAGTGATTTCTTTCGCGACGCCCATCCGGATAATTCCCTGCAGCTCGCTTTTTACACACTAATCCCGTTTTATTTCCTGGCGGTGGCGTTGTTCCTGTTTCTTGCAAGGGCGATACGCCGTGAAGCCGGTAAAGTCTGAGGGTGCGCATGATGTCTTTGTTATTCCGTTCAGTTGCTGTGGCTTTACTGGCGATGACTCTCGCTTGTGCTCACGCCAGCAGCGAAGAAAAAAGCGACGTTCTCATAAACGCCCCAGCAGGTGATGTTAGGGGTGTCGCCCAGGATAAGGTTCTGGCTTTCAAGGGCATTCCCTATGCGGCGGCGCCCGTTGGCGATGCGCGCTGGAAGCCGCCGTCACCGGCCGCTGATTGGGACGGTGAATTCGACGGAAGTGAATTTGGTCCCGCCTGCATGCAGTTTCGCGCGAATGTCGAAAGCATCTACGCTGAAACTTTGAAGGCGATGAGTGAAGACTGTCTGTCGCTCAATGTCTGGAAGCCAAAGGATGCAGCGGGTGCGCCTGTCTTTGTGTGGATACATGGCGGCTCATTGCGCTCGGGGGCCAGCAGCCAGCGGATGTATGACGGCGCGGCGCTGGCGGAAAGCGGCCTCGTCGTTGTGTCCATCAATTACCGTGTTGGGGCGTTGGGCTATCTTGCGCATCCGGCGCTAAGTGCGGAATCGCCGGATAATATTTCCGGCAATTACGGGGTGCTCGACCAGATCGCCGCGCTTGAATGGGTTCAGCGCAATATTTCAGCGTTCGGCGGCGATCCTGACAATGTAACAATTGCAGGCGAGTCCGCAGGAGCCTTGAGCGTCATGTATCTCATGGCGTCGCCGCCTGCGCGAGGCTTGTTCCATAAAGCCATCGCCCAGAGCGCCTATATGATTTCAACGCCGGCGCTGAAGGAAGCGCGTTTTGGCGTGCCCTCTGCAGAAGCGATCGGCGCTTATATCGCTGACAAGATCGGCGCTGACAATATTGAAGCACTGCGCGAGATGGATGCGGCCACCCTGATCAGAAAAACCCAGCAGGCGGGGTATGTCGCATGGGGCACAGTAGACGGCGTTGTGATCCCTGATGAACTCGTGAATGTTTTCGATCGCGGCGAACAGGCGTCGGTGCCGATGATCGCGGGGTTCAACAGCGGGGAAATCCGGTCGTTGCGGTTTTTGCTGCCGAAAAAACCGCTGACGGAAAAAGCATATGAGAATCTGATCCGCGAAGGTTATGGCGATCTTGCCGAGGCGTTTCTGCAGCAATATCCCTCAGAGAATATCAGCGAGAGCATGCTCGCGACGACCCGCGATGCGATGTATGGCTGGACCGCCGAACGCCTTGTCCGCAAGCAATTGGAGATTGGAGAGCCGGGTTATCTCTACATTTTCAACCATGGCTACAAGGCGGCGAACGAGGCCGGGCTGCATGCGTTTCACGCCAGTGAAATTCCCTATGTATTCGGCACAATCGATAACTTGACGCCGAGTTGGCCGGAAATTCCGGACACTGCGACTGAAAGAAGGTTGTCCGACGCCATGCTTGGTTACTGGTCATCATTCGCACGGGACGGCGCGCCAAGTGCGAAAGGTGAGCCTTCATGGCGTCCTTATTCCGATGACGAAGCCTATATGTATTTTGAGGACGCGCCTGAAGGATCTGCAACCGACCTGCTTCCCGGCATGTATGAATTGCATGAGGAAGTGATGTGTCGACGCCGCGCCGCAAATATTGGCTGGACCTGGAATGTCGGCGTTGCGTCGCCGCCTTTGCCGCCGCAAGCGCCGGGGTGCCGATGATTGACGGCTCAATGCAGCCATATGCGCTCACGCTGAACAAATTCCTCGATCACGCCGCCAAATGGCATGGTGATGTTGAAGTTGTGACTGCGGGCGAGGGCGGGGTGATCGACCGTGTTGGATATGCGTCGTTAAGAGCGCGGGCGTTGCGTGTCTCAGCGGCTTTGGCGGGACGCGGCGTAGGTTTTGGCGATCGTGTCGCGACGCTCGCCTGGAACACGCAAGCGCATGTTGAGGTCTGGTATGCGATCATTGGCTTGGGGGCTGTCTATCATACGCTCAATCCCCGCCTCACGCCGGCTCAACTCAGCGCCATGCTGAAGCAATCCGAGGCGCATATATTGATTGTCAGCGCAGACCTTGCGCCGCTGGCGAAGCAGGTTGTCGAGCGGACACCGTCTGTCTCGCAAATTCTTGTGATTGACGGCGGGCCGCCGGACTGGAGCGCAGCCGATCTGGATGCATCAACCGATGCGCTGGAAGAGTTGCTTACCGACGCCAGAGGCAATGCGCGCTGGAGCGAGTTCGATGAGATCGCTCCGTCCGGCTTGTGTTTTACCTCAGGCACCACAGGTCCGCCCAAAGGCGTTACCTACACCCATCGATCAAGCTATCTGCATACGCTGCGTTTGCTGCAAGCCGACGTTATGGGGCTGACATGCACCGATGCTGTACTTGCGGTTGTTCCCATGTTTCATGCGAATGCATGGGGGCTTCCCTTCGCGGCGCCCGCCGCCGGCGCTAAGCTCGTTCTTCCGGGCCGTCTCGCCGATGGCGCCAGCCTTGCGCGATTGATTAACAAAGAGGGCGTGACGGTTGCGCTCGGCGTGCCCACCGTCTGGCTTGGGCTTGTTGAGCATCTTGAACAACATGGCGGTGATGTTCCAACGCTCCAGCGCATTGTTGTTGGCGGCGCGCCAATGCCGCCGGCGCTGATGGAGCGTGTTGAGCGACGGCTTGGCGTCGTTGTGCAGACAAGCTGGGGCATGACCGAGCTTTCACCGCTGGGCACAAGCGCGCCGGCGAACGATCCTGAAAGGAAGGCCTGGATGTCTGGCCGTCCGGCGATCGGGGTCGATCTTCTGCTGACGGATGTTCGTGGAAACCCGCTGCCTGAGCAGCGAAATGTTGAAGGTCATCTGCGTGTTCGCGGGTCAGCGGTTGTGGAGCGTTATTTCGGCGATGAGGAGTCGGCGACCGATGCTGACGGCTGGTTCGATACGGGCGACCTCGCGCGAATCGACAATCGCGGCAATCTCATCATCACGGGCCGCGCCAAGGACTTGATCAAGTCGGGTGGGGAGTGGATAAACCCTGCTGAGATTGAAGCGATTGTGGGGGCGCACCCTCAAGTCTCATTAGTGGCCGTTGTTGGCCGGGCTGACCCCAAATGGGGAGAGCGACCAATCCTGATGGTTGAATTGGGGGAGGATCAGTCCATAACGGATGATGAGCTTCTGGAGCCGCTGCGCACGCGCGTGGCGCCCTGGTGGATACCTGATGAAGTCGTGCGTGTGCCGACCATGCCGTTGGCGTCCACCGGCAAGATCGATAAGATACGGCTGAGAGCAGAACTGAAAAATTGATAAGGCAAAACCGCCCTTTCATGGATAATGACCAGGGCGACAACATGGAGAGATTTTACCTTGTCTACAGAGACAAAAACGAAGCGGAAGCGACAGACCAAAGCGGAACAAAGAGCCGAGTCAATTGAGCAAATTCTCGATACGGCGGAATATCTCTTTTCGAAGCGCGGATTCTATGGGGTTACGTTGAAAGACGTCGCGAAAGGCGTCGGCGTGCACCATACGCTGCTGAATTACTATTTTGCGGACAAGAAGGCGCTCTTTGACGCTGTCTTCGATCGTCGCGCGCCGGTGTCGAGCGCGCGCAGGATGATGGCGCTGGATGAATACGAAAAAGATGCAAAGGGAAAGCCGACAGTGGAAGGCGCGCTTGGCGTTTTCCTTGATACGGATTTCGATCTTTATATCGAAGGCGGGGACGAATGGAAAAATGGTCTCGCCCTGACGGCGCAGGTCGCGAACTCGCCTGAATGGGGCCCTGAAATCATGGGGAACTATTTCGACCCTGTGGTTCTGCGCCTGATTGAAATTCTGAAAAAAGCGCTCCCCGATTGTCCGGAAGAGGATATCTTCTGGGGATACCATTTTGTCTCCGGCGCGCTGATGCTGACGCTTGCGCGCACCGGCCGGATCGACAGGTTATCGGACGGGTTATGCAAGTCTGATGATTTTGAGGCCGTCAGGCAGAGGATGGCGCGCTTCATGACCGCTGGTTTTCACGCTATCTGCGAAGAGCGGGCGCGGGAAAGAGGCTGATTTATCTGTGTAGAACGCGGTAACGGGCTGTTTTATCGCGTTTAATACATTAACTCACGAGAGGGCGAATGTCTGCTGTCAGTAAAATGGAATTTGGGGACCTGGTTGCGATTGTGACGGGGGCCGGGGGAGGCCTTGGCCGTCGCCACGCGCTGGAATTAGCGCGTTACGGCGCGAAAGTGATGGTGAACGATCTGGATGAAAACAATGCGGAGCAAGTCGCCGCCGAAATTCGCGAACAGGGCGGCGAAGCGATTTCTTTTGCTGCGTCGGTCACCGACGAAGATCGCATTGCGGCTTTGGTTGCGCAGACGATGGAGCAGTGGGGCCGGATTGATATTCTTGTGAACAATGCAGGCATCCTGCGCGATAAAAGTTTCGCCAAAATGTCGCTCGATGACTTCCGTCTTGTTGTTGATGTTCATCTCATGGGCGCGGTGATCTGCACCAAAGCTGTGTGGGAGATCATGCGCACGCAGCGCTACGGCCGGATCGTCATGACAACATCGTCTTCCGGTCTCTACGGAAATTTCGGACAGGCGAATTATGGCGCAGCGAAAATGGCGCTTGTCGGCTTGATGCAGACGCTCGCTATCGAAGGCGAGAAATACGACATTCGCGTTAATTGCCTCGCGCCGACGGCGGCGACGCAAATGACCGGTGATGTGCTCTCGAAAGAAGCGCTGGAACGTCTCGATCCCGGGCTGGTGAGTCCCGGCATCGTCGCCCTGACGGCGGAACAGGCGCCGACCCGCGCGATTCTTTGCGCCGGCGCCGGTCATTTCGCCGCCGCCCATATAACGCTGACGGAGGGCGCCTTCATCGGCGGCGGTGGGGATGTGGCCGAGCGCATCGCTGGAAAATGGGATCAGATCACCGACCGGACCAACGAGGTCGCGCCGAAGGCTGGCTTTACTCAAGGCCAGCGTGAGCTGGAAAGCGCTGGCGGAGGCGTATCCATGACTGGCTAGCGCCAAGCGGCGTCGTGTCACCACGACGATATAATAAATTAGCGCATTTCGCGCCAAATAAATCACCGAAGCCGGCGCAAGACCGGTGAGGGTGTAAAATGATGGAGAGAAACGCCGATGGCTGTCGAGGAAAATGCGACGTCCACTACGCATGGGCTGAAGCAAAGCGAGGTCAAGGTCATTCTGGCGGCGTCGCTCGGCACGATGTTCGAGTGGTATGACTTTTATCTGTACGGACTTCTAGCCAGTTACATCTCCGTGCAGTTCTTTTCCGGCGTTAATGAAACGACGGCGTTCATTCTGGCGCTCGCGGCCTTCGCCGCCGGGTTCGCCATTCGTCCTTTCGGGGCCATTGTCTTCGGACGCATCGGCGATGTCGTTGGGCGAAAAAACACATTCCTTGTAACGATGGGCTTGATGGGTCTGTCCACCTTCGCGGTGGGTTTCCTGCCCAGCTATGGCGCCATCGGCATTGCCGCGCCAATCATCCTCGTCGTGCTGCGGTTGTTACAGGGGCTCGCCGTTGGCGGTGAATATGGCGGCGCCGCCACCTATGTCGCCGAACATGCGCCGGAAGGAAAGCGCGGGTTTTTCACAAGCTTCATCCAGACGACCGCGACTATTGGCCTGTTTGCCGCCTTGCTGCTGGTGATCGGTTTGCGCTCGGTGATGGGCGAGGAAGCCTTTGCATCATGGGGCTGGCGCATTCCCTTCCTGCTTTCAATTTTCCTGCTCGGGATCTCGCTCTGGATACGCTTGCAGCTCGCTGAAAGTCCGATCTTTCAGAAAATGAAAGATGAAGGCGCCACCTCGAAAGCGCCGTTGTCTGAAGCGTTCGGGCGCTGGTCCAACCTCAAATATGTGCTGATCGCGCTTCTGGGAGGCGTCGCCGGACAGGCGGTGATCGGCTATACCGGTCAATTCTACACGCTGTTCTATCTGGAACGGATCGCGGATGTTGATCCGGCGACATCGAACATTCTTCTGGTGATCGCGCTGATTATTTCGACGCCGACATTCGTGTTTTTTGGTTGGCTCAGCGACAGGATCGGGCGCAAGAAAATCATCATGACCGCCTGCATCATGGCGGCGCTCACATTGTTTCCGTTATTCAAGGCGCTGACCAATGCGGCCAACCCCGATCTGGCGCGCGCGGTGCAGGACGCGCCCGTCACCGTCGTCGCCAATGGCGATGAGTGTTCGTTCCAGTTCGACCCGATCGGAAAGAATACGTTCGACAAGACAAGTTGCGACATCACCAAGGCTTATCTGGCGCGCAACGGAATCAACTATTCAAATGTCAACGCGTCCGCCGGGACGCTCGCCGAAGTGCGCATTGGGCAGACTGTCATCACTGCGCCCGATCCGTCGGGCCATGACGAAGCCGGCCTTGCTGCGGAGATAGCGGCGTTTCAAGGCGAAGTCGGTGACCGATTAGTTGCGGCAGGTTATCCGAGCGAGGCGGACCCGGACAAAATCAACCGGCCGCTGGTCATCGCGATCATCGTTGCGATTATGCTGATGGTGACGGCGGCTTACGCCCCTTTGGCGGCGATGTTGGTTGAATTATTTCCGGCGCGCATTCGCTACACATCGATGTCGCTTCCCTATCATATCGGCAATGGCTGGTTTGGCGGCTTCCTGCCGACGACCGCCTTCGCCATGGTCGCGGCGACTGGCAATATCTATTACGGCTTGTGGTATCCGGTTTTGATCGCCGGCATGACGGCTGTGGTCGGCATCCTGTTTCTCCCCGAAACGTTCCGGAGGAAGATTGATGACTGAGCCTACGGACGGAAGCGGCGGGAACATGACGACGCGGCGCCGGTTTCTGGCGGCCTCCGCGGCATCGCCGTTGCTTCCCGTCAACGCCGCCGCAATAGCCGCCACATACGATCATGAGCATGCCGCGGTCGCTGAAGACTTACAGCGCTATATCGGTTTTGGCGTCAAACAATCGGGCGGCGCGGGAGATGAAGCCTGCGGCGCCTGGCTTGAATCGGAACTCGCCAGTGCGGGATTTGAAACGGAACGCCAATATTTTTCAGCGCCATGGTTTGAAGCCAGCGAAACGAGGCTTGTCGTTGGCGACGCGCGCGCGCCGCTTTGGCCGCAACCGATTGTGCAGACAACATCGGAAACTGGCGTCACTGCGCCTGTTGTTCGCGTTGATGCTAACGGGCTTTCATCAGCGCCTTTGGACGGCGCCATCGCTTTGGTCGACTTGCCGTTCGGTCGCTGGTCATCGATGTTCTGGCCGCAGCTTCGCAAACCGGTGGAGGCCGCTATTGCGGGCGGCGCCGCAGCCTGCGTCATCGTCACCAATGGTCCGAGCGGAAAGGTCATTGCCCTGAACACGGACGGCCGCAACCCGCTTTACGATATACCGGTGGCGCTTATGGCGCCGGATGACGCGGCGCCTTTTTTCGCGGCGGCGATGACGGGTCAGAAAGGAACGCTGGTTCTGACCGGGCAGGGCGGACGCAGGCAGGCGTTCAATCTTGTCGGGCGATTAAACCGCGGCAAGGGAAAGTGGCTGGTGGTGTCAACGCCGCGTTCGGGCTGGTTTACCTGTGCAGGCGAGCGTGGCGGCGGCATTGCAGCCTGGCTGCATATTGCGCGCTGGGCGAGCCGAGCGGCGCCCGATTACGATCTCGCTTTTGTTTGCAATAGCGGTCACGAATATCAGTATCTGGGCGCCGAGGAACTTCTTCACAGCGTTGCGCCGCCTCCTGAAGAGACGGCGTTCTGGCTTCATCTCGGCGCCAATCTCGCCTCGCGCGACTGGCACGATACCGTCGGGTCGCGACGCCCATTGCCCGGAACGGATTCCCAACGCTATCTCGTGGTCAGTCCTGAGCTTGTCGCCATGGCGCAAACGGAATTCGCAGGGCTCGCCGGTCTTGAGGCACCTTACGCCAGCGACACGCTGTCAGCGGGGGAGCTGACCAATATAATAGAGGCGGGCTATGCGCCTGTCGCTGGAATCTTTGGCGTTCACCGTTTCCATCATGTCGAAGATGACGATGCGCGTTGCGTTTCTGCAGAATCTGTTGCGCAGACGACGACGGCGTTTCAGCGTCTGCTACAGCACGTCCTTTAGGAGGAAACAGTATGTTGGATATGAAAGTCACGACAGACGTTTTGCGCATTATGCTGGCTTGCGCAGCCTTTCTTCCTTTCAGCGCTTGCGCCCGTTCGGGAGCCGGCGAACCTATCATCCAGATTGAGCAGGGACGCATTCAAGGGGAGCGCGAAGGAGCGCTGAATGTTTTCAAAAACATTCCTTTCGCCGCGCCGCCGGTTGGTGATCTGCGATGGCAAGCGCCGCAACCCGCTGCAGTATGGGAAGGAATAAGGGACGCTTCGTCGTTCGGACCAAGCTGCGTGCAACCGGCGCTGCCCGCAACCAGTCTTTATTATGATCCGCCGATTGAGGCCTCCGAGGATTGCCTTTCGCTGAATATCTGGGCGCCGGCAGATGCAAAAAACGCCCCGGTGATTGTATGGATTCATGGCGGTTCCTTGCGTATCGGCGGCGCTGCGGAACCGCTTTATGATGGTTCGGAACTTGCGCGCCGGGGCGTGGTTCTCGTGTCCGTCAACTATCGCCTTGGTCCGCTCGGTTGGCTTGCTCATCCGGAATTGAGCGCGGAATCGCCTAATGGCGTCTCGGGAAATTACGGATTGCTCGATCAGATCGCGGCGCTTGAATGGGTGCGCGACAATATCGCAGAGTTTGGCGGCGATACAGAAAATGTCACCATCATGGGCGAGTCCGCTGGCGCGCTCAGCACCACTTATCTCATGACCAGCCCGTTGGCCGAAGGGCTGTTCCATAAAGTGATCGCACAAAGCACCGGCATTCGCGCAAAGCCGGAATTGTCGCAACCCGCTTATGGAATGCCGTCCGCTGAAACGATTGGCGCCATGGTGGCGGCGGCAATCGGCGCAGAGGATCTGGAGGCGTTGCGCGCAGTAGATGCGCAAAAGATCACAGATGTGGCGACCAAGGCGGGTTTTGTCAGTCAGGGAACCATCGACGGATTGGCGCTCCCGACGCAATTGATCGAAGCTTTTGATGAAGGCAGGCAGGCGAAGACGCCCTTGCTCGCCGGGTTTAACAGCGGGGAGGCGCGCGCCTATCGCGCGTTGCTGCCGCCGGTTCCGGAAAGCGCAGCTGCGTATGAAGCGGCGATCCGGCGGGGTTATGGCGATCTGGCGGATGACTTTCTCAAGGTCTATCCGTCGTCGGACATGGAGGAGTCCATGCTCGCCACCTTGCGCGACGCCATTTTCGGATGGTCTGTCGAACGCATTGTGGACAAGCAAACGCAGTCCGGACAGCCGGCCTTCATGTATATTTTCGATCATTGCTATCCGGCCGCACGGGAACGCGATCTCTGTGCTTTTCACGCCAATGAGCTCCCTTTTGTATTTGGCAAGGTGGGGGATGTGTCCGCCATTCCGCCAAACTGGCCCGTTCCTAAGGGAGATAAAGAAGCCGCGCTCTCATCCGCGATGATGGATTACTGGGTCTCGTTCGCTGCAACGGGAACACCGCAAAGCGCTGGCGGCGCTCAATGGCGCCCATATTCGGAAGATCAGTCCTATATTTTGTTCGGCGAAGAACCGGTCGCTGATCACGACCCGGTGCCTGGCATGTATGAAATGCATGAAGAGTTCGTGCGCCGCCGCCGCGAGGCGGGACAGCAATGGTTTATCAGTGTCGGCATAAACGCGGTTCCCTTATGCGAGGACAAAGCCGACTGTCCGGACTGACGGAGGTCGAACACCCATCCTGTGATGCGTCTTTTGCCGAAAAATGCGTAGGCGATATTCCCTATGTCTGGATAATTACCTTACATATCGAACCATAAGGTGATAATGGGTAGGCCATAATGCCTACCCATGACGAAAAAAGTAGTTCTATAGACCATCTTGACTGCGCGCTTTTGAACGAGCTCCAGGCCGACGGACGGGTGTCTGTTGTTGAGCTCGCAGAGCGTATCAATCTGTCGAAAACGCCCTGTCAGAAACGCCTTCGCCGGCTTGAGCGCGATGGGGTTATTCGCGGCTATCAGGCCGATATTGATCCCGCGAAGATCAATCTCGGCCATTTGGTATTTGTCCAGGTGAAGCTTGAAAGCACGAGGCGGGACTGCCTCGAGCGGTTTAACGCTGCGGCCAAAAAAGTTCCGCAAATTCTGTCCTGCCATATGCTGTCGGGCGGGTATGATTATTTATTGAAGGTGCGGACGAAAGACATGGCTGCCTATCGCACGCTTCTGGGGGATGTCATTGCAGATCTGCCGGGCGTTGCGCAGACGTCGACATTTCCGGTTATGGAGGAGGTCAAGGATAGCTCAGCGCTTGTGATTGTTGAGGAGTAATGCGTCCACCCCTTTGAGTTTATGGCCATTGATGACAGTTGACCCGAATATTTCAGACGTTTCCTGGGTATTGGAATCCAAATTTGAACCGAACAGGCCAAGAGTTGATCTTGTGCCGCGCAATCGGCTTGTCTCGCAGCTTAGTGACGCGGTTAGCAAACGTCTGGCGCTCATTGTTGCGCCGGCAGGATACGGAAAATCTTCTCTCTTGGGTCAGTGGGCGGCTGACGCCGTCGAAAAGGGAATCCGTTATGGCTGGCTGACTCTCGAACAGGGCGAGGCCGACGAAAAACAGTTCCTAGCCTATATTGTGTTGGTCTTATCGCGCGCCGGCATAAAACTGGATGAACTCGTTACTGGCGCTCGCGATGGTTTCGCCGATGCCTCGACCAGTGCTGTTCTGGCAAAACTTGTGCGCTCGCTGAACGATGAAGAAGGTCAGATCGTCCTCATTCTGGAAGACTATCACAGCGCCGAATGCGAAGCCGTCAATGCAATCACCAAACGTCTTATTCGTGACACGCTGTCACAATTTACGATCTTCATCGACACCCGCCGCCAGCCGAATATTGATGCTTTTTCCTTGATTGCTTCCGGGGATGCGATTGAAATCGATGCGCAACAGCTAAGGCTGACTAAAGACGAAACCCTTCTCGCGCTGCGTGATGTGACAGACGAAAATAGTGGCCTTGAGATATACGATCAGACGGAAGGTTGGCCGGTCGCGGTGCAGCTCGCGCGCGTACAAAAGCGGGCCGCGCCTGATGAGCCGATTCTCGCAGGCGTCGATGGCGGGCTCGTCGCCTCCTATCTGACAGAGCAGGTTCTCTCGACTCTGGATGACAATACCCAAGAACTTCTTCTGACGCTTGCTTTTCTGGAGCGGTTCAATCCGGAACTCACCAATTATGTTCTGGATTCCCCAAGCGCATGGGGGCGCATCGATTCCTTATCTTCGTTCGCCGCGCTGATTGTGCCGCTGGACAACAAGGGCGGATGGTATCGGCTGCACCATCTCTTCGCCGAGTATCTTCGCGAGATGCAAATCCGGCAGAGTCATGAAAAGGCAAGCTCGATACAGTTGCGGGCGAGCCATTGGCATGCGGAGAAAAAGCAACTGGTTGAGGCTGTGCGCTATGCGGCCAATGCCGGGGACTATGACGAATGCGAAAAGCTGATCATTGCAGCGGGCGGCTGGAAAATCATACTGCACGATGGAATAGGCGTGTTGCGTAGCGCCTTGCGCCTCCTGCCGGACGATGTTGTTGCATCAAGTGCCCGATTGATGATCGCGCGCGCCTATCTTCATTGCAAATATGGAGAGATCCCGGAGGCGCGCGCCATGCTGGACGCGTCAGAGCTGATCCCTGACAAGCTGCGTCCAAACCTTTGCGATACGGACAGGCTGGTCGTTGAATCGATGATTAATCTTTATGAGGACCGCACATCCTGGACTGAAAATCATTCCCGCATTCGCCGTCAATATTCTGACCCCGCCTGTCTTGATGCGCTGGGCTGGGGAACGATCCGGTGTGAGGAAGTGCTAATCCATCTATCCTGTGCAGAGTTTGATCTGGTCAGCGCCCGCCTGCGGGAAGCATTTTCTTTTATGCGGCAAAGCGCGTCGGTTCTGGGGCTGAATTATTGCTATATCCATGCCGCGCATACGGCTTTTTACAGGGGCGATCTGGCGACGGCCGCAGCGAATGTTGAGCGCGCCGGCAAAATGGCGGATGAAAATTTCGGGTCCGATAGCGGGCTGAAGGCGCTCGCTTCGGTGTTAGGATACACCCTTCGTATCTGGAAAGGCGAATGCGACCGCAGTGAATGGCCGGCTTTCGAGGAAACGCTTTTCCATACGGTCGAGAATGACGGATGGGTGGATATTTACATCACGGGATTGAATGCCGCGATCCTGTTTGCGCGCCAGTGCGGGGACGGTCAGGCGCCATATCGCATCCTTTCAAATATGCGCGCCTTCGCACAACAAAGAAATCTCGACCGGTTGCTGAAGTTTTGCGCCATGCATGAATTCGCCCTGGCGGCGCATCATGGCGATGGGAATATTTTGAGCGCTGCAGCAACCAACGCTGCAAAGCGTTTCCTGCAAGACTATCGTTATGAGGACAACAAGAGAGACTGGCAGTCCTATCTGTTGGCTGCGAGCGTTATCGCAGCGGCAGGCAGCGATGACGAGCCGGACCATCTCGCCCGGGCTGCGGCGTTGGCTGAACATGTCGGATCCGGCGGGTGGGCGCTCTATCTGCAATTGGCGCAATGCGTTCGCCATATCAGGCAAGGCGTAACGGAAGAGGCTAAGCCAGAGCTCATTCGCTTATTGAAAGCTGCGCTCCCGGGGCGTGTGATGGGGCCATTTCTCGGTACTGCAGAGGTTTTAAAATTGCTGCCGGGCCTTCGTTCTGATCTGCATCAAAGAGAAGAAGAGCTGATTACGCTGCAATTTATCCATGAGATTCTTGAGCGCGCGAAAACATTGAATCCTGTACGTGACACAGGTTTGCTGAGCGAGCGGGAATATGAAGTGCTCCAAAAACTGGCGAACGGAATGTCCAATAAAGAAATTGCGCGAGCGCTGGAGCTTACAGAAAATACTGTAAAGTTTCATCTCAAAAGCCTTTTCTCAAAGCTGTCTGTAAACAAACGAACGCAGGCGGTCATTGAAGCGCAGCGTTTGGGGCTGGTTGACTAACGAAAACTTTCTCGCCAAGGCTTCCCTTTTTAAAGAACAGGGAGGCATCGTTGAAAGCCAGGTTTCAAACTGAATGCGGCGAATTCGAAATTCGCTTTTTTCTCGAAGAAGCTCCGAGGACGGCGGGCTACTTTCGCGACCTCATTTCAAAAGGCGCGCTGAATGGCTCAACCTTTTTTCGGATTGTGGGCGCCGAAAACGCGACCCTGAGGAAAGACAATCCCATCGAGGTGATCCAGGGGGGATTGCGTGAGGATGATGCGCAGCCTGTGGCTCCCATTGCGCATGAACCCACGTCGGAAACAGGGTTGACCCACAAGAAATGGACCCTGTCGACAGCGCGCCACAACGCGGGAGAAACATTTGGAAGTTTCTTCATTTGCATGCGCGATGAACCGGAGCTTGATTTTGGCGGGAAGCGCCATCCCGATGGGTTGGGGTTTGCGGCCTTTGGCGAGGTGGTGAGCGGGTTTGAAACGGTGAAGGATATTTTTGCGCGGCGTGAATCTGACGAATACTTGGAAAAACAAATACTTATTACGCGTTGCGAATTGATTTGAGAGTTTGCGTGAGCCATGTCGTCCCTACCTGAATGGGTAGTGTGTCTTCGGCGGCTCACCCGATTTACAAGGGTCTGCAACTCTTTTTTACATTTGTGTGAACCCTCAGAATGCTGACACCTTCGGATCAGTATTACACCAACGGGAGGGGTTCCCAATGACCAGAGCCAATCGAATTTTTCTTGCCGCCTTATTGGGCGGTTCGTCTTTGTCGGCGATAGCGAGCGCGCCCGTGATGGCGCAAAGCGAGCCTATCGTTGGCGAAGACGTCATCGTGGTGATTGGCCGCGGCCGGGAAGAAAATGTTCAGGATGTTCCTATTTCGGAAACAGTTTTCACGGCGCAGTCGATCAAGGATGCGCGCATCGACCAAGTTGACGACTTCTTTGCGCTGACGCCCGGTGTCACCTTTGCAAACGCCCAGGATTCAGGAACGAGCTTTATCACCATCCGCGGCATTTCACAGGTCCGCAACGGCGAAGCGCCCGTTGCGGTTGTCGTCGATGATGTGCTGCAGATCAATTCAAGGTCATTTGACCAGCCTCTGTTCGATGTCGACAGCATTGAAGTTCTGCGCGGTCCCCAGGGCGCGCTTTATGGCCGGAACGCCACAGGCGGCGCCATTATCATCAACACGGCGATGCCGACCGATGAATTTGAAGGCTACGGTCAGGTGAGTTACGGCCGCGGGAATGACTTTCAGGTGGAGGGATCGGTTTCGGGACCGATCGTGCCGGGTCGCCTGCTGGGCCGCATTTCCGCACGCTATTCCGATCGGGATGGCGTCCTCGACAATGTTATTCTCGATGAAAAAGTCGATTACAGCGAAGACATTTCCCTTCGCGGCCATCTTCGGTTCATCGCCAGCGATGCGGTGACGGCGGATTTGCGCGGCTCACTCGTCCGTACCGAAGGCGGCGCGCTGAACTACACCTATCAGCCAGCGGTTGTTGAGAAAACAACAGGTCTTCCGACCGCTTTTGATTTCACTATCGCCGACGCCGATCTGGTTGAACGCGAGTTCACGGCCAACAATCTTGGCGTTGATAAGCGTGATTCAGAGCAGGTTTCATTGCGCATCAATGCGGATCTGGGTTTTGCCACACTCCGCTCGGTGACCGCTTATGATCACATCGAAGAGACGACATTCAGCGATCAGTTTCCCTATACCGCTGCGAGCACCGTCACGCCGGCGCCGCCATTTCCACTGGGTGACGGCATCCAGTCACAACATATCGAGGTTGAGGCGATCAGCCAGGAATTGCGCCTGACATCGCCTGACGATCAGGCATTTCGCTGGATGGTTGGGGCGTATTACGTCGCCACAGATCGTTTCATCAACTCGTCCATCTATGACGATCTTGAGAACGGATTACCGACTGTCTCGAAGCGCATGCCGGTTTTCGATCCTTTGGCGCCGCAAACCAGTTTCATTGCGGATGACAATGACAATGAGGCCTGGGCGCTGTTCTTCAACGCGGCCTATGACGTTACCGATCGTCTCGAGCTGGCTTTTGCGGGTCGTTACGACAAGGACTCGCGCGAGCAGCAGGTGTCCCCTTTGCAGGGCAATTATGTGAACGGCGTCTTCGTGTCTCCGACAGGTGTGCCTGGCTCTCTCAACACAGCGGAATTCGACCTGTTTCAACCGAAAGTCACGGCGCGCTACGCCGCGCTGGATAATCTCAACCTTTACGCATCCTGGGGCAAAGGCTTCCGTTCGGGCCAGTTTAACCAGAACGGCGTCGGCGCCGTTGCTGCAGGTGCGGGCGTCATGGGTGTGTCCGACCTTCTGCCACAGGAAGAAACCTCCACCTATGAGGTCGGCTTTAAGTCAACACTGGCGGACGGTGTGACGCTGAACGCTTCCGGTTACCGCACCAAGGTCGAGAACGCGCCGTATTTCGTGTTCATCGGCGCCGTCAGCGCGCAGGTTCTGGTTCCGGTCGATGAGATCGAGATCTGGGGCGGCGAAGTTGAACTGACGGCTAATCTTTATGACGGCCTCGATTTCTACGCTGGCTTCGGACTGGCGGACAGCGAGATCAACGCCTACACGGTCAATCCGGCGGCCGTTGGCAATTACGCTCCCTACGTTGCGAAAACGACGTTCAACACCGGATTGCAATATCGTACGCCGATTACAAATATGATCGGGATTTTCGGCCGCGTAGATTACGAGCGTCGCGGCGAACAGTTCTGGGATCCTGAAAACACTACAGCCCGCTCGGCGCTGGATCTTGTCAATATTCGCGGCGGTTTCGAGGCGAATGACGGCTCCTGGGCGCTGACGGCGTCCGTCGATAATCTGACCGACGAAGTCTACAACTCTGAATGGGTTCTTGGCGGCTTCGCCAATGCTGGCGTGCCTCGCTTGTGGCGTGTTGATCTGCGGGTCAACTTTTAACACTCCCCCCGGGCGCTCTGCGTTTTATGTGAACGTGGAGCGCCAAACATTTTGGGAGGAGCACCGACGCTATAAAATGAATGAAAGGCCTGGATGACGATGCGCGTTGCAACGGATGTCGGCGGCACATTTACAGATCTTGTCTGCATTGATGATGACGGCATTCGGATCACAAAATCAGATACAACGCCGCCCAATTTCGAAGAGGGCGTCATTAATGTCTTGGAAAAAGGCGAAATAGATCCGGGTCAGATTGACGATTTTGTGCATGGCACCACTGTCGTCATCAACGCGTTATTGTCCCGGCGCGGCGCCAAAACCGGTCTGATCACCACGCGCGGGTTTCGCGATATCTTGGAAATAGCGCGCGGCAACCGGCCCGATCTCTTCAATTTCGCATTCAAAAAACCTGCGCCCTTCGTGCCGCGTTATCTGCGCCATGAAATAACCGAACGGCTGGATTATCTGGGCCGTGTTGTTGAGCCGCTACAGCTCGATGAAATTGAACCCATTCTGGAGGCGCTGAAATCCGAAGGCGTTCAGGCCGTCGCCATTTGTTGCCTCCACGCCTATGTCAATCCTGAGCATGAGCTGGCGATTGAAGCGCGCATCCGCGAATTATGGCCGGAGGTGTCAGTGATTGCGTCGCATAAGGTATGCGGCGAATGGCGTGAATATGAGCGCACCAGCACGGCGGTGCTGTCAGCTTATGTCCATCCGATTGCAAAAGGCTACCTTGCGTCGCTGGACGAAAAGCTGAGTGCGCGCGGACTTTCCGGAAAACCATTGATCATGCGCTCCAATGGCGGCGTCGCGACAGTTGAAGGCGCGCGCAACGATCCGATTTCGATGGTGGAGTCGGGCCCGGCCAGCGGCGTTCTCGGCGCCGCGGCGCTGGGCAAACAGATCGGTGAGCCGAACCTCATCGCGCTTGATATCGGCGGGACCACGGCGAAGACCGCGTTGATAGAAAGCGGCGCGGCGAAAATTACAACGTCCTACAAAATCGAATGGGACCGCACCAATCCCGGTTATCCGATCCGCACGCCGGTGGTCGATCTCGTTGAAATTGGCAATGGCGGCGGCTCTATCGCCTGGGTCGACAAGGGAGGGCGCATGCATGTCGGGCCGCAAAGCGTCGGCTCGCAGCCCGGTCCCGCAGCTTATGGCCGGGGCGGCAAGCATGTAACGACGACTGACGCGAATCTCGTCCTGGGGCGGATCAATCCAAAACTGTTTCTTGGCGGTGAGCAGGAGCCCGACTGGGACAGTATCGATCGCGCCTTTGAGCCGCTTATGGAAGCGCTTGGTGAGACCAAGGAGGACATCGCGCGCGGTGTTATTGGCATCGCCAACGCCAATATGGTCAATGCGCTCAAGCTCGTATCGCTCAACCGGGGATATGATCCGAGAGATTTTGCGCTAATCGCGTTTGGCGGCGGCGGCGCGATGCATGCGGTTGCGCTTGCCGAAGAACTCATGACACCAAAAGTCATCATTCCCGTCAATTCCTCTGTTTTTTCTGCATGGGGAATGTTGATGTGCGACCTGCGCCGGGACTTTCTGAAGACCGACGTGAAAAGCGTTACTTCGAGTGCAGCTGAAGCGATTGAAGCCACTTATGAAGCGATGGAGGCGCAGGCTCGCGAAACCTGTCTCGCCGAAGGCATGCCCGCCGAAGCCATGCGTGTCGAGCGCTTTGCAGACATGCGGTATGCAGGCCAGGAACATACTGTCAAAGTGCCGGCGCCGCATGAGCGGCTCGATCCTGCGGCTTTGACTGAACTCATTTCGGCGTTTCATCAGGAACACATGCGAGAATACACATTTCAGCTCGATAGCGATGTTGAACTTGTGAATTTTCACGTTGTCGTCTTTGCCGATATCGACAAAAAGCCGCTGCCGGCGCTTCCCGTGACGGGGCGTAATGTGTCCGAGGCTCTAAAAGGCGTCCGCAAAATAGACTTCGATGCCGACGGCGTTCACGACACGAACGAATACGCCTTGTCTCTGATCGAGCCGGGCATGGCGATTGCCGGCCCCGCTGTGCTGGAAGACCCGACAGCCACCATTGTCATCTCTCCGGGTAAACGCGCGGAAATGGACGCTTATGGCAACATCCATATCCAGATGAGGACGTCATGAACGATCACAAGACGGACAAGTTTAGCCAGGAGATCATCAAGAACGCGTTGGTGGCTATCGGCGATGAGATGTTTGAGGCCATGGCGCGCTCCAGCATGAGTCCCATCATCTATGAAGTGCTGGATTATTCAGTCGGACTGACGACGAAAGACGGCGACCTGATCGCACAGGGCAATGGAACCACCGTTTTCCTCGGCATGATCGATGCGCTGGTGAAAGAAATCATTGAGAAGTTTGGCGCCAAGGGTGACATCAAACCGGGCGACGTTTTTATCAGCAACGATCCTTATTACGGCACGCATCTTTCCGATGTGGCGCTCGCCAAGCCGATTTTCCATCAAGGCGCGCTTGTGGGTTTTGCTGTCAATAAGGCGCACTGGGTCGATGTCGGCGGCATGGCGCCCGGGAGTTTCACGCCCGCCTCAACCGAGATCTATCAGGAGGGTCTGCAGATCCCGACCATGAAGGTCGTGGATGAGGGTAAGGTTCTGCAGCCGATCCTCGATCTGATTTCCGCGAATATCCGCATGCCGAAAGAGTCGCTTGGCGACTTCTGGGCGGGTGTTGCGGCCAACAATGTCGGTGCGGAACGCCTCGTCATGCTCTATGAAAAATATGGCGCCGAGGCGATGACGACGGCGATGGAGGGGCTGCTCGATTATGGCGAGGCCATGATTGCAGAGGAGCTGACAAAACTTCCGAAAGGCGTTTTCGAAGCGGAAGACTGGATTGACGACGATGGTCAGGGCGAAGACCCCCTGCGGGTTTGCGTGCGCATCGAGATCAGTGACGAGACCTTCAAGGTTGATTTCACCGGGTCAGCGCCGCAGGCGCTGGGGCCGATCAATCACGGCCGCACCGCGCTCGTCGCTGCGGTTCGCACCATTTTCAAGGCGCTGACCAATCCGCAAATCCCGTCGAACGGTGGCTGCTTTCGCGCGCTCGAAATTATCTGTCCCGACCGGACGGTTTTCACCGCAGAGCGCCCGGCGCCTGTCTCCACCTATTGGGAGACGATGCTTTACGCCGAGGATTTGATCTGGAAAGCGATGGCGGAGCATTTACCCGATCGCTTAAGCGCGGGGCATGTTTTGTCGGTCTGTGCGTTTATTCTTTCGGCCAAGCATCCGGAAACAGATGAAGATGTTATCCTGGTGCAGCCATTGGTTGGCGGCTGGGGCGCCATGAGCGACCGCGATGGACTGAACGGCCAGTTTTCCATCGCTGACGGTGAGACCTACAATATTCCAGTTGAGATCCAGGAAGCCCGTTACGGCGTTCGCATCAACCAATATGCGCTTCACAATGAAGATGGCGGAGAAGGCAAATTCCGCGGCGGAAAAGGCGTCTATCTGGACTACGAAATCCTGTGCGATCAGGCGCATTTCAGCGGCAGTTTCGGCCGCTTCAAATTTCCGCCCTGGGGCGCGGCAGGCGGCGCCAAAGGCTCCTCCAACTATGTCGAATTGATCCGCAAAGACGGCTCAAAGGATACAAGAGAAGTCTATGGCAAGCCTTCCCGCGTACAGATGAGGAAAGGCGACATCGTTCGCTGCGTCACTGCGACGGGCGGTGGTTGGGGCGATCCCCATGAGCGTTCCGAAGCAGAGATCGCAGACGATCTCAAAAACGATTTCATTACAAAAGAACAAGCGGCGC
Organism: Hyphococcus aureus; assembly: GCF_042643165.1. NCBI lineage: Bacteria > Pseudomonadati > Pseudomonadota > Alphaproteobacteria > Parvularculales > Parvularculaceae > Hyphococcus > Hyphococcus aureus. Next base: position 2,210,153 of record NZ_JBHRSH010000001.1, read on the forward strand.
GTTTTTACAAACGTCCATACGCGGCTGAGTAGGGAAGGTATTTGCGGGCATGACCAAGATTCGAGCGGCCTCGGATGTCGGCGGGACTTTCACCGATCTCGTTTATTTCAATATCGACGAGCAGACCGGCGAAGTCCGCTCCGTTGAAACGGAAAAAGCGCACACAACCCCTCCCAATTTTGAAAAAGGGGTGGCCGACGCCTTCACCAAGGCCGGGGTGTCGCTGGAGGATGTTGAATTCTTCGCCCATGGCACCACGGTGGTCATCAATGCGCTGATGGAGCGCAAGGGCGTGAAAACCGCCCTGATTACGACAGAAGGCTTTCGCGATATTCTCGAAATCGCCCGCGGCAATAGGCCCGACTTTTTCAATTTGAAATATCAGAAACCGGAACCGTTTATTCCGCGTTATCTGCGCCGTGAAGTTGTTGAGCGTATGAATTACAAGGGCGATATCCTGACGCCGCTGGACCTGTCCGGGATCGATCCGATCATTGACGAGTTCAAGAAAGAAGGCGTTGAGGCGATCGCTGTCTGCCTGCTGCACAGCTACGCCAATCCGGTTCACGAGATTGAAATAGCCCAACATATTCGAAAGCTCTGGCCGGACGTATCCGTCGTCGCCTCGCATGAGATTTCGCGGGAGTGGCGGGAATATGAACGCACGAATACCGCTGCTGTGTGCGCCTATGTGCAACCAACCACGGAGCAATATCTCGGCAAGCTCGAAAAACGTTTGCAGGAAGACGCGTTCAAGGGCGTGTTCTATGTGATGCAGTCCAATGGCGGTATTGATACGGTAGCCGCGACAAAGAAAACGCCAATTTCCATCGTTGAATCCGGACCGGCGAGCGGGGTGCTTGGCGCTGCGGCGCTCGGCGAAGCGTTGGGCATTAAAAATATCATTGCATTCGATATCGGCGGGACGACGGCGAAATGTTCGCTCATCGATAATGGCGAAGTGTCGGTCACGAGCCAGTACATGATCGAGCGCAGCGAAAAATCCGCAGGCTATCCGATCATGACGCCAGTGGTGGATATCGTTGAGATCGGCAATGGCGGCGGCTCGATCGGTTGGGTAGACGAGCACGGAAAAATGCATGTGGGCCCCCAAAGCGCTGGCGCGGCGCCGGGGCCGGTCGCCTACGGCAAGGGCGGCGTCGAGCCCACTACTACTGACGCAAATCTCATGATGCGCCGGATAAATCCGAATTACTTTATCGGCGGTGAAATTGAGGCGGACATGGCTTCGGTTGAAGCGGCCTTTGCGAAGCTGGGCGCCAGGCTTGGTTTGTCCGCACAGGAAGCGGCGCGCGGTGTGGTCCGGATCGCCAATAACAATATGACGAATGCGCTGAAGCTGGTGTCGATCAACCGCGGCTATGATCCGCGCGATTTCACCATGGTGGCGTTTGGCGGGGGCGGCGCCATGCATGCGACGGCGCTTGCAGCGGAGCTGAACATTCCAAAGGTCATCATACCTGCCCATTCCGCCGTGTTTTCCGCCTGGGGCATGCTGATGTCTGATCTGCGCCGAGATTATATACGCACGCTGCCATGCCTTTTTGTTCCGTCGACGGCGCCGCTGGTCAGCGACACTTTTGCAGAGATGGAGCGTGAAGCGATCGCAGCCTACAAGGCGGAAGGCATCGCCGATGACCGCATCCTTCTCGAACGCGCCCTATCCATGCGCTATCAGGGGCAGGAGCATTCGGTTCGTGTGCCGGTAGGCGCGAGCGCGCTGACGGAAAACGATATCGCGTCCATTATCGAAGACTTTAAGGCCGCCTATGAGCGCGAATACACCTACAGGCTCGATAACGCTGTTGAGGTCGTCAATTTTTCTATTGTGGCCTATGCGAATGTCGACCGTCCGGCGCTTGCTGTTATCGAAGAGGGGCCGGATGCGGAAAAGGCCCTTAAAGGCAGCCGCAGGGTCGATTTTGACAAGGAAGGCACGCTCGATACGGCGATCTATGACCGCAAGCTGCTTGGGCGCGGCGCCGACATTTCCGGTCCGGCGATTATTGAGGAAGCCGGCTCCACGACCGTGGTGTTCCCGGGCCAGCGCGTCACTGTCGATGATTACGGCAATTTACATATAGATATTTAGGGCGAATGATTATGTCTTCAGCCGCAGAAAAACTGTCCGCCGAGTTTGATCCGATCACGATCGAAATCATTCAGAGCTCGCTATCGGCGATCACGGATGAGATGTTCGCCACCATGCGGCGCACCGCCATGAGTTCGATCATTTACGAAGTGCTCGATTTTGGCGTCGCTCTGTTCAATGAACGTGGCGAGTTGGCGAGTTCAGGATCGGGCATTCCGGGGTTTATCGGCATGCTGGAGCCGGGCGTCGCGGCGATCACCAAAAAATTTGACGCTGACGATATTCGCGACGGCGATATCTTCATGTTGAACATTCCCCATCATGGCGGCGTCAGTCACATCAATGATGTTGTGATGATCTTGCCTGTGTTCTCCCATGGGGCGCTGATTGGCTGGCTCGCCAACAAGGCCCACTGGGTCGATCTGGGGGGGGCGTTCCCAGGCGGCATTAGTCCGGACGCCACGGAAATCTATCAGGAAGGCCTCCAGCTTCCCGGGATCAAGGTCATTGATCGCGGCGAGGTCAATCAGGCGGTGCTGGACATTATTCTAATAAACTCCCGCGTTCCGGAAACCACTAAGGGTGATTTCTGGGCCGGCGTCGCCTCCATGCGTGCGGGCCAGAAGCGGTTTCTCAGCCTTGCCGAAAAATATGGCGATGACGCGGTGCGTTACGCCATGACGGACTATCTTGCGCTTGGCGAGAAAATCGCCCGCGCCGCCATGGCTGACTTACCAAAAGGCGCCTTCACCGCTGAAGAAACCCTGGAAGACGGCCGGGTGATCAAGGCGGCGATCACCATCACCGACGATACGTTCAGCGTTGATCTTCGCGGCAATCCCGCACAAACCAAGACATCGCTGAACTCGTCACGGGATGCGACCTTTGTCGACTGCCAGATGATTTTCAAGGCGATCACAAGCCCGGAAACCTTTGGCAATGCCGGCTCCTTTCGTCCGATCGAGCTGCTGACGGATGAAGGGTCGATCTTCGACGCCAAATATCCGGCGGCGATGAGCATCTATTACGAAACAAGCATGCTGCTTTTCGATCTTTTGTGGAAAGCGCTCGCGCAAGCCATGCCCAATCGATTGACGGCCGGGCATTATGCTTCGATCTGCGGCACCTTTATGGGCGGGCCCCATCCGGAAACTGGTCATGTACATGGCATTGTTGAGCCGCAACTCGGCGGATGGGGCGCGTCGAAGGAGCATGACGGCGTTAATGCGCTTTATACCGGCTATCACGGTGATACGTTCAACGTGCCGGTCGAAGTGACCGAGCAGCGCAACGGGTTGATGGTCGACCGTCTCGCCCTGAATGAAGCGAGCGGGGGAGAGGGCGAGCGTATCGGCGGCAAGGGCATCCTGCTGGATTATCGAATTCTCGCCGAAGACTGGTGGCTGACCATGGCCTATACGCGCTCCGAGACCGGACCATGGGGACTGGAAGGCGGCTTGCAAGGCTCAACCAATTATGTGGAAGTCGTCAAGGCGAATAGCGAGCCCGTGCGCTATTCGGCCTGCACGGCGATACCGCTGGGCGTCAATGATGTGGTGAAAGTTTACACTGCGACGGGCGGAGGCTATGGCGATCCGAAAAAACGGTCTCGGGAAAAGGTTCTTGAAGACATCAAGAACGGGTATGTTTCCAAAGAGCGAGCAAAAGAAATTTACGGTGTTGACGGCTGAAAGGCCGTGAACCTGAAACGGGAACAATAGCCATGGCGACTGCGCTGATCAAAAATGCGCGAATCCTCGACACGTCTAAGGAGGATGCGAGCGATCCATCTGACATCTACGTCGAGACCGGACAGATACGCGAAATCACCCGCGCCGGCGGCGTCAGCGTATCAAGCGATGTTGTGATCGATGCGGGCGGCCGGTTTGCTCTACCCGGTCTGATCGATTGTCATGCGCATCCATTTCTCGCCGATACAAATCTTGCACGCCTTAACGAAGTTCCACTGACGCTGATGACGGCGCGCGCGGGTAACATCCTGCGCAATATGTTGATGCGCGGGTTCACCACAATCCGCGACGCCGCGGGCGGCGATTGGGGAATTAAACAGGCCGTAGAAGAAGATGAGGTCATCGGCCCGCGGATGTTTATTGCCGGGCGGGCCCTGTCTCAAACAGGCGGGCATGGCGACAGCCGACGTAAAACCGAAGATTCGCATCCCTGCCGCTGCGCTGATGCGCTCGCAATAACCGGCGTGATCGCCGATGGTCTGGATGAAGTCAGAAAGGCGGTTCGCGAAGAACTTCGTCTGGGCGCAGACCAAATCAAGATTTTCGTTTCAGGCGGTGTCTCCTCGCCGCATGATCCGCTGGAATGCGATCAATATTCTCCGGAAGAAATCCGCGTGATCGTTGAGGAAGCGACTCGCCGGAACACCTATGTGATGGCGCACGCTTATGGCGCTAGCGCCATTAAAATTGCGTTGGAGCAGGGCGTTCGCACCATCGAGCACGGCAACCTTATTGATGAGGAGGCCGCCGCGCTGGCTGCGCAAAAGGGCGCTTATGTTGTGCCGACCCTCGTCACCTATACGGTGTTGGAAGAAGAAGGCCGCAAACATGGCTGGAGCAGCGCCATGCTGGACAAGCTTGCGGTTGTGAAAGAGGCGGGCCTCGCCAGCGTCGATATCTGTAAAAAAGCCGGTGTGAAGCTGGGTCTTGGCACTGACCTGTTGGGCGATTCATTTGACCATCAGTCACGGGAGTTTTTGATTCGCGCAGAAATCGAAACGCCGCGCGAAGTCCTACATTCGGCCACCCGTATCAATGCGGAAATTCTCAACAGGACCGGCCAGCTTGGCGAAATCTCGGCGGGAGCGATTGCGGATATCCTTCTTCTCGAGCGCAACCCGTTCGACGATCTTGGCGTGTTGCAGGATCAGGGTGCGCATATGCCGCTGATCATGAAGCGCGGCCAGGTTTACAAAAATACGCTTCAGTAACAGGGCAGGCCATGTACGGCGCGGATGCGAAAGAAACAGTGACGACGCGTCCGGTCGGCGAATGGTTCGAGGATATGCCGGTGACGCGCGCCCACTGGGCAGCGGGGCTTGTCCTGTTTTTCGCCTTCGCCATTGAAGCCTGGGAGATGATGATCATCATTCTCTCGTCGGGCGCGATAGGGGCCGGGTTCAATGCAGACGCAAAAGCGGTTGGCGGCCTGATCAGCGCGATTTTTCTGGGCATGATTCCGGGCTCTCTGGTCTGGGGCAAACTGGCGAACACGCTAGGCCGCAAAAAGAGCCTGCTGGTCAGCATCGGCCTTTATGGAATATTCCCCATATTGAGCGCGCTGGCGCCGTCGATCGAAATATTGTGGTGGGTCCGGTTTCTCGCCGGGTTTGTCCTGTCCGGGGCGCTGGTCGTTACCTTTCCTCTGTTTACGGAATTGCTGCCGGTGAAAACCCGCGGGCGCGGTACGGTCTTCCTGTCCGCCGGATGGCCGGTGGGCACCTTACTGGCGATCGGCGTCACCGCGCTTTTCACCGACGCCGGCTGGCGCTGGACGCTTGGCTTCAGTGCGATCGTGTCGCTCTGGGTGATCCCGATTTATTTTTTCGTTCCCGAATCCGCCTATTGGCTTGTCGAGCGCGGGCGCAAGGTCGATGCGGCCCGCGTCCTTGAGAAGCTTTCGGGAAAAAGCTTCGCAGCCGATGCGCTGACGACCTCGTCAGCGAGCGGTGTTCAAACACCCTTTATCGGCATTTTCCGCCGCGGCGTCATGCGCATTACGATCCTCAATACGGTGATCAATTTTTGTTTCTCCTGGGGCTATTGGGGCATGACCTCCTGGTTGCCGTCGCTGCTTGCAAGAAAAGGATTGAGCGCGCCGGAAGGGCTCGGATTTATTGCGCTCTCCGCGCTTTTCATGTTCCCCGGCTATATATCCGCAAGTTATTTGACCGGAATTTACGGGCGCAAAAAAATAATGGCCGCCTATGTCGGCCTTGCAACCATAGCCGGGTCCGGTTTCGCCAGCGCCAATTCCATGGTTCAGCTTTACGCTTGGAATTTCATGCTGTCCTTCTTCAGTCTCGGCGCCTGGGGCGTCTGGAACACATGGATGGGTGAAATCTATGACACCGCCAATCGCGGCGCCGGTGTGGCGTGGGGCGTCATGTTGCAACGTGTGGCGAACACGATTGCGCCGGTTGCTATCGGTGCGATTCTCGTCTCGGGAACCTTCACCGGCACCGTCGCCTTCATCTCCGTGTTTCTAGCCGTCACCGCAGTCGCGTCGCTTTTCCTGCCGGAGACGGAAGGCAAAAGCCTGACCTGATCTTGCAGGACCAGCCTCAGTCCTGCGGCGGGTCATCGCCTGCGGTTGAGTTGAAACCGCTCCGATAAAACCCGGCCGCCGGTATCAAGGCTCTGAACGCGAGTGGCTGCTCGCGAGGTATCTATATCTCTATCGCCTGGAAAATGGCTCCCCTTCGTGAATGCGTATCGAACTTTGTGTCGGGCGCCGAAGCCTGAATTTCGGGCGCTTTTGCAGGAAATCGGCGCTTCTTAAGCCGCCCAGTTTTCATGTTTCGTGCGATCTAGATGAAAGCCGGTCGCAGGGTTGGCTGTCGTAAGCGGCGAGGGTAGTGTATTCCCGCTCGGTAATATTTTACAGGTTTTAGCCTGGTTCTGGAGTTATTATTCCTTTTCGGGAATATTTGTCTTGATTTTCGAGATTATAGCTTATATATTCCCGTTCGGGAATTAATGATGACGCCAAAGCAGATCGGCATAACGATACGCGAATTGCGCAAAAGCCAAGGCTTGCGTCAGGACCAGCTCGCCGGCGCCGCCGGCGTCGGCTTGCGCTTTCTCATCGAATTGGAGGCCGGCAAAGAGACTGCCCAACTCGGCAAAACGCTGGCGGTCTTGAACGCTCTCGGCTGCAAGATCGAACTTATCGGTCCCGGTAGGGAAGAGGCATGACGAAAACCATGAACGTCTGGTGGTCTGGCGAAATCGTCGGCGCCTTGACCATCGATGGTCACGGCGAGATGGGATTCGATTACGCCCTTGAATGGCTCGCGGACGATGACAAGCCGGCTTTGTCATTTTCCTTGCCCAAGCAGCAAGAGTCGTTCAGCCGGCGCGAATGCCGCCCATTCTTCGAAGGCCTTTTGCCGGAGGAGAGCCAGCGCATCGCCGTCGCCGGCGCCCTCGGCGTATCCCATGGAAACGAGTTCAAACTCTTGAACGAACTCGGCGGCGAAGTCGCCGGCGCCATATCGCTGTGGCCGGAAGGGGAGACGCCGCCGGCTGCGACTGCCGCTGCGCAAAACGAACCACTAAGAGAAAACGCACTCGTCAACTTGCTTGACGAGTTGCCGGCGCGTCCCTTCCTCGCCGGTCGCGAGGGCCTGCGCCTGTCGCTTGCCGGGGCGCAATCGAAAATTCCAGTTGTCCTCGTCAATGGCGAAATCGCATTGCCAGCGTCAGGGGAAGCGACAAGCCATATCCTGAAGCCGCCGATTGAACGGTTCTCCGGAACGACAGAGAACGAAGCCTTTGCCATGAGACTTGCAAAAAAGATTGGGCTGTCCGTCGCCGAAGTTGAAATCAGACGCGCCGGCGACCGCTCCTTTCTGCTTGTCGTGCGATATGACCGCGTTCGCGGCGATGACGGCGTTTTGCGTCGCTTGCATCAGGAAGATTTTTGTCAGGCGCTTGGCTACACTTCGGACCGAAAGTATGCCGCCGACGGCGGCCCGGTCTTTCGCGACTGTTTCGATCTGCTGCGTCGTGCGGCGACGCGGCCCGCCGTTGAGGTCTTGAAACTATTCGATGCGGCGGTTTTTAACCTGATTATCGGCAACGCCGACGCCCATGCAAAAAATTTCAGCCTGCTAAATCGTGAAAACGGCGCCATTGAACTGGCGCCGCTCTATGATCTTCTGTCCACTGTCTATTATCCGGAATTGTCGCCGCGTCTAGCGATGAAGATCGCCAAGCGCCATACGCTGGAAGAATTGAAACCGGGCGACTGGGACAAATTTGCTGACGAGACGGCGCTGGCGTTGCGGTTCATCAGAGCGCGAGCGAAGGAATTGACTAACGCCGTGAGCGAATCAATCGGCGAAACAAAAGCCGAGATAATGGAAAGCGCGTCTGACGGAAAAACCGTTCAAGATATTTCCGACTTGATAAGCGTGCGCGCCAAATCTCTTCTGCAACGCATGCCGTAAAGTGAAATGCTCAGAATATTCGCTTTCAACGTCAATCACAGGTCAAAAAGTTCGAAAGGAAAAATGGGGCCGATAATTTTGGCGATTAAACTATTGAATCTGCTGATAAATTTTGTGGCTCCCCTTCGTGAACACATATCGAACTTTATGCCAGGCGCCAAAGGCTGAATTTCGGGTTGTTCTACAGACGATAGAGCCATCAAGGTAATTTGAAGCACTCAATTTTATCAATCAATTATATGGCACATTGCGTGCCTCGGCCTTGGCTGACACCAGTGTTTGGACTTTGACTGTCGAGTGGTGAATATGCTTTTCGACTTTGTTTAATTGTTTATGCGTGCCCGCCAAATTGACAGCGCTGGCCTGCGTTATGGAGCGGACAACTCTACCGCAGTCCCGGAATGTTGGGCCCGAACTAAACAGCTGTCCCACTCATGGGAACGTTGTTGTCTATGCCTGTAGCTAGATAATTGATTTGTATCAAGTGCGGATGAATGGCGGAGCGTAAGTAGATTCATCCAAACATTGGAGTGTCATCAATTATGGCGGTAATTTCTACAGACGCATACTTCCTTGGGGCGAGGTCCGAAAACTCCGATAGCGTCAATCGCGCTTTCGGTGAGATTTTGAAACACTGGTTTGATTGGCGTTCCGAGCTTTTTCCAGATGATGCAGAAGTCATCACCAACGATGAACGACAATCGGAAAAATTTTGTGTCGAGGAGGAACGGCTTCATGCTGCACTAAAAACGCTATGCGACATGTTGCTTGCAGAGACGCCGACTTTCACGCCGCGCTATTTGAGCCATATGGTGTCAGAAGCGTCTCTCCCGGCCATCTTTGGGCATCTTGCAGCCTTGCTTCACAATCCAAACAATACCTCACGCGAGGTCTCGCGCGTTGGTGCGCGTGTGGAGATCGAAGCCATCACCATGCTCGCGGAAATGATCGGTTTTGACCCGATGATCGCTCAGGGCCACTTCACCTGTGGCGGCACCATCGCGAATTTTGAAGCCGTATGGCGGGCGCGGTATCGGGTTGATCACGCGCTTGCTCTCGGGCTTGTCGCTGCAGAGAAATCCGGTGGGCCCTTTAGCGCATTTGAATCGGCGCATGTGGGCTGGGAGAAATTCGATCAAATTCGCATACACGATGCAATATCAGAACAGGAAATGCGGTCTGCAAGCAGCGTTCTATGCAATCCCCTTGAAATCGCCGAACGTCTTTCGAAAAGTTCACGCCGCTCCTATCGCGGTTCGGTATTGATTACTCCAGGGAATAAGCACTTTTCATGGAGGAAAGCCGCCAATATTTTCCATCTCGGCGAGGAGTCGCTTTGGAATGCCCCGCTGGATGAACAGGGGCGGCTGGATATTAAGGAACTCGAGACATTGATAGATAAGGCGCGTCATCAGGACAGGCCGGTGATAGCCGTTGTGAGCGTAGCAGGAACGACTGAGGCGGGGGAGATTGACCCAATCGATGGTGTCGTCTGTCTTCTGAACGAGTACAGATTAAAAGGAATCCATATCTGGCATCATGTGGACGCGGCTTATGGCGGTTATTTTTGCTCTATGCTGGGCGGCGAGCAAGAGGAAATATTAGACGAAGCAAGAAGGTCTGCGCTGAAATCAGTCAGGCTTGCTGACTCAGTTACAATTGATCCCCATAAACTTGGTTATGTACCGTATGCCTGTGGCGCATTCCTTACGCGCGACGCAAGCTCATACACAGCGTCGTCCTTTCACGCCCCCTATATAGACCGGGCCGAAACTGGGGACAAATGGCAGAGCACCATCGAAGGTTCACGCACAGCTGCGGGCGCGTCCGCTACGTGGCTAACTGGGCGGACCATGGGATTTGGTCCGGATCGCTTTGGTGCGTTTATGGCGTCTACTATCAATGCGCGCCGCAAATTCGAAGAAACGATTGCCTCGCAGTGCAAAAACATTGCGGTGCTGGCGCCAGCCGACACTAATATTTTGTGTTTTTCAGTGATTAAGAAAGGCGATAGTCTTTCAAACAGTAATATGCGCACCAACCATGTTTTTCGCCTTTTCCAGAAAGATCCGAGTTTTTCTGTGTCAAAAACAGTTTTTGATTCGGAAAACTATCGCCGCCTAATTGAGGCGCATGCCAATCGTCACAGGATGACTTTGGATGACAACCAGCTCAGCTTGATCAGATGCGTGTTTATGAATCCCTTTTTGCCAAAGAACCATGTTTTAGAAAGTTTCTTGCCGAAATTTATCGCGCGCCTGAATCTATATGCGGAACAAGCGTTGGAACTCTCCATTTGATGATGATAGGGCGCGCGCCATTGGTGTAATTCTCAATCAAACTACCTTTCCGACAATCTAGGCATGATTTCAACGAGATTGCAGGGGCGATAACGAGAATCGATCTCAAAGCAAATGATCTTATCCCACGCATCCGCCACGGCGCCGCGCGACCCTGGCAATAAAAATAGAAAGGTGCCGCGCGCCAATCCCGCGCAGGCGCGCGACTGAAGTGTTGACAATCCGACCGAGTTGAAACTGACTTGATGAAAAATTACTGAAAATCCCTCAATCTCTTTCTCGAATAACGGACGCAGAGCTTCGACCGTCACATCCCTACCTGTAAGCCCCGTGCCGCCGGTCGTAATAACAATATCTACGTCCGGGTCTTCAATCCACTCTTCCACTTGCTGCCGAATCTTCGCGATTTCATCGCGAAGTAGAACACGTCTAGTCAGGTCGTGCCCGGCGCCTTTAATTCGATCCTCGAGAATATCTCCGGATGAATCATTCTCAAATGTCCGGGTGTCAGACACGGTCAATAGAGCAACTTTAACTGGCCTAAACTCTAATTCTTCATTCACGCCGAACATCTTAGGTGCACTCCATACGCTTGCCAGCGCTATAGTTTCAGGGACTGAGGCTTTGTCGCGCTTTAACAATACCTCAGAAAGTGGTGAAGGACGTTGGAAGGACGCAAGCCTTCGGAAAATACCAAGGCAGGCAAAGACTTGCCATCTATGTTTTTAGATATTTGTCCAACGACGTTTCAATTGCCAAAACAGACCGGGCTTTTTCGTAGTTTATTTCTTCGGCATAAAGGTTGCTGATTGCTTGTTCGATATCCCACCAATCATCTTGGTTTAACAGCGATCGAGCCGGTCTGAACAGTGTTTCCTCTTCTCCAGACATGTGCGCCGTGAGGATATTTCGATAAGCGACAGATTCTTCAACGACTTTGTCGATGGGAAGTTGCTCGTTATTGAGGATCATCGATACGATATCCGAAAAATGATTGGCGCGTTGCGATAGTTCTACATGTTGCTGTTGCAGATTACGCAGTTCGACGCGTCTGCTGCGTGCTTTTGTGGCGAGGCGCGCATAGATGATGTCTTCTTCTTTATGATGCAATTCATCTGGATAACCGGCGAAATACGTCGCGATCTGATTAAGCAGGACGTAATCTGACCCGTCGCTTTGGGCGAGGTTCCGGACTTCCTCGTTGAATACAACCAGGTAACGCCTAAATCGCTTGTGGTCTGCTTCAAGGTTTTCGATCAAAGCCGTCATCGACAACTCCTCTCAACCGGCAGAGTAGACCCTTTTCGCCAACCCTAACAGGTCGCAATTCGTCGCAGAGTGAGGGGAGCTTGAAGTCAGGCAATACGGAGCAGCCAACCAAAGGAAGAATTGGTGGATAATATGCAGTGTCAGGCTCTAATCGCGGTTGGCTTCGTCCGTAATATCTTTGACCCAGCTGAGGCCGGCGACACCTTGCGGAAAGCCGAGGGTTGTCATGGCCAACAATGCGACATGTTCAACTTCCGCCTTGGTCAGCCCTTCCTCCAAAGCTTGCCTTACATGAGAATGCACAGCGCCTTCGGACCGACCGCCGATCGCCAGCGCCAAGTTCACTAATCGTTTGGATTTGACGTCGAGCGGTCCGGCTTCTGAAATCGCCTTGCCGAATGCGGAATAGTTTTTCCAAATGTCTGGGTAGCTTTTGGCGATGTGTCCGGCGGCTGATGGCAGTTTTTCCGACATTTACGACCCTTTCTTCGCTATTCTGCAGGCTTGTCCGGAAAGTTATCAATGAGCGGAGCGTGCCTGGCGATTTCAATAAGCTCATCGTGTGATTGAACGGCGACCTCAGGGCCTGTGACTTTGACGCCGGCGCGCCGTAACGTTGAGAATGAGCGCGACAGGTTTTCAGGCGTCATGCCTAGCATTGAGGCGAGTGTTTTTTTGTCTATTGGCAAAGTAAGTTTGCCCTTTGCGCCTTGTCGAACGTGTTGGTGTGCAAGGTAGCTTGCGAGGCGTTCAACGCCGGTACGCAGTTTGAGGTTTTTCTGGTTCCGCACGACACCGCGGTAACAGTTAGCAAGTTCAGCAACGATAGACCGGGCAAATGCATCATCATCGACCATGGCTTGGCGTACGTTTATTGCGGGAATCATGAGTACGCGCGATGCGGTGCGAGTGCGTGCGGACATCAGATAAACGGCGTCCTTTAAAGCGGCGGCGAGTATAAATGTGGAAACCGGCGATAGCACCGTCATGGTGCTTTCGCGCCCGTCTAACGTCGCGAACAGTTCCACGCAGCCGTCGATCACGATATGCAGGAAGTCGGAAGGCTCACCTTCATTGATCAGGATGACGCGCTCGGGAAATCGTTGAAGAAAAGCAGCATTCAACAACTTGTCGAATCGTTCCGCGTTCATGTCGCGGAAGAGGTTTAAGTTACGAACGATCTGCTTGTCTTCGTCGCGCAAAATGGCCGGTCCAATCGTTGGTTGCCTTAGATTGACATTGTTTTCAACGTGTCTTGATAAATGTCAAGCCCATCCGGGCCGGGTTTCAAGTCGTTCCGAGTGTTCCGCCAATCGGCGGAACGGGACAATCAATTCAACGATCACCGGATGCCAAATGGGCGATCCGTGACGAGACGTCAAATTCCGAAAGGGAGATATTCGGCGCAGAAAAGCCACCAACATTCTGATCAGCCTAGAGGCGGAGCGATGGAATATTTGGCAGGCGTGACGAGCGGTCAGCAAAACAGAGCGCTTGGAGCAAGCACGCTCGCGTTCACAGCGTGTTTCGCCGTCTGGACCATTTTTTCGATTCTTGGCGTTCAGATCAAGGAGGAGCTCGGGCTTAACGAAACACAGTTTGGTCTTCTGGTTGCGACGCCGATACTTACCGGCTCCATCAGCCGGATATTTTTGGGCATCTGGACTGATCAGTTCGGCGGACGAAGGGTTTTCGCCGCCGTTATGCTTATCGCGGCAGTTTCCGTCTGGTTGCTCTCCACCGTTTCGACCTATCCAATGTTTCTCGTTGCGGCCCTTGGCGTTGGTTTTGCGGGCGGCTCGTTTGCGGTGGGCGTCGCCTATACTTCAAAATGGTTCCCAAGCGACCGGCAGGGAACAGCGCTCGGCGTCTTCGGCATGGGCAATGTCGGCGCCGCAATCACAAACTTTGCCGCGCCATTCATTCTGGTCGCTGTCGGCTGGGAACAGACGGCGCAAATCTACGCCGTCGTTCTGATGGTCATGGCCGTGGCGTTTTTTGTCACCACAAAAGAAGACCCGGCGACGCTTGCACGCAAGGCGCGCGGTGAAAAACCAAGATCAGCGTTGATGGAACTGGAGCCGCTGCGAAAACTCCAGGTCTGGCGGTTCGCGCTGTATTACTTCTTTGTCTTTGGAGCGTTTGTAGCGCTTGCGCTGTGGCTGCCGCGTTATCTGATCGGCGTTTATGGTCTTGATATCAAGGCGGCGGGCATGCTGGCGGCGTTTTACGCTGTTCCAGCCAGTATCTTCCGCGCCTATGGCGGGTTTTTGTCCGACAAAATCGGCGCCCGAAAGGTCATGTATTGGACGTTCCTGGTTTCCCTCATCTGCGTATTCATGCTGTCATATCCGCACACGGACTACACCATACACGGGATTGACGGGCCGATTGAATTTTCGACCCAGATGGGGCTTGTCCCGTTCGTCATCCTTATTTTCATTCTCGGCTTTTTCATGTCTCTCGGCAAAGCCGCCGTCTACAAGCATATACCTGTTTATTATCCGGACCATGTGGGCGCCGTCGGCGGTCTTGTCGGCATGATTGGCGGGTTGGGCGGATTCATATTGCCAATCGCTTTTGGCGTCATGAACGATCTCACCGGGATTTGGACAAGCTGTTTCATGCTGCTTTTCGCTATCGTCGCCGTATCGTTGGCGTGGATGCATTTCGCGATCCGCCGCATGGAAGAAAAATCCCTGGGCGCGGAACTGGAGGCGTTGCCGCAGTTTCCCGAATTGCAGGAAATCCACACGGCCGAGCATGGCGAAAAAACCAGCCCCGTTCTGGAGGATTGGTGCCCAGACGACGAAACTTTCTGGAATGAAAAGGGCAAACGGATCGCCAACCGGAACTTGTGGATTTCAATTCCTGCGCTGCTGTTGGCATTTGCCGTCTGGATGGTCTGGTCTGTTGTCGTCGCAAAGCTGCCGACAGTCGGATTTGACTATTCGACCGATCAACTGTTCTGGCTTGCTGCGTTGCCGGGTTTATCCGGCGCGACTTTGAGAATTTTTTATTCCTTCATGGTGCCAATCTTCGGCGGGCGCTTGTGGACGACATTAACGACGGCGACTTTACTCATACCTGCCTTCGGCATTGGCTACGCCGTACAGGATCCTGAAACGCCTTATTTCCTATTCCTGGTACTGGCGCTGCTGTGCGGTTTTGGCGGCGGCAACTTTGCATCATCTATGGCCAATATCAGTTTCTTCTTTCCGAAAAAGGAAAAGGGCAATGCGCTAGCGCTTAACGCCGGACTTGGCAATCTGGGCGTCAGTGTCATGCAGTTTGCCGTGCCGCTTGTCATCACCGCGAGCGTATTCGGGGCTGTTGGCGGCGATGGGCAAGTCACGCAGGAAGGCCAGCGCTTGTGGCTGCAAAACGCTGGTTTCATTTGGGTGCCGTTCCTGTTGATCGCGACTGCTGCGGCATGGTTCGGAATGAACGATATTGCGTCGGCCCGTGCTTCTTTTGCTGAACAAGCCGTCATCTTCTCGCGCAAGCACAACTGGATCATGTGCCTTCTTTATACGGGCACGTTCGGCTCTTTCATCGGGTATTCCGCTGGCTTTCCGTTGTTGATGAAAACCCAGTTTCCAGAGGTCAATGCGCTCCAGTACGCTTTTCTCGGACCGCTTGTCGGCGCGCTGTCGCGCTCCATGACGGGATGGATTTCTGACAAATGGGGCGGCGCGCGCGTCACCTTCTGGGTGTTTCTCCTGATGATCGTCGCTGTCGCCGGCGTTCTCTATTTTCTAGGCATCAAAGACCAGCCGGGCGCGTTCTGGGGATTCTTCGCAATGTTCATGGTGCTGTTCTTCGCGACCGGCGTCGGCAATGCATCCACCTTCCAGATGATTCCGATCATGATGCGTGAGGAGATGCCGCGCCTGATGCCGCAGCTCGACGCCAATGCGCGCCTGCGTCAGGCGGAAAAAGAATCAGCCGCCATCATTGGATTTACGTCAGCCATCGCAGCCTACGGCGCCTTCTTCATCCCGAAATCCTACGGCACGTCTATTTCAGCGACTGGCGGACCGGAAGCAGCGCTGGTCGGCTTCCTGATGTTCTATGTTTTGTGCGCCGTCGTGACCTGGGCCGTCTATTCGCGCAAAGGCGGACTTCTCCACGATATCGAGCGGGGCCGCCGCGAGACGCCGCCGCCTGCTCAACCGTCAACACTCGCTCAAGGAGGCGCGGCATGAGCCACGTTCTGAACAGACTCACCTATTTCAAGAACCGGGTCAGCGACTATTCGAACGGCCATGGCGTACTGACGAAAGAAGATCGCACCTGGGAAGACGCTTACCGCAAGCGCTGGCAGCATGACAAAATCGTCAGGTCCACGCATGGGGTCAATTGCACCGGATCGTGCAGCTGGAAGATCTACGTCAAAGGCGGCATCGTCACCTGGGAGACCCAGCAGACGGATTACCCCCGCACCAGGCCCGATCTGCCCAATCACGAACCGCGCGGCTGTTCGCGCGGCGCCAGCTACAGCTGGTATCTCTATAGCGGTAATCGCCTGAAGCACCCGCTCATTCGCAGCGCGCTCATGAAGGCGTGGCGCAAGGCGCGCGTTACTCTCTCCCCCGTCGCGGCCTGGGCGTCGATCGTCGAGGATCCCGCAACACGCGCATCTTATGTGCGCCAGCGGGGCCTCGGCGGTTTCATTCGCGCCGAATGGAACGAAGTGAACGAGATCATTGCAGCGTCAAACGCATACACAGCGAAAAAATACGGTCCCGACCGGGTGATCGGTTTCTCGCCAATCCCCGCCATGTCGATGGTCTCCTATGCAGCGGGTTCGCGTTACCTGTCGCTTCTCGGCGGGACCTGCATGAGTTTTTACGACTGGTATTGCGACTTGCCGCCGGCGAGCCCGATGACTTGGGGCGAGCAGACGGACGTTCCCGAAAGCGCCGACTGGTATAATTCCGGATTCTTGATGCTGTGGGGGTCGAATGTTCCCCAGACGCGAACGCCGGACGCGCATTTCTATACGGAAGTTCGCTACAAGGGCGCCAAGAGCGTCGTGATTTCGCCGGACTATTCCGAGGCTTCGAAATTCGGGGACATGTGGCTTTCTCCAAAACAGGGCACTGATGCGGCGCTCGCCATGGCGTTCGGCCATGTCATCCTGAAGGAGTATTATATCGACCGGCAGGTCGCGTATTTTCAGGAATACGCCAAACAATATACCGACATGCCGATGCTGGTGCGTCTTGTAAAGAAAGACGGCCGGCTTGTTCCTGACCGTCTGTTGCGAGCCTCGGATTTTGACGGCTCGCTTGATGAGGCCAACAACCCTGATTGGAAAACCGTCGCCTACGACAAGCGTGCGAACGGTATTGTCTGTCCGCGGGGGGCAATCGGTTTTCGCTGGGGCGAGCAGGGCAAGTGGAATCTCGAAGAAAAATCCGGCAAGGGCGATGAAACGGACCTTGAGATCTCGCTGATCGATGCGCGTGATGACGTCGCGGAGGTCGCGTTCCCGTATTTCGGAAATCGCGAGCATGACCATTTTCATGGAACAGATCATCCGGATATTCTCGAACGCCGCGTACCCGTCAAACGCCTGGTGCTGAAAGACGGTGAATCGCTGGTCGCAACAGTTTTCGACCTCTTGGCCGCGAATTACGGCGTCGACCGCGGGCTTGGCGGCGACTGGGCCGCCAGTTCCTACGACGACGACACTCCCTATACGCCGGCCTGGCAGGAAAAAATCACGGGCGTCGCCCGTGACAAGGTCATCGCCGTCGCGCGCGGATTTGCAGACAACGCCGAGAAGACGCGCGGCAAATCCATGGTGATCCTCGGCGCAGGGCTCAACCACTGGTACCACATGGACATGAACTATCGCGGCATCATCAACATGCTGGTGATGTGCGGGTGTGTCGGGCAGTCGGGCGGCGGCTGGTCGCATTATGTGGGGCAGGAAAAGCTGCGTCCGCAAACCGGGTGGCAGCCGCTGGCGTTCGCGCTCGACTGGGCGCGGCCGCCGCGTCACATGAATTCAACGTCGTTTTTCTATGCGCATACGGACCAATGGCGCTATGAGACGTTGGGGATCAATGACATTTTGTCGCCGCTGGCGCCTGAGGGGCATTGGAACGGTTCCTTCCTCGATTTCAATGCGCGCGCCGAACGCATGGGCTGGCTTCCGTCTGCGCCGCAACTGGAGCGAAATCCGCTGGAGGTTGCGAAAGAGGCCGAGGCCGCGGGGCTCGACGTCAAAGACTATGTTGCGCAGTCCCTGAAATCCGGCGCCTTGAAAATGTCGTGCGAAGATCCTGACAAGCCGGAGAACTGGCCGCGCAATCTTTTCGTCTGGCGCTCGAATCTTTTGGGGTCTTCCGGAAAGGGTCATGAGTATTTCCTGAAGCACCTGCTCGGGACCAATCACGGCGTTCAGGGCAAGGACCTCGGAGAGACCGGCGGTCAAAAACCGGAAGAAGTAGTGTGGCGCGACGAGGCGCCGGAAGGAAAGCTTGACCTTCTGGTGACGATCGATTTCCGCATGTCGACCACATGCGTTTATTCCGACATCGCGCTGCCGACGGCGACTTGGTACGAAAAGAACGACCTCAATACATCGGACATGCATCCTTTTATCCACCCGCTGTCGAGCGCGGTCGATCCGCTGTGGGAAAGCAGAAGCGACTGGGATATTTTCAAAGGCATCGCGAAGTCGTTTTCCGAAATCGCTCCTGAAGCATTGGGCGTTGAAAAGGACGTCGTGCTGACGCCGGCGCAGCACGACACCGCAGGAGAGCTAGCGCAGCCTTTCGACGTCAAGGACTGGAAGCGGGGCGACGTCGATCCTATTCCAGGCAAGACCATGCCGTCGGTGATGGTGGTCGAACGCGATTACCCAAATCTCTACAAGCGCTTTACGGCGCTCGGGCCGCTGATGAGCAGTATTGGCAATGGCGGCAAGGGCATTGCGTGGAAAACCGAACACGAGGTGGAGCTCTTAAAAGCACTAAACGGCGAAGTGACGGAAGAGGGACCGACCAAAGGCCTGCCGCGCATCGGCAGCGCTATAGATGCGGCGGAAGTGATCTTGATGCTTGCGCCGGAAACCAATGGCGAAGTTGCGGTGAAAGCTTGGGACGCGCTGACCAAATTTACCGGTCGTGAACATGCGCACTTGGCGCGGCCGAAAGAAGATGAAAAAATTCGCTTCCGTGACGTGGTGGCGCAACCGCGCAAGATTATTTCCTCACCTACCTGGTCCGGCATTGAGTCGGAAAAGGTGTGTTACAATGCCGGCTACACCAACGTACACGAACTGATTCCTTGGAGGACGCTCACCGGCCGCCAGCAGCTTTATCAGGATCATCTGTGGATGCGCGCATTTGGCGAAACGCTTTGCGTTTACCGCCCGCCGGTGGACACAAAAACCATCGCCCCTGTCATCAACGCCAAGGACAACGGCAATAAGCAGGTGGTGCTGAACTTTATTACGCCGCATCAGAAATGGGGCATCCACTCAACCTACACAGACAACCTTTTGATGCTGACTCTGTCGCGGGGCGGGCCGATCGTCTGGCTTTCAGAAGACGACGCGAAGGAAGCCGGCATCGAGGATAACGACTGGATCGAAGCCTACAACACCAACGGCGCATTAACGGCGCGGGCGGTAGTCTCGCAGCGCGTCAAGCCGGGCATGGTGATGATGTATCATGCTCAGGAAAAAATCGTGAATGTGCCAGGATCGGAAATCACCGGCCAGCGCGGTGGCATTCACAACTCGGTCACGCGCACCGTCTTGAAGCCGACACACATGATCGGCGGCTACGCCCAGCAATCATACGGTTTCAACTACTACGGAACCGTTGGCTCCAATCGGGACGAATTCGTCATCGTTCGAAAAATGAACAAGGTCGACTGGATGGATGAGCCGGTCGAGAAGAATCTGGAGGCTGCAGAATGAAAGTCCGCGCCCAAATCTCCATGGTGCTCAATCTCGATAAATGCATCGGATGCCATACATGCTCGGTGACGTGCAAGAACGTCTGGACGAGCCGCGAAGGCGTTGAATATGCGTGGTTCAACAATGTCGAAACGAAACCGGGCATTGGCTATCCCGATGACTGGGAGAATCAGGCCCGCTGGAATGGCGGCTGGGAGCGCAAGAAGAACGGCAAGATCCAGCCGAAAATGGGAAGCAAGCTTGGCGTACTCTCGAAAATCTTCGCAAATCCGGATTTGCCGGAGATCGACGACTATTACGAGCCGTTCACCTTTGATTACGAGCATCTTCAAAAGGCGCCGAAAATGAAAACGGCGCCGACGGCGCGGCCGCGATCGCTGATTACCGGCGAGCGGATTGAAAAGATCAATAAGGGACCGAACTGGGAAGAGATACTCGGCGGCGAATTTTCCAAGCGTTCGGCGGACTACAATTTCGACAAGGTCGAAAAGGAAATTTACGGCCAGTTCGAAAACACCTTCATGATGTATCTGCCGCGGCTTTGCGAGCATTGCCTTAATCCGGCATGCGTGGCGGTATGTCCTTCGGGCGCCATCTATAAACGCGAAGAAGACGGGGTCGTCCTGATCGACCAGAACAAGTGCCGCGGCTGGCGTATGTGTGTGTCGGGCTGCCCCTACAAGAAGATCTATTACAACTGGAACACCGGAAAATCGGAAAAGTGTACGCTGTGTTACCCTCGCCTCGAAGCCGGACAGCCGACCGTATGTTCTGAGACATGCGTGGGCCGCATCCGTTACCTCGGCGTGGTTCTGTACGACGCCGACCGGATTGAAGAAGCAGCGAGCGTCGAGAAGGAAACAGACCTTTATCAAAGCCATCTCGACCTTTTCCTCGACCCTAACGATCCGGAAGTGCAGGCCCAGGCCCGTAAGGATGGGGTTCCTGAAGCCTGGCTCGATGCGGCGAAAAAATCGCCGATCTGGAAAATGGCGATGGAGTGGAAGATCGCGTTTCCCTTGCATCCGGAATATCGCACGCTTCCCATGGTCTGGTATGTGCCGCCCTTGTCGCCCATCCAGTCGATGGCCGAGGCCGGCGCCTTCGGCGAAAAAGGCGCGATGCCAAATGTTCGCGATCTTCGCATTCCCATGCAGTATCTCGCCAATCTTTTGACGGCTGGCGATGAAGAGCCGGTCGCAAAAGCGCTCGAAAAGCTGATCGCCATGCGCGCTTACATGCGATCGAAGCATTATGAAGGCGAAGCGGACAAAACGCTCCCCGGCAAAGTCGGCATGACGGGTGGCCAGATTGACGAGATGTACCGCCTGATGGCGATTGCCAATTACGAAGACCGTTTTGTCATCCCGACAACGCACCGTGAATATGCTGAAGACGCCTACGACCTGCGCGGTGAATGCGGATTCAGTTTCGGCGATGGCTGTGGCGAGCCAAAACGCGCCATCGAATGGACGGGGTTATTCGCCAAAAGCGCAGCAAAAGAAAAAGCGTAGGAGGACTGCATGTCAAACACATACAAGGCCATGAGTGCGCTTCTGTCTTACCCGACGCAAGAGATCAAGGATGCTGCAGTGGATATCCGCAAGGCGATGCATGATGAAAACCTGGCGCCGGGCTGGGCGCTGCGGCAGGTCGACCGGCTTATTGACGATTACGAAGCGCTCGACCTTTATGAGTTGCAGGAACGCTACGTTTTTCTGTTCGACCGCACGCGTTCGCTTTCGTTGCATCTGTTTGAGCATGTTCATGGCGAGTCCCGCGATCGTGGACAGGCCATGGTCGATTTGAAAACGCTGTATGCGCAAGGCGGGCTCGAGATTGGCTCTAACGAACTGCCGGATTTCCTCCCACTGTTTCTTGAATATCTTTCGACCCGGTCAGCAGAAGAAGCGAAAACATTGTTGAACGAGCCTTTGAGCGTCATCGCGGCGCTGAAGGAGCGGCTCGAAAAACGCAATACGCCTTACACGGCTGTGTTTCGCGCGCTCGAAGCGATCGCGGGCGAGACGCCATCTGTGCGCGAACTCAATGATCTGCGTAAGGCGCCGGATGACGACCCGCATGACCTCGAAGCGCTGGATGCCGCCTGGGAAGACCAGCCGGTCACGTTCGGGCCTGAAGATGCGGGCTGTCCGAAAGTCACCCAGATGCTTGACCGGATGAACGCTGGCGAGGCGCCCGGCGACATCGCCAGAATCGCAAGGAGCTGACCATGGCGGATTATCTCAATCAGTTCGTTTTCGGGATTTATCCTTATATCTGTCTCGCCGTCTTTATCGTCGGCAATATCCTGCGCTTCGACCATGGACAATATTCCTGGCGGTCGGGGTCGAGCCAGCTATTGCGCCGCAAGCAGCTCGTTCTCGGGAGCATTCTTTTTCATGTCGGCATTTTGATAATCTTTGCCGGCCATTTTGTCGGACTCCTGACGCCGATCTGGGTTTTCGATGCGATCGGGATTTCCCATGGCGCCAAGCAGTTGCTGGCGATTGTCGCGGGCGGGCTTGCAGGGCTTATGTGCCTCATAGGCATGTTGCTGCTCATACACAGGCGGCTGTTCGATGCGCGCATCCGGGCGACGTCCAGTTTCGGCGATACATCGATCCTGCTGATTTTGTTCGCGCAGCTTCTTTTAGGCCTCTCGACGATCTTTGTTTCGCTTCAACATCTTGATGGCCATGAAATGGTGAAGTTCATGGAATGGGCTCAGCGGATTTTAACGTTCCGCGGCGGAGCGGCTCAATTAGTCTCCGATGTGCACCCCATTTTTAAAGCGCACCTCTTCTTGGGACTAACGATCTTCCTCGTTTTTCCGTTCACGCGCCTCGTCCACATGTTGTCGGCGCCGGTCTGGTATCTCGGCCGGCGCGGATACCAGCTGGTGAGAACGCGAAACACTCGCGCAACGGCGGCCAAATAAGAGGAGCAGGAGCAATGTCGGTTCGTGAAGCGGTTTTGTGCTTGGTGCTGTCGGCTTCAGTCGCTTCTCCGGTTCTTGCCGAAGACGAGGCGCCCCAAGCGGAGCAAAGTCCGATCATCGCGGCGATCAAAGACGGCAAGCTCCTGCTTGATGTTCGTTATCGCTTCGAATTCAAGACCCAGGACGGCTTTTCCGAGGACGCCTACGCCAACACCATAAGAACCCGGCTCGGTTTCGAAACGGCGGAAATCTATAATTTCAAGTTTCTGGTCGAGTTCGAAAACGTCGCTGCACTAGGGGACGACCATTTCAATTCGACGACCAACGGGCGTGTGCAGTTCCCAGTGATCGCCGACCCTGACGCGACGGAGCTGAACCGCGCTCAAGTGACTTTCACCGGACTTAAAAAAACGCCAGTCACCATTGGCCGTCAGCGGTTCAATCTCAACAATCACCGCTTTGTCGGGGCCGTCGACTTCCGCCAGAACCAGCAGACATTCGATGCCGCCCGGCTCTCATCGACGCTCATCGGCAATATGACTGTGGATTACCTTTATATCTCCCGTGTACACAGGGTGTTCGGAGACGATCACCCAGCGGGCGAGTTCGACAGCGACAGTCATGTCATTTCTGTCGCCTATGACGCCGGCGTGCTGGGGACCTTCAATGGCTACGGCCTGTTGCTCGATCTTGAAGAGGCGCCCGGGCTTTCCTCGGCGACATGGGGGCTGCGCTATCAGAACTCGGTCGCGTTAGATGAAGAGGCCGGGATCAAGATTGGCGTTGTCGGCGAATATGCTTCGCAAAAAGATTACGCGGCTAACCCGATCGATTACAGGGAAGATTATATTCACGGGGAAGTCTCTCTATCCGTCGCGCCGTTCATGGCGCAGCTTGGTTATGAATCTCTTGGCGGTGACGGCGTCGCCGGGTTTTCAACGCCGCTGGCGACGCTTCATAAATTCCAGGGTTTCGCCGATGTCTTTTTGACGACGCCGGCTGCCGGTCTTGAGGACCTCTACGGAACAATCAGCTTTGGCTGGAACGGCCTGTTAAAAACCGACAGCATGCGGTTGTTCGCCACATATCATGAGTTCGAAAGCGGTCTTGGCGATACGGATTTCGGCGCTGAGTTCGACGTCGGTCTCGCGGTTGCGTTCAGGAAGCATTGGTCCGCCGAGGTGAAAGGCGCGGTCTATGACGGCGCCGGCGCCTTCGCCGATCGCAGCCTTATCTGGGCTTCCTTGCGGTTTCAGTATTAGCGACAGGAGTTAGGGTATGACGGCTCCAAACACCACTGACGTCCATTCTTCCCCCAGCAGGGGCGATAGTAGACGCGCCGATAATCCTTGGGACATTGAGCCGATGCCGGCGGACCTGATCGACAGTCCGCTGGACTTTATTTTCGCAGAACATCACCGCCAACGGGAGGCTGCGTCGATATTGACCATGCTTGCCGATGGCGAGTTTGATGGGGAAGGCGTCAGAGCGCTTATCGCCTTTCTTGAGACAGACTTTGCGCGTCATATTGGGGACGAAGAGCTGGCGCTATTCCCGATGTTGCGTGAGCACTGCCTGCCGGAAGATAACGTCGAGCGCATTCTCGCGCGGCTGGAAGATGAGCACCGCGAAGATGAGGCCAGTCTGGAAACGGCGACGGCGATTCTTGTAAAAAGCGCTTCTCGCCAACAGATCGGTGAAAATGACAAACGCCGGTTGCGGATGTTCGCGGAACATATTCGCCAGCATCTGGCGCTCGAAAACGGCGTCTTGCTGCCGATTGCGCGCGTTCGGCTGAGAGGAAATGAGCTTGGCGTTCTCGCTGAGATGCTCAAGGCTCGCCGTCTGTAGGAGGATTCATGATCGTTCTCCAGCGAGTGAGAAAGTTGACAATTTGAACTGGCCTGGGGCCCCGTTATCGGATGTTAGACGTCACCATCGCCCGAGCTTTGCATGTTCTCGCTGTCGTCCACTGGATCGGCGGTGTTTTCATGGTTACAGCGGTGATTCTTCCCGCCGTGGCGCGGCTGGAGGAGCCGCTGAGACGCATGAAGCTCTTCGAAAAGGTCGAAGCGCGGTTTGGCGCGCAGGCGAAGGTTTCAGTTACGCTGGCCGGGATCACAGGTTTTTATATAACCCACCGTCTTGGCGCCTGGGACCGCTTTTTGGATTCCGGCTACTGGTGGATGCATGCGATGGTGTTGGTCTGGGCCGTCTTCACGTTTGTCTTATTCGTCGCCGAGCCGCTCTTTCTCCATGCATGGTTTCTTCGCGAGGCGAAGACTTCCCCTGACGGCGCCATTGCGCTGGTTCAGCGCTTTCATTGGGTGCTATTGAGCGTCAGCCTTGTCACAATCGGCGCGGCGGTGCTGGGCGCGCAAGGAATGTTGTTTTGAACTGTCCTTCTCGGGAGTTGTGATACGAATTATGGTTTGGCTTTTATGAGAACCGCGTTCGCAATTCTCGGGCTAGCGCTTGTCCCATTGGGCGTCGCAGGACTGGTCTTGCCCTTACTTCCCGGAACGCCATTGTTAATTGCGGCCGCAGCATGCTTTGCGCGTTCATCACCCCGGTTTGAAAGTTACCTCGTCAATCACCCCCGGCTGGGCGCGCCAATAAGGGCTTGGAGAGAAACGGGCGCAATACCCTTACGCGCCAAGATTATTGCGCTTGCAGCTATGGCGGCTTCTATATGGATTGTTACAGCCGGAAATGCGCCAGATATGGCAAAAGCGGCGGCAGTATCGATTATGGCTGGCGCGGCCGTTTTTGTCGCCACGCGCCCGAACAGTTAACATCTATGCCACGGTTTTAAAGTCGAGGAGCGTGGATAATGCTTTTCGCTTTCGCGTGACATCGGCAAGGGTGAATTGATCCAGCGTGTCCAGATAGGCGTCCAGCGCTTTAGAAAGGGCATGTTTGAGACCGCAGGCAGATGTAATCACGCAGGAATTTTGATCCTGCCGGAAGCATTCGGCTTGGGCGAGATCATCCTCCATTTTCCGCACAACGTCTCCAACGCAAATTTTGCTCGCCGGCATGGCGAGCTTCAGTCCGCCGCCGCGGCCGCGAACGGTCTCGAGAAACCCATAATCGCTGAGGCGTTGCACGACTTTCATGAGGTGGTTCCGTGAAATTCCATACGCCCCGGAAATGCGTTCGATCGTGCACAGCGACTCCGGCTCGACTGCGGCGTAAATCAGCACGCGTAAGGCGTAGTCAGTGTGAGTGGTCAGCCGCATGATTCGTTCCAGTTGCTGTTTTTCACGGCAAGTAATGGTTTCGTTAGCGCAAAAGCCTTTGAACCGCCATGGGTTGGCGAGGCGTCTTGTAAAGATGTATATATTGTGCATCTTATGTATCAAGGCACTGCATGTTGATTCGAGGAGGTCTCCAAATGTTCGACGCGCCCCAAGCCCAACCTGGTTACTACGACTATCCAGACGGCAACCGGAAGCATGCAACGGCGGTCAACGTCGCCGCCGCTGTTGAAGAATATGTCGGCAGGGCGGATTGGCGCATCAAGGCGAACGCCAATCAGGGCTATTCGCTTGGCGGGTTGATCCTCAATGTTTCCGGCAAAGTCATCGCTAATTATTGGCTCGATCATATCTATCCGCCGGAAATCGGCCGCGCCCATCGGGAAGCCGACATTCACATCCATGATCTCGACATGCTGTCGGGATATTGCGCCGGCTGGTCGCTCCGTACGTTGCTCAATGAAGGTCTCAACGGCATACCGGAAAAGGCCGAAGCCGGCCCGCCGCGACATTTCTCAGCCGCGCTAGGGCAGGCGGTGAACTTTCTTGGCGCATTGCAGAACGAATGGGCGGGCGCACAGGCGTTTAGTTCTTTCGACACTTACATGGCGCCGTTCGTGCGGGTTGACGGACTTGATTATGAAGACGTGCGGCAAGGTCTCCAGGAATTCGTTCACAGCCTCAATGTGCCGTCGCGCTGGGGAACGCAGACCCCTTTTACGAATCTCACCTTCGATTGGACCTGCCCCGAGGATTTGCGTGAGCAGGTTCCGCTCATCGGCGGTAAGGAAGCAGATTTCCGCTACGGCGACCTTCAGGCGGAGATGGATCTCATCAACCGCGCATTTATTGAAGTGATGTGCGCCGGCGATGCAAAGGGACGTGTATTCACTTTTCCCATACCAACCTACAACATCACGAAGGACTTTCCATGGGAGAGCGAAAACGCGAAAGCGCTTTTCGCCATGACCGCGAAATACGGACTCCCATATTTTCAGAACTTCATTAATTCCGACATGGAGCCGGGGCAGGTGCGCTCCATGTGTTGCAGATTGCAGCTTGATCTGCGCGAGCTGTTAAAGCGCGGCAACGGCCTGTTCGGCTCAGCTGAGCAGACAGGCTCCATCGGCGTCGTCACCGTGAACTGCGCGCGGCTCGGTTATCTCTATCGCGGCGACTGGGGCGGGCTTCTGGCGCGGCTCGACGAATTACTGGCGATGGGCCGCGACAGTCTCGAAATCAAGCGCCGGGAGATACAGAAGCTGATGGATGGCGGCCTTTTCCCTTACACCAAGCGTTATCTCGGCACATTGCGCAACCATTTTTCGACCTTGGGCGTTAACGGCCTCAACGAAATGGTACGCAATTTCACCGGCGGCGCGCATGACATCACGGCGCGAGAAGGCGAGGCGATGGCGATAGACCTTCTCGATCATGTCCGCTGCCGGATGCTCCAGTTTCAGGAGGAAACGGGGCATATGTATAATCTTGAAGCGACGCCTGCAGAGGGGACGACTTACCGCTTCGCGAAGGAAGATCTGAAACGCTTTCCGGACATTCTACAAGCGGGATCCTCCTGCGCGCCTTATTACACGAATTCGTCTCAACTGCCCGTGGGCTTTACGGACGACCCGTTCGAAGCACTTTCCCGTCAGGACCCGCTGCAAACGAAATACACGGGCGGCACCGTGCTGCATCTATATATGAGCGAGCGGATTTCGAGCGCTGAGGCGTGCGCGGCGCTGGTTCGCCGTGCGCTTTCTGGATTTCGTCTTCCTTACGTCACGGTGACGCCGACATTCTCTATCTGCCCGGTTCACGGCTATCTTTCGGGCGAACATGCGTTGTGTCCGAAATGCGAAGCCGCTGGCGGCGAAGCGCAGGCATGCGAGGTATGGACCCGCGTCATGGGCTATCACCGGCCTGTTTCCGCCTTCAATCCCGGCAAGAAAAGCGAACATGAAGAACGCACTCATTTCGAGGAATGCCGCGTCCAGCTCGCCGCGGCGTGAGACAAGCGCATGCGGCTTGCGGATTGGCGGCTTCGAGCCATTCAGCACGGTCGATTATCCGGGCAGGCTCGCGGCCGTAATCTTTTGCCAGGGTTGCCCCTTGCGTTGCGGCTATTGCCATAACCCGGACTTGATTCCGGTGAGACCAACAGGATCGTTGTCCTTTGAAGACGTTCTTTCCGCAATTGACCTTCGCAAGGGTTTTCTTGACGCCGTGGTGTTCAGCGGCGGCGAGCCTTTGGCGCAAGGCGCGGTCATTCCGGCAATGACGGCGATTCGGCGGCATGGATTTGAACTCGGCCTGCATACCGCGGGAACCAATCCGGCCATGCTTGAGGCGACGCTTCCCCTCGTCAGTTGGGTCGGGTTTGACGTCAAGGCGCCTTTCGACGGCTATCATGGAGTGACTGGCGTAGACGCCGGTGCAAAAGCGCGCCGGTCGCTGGAAATCCTCGTGAAGTCAGGCGTGCCTTTTGAGGTCCGCACGACGGTATGGCCGGAACGGATCGGTAAGAGCGAAATTTGCATGATCACGTCGATGTTGCGAGAAATGGGCGTGCGCCGATATGCGCTTCAGGAAGCGCGCACGCCGGGTCGGAAGCGTTGTCCGGGCGGAGAGGCGCTCGACGACGCGGCGTTTATTTCTGGGACAGCCGCCATGTTCGAGGAGTTTGAGGTGCGTCGTGCTTCGTAGTTTCAAATCGTTATTCTCCAGGAGTGCGCCAAGAGATCTGCTCAATGCACGCCGGGGCTATGATGGACCGGCGCTCTTCAGTTACGGATTTCGGCCGTTCTTCCTGTTCGGCGCCATATGGGCGGCGCTTTCCGTGCCGCTTTGGATATACGCTTATGCAAACGGCGCTGGGCTTATCGGCGGTATGCCTGCACAGGAATGGCATGTTCACGAGATGCTTTATGGCTATCTCGCGGCGGTGATCTCCGGCTTTCTGCTGACGGCCGTGCCGAACTGGACGGGCCGCCTGCCAGTTCTGGGCGGCCGGCTGATGTTTCTCTTTGCGTTGTGGGGAGCCGGGCGCATTGCGATGCTGGCTCCCGGGCAGATTGGGCCCGTTGCGACGGCATCCACTGATTGCCTGTTTTTAGTTGTGCTCGCCGCGATGATATGGCGCGAGATCATTGCGGGAAAAAATATCAAGAACGTGCCGGTCTGCGTACTCGTGACATTGCTTGCCTTGTCGAATATCGGGTTTCATGCGGGCGCGCTGAATTATGAAGTTCATGAATTCTCGGAACACTTTGCGATCGGTGTCATCGCATTGATGGTTGCTCTGATCGGCGGGCGCATCGTGCCGAGCTTTACGCGCAACTGGTTAAATCAACAAAAAATATCCCCGCTTCCGGCCCAGTTCGGCGTGATCGACAAGGCGGCGTTGGGCTTTGCCGGACTTGCGCTGATCGGCTGGACAATTGATGCAGGAAATCCTGTAACCGGCGTACTTTTGCTTGTCGCCGGCGTTACGCACATGGTTCGACTTGCGCGTTGGCGGGGATGGAAAACTGGCGCCGAGCCGCTCGTTCTTATTCTCCATGTCGGATATGCGTGGCTGCCTTTGTCGTTTCTGCTGATGGGTGTCTCCGCATTTGCGCCGGCTATTGTTCCTCCTCACGCTGCGCTTCATGGCCTTACTGCTGGTGCGATGGGAACGATGACGCTCGCCGTGATGACGCGCGCAACGCTCGGTCATACAGGAAGAAAACTGACAGCGGACGCATGGACAATTGCGATCTACGGTCTTGTGGTCGCTGGCGCGTTGCTGCGTATCGTGGGACCAACCATGCTTGGCCGATTTCATATCGAGGCAATGTTATTGTCGGCGCTCGTTTGGAGCGGCGCCTTTATATTGTTTGCTTTGCGATACGGTCCGATGCTTTTTGGTCCGAAGAAGTAAAAGGGTGGATTTTTTCTCGTCGGCATTAGGTGTTTAAAGGTTTCAAGAAATCGACATCAATGTTTGACGTATCGGTCGAACGCAGCCTCGATGGCAGTCAATGATGTCGTGTGATCTTCGATTGGTAGTTAGGCGCGATCAGTAGTTTACAGAATTAGCTTTTAGGAGGTTTATAGCCAACAAAATGGCAAACTTATAATGCCTTCAATTATTTACTCGAAGTCCCGCTAATACCCTTGGTCCAAACGGAGCGTATAAAAAGTTTGAAAGTAACAATGGGGCCGATTTTTTTTGGCCGCTAAACTATTGAATCTATTGCGAGACTGTTGTGGCTCCCCTTCGTCAATGCGTATCGAACTCTTTGCCAGGCGCCAAAGGCTGAATTTCGGGCGGTCTTGCAGGAAGTTGGCTCCTCAGCTCTGAATCCCTTGCTGGCTATCAGGCCTTGAAATACTGGTTGAATTCGCCTTCTAAATTCTCAGCTTTCCGAAAGCAGTTAACAGCGGCAGGTCCGCTTTTGGCATTTTCCGACATAGGCGAAGCATATCCCAACCTCCGTTGTTGAGCCGACATCGGACATTCCCGCTCAGGGACCGACTTTTTCGTTGAACTACTGCGGGCATGGCTACGGATTGCCAGTAGTCCACAACAAAGGAGGACGATATACTGCATTCGACATCGAGAACGATCGCGCCGCTGAGGGCGGCCAGTATTGCTGGATACGCCAGGCCGGATAAGACTATGCGACCGATAACGGCCCGCCACGACCCGCGGCGGGGAAACCGGAGAAACAACATCAGCGGCGGCAGCGCCGCAAGCGCCAAAACCGTAGAATCAGCCCATGTCATTAAGGCCGCTCATTTCTTTATGGAGCCAATTTTGAAAGCAGATCGAATGCGACGCCGTCGAAACGCACGCCGCCGTCATAAATCGAAAACCGGTCGACTGTGTTCGCCGCATAGCGAATGCGGTCTGACCGCGCCGGGGCGAACAGATTGTTCAGTTCGAGGGACAGATCGACAAGCAGGCGTCCGGCAAGGTCTGGATACGCCGCCAGCAATTCCGGCAGCGCCGGATAGTCGAGCGCCGCGAAGGCGCCGGCGTCCGTTCCGGTTTCAGGAGGATGCGCACAATCATCGGCGCGCAACTCTGCGCGATACCGATCGAACCATGGCGCCGCGCGTTGCAGAAAAACCGGCGCCGCCATGCGATATTCATAGTGCACGCGTTTGAATTTGCTCCATCGCCTAAGCTGGCCGTAATTCGTCGCCGGCGGGCCGATTTCCTCGAGCGGAATGGCGGCGCCATCGACGAAGGCCAAGTGCTCGTCTGAATTCATGACAAAGACATGCTCCGTTCCGGCTTATCGTCGATCTATTTGTCGAGACCGTTTGCGCTGCATCATAACCGGCAGGCGGGCGCTGCGAGGCAATCGACGAGGGCGCTAAAGAACGCCGAAATTCTTTCTCTGCGCTCCGTAACTGAGTCTCTCAAAAAATAGTCTTCCCAATTCGGCTTTTCCGGCAGATGGCCCTGCCGGATCAGATCCCTCACCATAGATTCCATCAGGTACAGTGCAGGGCTGTTCCAGCTAAATTTTTGCCCCAATTCCAGATAGTTTTCCTTCATATTCCAGTCGACCCAATCGAAGTGCGTTTGCGCGGCGTCGCGTTCTCCCAAACGAAAAGCTGCAATACCAGCCAGCAGGCGGATGCGGGCGGCAAGCGGAGCGGCGTTCTCGAACGGGATTGAGTACGAATTGTTCCCGGTGACATTGGTGAGTGTCATGGTCACCTTGCTGTTCTCCAAAACCTCGCGCGCGGTGGCTAGGTCGGCCTGCGCAAGTTTGTTTCGCCCCGCCAGCAGATACACTTCGCCTCTTCGGGCAAAGAGCTCGGGAATCAGATCGGCCCGATCAGAAGGCGGATAATCAATCAGCTTGGTAAGTCCATCAATTAAACGTTGCCATTGATCAGCATCAGGCGGCGATTCTTCGAAGGTGATGAGAAGCTTGTAAAGCCGGATGAGTTGAAGATCGTACTCCTGTTCCGACCGTCCAAAGGCGCCGGAAGCCGCCAGCAACATGTTCTCGAGCGTGAACTCAAACGCCTCGGACGAACTGACAATACTCAGCCGCGGCGCCCGGCCCCTCGCACTCAACCAGTCATTTGTCGATCGATAGACGTAACGTTCTTCCTCGTTTTCAAGAATGTACAGCTTTTTAAGGCGCGCAGTCTGGTTGAGCGGCTCATGGTCGAGGGCGATATCAAATTCATCAATCGCCTTTCTCATGAAGGAGCGCCGTTGTTCCGGATCTTTTGTGCTGGAATATTGAAGACCCTTTGCCCAGGAGCCGACGCCAAGGGCGTAGTGGCGCCAGCTTTGAACGGCGGCGATTCGCTCAGCATCACGTTCTTTTCTTAGCGCCTTTTCGCAGTAGCCGAGAAGACGCTCTGCATAAGTAGGCTTGTATTGATTGGGCTGCTTTTCGGGGGCAGTGCAGCGCTCAAAGTCGCCCGCATGCGCATTCAGCGGAATCATCAGCGTAAGCACGAAAAAGGCCGCAGCATAAACTGGGAAGCGCCGCGCCCAGGCCACGGCCTTTCCTCGAACTTCCGCACTCATGACGTCTGGCCAAGACGGGTCAGCGCGTCAGCCGCCTCATTCGATCCGTTTTTCGCGGCCTCACGATACCATTTGACCGCTTCAACCGAATCTTTCGGCAGGCCAAGACCCATTTCATAAAGCCTGCCCAGCCGGAATTGGCCGCCGGGATCGCCCCCATTCGCGCCTCTTCGATACCAGACCGCGGCAATTTGATAATTGCGTTTGACGCCGCGGCCATGTTCATACATCCAGCCAATTTCAGTCTGCGCCACGGCGGATTTTTTTTCGGCAGCCTTCTTGAACCAGCCAAGCGCCTGTCTATCGCTGGCTTGACCGGGCGGGGCGCCGCGGCCGTCCAGATACATCGCGCCGACCATAATCATGTGATCTGCAGACGCCGTGGATTTGGCCGCTTCTGTATACCATTTCAGAGCTTCCCTGTCGTTTTGCGCTACTCCGCGGCCATTTAGATACATCCACGCCAATTTGTCATAGGCTTCAATCGTCCCTTTATTCGCTGCGGCCAGCCAGTAGCGAAACGCTTCCTTCTCGCGGCCGCTGTCAAACGCTTCGGCCGCGCGATCTATGTCCGTTTTGTAAGCGTCGGCAATCGGGGGGACCGGCTGGCCCAGCCGGGAGAGCGCCGCACGCGCAGGCTTGCTGTTTTCGATTGCCGCAAAGCGGTACCATTGGATCGCGGTCTGCATGTCTTTCCCGATTCCGTATGATCCCTTCTCATAATATGTTCCGGCAGTATATTTCATATTCGCGTCGCCTTGCGCAGCGCCGGACACGTAATGCCGCGCGCGTTCTTCGGCCTTCTTGCGGCGCTCACGGCCTTCACGCCGCTCTTCCCTCGCTTCGTGCGCGCGTTCTTGTGCGTACGCACAATTTCCCGCGTCAGCGGAAGTTGTGTATGTGTAGCGATAGTCGCCGGCGGTATAAGAGCCAGTAGGCCCGCAAGCGGCGAAGGCGTCCAAATCCTCACTGGCGCAGCCCGAGAGCACGATGAGGCAGATCATCCCCATGAAAGCATTGTGTACGGAAGTCATTGCGTTCTCTCCTTTCATTCCTGCCTGATCCCATTCAAAACCGGCAGGCAGGCGAAGCGACGCATTGCGCCAGCGCGCCCTGCAATGCCTCTTCCCCTTGCCGCACGTTCATCGTCTGTGATCGAAGGCGACGAATTCGGCGATAGCGGAAAAATCGAGCCGCGCGGTCATGGCGTCGAGGTCGGCGCCGCAATCGGGATACGCGCATTGCAGAGACAGGACGCCCGCCGAGCCGACTTTAAAAACGCGTCCCGCCTCGTTTGCCACAGCGAGCTTGAGACCTGGGTAACCGTCACGCTCGAAAGGGATAATTCCGGCGTGCTCGAGTCGCGCGCGCGCATCCGCGTCGGACGTATAAGCCGCCGACATGCCGTCGACGCTAACTGCTGACTCGATGTCTTCCGTGTCGATCGAGATGGTGATGCTTTTTTCCGGCTGCGAATAGATACGCGTGACTTTCAAACGGACGCTGACGCCGGCAGTCGCGGTCTCGGCCAGAGGGGCGACCGCAAAAGCTTCGAAACCGCTTGTGACGGTGTCGCGCTTTTCGATAGCGACATCCTCAACCGTCCACCCATCGAGCGGCGCCGGGAACAGCGCAGCGATATCGTCTTGCCCCAGCCATTCCCGCCAAGCCGCAGCGGGAGCGGTGATCATAACCACCGCAGCCAAACACATCATCGATGCGCGTGCCGCGACCATGCCAAGGGACGCAAACAGGGTTTTTCTCATACGCCGTTCTCCTTGCCGCTGTCGAGCGAGCCGTTCGATCACTTCGAACAATTGACCCGATGATCCGCCGCCATCAATTGAAGCTGTTCGTGGACAGGCATCTCTTCGAGGTTCGCCAAGAGCGCCTGTCGCTGCGCCGCAGGCGCATCGGTTCTCACCCAGGAAACGGTTGCGGATGGTAAGTCCGATGTATCAATAATCTTCGAAAGGGATGCTTTATACTCTATAGGACATTTGGACTCGTCGCCCATCGCGCGAAATTGCGACCCCACCCAAACTTCCTTCATCTCCCAGCAGGCAATTTGTTCGGAACCGGCGTCCGCGTAGTGAACAAAAAAACGTAGTTTCTTGTAATCACACCTCGTAGCCCCACCGGTTCCGGGCCCCGCGCCGCCAGATTTACTGCAATCTGATAGCGCATTCATACCGCCGCCGACCGCATCCCACGCGCCGAGGCTAAGAATTGAAAGGGCGGCATTATATTTACCAGCCCCGTTTGGCTTTATCAGCGTATCGTGAACATCGATATAGCCGCCGCCGGGAATAGACAGCGTCTTATCGGCGGCGCCAACGTTCTTGGAGAATTCTGTTCGACCACTGCAAGCGCCTAAATCTTGTATGGCGATCGCTTTTTTTGCTGTGACGGCGCGATAAGTAGTGCAGCCTGAAGTAAGGAGCACGGTAAACAGAAAGAGAGATACTCGTTTCATATCCCTTTCTCCAAACCGGATGCGGCGCGGCGCCGCCGGGATGCGGCTAGCCCAGCCAACCCAAGCCCGAACAACGCAAAGGCCGGCGGCACGGGAATTTCCGCAACGCCTTCGCCCAATTCAGCGACAAAAAGCTGGTCTCCTGACGTATAGGCGACGAAGTCGCCGAAGACATCGGAGACGCCGCCGCCATTCTGTCCGTTCGTAAGTTGCAGCACACCGCCGTCCAGCAAGCTCAGGATGAACGCCTGGCTGACGCCGCCGGCGTCGAGCGCGTTAAAGGCGAGAAAATCCTGGCTCAGCGACAGCGCGCTTAAGCCTTCAAGGCCGAGCAAAAATGTGGTCATCGTGGCGGCGGCGATATCGCGCAAGACAATATCAGCCAGACCGGTCGCATTATCGACGAGCCCGAAAGCGATCAAATCGCCAAATGTCGCCGGCGTGATTTCATTGAAGCCGTCGGATAAGTCGTCTGACGTAACAAAAAACGACGCGCCGCCGATTTCCTGTGCGCGGGTTTCCATGTCGAATCCCGCAACCTGCTCGGTCCAGACAATGAAGCGCGAATCGATTTCCGTAGCGCTAGAAGCGGGGACAGGGCCCCGCACTACGGTCGGCGGAACGCCAGTACCGATGGTAGTGACTTGCGTGAAGAAAATAATATCGCCCTGGTTCCATGCGATCCTTTCTCCCGATATGCGCACATCGCTAATCGGTCCGGCGCCGCTGAGGCCATCAGCAACCAGAAAATCACTGCTGGTGCTGAGGTCAATCAGGCGAACGGCATCTCCCTGGCCGTCGAAATCATCATCGCTTACATAAACGACATATTGCCCTGACCCGTCTGGCGCCGTTTCGTTGCTGACATTGCGCGAGATTACTTGAGGCGCGCCTGACGAAGCGCCAGCGCTTGTCAATCGCTGAAAGACGACAGCGCCAGGCCCTACGCCAAAAGGGCCAATATCGTTGAGCTGGAAAACGACGTAATTTCCCGAGCCGTCGGACCCGAGGCGGGGCGCAGACACCCCATCGCCGGACGCCGCACCGTCAAACACCAGTTCTGTCGCGAGCGCCACAGGCGCGGCCGCCGCCGGCGTGAACGCAAATGCTGCGACGACTGAACTCAATAAAAAAAGGCGTGATCTGAATATTTCGGCTGTCACAGGATGCTCCCCACTCTCTATTCAGCATGATGAGGCGCAGCACGAAGCTGGCCTCATGAAGGGAGATTATTTGCCCGCCCGGCGCAAAGTCCTGAAAAAAATAGTATTTTCCGCGTAATAAAGCTTAAGAAGAACTTAAGCCGAGGCAGCCCAGAGGTTTTCCTTCGCGATATAGCGGATTGCCCGGCGGTGGCAGGCGTCTATAATCAAACAAGTAGTTTCGCCATGTCGGCGCCGATGAACAACGGCGCCAATGGCCCGATTCTCACGGAATGATGGGCGATCCGTGATAGAACTCTTGTTCGGGAGAGATCCGGATGTCGAATGTTCGACTCTGGAATGAGGATCAAGACCAGCCTTTCGACCTGGCCGGGCGGCGCGTCGTGCCTGCGTTCCGCCGGATTTCATATGACGGCGGCACAACGGAAATCGAGCCGCGCGTTATGGCGGTTCTTTTGGCGCTGGCGCAACGCGCTGGCGAAACGGTTCGCCGCCAGGAGTTGATCGATCTTGTCTGGAACGGCGCGCCAGGCGCGGACCAGTCACTGAACAATGCAATCTCGCTACTGCGGCGAGCGTTACACGACGCAGACATGGATCAGCGTCTCATTAAGACTGTGCCGAAACAGGGCTATCAGCTTTGCGCCTACATGCATCCAATTCATGGCGGCGAAGAGAATGCGTTGCCGCAATCGCCGTCAGCGCCGCTAATCGTTCCGCAACATAGTTTCGGCAGCCGGCGAAGGGCTGCTATTTTTGCGATCACCTTCGTCGCGCTGATAGGCGCCTTTACATTTTCGACGCTGCGCTTTGCAGACGATCCTTCAACGTCGACAAAAATGGCTTTATCCACCGCAGACATCGCCGCGCCCGGTTCGATCGCAGTTCTGCCATTCGCGAACTTCGGCGCCGATCAGGAAAGCGCCTATTTCGCCGATGGTCTCGCCGAAGAAATTCTTCACGCTCTTGCGCAAATCGAAACGCTGAGCGTCGCCTCTCGAACCGATTCCTTTCAATTTCGCGATTCAAATACGCCTGTCGGAGAAATTGCGCAGCGGCTTGGCGTCGCCAATGTCCTGGAGGGCAGCGTCCGTCGCGACGGGGACCGATTGCGCGTAACTGTGCAGCTTATCGCCGCCAACAGCAGCACGCATTTGTGGTCGTCAACGTATGATCGAACGGTCGACGACGTCCTGGCAATTCAGCAGGATATCGCTATCAACATCGCGAATGCGTTGGCCCGCGAAATCAGCGAACCGGAACGCGAACAACTCGCAAGCCTGCCCACGACTGACGCCGAAGCTTACGAACATTACCTTATCGGAAAACACGAATTGCGAAAATGGACGCCGGACGGCAACCGGCGCGCAGTTCGCCATTTGAAACAATCCATCGAACGAGACCCGGAATTCGCAGAAGCCCAACTGGCGCTCGGGCGCGCTTATTATTTCGCCGGCACGCATTACGGTTGGATGGATCCTGCGGAAGCAATTCCAAAAGTGAAGGCGTCGCTCATTCACGGCGTCTCCTCGGAAAATAGCGCAACACGCTCAGCAGCCCTCTCCATCTATGGCGATGTTCTAGCCTGGAGCGATCAGGATTGGCGCGGCGCTATCGCCGCCTATGAACGCGCTTACGAGCTGTCCGGAACGCCTCCGCTAGGATACGGTTTGACGAACTCGATCGTCGGCAATCACGACGCCGCCGTCGGCATATTCAGGAAATTACTGGACGACGGCGCGGGGAGCATTGGAATCAACGGCGATGCCAGCGTCCGGAACAATCTCGCCTGGGCGTATTTCAATGCCCGCCGCTATGAGGACGCGCTGCGCGAAGCCGGCGCGGTCCTTTCCGAAGACGCCGCCTACGCCGACGGCTACAGGGTTCTCGGGCGCGCCCAACTGCTCCTGGGACAGACCGATGAAGCAATTGCGGCCTTTTCTGAGGCCGCAAGGCTCATGAACGAGGCGCCGACGGCGCAATCCGATCTCGCGGTCGCGCTCGCGCGCGCCGGGCGCGAGGAAGAAGCGCGCACGATCCTCAACAACCTTCTTGCGCTCGACACATACGTGCCGGCGCCGCTGATTGCACAAGTATACGCCAATATCGGCGATTCGGATTCCGCATTCGACTGGTTGGAAAAAGGAATCGAAGATGGCGCGCGGGGCGTGATCTTCCTCAAGATCAATCCTCTATACGATCCGCTCCGCGAGGATGTGCGATACTCCGGACTACTCTTGCAACTCAATTTGAATAGCTGAAGCACCGGATTGGGGGTATCACTCTAAATTCGAACGGGCGCATGTCGGGGGCAAGGCAAAGTGGTTTCTCGTCAAATCCGGCGATCAATTTCACACACGGCGCGAACAATTCGCCTGTCGCAACGTCCGCTTCGTGTCTGAAACGGAACTTTGTATCGAGCAACTCAAAGACCGCTTTTGGGATGATCCTGACGCTTGACTCGCGTTCAAAGCCAGATAAATCCGAAATCCCGATCCCGCGTAAAGGCGATACAGAAGAGATCGGAACTTCTAACATGTGCAATCAGCCTGCTTCTAACGACACAAGGCCGGCTAATTCGAAACCGTGTAAACGCGCATGCCAGCTAATCATGTTCGAGAATTAAATTGGGGTCGCAAACAATATTGGAGCTAGTGAATTGATTTTGCTTGTAAAATTAATGGCTCCCCTTCGTGAATGCGTATCGAACTTTATGTCAGGCGCCAAAGGCGGACTTTCGAGCGCTCTTACAGGAGATAGGTCGTTAAAAACACAGAAAAATATAGATAAATCAATGTTTTGTAAGGTGTGCATCTGTTTTCGTTTTTGGTAGAGCCCGTCCAGCTGGAATGTTCTCAGGGGCCGGTTCTCGAAAGGCGTACGAATTGTCATTCCTGCGGACGAACTCTCACCAAATCCGTTCAATTTCTGTCACGCCGGAGGTTTCTGCGTATTCGAATCTAACAATGGACCTTTTCAGGACAGGTGTTCGCGCCAGAGCGACAATTTTTCCTGGGTCGCCTTGTCGGAGAAGCTGAACAGCAAGAGATCGCTTTGCGCTGCAATGATCCTTTCCGACCAGCAGGGGCTGACGACGATTTCACCCGGTTTGAGATCATAGTCTTTACCGTCGATTGACATCGTCCCTTCGCCCTCGACAACGACATGAACCATCCCGTCGGTGCTGCGCATTGGCTGCGTACGGAAACCAGCCGGGGCCAGGCGGGCGAAGGCGGAAATTGTCGACATGACGGAGCCGCCGTCGACCGGATTGACG
Organism: Hyphococcus aureus; assembly: GCF_042643165.1. Taxonomy (NCBI): domain Bacteria; kingdom Pseudomonadati; phylum Pseudomonadota; class Alphaproteobacteria; order Parvularculales; family Parvularculaceae; genus Hyphococcus; species Hyphococcus aureus. Next base: position 2,249,646 of record NZ_JBHRSH010000001.1, read on the forward strand.
AACTCCATCAGATAGGCGTCGTGCGGATGCGGGTCATCCGAGCGGCGCATCACTTCCAGGGATTCACGCCACTCCTCAAAAGGATAGATGAAAAGCGGATTGGCGCGGACAGAAGAGGCTTCCACTCGCGCAGGGCGGAGATTGCGGCCCCAGCGGAAATTGGAATCGCCCGCTTCACGCGTGGCGGGCATGGCGCCGCGATCCTCGCGATGTTCCGCAAAGCTGCCGTCCAGCATCTGCACAAGCGGAATATCCAGCCCATCAAGCCAGATCATCGGCGTGTCGGTTTCATTGCCATGATCGTGCCAGAGCATGGACGGGGTGAGTTGGGGATTGACGCCATCGTCGACAAGGGAGCCGGGCAGGGGTGCCTGCTCCGGGCTGTTCGACAGATTTTCGATGCAAGCGACAACGCTCTGATTGCAACTGTGCGCCAGACTTCTCTGCTGCGAGGCGATGGCGGGTGCGGTTCGTATGGCGAGACGCTTCCCCCTTCAAAGCCCGTGCCCGACCGCGGTCCCGACGCTCGCATGGAGATTGAGACGAGGCCTGAACAGGCGCTGCTTTATCGTCTATCGGGCGACTACAATCCGCTTCACGCCGACCCGCAGGTTGCTGCCGACGCCGGTTTTCCTGCGCCAATTCTGCACGGCCTTTGCACATACGCGATAGCCGGAAAGGCGATCCTCGGCTGGGCTTGCGATAATGACCCGGCCTTGCTGCGCGGTCTGGATTGCCGATTCACCGCGCCCGTATTTCCGGGCGAGAGGCTGCTTGTAGAGATGTGGCGGTCGGCGACGGACGTGGTGGCGTTCCGGGCGTCGGTCCCCGCCCGTGAAACAATTGTTCTGGATTTCGGCCTGGCGCAGTTGGACTTCAAGGTCACGGATGCAGCCGTTCAAGGCGGCGCGGCGCAATCGCAGGATTTAAAAAACAAGGCCAAGACTGAGTCGCCGGCTTAAAGGAGGATGGTTTGAATAACGCGCAATCACCATTGGAGATCGCACAGATCGGAATTAACAGCTCTGATCTCGCAGGTTCGTTGCGGCTTTTCGTGGAGCTAGGCTTTCAGAATGCCGGAGGACACATGATCTGGGGGCAGCCCATGGCGATACAGGGGCTGCCGCCTTCTGCGCGCGGTCAGTTGTGGTGGCTGATCGGTCGGCAACGGCGCGTGCAGCTTGAATTCTTTCACCTGACCAACCCCGCCCAGCGACCGCTTCGCGACGATTGGCGGTGCTGCGATCTGGGGTGGATCCGCTTCGGCATTGCGGCGCCGGATCTCGATGCGGCGAAAGCTGTGTTGGCGAGATGGGACATCCCGATCACGGGAGAAATGGCGCAAGCGGGAGAGCCGCGGCGGCTGGCGTTTCGCGATCCTTTCAGCGGCTGCTTCGTTGAAATCATGGAAGATAGCGATGTCATTCCCGGCGGGCGCGCGCCGCATTTTCATGACGCCGGGCCGGCGGTGGTTTACGCCACTAGTTCGGTTTCGGACCTCGCTGCTGCGCGCGACTATTATTCGAATGTCCTCGAGCTCGATGTAACCGACGACTTGGCGATCCATGGACCTGAACATGAGGCCTTGTGGAGTCTTGATGGCGCCAGAAGCGAGAGCTTCGTTGTAAAGGGCGGCGGGTTCCTGCTTGAGATCGTTCAGTATCTCGATCCGGTCGGTCGTCCGAAAGCCGATGACTATACCGTGGCGGATCAGGGCATTTTGAATGTGGCGATCGTATCTCGCGATCTTGCGGTCGTTAAAAAGGCCGTCGACCGTGTGAGAAACGCCGGGTGGCGCGCCAGCGAGATGGTGACAATCGGCGAAGCAGGAGGAGCTTATATTCCCGAGCCCGAGCGCGAAGTTGAGATTGGCTCGCTCGCAGAAAAGGACGAGGCGATTTTCGGTTATGTTCCGTCTACCCCCTTTTTAGGGCAAATGTTTTGAGTCTTTCCCGCAGGCCGCCGTCAATATGGGCTGTTTGGGCGGACTGGTTGAGCGCGCCGGTTCAATCTTTCAGGTCGCAATAGGCGCTAAAATACAATCCGGTTAAGATCCGGAACCGCTGACAAAATCTCTTGCCATGAAGGAGCGCAATCAAATGACCCTTGCTACTTCCCAAAAAGTCTCATTCCTTTCCGGCTTTGGCTCGGTTACAGATGTGCCGCGGCTTCCCGACGGGTTCGCCGACACGTTCCAGAGCTACAGCGTCGATACTGGCAATGTAAGATTGCATGCGGTGATCGGCGGCTCCGGCGAGCCGCTGCTTCTCCATATCGGATGGCCGCAATGCTGGTTTGCCTGGCGTTACCTCATGCTGCCGCTCAGCAAACATTACACAGTGATCGCGGTGGACCCGCGAGGGCTCGGCATTTCCGCCAAGCCGGCTGACGGCTATGATGTGGACACCCTGGCCAATGACATGTTCGGCTTGATGGATGCGCTTGGCTATGACCGCTTTCTTATGGCGGGACACGACATAGGCCTCATCGTCGGCTATGTAATGGCCGCGAGCCGGCCGGAACGAATCAGACGCATCGCTCTGGGCGAAGGTCTGATCGTGGGCGCTTCGCCTTCACCGCCATTGATTCCGGAACATCGGCAAATGAACGACTTCCTGTGGCATTTCGGCTTCAATCGCGCGCTCGATATCAACGAACGGCTGGTGGAAGGCCGCGAGGATCTGTTCTTCAATTATCAGTTCGCCACCAAGGCCGCGTCGGAAGAGGCGGTGCCGAAATATGCGCGCGACTTCTACATCGAACTGATGCGCCGCGTTCCGGGAACGCTAAAAGCGAGCTTCGATCATTACCGCGCGCTGGATGAAACGATCCCGCAGCTGCGCCGCCACATGGCTGCAAAAGTCACCGTGCCGGTCTTCACGTTCGCCGGCGCTCTGGCGTGCGGAGATATGGTGGAGGCTGAGTTCCGAACACTGGCCGACAATGTTGAGGCGCTAGTCATATCCGAATGCGGTCACTTTCCACCGGAGGAGCAACCGGAGGCGCTGCTCGCCGCGCTCACCGGCTTCTTCGCCGCCTGAAGCGTGCGAAGGACGCACCTTCGAATTTTTCGCGATTGGGGCGATGTTCTGGAAATCAGTCAGCCTAGAAATCTTTTTAGATTAGCGCCGCGCGCGAGAAAAAGTCTGCTTTTCGCGGGCGGAATCGGCATCACGCCGATCCTGTGCATGGCGGAGCAACTCTCGCAGGAGAGCGGTGACTTCGAGATGCACTATTGCGCGCGATCCGAAGACCGGGTCGCGTTCCGTTCACGCTTAGCGGAATCGTCATATGCGGACGCCGTCCACTTTCATTTCGACGATCAAGACGTCAACCAAAAGCTCGATTTCGAATCTGTACTCGGCGAACCGCAGCTTGATACCCGTTTATATGTCTGCGGACCAAAGGGATTTATGGACGCTGTTCTTGGATTTGCACGAGATAGCGGTTGGCCGGAGAGCCAAATCCATTACGAGTGTTTCGAGGCGGAGGAGTTGGTTGAAGAGGACAGCAGTAGTTTCGATGTGAAGATCGCAAGCTCCGGGCAGACCATCACGATCCCCGCAGGAAAGAGAGTGACGGAGGTTCTCGAGGAACATGGGATTAAAGTTCCGACGTCCTGTTCGCAGGGGGTTTGCGGGACTTGCCTGACAGGCGTTCTGGAGGGGACGCCGGATCACAGGGACAATTATCTCACACCGGAAGAGCAAGAAGAGGGCAAGCTTTTTCTTCCATGTTGTTCTCGAGCAAAAACACCCTTTCTTGCTTTAGACCTCTAGGCTGAAATTAACAGGCCGCGCCTGTTCGAAAAATTTACCGTGCGACACGAGTTCGGGGACTCGACAGTCGATTTTGGGCCGTTGGCATTACAATATTGTTTCCAAACCGCTAATTGGCGAATGGCTATTAGCGCTGTTGCTTGTGTATATCCATAATTTTGTACCTAATCGAAGCTCTATCTGTTTGGCGCGCCCGGATAGCGGGAGCCGGATCAAGTGGGGAGACACTATCAAGTGCGAGCGGAAGCCATAATCTGTTTTTGGTTTTGGCCGGATCAATGTGATGCACGCATTGAAACCGTTGGCTGAGCGAGAGCTATATGGGCCTAACCTGGCGGTTTCCGCCTCCCGTACTGATCGGACACAGCTTGGGTGCTTCGAAAGCGCCTGTTGTTTCATTCGTGATGGAAGTCATCGGCCTGGTTTCGTCGAATGCCGCCAGTGAGATGCAATCTGCAAGCCCTTGTGTTACAAGCCTTCAATATCCATGCACTTTAGCGGGGGCGGAAACATGGAATGGGCGGCGGCGTTCTTCAAGAACATAGGCGATATCTACAACCATCCCGGTTATCTGGATAACATCACGGCGGGTCTCCATGTTATGGCGCTCGAAGTGATCCTGGTCACCGTCCTGCTGACGCGTCTGCTGCAACATATCGACTATAAGAACACGGAGAGAAAATGGCTTGACACCAGAAAACAACTTGCGACGGCTTTGCTTGTTTCGGGAGTGCAGCTTGCAAAATCCACGCTGCGGTTGTTTTCGTCAGAGGACGATGAAATCATTTTGAATGCAGATTTCGTCGAGCAATTGGCGCAGATCGAAACGGCTATCGACAATGTAAACGATCAAATCATGGTTCATTTGAATGCGTTGACGCCATCGCTCGTGCAGGAGATTTCCATTCTTTCGGCGAAGCTCGCAGGGTATCAGCATACAATCGGCATACTGAAGTCACGCGCCGGCAGCATCGAAATTCCGCGCTTTCAGGCCGATGCGATTGATGCGCAACGAATTTCCGGCGAGGCTTTGGCCCGGTCGCCGGAACGATGGGACGCCCTTGCGCAATCGGACTGGACGCTGCTCAGTCAAACCTATTTCGCAAAAATGTGCATGTATGCTATTCGGCATGGACACGATATCGCCGGTTATCTGACAGAGTTGGTCGACAGGTTTTACGATGCCGAGGACTTGCCCGCCCGATGGGAGACCTCAGCGGCTGATTGGCGTAGGAAGCTGATGGCGGACAATGACGCCCTGATCGACTGTGAAAAACATATTATGGAAAAGGGGATTGTGTTGATGACCGTCAATCGCCCGTTCTGGAAGTGACCAGGATCCGGTTTGCGTTTAATCAGCGAGCTTTGGAAACGCGAGTTTCACAACCCCGGCGGTGTGGACGGTCATCCGGACGTCGTAGATAGGCTCCAGGACAGCCGGGTCGATGAGAGAGGCCGCCGGTCCCCGCCAGGCGATGCGACCTTCCTTAAGAGCTACAATTTCATCGCAATAGCGCGCCGCGAGATTGATGTCGTGCAGGATAATCAGAATTGAGACTGCACGCATGCGAGAGATGCTGCGCACAAGATTCATCGTTTCAATCTGAAAGCGTATGTCGAGCGCGGAAATTGGCTCATCCAGAATCAGGACGCTTGCCTGCTGCGCCAGAAGCATTGCGATCCAGCAGCGTTGGCGTTCTCCGCCGGAAAGAGTGTCCGTCGAGCGGTCTGCAAGCTTGTCCATGCCGGTGATGGCCAGAGCCTCGTCGACCGCCGCGCGGTCATCGGCGGAGAATTGTCCAAGGGCGCCGTGCCACGGATATCGCCCGGTGCGGACCAACTCATGCACGGTCAGGCCGGTGGCGACGGGGATGGATTGGGGAAGATATGCGATGCGGCGGGCGAAATCGCGCGCGCCGAAGGCGTCATAGGGTTTTTCATCGAGCCTGCATTCGCCGGAAGAAAGCGACAGCTGGCGCGCGACGACTTTTGCGAGAGTGGACTTGCCGGCGCCGTTGGGGCCGATCAGGCCGGTGACGCATAACGGCGCCAATCGGATGTCGATATTGTTGAGCAGGTTGACATCGCCAATCGACACGGAGGCGGCCTTGATCTCGACAGCGGCGCCATCGGCTTTCTCTGGCGTATCGCTCGTCGACGCCGGTGCTCCAGTCTGGATTTCGTTCATTGCTTCCTTCCCTTTGCGATCAGCAGAAGAAGAACGGGACCGGAGATCAGGCTTGCCAGCACGCCGGTCGGCAGTTGAAGCGGGAACGCAATGGTCCTCGCAAGGCTGTCGGCGATCGTCATCAGCGCGGCGCCCGTCAGCGCGCTCGCGACAAGACCCGCCGGCGCGCTTCTGACGCCAAGCAGGCGAACCATATGGGGCGCCATCAGCCCGACAAAGGTCAATGGTCCGATCACCGGGGTGGCGATGGCTGTCATCACCGCGACAAGTGCGAAGAGAGAGGAAAGCGCGAGCGGAACCCGCACGCCGACCCCGGCGGCGACGGGCGTTCCCAGGGGCAGGACGGCTAGCCAGCGCGAACCGAGCAATGCGACGCAGAGAAAGATCAGCGCCGCCGCGCACGCGCTCGCCGCCATCGTCATGTCGACGCCGCCGGCGGAGCCGGCCATCCAGGCGAGTAAGAGAACGGCGGACGGACTGCCGCTGGCGGAAAACACGCCGACGGCGGCGTCGACGAGCGCCGTCAGGGCGACGCCCGCCAGCAGCATCCGTTCGGGCGCCGCCGGTCCGCGAAACGCAATGTTGAGAACGAATACTAGCGCCGCGAACGATCCTGCCGCAGCCGCAAGGCCGAGACTGATTTCGGAGGCTGCGCCGCCCAGAGCGAGAACGATGGCCGCGCCCATGATCGCGCCGGCGCTCACGCCGATGATTTCGGGGCTGGCCATCGGGTTCTGCGTCACCCGCTGGAGGATGTATCCGCCAATCGCGAGAAGGCCGCCGGCGCCCGCCGCGCCAAGCGTGCGCGGCAAACGCCAGGGCATGATTTCGCCGAACATGTTGGCAGGCAGAATGAACCAGCTTCCGTCCGGCGCGCGGCCGATGAGCGGAAGGAAGCACAGACAAAGCAGGGCCCCCGCCGCAAGAAAGGCCCATACAGGCGCGTTTCGGGCCGGATGCGGCGTACGCACTGGCATGCTCGCATCGACCGCAAGAAGTTGCGGCTCGCGCGAGCGTAGCCGCGAAAGGAAGACAAGCAGCAGAGGCGAACCGATCACCGCCGTCACCGCGCCGGTGGGGATGAAGGCGCCGCCGTCCCCGCCTGTCACCTGAACCGCCAGGTCTGTGACCACAAGCAGCAGGGCGCCAAATATAGTCGACCAAAAGCACCGCGCGACAAATCGCTCAGCGCCGCACAGAGTTGCGAGGGCGGGCGCGGCAAGGCCGATGAAACCGATCACGCCGACCGCACTGGTGACGAACGCCGCCATCAGCACGGCGAGCCCAACCGCGAATATCCGGACCCGCTCGACCGGCACGCCGACGGCGCGCGCCGCCTCTTCACCGGCGTCCATGACTGACAGGGGGCGCATCAGCATCGCGAGAGGGAGCCCGCAAGCCAGCAGGCGCAGCGCCAGTTGAATGGCGGGCTCCCAGCTTTGCTGGCTCAGGGAGCCGGAGCCCCAGATGAAAAGACCGACCAGATACCGGTCCTTGAGCAGCACAAGGACGGTTGACGCGGCCCCGCAATAGAGACTGACCACGAGACCGGCGAGGATCATCGATAGCGGGGAATATCGCCGCGAGCCTGCAATCGCGAGGACGAGAAGGGTTGAGACGGCTGCGCCGGCGATCGCGACGAGATCCCGGCCAAAGCCGAGCAGGCCTGGCGCCAGGACGGCGGCAAGGGCGAGGGCGAGCCTTGCCCCGGCGTTCACCGCCACCGTGTCGGGAGCGACCAGAGGATTGCGAAGCACTTGCTGAAGGATCGTCCCCGACAAGGCGAGCCCGGCGCCGCAGAGAATCGCCATCGTTATCCGCGGCAAAGTCGCGTGCAGCAAGATGAGGCGCTCGAATTGCTCCTCAACCGAATCTGCAGCGAGGCTTGTTTGCAAAGGCTCGCGCAAGAGAATGGCGCCGAATATCACCGCGGCGGCCGATAAGGCGCCGGACAACAATCCTGGATCAAGCGTCCGTTTCAAGCTCTGTCCCATTTTGTTTCCAGATAGGCGAGCAGCAGCTTGGCGAAGCGTTGTGCGGAGGGCAGGGCGCCGAACATGAACACCGGGGGAATGCGTCCTTCGCGCCCGGCCTTGACGAAGGGCAGTTCGGTCCATAGCGGACTTGACGACAACGCTCGTGAAATATCCGGCGGAACGGGTTCGACCGCAATCAGTTCGACATCGGCTGCCGTGGCGAGGTCTTCCAGACCTACAGTTGCGAAGCCGAAATAGCCCACAGGTTTTCTCCAGCCGTTTTGGAGGCCGAGCCAGGCGAGCGTATCGGCGTAAAGACTGCTTCCGCCGTAAACGCGCGCATGGCGATTGTCGATGAAGCTGACAAGCAGCACCGGCCGTCGCTTCAGCCTGGAAAGACGCGCTTCCGCCTCATCGCGCAACGCGTCGAGCGCGGAAATATACGCGTCAGCCGCGTGCTCGGCGTCGATATGCGAGGCCAGCTTCCGGGTAATCCTGATGCGGTTGGCCAGCGGCGTGTCTGCGTGTTCATAGACCGAGAGATTGACCGATGGCGCGATGCGGTCAAGCTTCGGTTTGAAGCGCTCCAGAAACGGCGATATGAGAATGAGCCGCGGGCGCAACGCGGCAATGAGCTCGAAATTCAGTTCCTGTTGCAGGCCGAGATCGGTGACGCCATCTGGCAAGGCAGGCTCGACGACAAAGCGGCGCCAGTCGGCGGCGGCGACGACGCCGGCGGGCGGCTCGCCGAGGGCGATCATGGTTTCAGCGAGCGCCCAGTCGAGCGCGGCGACGCCGCCGCGGGACAATCCAGCCGGAGCGGGAGCGCAGGCAGCGAGCGCAGGCAGGCTCATCCCCTGCAACACTGCCCGGCGCGTGAGGTTCATGCCCCGCTTGTGCATTTCACTTTTCCGGCCTGCGTCCTTGCGCAACACAGTCGCGGATCGCGGCGGGATGAGCGAAGCGCCCCCCATGCCGGACGAGGTCAAAACTCGCCGGTAATTGAGAACGCCGCCGTTCGCGGCGCGCCGGGCGAGGTGGCGGCCCAATAACGCTTGTCGCCGACATTGGTCACGTTCACGCGCATCACGACAGTCTGCCCGAACAGCTCCGTTTTATAGCGCGCCCCGACGTCGACAAGCATGTAATCGGGAATCGTGCGGGTGTTGAGCGGATCCTGATATTGTTCTCCTGTATAGTAGAGACCGCCTGTGAAGGTCACGCCGGGCAGGATATCGGGGAAATATTCCGCATAGACCTTGAAGATTTCCTGCGCGACCCAGTTCGGCCGCCGCCCGTTGAGCGCGGGATCGGCGCTTTCGCGTATTTCAGCGTCCAGCAGGGTCAGCCCTGCGATGACGCTGAGTTCCCTGAAAGGTTTGCCGCTCGCGCTGAGTTCGAGGCCCCTGTGAACTTGAAGTCCGTCCTGGACATAAAGGCCCATCATCGTTCCGTCGTCGGAACGCTCGCTCGCCTTTTCGATCTGGAAGAGCGCGCCGGTGAGAAGAACGCCCTTGAGATTCGCCTTGGCGCCGATCTCGAACTGCTGACTCGTCAAGGGCTCCAGGATCTGGTTGGCGTTGGCGTATGTGGGGCCGACGATGGCGCCTTGTTCGATCGACTCCATGTAGCTCGCATAGGCGGTAAAATTATCATGGGGCTTGAACAGCAGCGAGGCCGTGGGGGTGAGCGCCGTTTCGTCGTACAGCGTGCCGGGCAGCGCCGCGCCGGTCGCGAAGTCGAAACTTTCCGAGCGAATGTTGCTGAGATTGAGCCCGAGCAGCATCGACCATTTTTCGCCGAACGCAATGTCGTCGCCAATAATCCCGTTAAGATTGCGGCTTCTTGCATTCACGATCGTGTAGGAGTCGTCGATATCCCAGTCCGGGACCGGCAAGTCAACGACAGAGCGGTCGGAAAGCGCGTAGACGTAAGGATCGGAGAAGAAAGAGGGAAAGCCGTTTGACTGGATCGCGAGGCTGTTGACGAAGAAATGCCCGTTGGCGCCTATGGTGAGCCGGTGTTTTACCGGTCCCGTGGAGAAGGCGCGGTCGACATAGAAATATCCGCCGTTGGTTTTCGCCCCGTTGCGTCCGCCATAGAGGGTGAACTGGAATTCCGTATCGCCTGGCAGGAGGCTGCCAAGGGGATAGACCAGCGAGCGCGTATCCTTCTTGAAGGCATAGGCGGCGCGGATCGCCCAGTCGTCGGAGGGGGCATAGGCGAAAGTTGCGCCGGCGTCCCTCGACTCGACGTCGAGATAGGTGTCTTTCGGCGCGTAAAGTTTCGATCCGTCGATGGCGGGCGGGACGTTGCCGTTCAGGAAAAACTGAAACTGACGCCCATTGAGTTCGTAATCTTTCGTCGATAGAAAAAACTCAAGCGCCATATCATCGGTGGGCCGCCAGTCCGCCGCAATGCTGACCATGCCGCGCTGAAGCGACTGATGGTCGATTGGCGTGTCGCCGTCCTGATAGAGCAAGTTGAGCCGGTAGCCAAAACGGCCCTCGGCGCCAAGCGCGCCGCCGAAATCCGCATGGGCGTAAAACTGTTCGCCGCCGTAATTGCCGAGGGTGATGTTGCGCAAATCATATTCGGTCGGCCGTTTAAGCTGGTAGTTGATGACGCCGCCGACGGGGCTTGCTCCATACAGAAAGCCGGACAGCCCGTTGAGCAGTTCCAGCTGCCCGATCTCCTCGACGAACACGCCCATGCCGAGATTGTTGTTTTGCACGCCGTTGACATAGGCTCTGGCGACATTGAAGCCGCGCAGCGTCGCCTGTGCAATGTTGTTGACGTCCTGGGACTGGCCTGCCTGGACAAGAGGGCTCGCAGTGAACAGGGAATCGAGATTGCGCGCGACGGTGTTTTCGATGAATTCGCTCGGCAATACGGTGATGGAATAGGGAACGTCCTGGATCGACCGCCCGCCCCAGGGGCCGGTGGTGGCGACGGTTTCGGGCTTGTAGCCGTCTGTGGATTTGCTTTCGCGTTTGCCGATAACGATAATCGTCTCGGGCGAAGCGCCCTCGTCCCTCTCGGTCGATTGACTTTCCTCGGAGTTCGCGAGTGCAGGTGCGATTGAGGAAAAGCCGCAACATAAGACAAGACCGCAATGTGCAATGGTGCAACACCAGCGCAACGATTTGCGGCGCCGTGCGAGAAGCGTGCGTGTTTCCCCATGACCGTCCGACAATTCAGCCAAACGGATGCGTCGATCGTAATTACTCACTTGATCCCCCTCAGGTATTCCCCTTCTGCCCCCCATTTATCCGCAAAGAACAGCATGCGGTTGGCAATATAGACGACCTGTAAACGTCTCACAATAAGACTCGCGCGGGCTTTTCGAATTTGCAAAGTCAATCCGGACAGCGCGACGACAGAAACATACCGCGCACAGATTGAGAGAGGTTGTTATCGTCAACGCGCTATTGACAAAACCCCGATGGTGGCCCAACCCCTTTGAACGTCTCCTTTGCCAATTTGTACTACCTCAAACCGGCTGCGTTCAAAGGGGTTGGGTCACCAAAGGCCTTGCGCAGATCCTGAAGCGAGGCTTCCTCGGCGATGAGTTCTGTGGCGCGCGCCTCGATTTTCGCCCGGCGCGCTTTCGGCAGGGATTTCATCACCTCATTCAATGAGCGGGCCATCGGATCAACCCTCCTTGTTCTCTTTCAACGCTCCCAGATGCTGATCAAATCTTTCGTCAGCGGTTTTGATCAGCCTTTTGTAAAACTTCTTTTCGTTTCCGCCGGACTTGTCCGCCGCCACGAGAATGACGGCCTCGCGTTTCGGATCGAAGGCGAACGCCGCCCGCCACACGCCGTCATCAGCTTCAAATCGCAGCTCCTTCATATTGGCGTGCTTCGAGCCTTTCACCGTATCGACACGCGGGCGGCCCGCCGCCGGGCCGAAGGTTTCGATCACGCGCGCGCGTTGATAGTTCGAAACTAAAAAATGGGGTTACGATTTTTGCTCGCTATTCCATTGAATATGTTGCGAAAAATTTGTGGCTCCCCTTCGTGAATGCGTATCGAACTTTATGTCGGGCTCCCAAGGCTGAATTCCGGGCGCTTTTGCAGGAAATAGGACGTTAGTGGAGCTGAAAAAATACAGATAAATCAGTCAGTTGCGTTGTTTGCCTTGTTCAACGTCTTTGGTAGAACTCATCCAGATGGAATTTTCCCAGGGTTCGATCCTCGAAAGGTGGTCTGAAAGGTGTAGGAAATGTCATTCCTGCCGACGAAGTCGGACCAAATCCGTTCAATTTCTGTCACGCCGGAGGTCGCGGGTTCGAGTCCCGTCACTCGCGCCATTTTCTTCAAGAAAATGAACGCACTATCTTTCTTCAGTTCGTTTTGAATTTGGGCAAAACTCCTCGGGGTACCACTGGGGTACCAAACTTTCGCCCAACAAACTGGGGACAATTTTTCCGTTTTGTTCGGGGCAATTTTTCGAAGCGGTCGGTTTGATTAAGATTGCTCGAAATGAAACCAAACTCGGTGTCTCTGGGGAGGACTACTAACAACCATTGAATCGCGAGTCGGAACCTCTTACCGCCCACCATAATCCAACGATTTTGCTATAATTTTTTGATCCAGGTTCGGACGAAAATATTTATCCGGTTTCAAGGAGCTATCCAGGCAACGAGATTCCTGCAGTTTTGAAATCCATTCCAACCGGTTCAACGGCTCGCAGTCCAAGGCCAATGGTTTGTCCTGGCATTGCGAGTCACCATGGAAATGAGCGCTTTCATGTTGTGGAAAGCATTCGGACCGATCTCTTCAACAAAGATCATAATCGTCTTGAACCAGAAATTCTGGAAGATCTAATTCCCACGGTGGATCCGAGTGATCAGCGGATTTCAGACGTATAACAACCGATTTATTCAAAACAGGAAGGGTGGTCATGCGGCCACCCCCTCAATGCTTTCTTGGCTAACGGACGCCATTGCCATTCTGCAGCCAGGAAAGCTCTATAAATGAAGGGATCGTGTGGATGGGTTTTTCGCTCACTTTTCTTGGCGGAACTGGCACAGTCACCGGCTCGAAATATCTTATCGAAGCGCATGATAAACGCATCCTGGTCGATTGCGGACTGTTCCAGGGCTTCAAACAGTTGCGGCTGAAAAACTGGTCGCCGCTGCCGGTAGCCCCGGCGACCATCGATGCCGTCGTACTGACGCACGCGCATCTTGATCATTCCGGCTACATTCCGCTGCTTGTGCGAAACGGCTTCAAGGGCCCGGTCTATTCCACCCCCGCGACGCGCGATTTCTGCTCCATTCTGTTGCCGGACAGCGGGCATCTGCAAGAGCGGGACGCGGAGTTCGCGAATAAACACGGGTTTTCCAAGCATCGTCCTGCCCGCCCGCTTTACACACAGCGCGACGCCGAGGCGTGCCTTGAATCTTTCAAGCCCGCCAAGTTCGGGGAAGATATTGCGATTTCGCATGACATCACCGCGCGGTTTCGACCGGCGGGCCATATTCTCGGCGCCGCAACCGTTCAACTGACGATCGGGGGAACGTCTATTCTCTTTTCCGGCGATCTCGGGCCGCCAAACTCCGCGACGATGCTTGATCCGGCGCCTGTTCGCCATACGGATTATCTGGTCGTCGAGTCGACTTACGGGAATCGCATTCACGATAAAGAAGATCCTGAAGACCAGTTGGCGGAGGTCATTACTCGAACCGCCGCCCACGGCGGGACTGTGCTCATCCCCGCCTTCGCCGTGGGGCGCGCTCAGACGATATTGTTTCACCTCGACCGTTTAAAGCAGGAAAACCGCATTCCTGATTTGCCGGTCTTCCTCGACAGCCCGATGGCGATTGATGCGGGGGAGATCTTTTGCGCGCATTTAGGCGATCATCGGTTGACAGAAGATCAATGCCGGACCTCATGCGGCGTTGCGGAGTATGTTCGCGAGGCGGAAAAATCAAAGGCGCTCGACGCGAATAAAATGCCGAAAGTCATCATCTCGGCGAGCGGCATGGCGACCGGCGGCAGGATCCTGCACCACCTCAAATATTACGCGGTCGATGAGCGCAACGCCTTGGTGTTCACCGGCTTTCAAGCGGGAGGAACCCGGGGCTCGGCGATTGTCGGCGGCGCTCAGGCGGTCAAGATTCATGGCGCCTATGTCAACATCCGCGCGGAGGTTCACAATCTCCATATGTTGTCGGCCCATGCGGACGCCGAACAGATTCTCGATTGGGTAAAGAACATCGAAACGCCGCCGCGGCGGACCTTCGTCACCCATGGCGAGCCGTTTGCTTCGGATGCATTGCGGCGGCGCATCAGCGAAGAACTCGGTTGGGATTGTATCGCGCCAGCGATGAACGACCGGGCTGATCTTGAGTAGGGACCAGGGTGATTTAATGAACGCAAGACAAGGGGAAGCGCCTGTGACGTCCGAAGCATCGAATATTTTACACGCCAGGCGCCTCGGCATCGAAACGCATCAGGAAGCCGTCATTTACATGCGCAAAGATTGCCATGTCTGCCGCGCGGAGGGGTTCTCCGCGCAAGCGAGGATTCGCGTCGCAACCGACAATGCGTTTGTGATCGCGACCGTTAATTTCGTCACGGGAGATCTTCTGGCGCCCGGCGAGGCCGGATTGTCGGAGGCGGCTTGGCGGCGGCTTGATTGCGGGGAGGGCGCTTCGCTGCGCGTTTCTCACGCGCGCACGCTCGATTCATTGAGCGATCTTCGCGCGAAAGTCTATGGTCGCGAGCTTGGTGACGCCGCGCTTGGCGAGATCATGGCCGACATTATCGAAGGACGCTATTCCGATATTCATCTGTCATCGTTTATCACGGCGTGTGCGGCGCGCGGCCTGAACGAGCGCGAGGTCATCGACCTGACCCACGCCATGGTCGCGGCCGGCAAGCGTCTTGATTGGAGCGCGCCCCTAATCGTCGACAAACATTGTGTCGGCGGTCTTCCGGGCAATCGAACGACGCCGATCATTGTGGCGATTGCTGCCGCGTGCGGCCTGACGATGCCGAAGACGTCGTCCCGCGCAATCACCTCGCCGGCCGGTACTGCGGACACGATGGAAACGCTCGCGCCTGTCGACCTTGATCTGAACGCGATGCGACGGGTAGTGGAGAAGGAAGGCGGCTGCATCGTGTGGGGCGGGGCGGTTGATCTGAGCCCCGCCGACGACACGCTGATCCGCGTTGAGCGCGCGCTCGATATCGATAGCGAGGGACAACTCGTCGCCTCCGTTCTGTCAAAGAAAGCGGCGGCGGGCGCAACGCATCTGGTGATCGATATGCCCGTAGGCTTGACGGCATAAGTGAGAACCGACGACGACGCGGTTTCTCTCAAGACCAGTCTGTTGAAAACGGCCGAGGCGCTTGGGATAAAAACGCGGGTCGTCGAAAGCGACGGCCGTCAACCGGTCGGGCGCGGCATTGGCCCCGCACTAGAGGCGCAAGATGTCCTGAAAGTGTTGCGCCAGGAAGCGGACGCGCCTGACGACCTCAAACAACGAGCGGTCGCACTTGCCGGCGCGTTATTAGAGCTCAGCGGCGCCGTATCGAGCGGCGACGGCGCGCGCGCGGCGAGAGCGACGCTTGCGGACGGTCGCGCATGGTCGAAGTTCCAGGCGATTTGCGACGCGCAAGGCGGCATGCGGGAGCCGCCCAGTTCAACCTATCAGCATCCGATTCTGGCCGAACGGGGAGGAATGGTCTCGGCGATTGATAACCGGCGCCTTTCAAAAGCGGCGAAACTTGCAGGCGCGCCGGATGCGAAAGCGGCCGGCATTGAATTGCACGGGGTTCTCGGTCAGCGCGTCGAGGTGTCAGAGCCGCTCTTTATTCTGCATGCGCAGACGCGAGGAGAAATGGACTACGCACTTGAGTTTATAAACAGTCACCCACCGATTTTTGAAATTGAGGCTTAGCGATGCGCCCTCTTCTTGTTCCATTGTTCAGTAGTGAGCGGATTGCGGACCCGCTCGCCGAAACGCTCCGCGGCGAGGTCGGAACGATCCATATACGGCGTTTTCCTGACGGTGAGAGTTACGTTCGATATGAGACCAGCGTAGAGGCGCGCGATGTTGTCCTGATTTGTGCGCTTGACCGGCCCGACGACAAATTCTTGCCGTTGATTTTCGCCGCTGCGGCGGCGCGTGAAAATGGTGCGAAGACAGTAGGGCTGGTTGCGCCCTATCTTGCCTATATGCGGCAGGATCAGCGGTTTCAGGCGGGAGAGGGCGTAACCGCGAAACATTTCGCTGCGGCGCTTAGCCCCTGGATCGACTGGATCGTGACCATTGACCCTCATTTGCACCGGATTACGTCATTGTCTGACGTTTATTCCGTTCCCGCCTTCGTTGCGCATGCGGCGCCCGTCGTTTCGGCGTGGATTAAGGAGCATGTCAAAAATCCCGTTCTTGTCGGTCCCGACAGCGAGAGCGAGCAGTGGGTTTCAGAAACGGCAAAAACCGCGGATGCGCCCTTTCTCGTACTTGAAAAGACCCGGCGCGGCGATCGCGATGTTGAAGTGAGCGTGCCCAATGTGGAGCAATGGCGCTCACACACGCCGGTCCTGGTCGACGACATTATTTCAACGGCGCGCACGATGATCGAGACGGTCGGTCATCTGAGGGCGGCGGGCATGGCGCCGCCGATCTGTATCGGCGTCCATGCTGTCTTCGCGGGCAATGCCTTTGATGATCTTATTGCTGCGGGGGCCGGGCAAATTGTAACAACGAACACGATCGCTCACGAAAGCAATGCTCCCGATGTTAGTCCGCTTCTTGCGGAGAGTGTGCGTTTCCTTTTAAAGGCTTAGAAGCGCGTTGATGGGTTCGGCTCTCGCCGCGGAATGGAAGCGCTGACGGCAGTCGTCATGTCGTTCCACTCCGTGTGGCGACGGCTTCGATTAAATCTATGCATTGTTGCGTGTTTCGGAGAAACGGATGATGATCAACGTCCTGCATCATCTCAATATTCCACTCCGGTTGATGTCTGCTGATGATATCAAGAGAAGAAGGCGGCGCGGTCGTATCAGCGCCTCCATGAATACACACCACCTTTATGCGCGACGGGATTTTGCGAATGTCGTCAAGCGCGTCATAGCGATAAACGACCTCCCAAAGCGATGATGTCGACGAACGCCAGGTGTGTTTAACCAAATCGGCGACAATTTCTTTCGGCATGTCGCGAATGAGATACGGCAAAATCTTACCGAATACGCGGCGCGTGAGAATGCAAGTAACGATGGTCAACGCCATATTGGTCGTTATCAGGGCGCGCACTTCGCCGCCGGCGTCTCTTTTTTTGAAATAGTCGTAGGCGGATGCTTTGGAGCCGAAGTAAGGCAGGCTCATCAAGACCATGCCATTGACCTGGGGCGGAAACCGCGCCGCATAGGCAAGCGTCAACAACGCGCCTAGCGAATGCCCTATGAGCGTGATTGGGCCCAAGGGCGCAAGCGTATTGTGAAGCGCATCGACGTGGCGCTCCACGCTGTAGCGGATCCAGGGTTTTGGCGAGTCGCCGAAGCCTAACAAATCGACGAGTACAATTGTGTACTTGTCGGCAAGACGCGCGATCCTTGGCGACCAATAACGCGTCGTTCCACCGAGCCCGGCGAGAAAGACAAGCGTTTCGTCGCCATCGCCCATAACTTCTGTATGGAGATGGATTGCCGGTGCGTTTTCTGCGCGATGTTTCGGTTCGGTGAAAATATCGAGCATTTTGCGTCTAATAGTGGTTCGTTTTAGCGCTCACGCGCATAGCGGACGGCCGGTTCGTTGACGGGCGGCCAGAGTTACGCCCCTGAATTGTGAGGCTGCAGCGTCTCACCGTCAGTCTCGCCGTTGTTCTTGCGCGCTTTCAAATTCGAGCAGTCGGGGATCGCCGCGGCCGTGGAGGGCGTCTTGTTCTTCGACGCTGAGGAAATTCGAAAGCGGAAGTTTCAATAGTGCGGCGGCGCTTTCGACGATATGCGCCCAGGTGCAGCGGTTCGCGAACAACATGCCAAAGACGTCGAAGGTGCCCCCGCGGGAGAGATAGCCCAGCGTACGCAAACGAGTCGGACCGGCGTCCAGACGCCGAAGCAGGCCTGCCACCGGTTCGGGCCGGGTGTGAGTGATCAGCACACGAGCGATATCGGCGGGAAAAAGGGCCGCCAAGAGATCGTCATCGAGGACGAACGCCGCCTCCAGCGGATCGCGCGGCGTCCGCAAGCGACCGGGCTCGAGGATGGCGGTGACGCATGTCGGCACATCGCGGGAGGTGAGGCGGTTGCATGCAGCTATCGCTTCGCTCACCTGGTAGGCGCCAAGCGCTGCAAGTTGCATATGCGCGTTGGCCGGATTGCCGGCAAGATGGACGGCGCCGGTCTGCACGCCAAAAACCGCCCCTTCATGGCTTAGTCGGTTTGGAGTCTGACCTTTAGGCGTCACCAGACAAGCGATCTCGCCATGGCCGCTGTAGACTTCGCGCAGCGCTATAACCGCGCTCGCCGTGTCGATGGGAAAGATTACGCGCGAGGTGTCCGACATTTCTCCCAGCAAGGCTTCTGGCAGAGTGGGATCCTGATGGGATTGCTCATTTTTTGCGTTCTCCCATGTGTGCGATGTCGCGATTAACGGAATGCTGATCCAGCCAGGATCGCGGCCCAGCTCTTTTTGCCGGCGCGCAAAAATGATTTCTTGTCGCAGCGCGCCAAGCATTTTCATGGCGAAGGCTTCATAGCTGACGGCGAGATTGAGCCCGCCCTTGTTGCCAAGGGCGGCGGCGATGACCGCTTCTTCATTAAGGGCGGTGATGATGGCGCCGTCTACCGCCTCCGGCGCGCCGTCTTCGGGCGCATTTACCCGATGGCGGAGCGTTTCGAGCGTGATCGGCATATGGTTGCTGCGTAACTCGTCCGGGTTCGCGACGCGGGCGCGCAGCTTTGGATTACTTTTGACGATCGCCACAAATTCCTGGTCGATAGCGTCCATGGCGCACCGAGCCGTCGCGAGGCGCGTTTCAATTTCTTGCAAGGGCGGGAGTGTTGGCGAAGTGACCCGGCGTGTCGCCAGCGCGTTGCGGCTTTCCAGCGGGCGCGATTGGCTGGCATGGGTGGCGAGCGTGTTGGCAGATTGTTGCAGAGCGTGGGGTTCGACGAACAACGCACGAACGGCTTCGTTGAACTCGTTGCGCGCTTTTTCATTGTTGGCCGGATTTCCGTCGAGGGGCAGATTGTGCGCTCGGTTGGCGCCTGCTCCGGGGAAACCAAATCCTTTTTCGCACGGCGCGATCACATAGGGCAGGCGTGCGGGGTAGGATGGAGCGCTATCAGCGATCGCCGCGAGCCGTGCGTCGGCTTCCAGCAATCCCCAGGCATAGGAGAGCGGATCATGACCATCGACGATGATTGGGTTAAATCCCGATAGCTCAAGATGCTGCACGAGCCAGTCAAGGCCGCCTTCCTGTCCAATCTGCGTGCGCTGTTCGATGCGTCTGCCATTCAGCACCATGACGGGCGTCGCGAATCCGCAGTCTTCCGCGCGCCACCAACGCGGCGCCCAGTCGGCTCCGCGCTGTTCTTCGAAGGCGCCGTCGCTCAGGAACGCGACCAGGCGTTCGCCTCGTAGGGGCATGTGGACATATTGCAGGCTTGTAAAACCAAGATAGCCGCCCTCGGATAGCCCGCCCGCCGTATGCGGATTAACATGGCTGCCAAGCGGGATGGCCGGCTGTCCATCCGGCGTAATAGCGTAACTATAAAAATCATTGGCGAGTGTGCTTTGACCAGCCTCGCTTCGGTCGTATCGCCCAAGCTGCGACTTGGAGAGATCGCCGGTAAGCGTGTTGATCGCTTCAATCGCCGCAACGCAGTGGCCTTGGCCCAGCGTCCAGGCGCGCGTGTGTCCGGAGAGCGCGTTGGCGGCGAGGTATCCGGCAAAACCGATCGCCATATTGAGCGATCCGCCGGTGTGGCCCTGTGGCTCGCGCTTGAAGTCCTCGGGCCGCAGAGGCGCGCCCGATTGATCCACGCGATGAGCGTATGTCATATGCGCGACGATTCGCATCGCGGCATTCGTGAGTCTGTCTGTAGCCGCGAAAATTTCGCACGCTTCATTTTCACTGACAGCAAGATCGCCCATCGCGGCCCGTTCCAAAAGCGCGTCGAGCCGCGCCAGCGTTTCATCGGAGTGAGCGATAACGCCAAATCCGGCGCGCCAGTCTGCATCGGCCATGGTTCAAAAATCCTCCGAGGCTTTCGCCGCCTCAATCCGGATTCGGGCGAGGCATATGACGCAAATACGCATGAGATTGTAAAATCCCTTGGCGGCCGTGGATCTCGCTGATCTCGGCGCCGGTCCTAATCGCTGTGCGACAGGCATTCAGGACGCCCCGCACGGGCTTTGCGCCGCCGCCGCTGCGGCTCGGCTGACCAAAGCGAACGCCGGGTCTGGAAAAAGAGATAACAAGATTGTGACGAGCGCGCCGCTCGGGCGGAGCAAGCTTAACGCTTCAACTTATCGAACAAATCGACAAGATCCGAGACGGTTTCCTTTTGAGCCTTGGAGCTCCGTGCAGCGATTGCCGCTTCCACGCTGTTAGCGGCGTGAACGTTGAGGATTTCACTTTCCGCGCGGGCGAGCGCTGATTTGATCGCCTGCATTTGATGAAGGGTATCGACTAGATCGCGCTCATCTTCGAGCATGCGCATGATCCCGCGCACCTGGCCCTCGATGCGTTTCAAACGTCTGATTGTCGCTGCTTGACCATTCATTGATTTATACCTGTATAGAGTATAGATGAGAGCATATGAAAGATTGGTCAAGCTTGTGACACTGAACGCATGACATATGCGGCTGTAAGGACGGTTTTTATCGCATTCTTCGCGCTTGTGCTAAGCGCGGGTCATGTTGCTTGCGCTTGCCTTTCACAAATCGCGGCGGCCGGCCACGGAGATGGTCAACAACCCCACCTTTCACATGCTGAGATGGCGCATGCGGGCCATGGCGCTTTAGGCGAACGTCACGTGCCGGACCAAAATCCGCAACCACATGACGACGCCCACAGTGGCTGTGAACACTGCGCCGCGTCGGCGGCTTTCAAGGGGTCAGCGAAAGTCCAGTTTATCGCATCGCCGGCCCCCAAGCCGGGCGCCAAAGCGATTGCCGCAGTGGCGAACCAGTTTGCGCCGGCAATCGGTGTTCCAAACGCCAAGCCGGTCGCCTTTCGACGACGCGGCCCGCCGGGCGAAACGCCGGTCACGCTCAAAATACGTCTTCTGACCTGATAGCTGTCGCAGCCCTGCGCCGGCAATAGGCGCGAGAGGGTTCTTGTCGTTATGCGCGTATACGCATTGACGACCAGTGACCCGGGCGACGCGCGAACGGACTCCCTCCGTCCTGTTGCGCGCGTCGTCACACCAGACCGTTCCACTTAAATGACCCTGAATTCGGAAACAGTAAGCATGTTTAGCAGACGAAAACTCATTCAAACCGCTGGTTTAGGCGGCCTTGCGTTAGGCGGCGCCGGGCTTTTGCCTGCCTGGGCCAAACCGGCAAGCGCCGGCAATCTCGGACTTCCCGCTCTCACCGGCACGCGCTTCGACCTTACGATCGGCAAATTCCCGGTGCGCATCGACGGCCGCGCCGGCGAGGCGGTCGGGACGAACGGCACGTTGCCCGCGCCGCTCGTCCGGTTTCGCGAAGGCGACGACATCACGATCAATGTGACCAACACATTGCACGAAGATACGTCGATCCACTGGCATGGGCTCTTGGTGCCGTTTTACATGGACGGCGTGCCGGGTGTCGCGTTCCCCGGCATCAAGCCGGGAGAGACCTTCACCTACAAATTCACGCTGCCCCATAATGGAACCTATTGGTATCATTCCCATTCGGGCCTGCAGGAACAGCTTGGCCATTACGGTCCGCTGATCATCGATCCGAAAGGCGCCGATCCGGTCGCCTATGACCGGGAATATGTGCTCGTGCTGTCGGACTGGAGTTTTGAAAGCCCGCACCGGGTCTTTGCGAAGCTTAAAAAGAACAGCGAAGTTTATAACTTTCAGGAACGCACCGTGCCGGAGTTTCTGGAAGCAGCCGACAAGCGCGGGCTTGGCGCCGCCTTTGAGGACCGCGCCATGTGGGGCGCGATGCGCATGTCGCCGACCGATATCGCGGACGTCACTGGCGCTACCTACACTTACCTCATCAACGGCCATTCGACAGCGGACAATTGGAACGCCGTATTCAATACGGGCGAAAAGGTTCGCCTGCGCATCATCAACGCTTCGGCGATGACGATATTCAATTTCCGCATCCCGGATCTTCCGATGACCGTGGTCGCCTCGGACGGTCTCAATGTGCAACCGGTTGAAACTGACGAATTCCAGATCGGCGTTGCCGAGACCTATGACGTCATTGTCGAGCCGAAGGAGGAACGCGCCTTCGCGCTCGTCGCGGAGTCGATCGACCGGTCCGGCATGGGCGTCGCGACCTTGGGCCCGCGTCCAGGCATGCGCGCCGAGGCGCCGCCCCTGCGCGAACGTCCGACGTTGACCATGCGTGATATGGGCATGGCGTATCATGGAAATCATGGCTCCATGGCCGATGATCAACAAGTGTCGTCGGGGATGGATCATGGCGAGATGGACCACGGTGAAATGGATCACGGATCTATGGATCATGGCGCAATGGGACACGAGCCGAAGCAGGAAGACGAACACGCCGGCCACGATATGGGCGGTCAAGGGACCACCTCAACGGAGCAGCGTCACGATCATAAACGCGGCGTCGGCGTCGATATGGTCGCGATGGCGCCGGTCTATCGCCTCAATGAGCCGGGCCTGGGCCTCGAAAACGTGCCGCACAGGGCGCTGACCTACGCCGATCTTCGCAGTCTTGAGCCTAACCCGGATACGCGTCCGCCGGGCCGCGAGGTCGAATTGCACCTCACCGGCAATATGGAGCGCTATATGTGGTCCTTCGACGGCGTGAAGTTTTCCGAAGTCGTCGATCCTATCGTTTTTCACGAAGGTGAGCGCGTGCGCATGACCCTCGTCAACGACACCATGATGTCGCATCCGATTCACTTGCACGGCATGTTTTTCGACCTTGCGAATGGCGGCGGCGATCACCGACCTCGAAAGCACACGGTCATCGTCAAGCCGGGCGAAAAGCTTTCTTACGATGTCACGGCAAACCATGTTGGGGATTGGGCGTTCCACTGCCATCTTTTGATGCACATGCATGCCGGGATGATGCAGGTCGTTTCCATCCGCCCACGGATGGCGATGAATGACGCTATGGATCATGAGAAAATGGACCATGGTTCAATGGACCATGACGCCATGGATCATGATAAAGGGGGCCATGAAGACATGGACCACTCCAAGATGGGTCATGGAGGCAAGCACTAATGGCTTTCTCAAAGAACATGATCCGTACGGGTCTTGGGCTCGCGGCGCTTCTCGCCGCCGCGCCGCAGGGCTTCGCGCAGGAAACGCAAAAAGAAGAAGGGCAGACGTCTGAGCGCGGCTGGTCGCAGGCGGACGAATATTGGGGCCGCGAAGAAATGGCGGCGTCGCGCGCGGCGGTTCAGGAAGAACACGGCGCGTACACCACATACTTTGTTCAGGCGGACCGCTTCGAATACAGAACGAATGAAGGCGAGCCCCAGTTTTTGTGGGACGCCCAAGGCTGGTATGGCGGCGACAAGAACAAGCTCTGGATCAAATCCGAGGGTGAATATTCGTTCGACGCCGACGAATTCGAAGACGCGGAAGTGCAGGCGTTATGGTCCCGCGGCATCTCCCGTTATTTCGATGTGCAAGCGGGCGTACGGCATGACTTTGCGCCGGGCGATGACCGGACCTTCGGCGTCTTCGGCGTGCAGGGGCTCGCGCCTTATTTGTTTGAGGTCGACGCGGCGGCGTTTGTCAGCGGCGAGGGCGACGTCTCTGCGCGGATCGAACTAGAATATGAACTCTTGCTCACCCAGCGGCTTATTCTCCAGCCGCGAACGGAGCTTAACTTCGCCATACAGGACGTCCCTGAGAACGGCGTCGGTTCGGGACTTTCAACGGCGGAAGCCGGCATGCGGTTGCGCTACGAAATCAAACGCGAGTTCGCCCCCTATATTGGCGTCTCCTGGGAGCGTGCTGTCGGCGAGACGGCGGATTTCGTCCGCGCGGACGGAGAGGATCCGTCAGCGGTGTCGTTCGTCGCCGGGCTGAGACTTTGGTTCTGATGACGTAAGGAGTTTGGATATCGTTGCATCGCGTCTGTAGGAAGGGAAGGCCCTCTTTTTCCGCAGGTGCGATTTTCTTCGCTGGTTTTTGGGAGGTGAAATGAAACAACAGCGCTTCGTTATCGCCGTGATTATCGCCGTCGTCGCAGCGGTTTCTCCGGCCCGGGCAGGCTTGGTGCAATCGACCCCTGATCCGCATGCGGATCCGCAATTGGACACGTCTATCCATTGCGATATTCCAATCGGCGAAGGCGTCGTCAGGGCGGTCAATATCAAACATTCAACAGTCGACATTATGCATAGGCCAGCCCATTCAGTCGGCTTTGACGAGATGGTCATGACATTTGATGTATTGGCTTCCGTTAATCTCGAAGAATTTTCCTTTGGCGAGCGTGTTCATTTTTTGCTGAAGATCGAAAGAGGAAAGAGCGACAAAATTGCGTGGATGTGCTCGCTGGAAAAAGATGAAGACACCCACAAGGCATGCATGGCGAAATTACATGTTGAAGCCATGAAACTCGCCGCCGCCGATATCGACCAATGCTCCATGGATAGTATGGAATCGACAGACGCCGCAATTCGTAGTGACGCGGATGATCAACAGACCGCTGTTGAGCCGGACCATAACGATCATAGATAGTCGATGGCTGCCGGCTTGCGGGCGAACGCATCCGCCTCCGTCAGCGGTTTCGTTCTTAGCCGGGCTTCGGCTCTCGCCATATCGATCATTGAGCCAGCGGCGCGCCCGCCTTTTATGCCAAAGCGCTGATCTGTAGGCGGAAGCGGGGACGGTCTGGGTGTTTCATTCGATCAGTTTGAGGCCTTGGTTTGGCGAACCAGTCCGGTTGCTCGGCTAAACAAAACCCAGATCAAAACGCCGCCAGTAATGGCGGCATCCGCAAAATTGAATGACGGCCAGTGATATCCGCCAACATATAAATCGATGAAATCCGTAACCGTGCCGTCACCTATCCTGTCGATCGCGTTCGCGATGGCGCCGCCAATGATTAATCCAAGCGCCGACGCCTCTGTGCGGCTTTGAACCTTCCAAAGCTGGCGAAGAACAAAGGCGATGATCAAGATCGCTAAACCAGCAAGCACAAAAGGGGCAAACTTGTTGTCGGAGGTCAGTAAGCCGAAACTGACGCCGCGATTACCCACCAGAACGACGTTGAGAAACGGGGTGATTGCAATGGGCAATGCATCCGGCGAAAGCCCCTCCGCCATGCGTTTTGTGACGATATCAACGACCAAAACCAATGCCGCGCAGGACAGTCCAACGCGTCTGATAACGGACGGTTCTTTCAAACCAGGAGAGATCATCAGGGTTTCTCCGTCTCCGGACCTTCTTTCACTGCGAAGCCCTGCCGCGCAGCCTGACGCAGGTCCGAGCGCGCCTGCGTCATGATCCCCCAGGCGGAATGCAAGAAAATGCCGGCGATCATGAGCGCGACGATTAGATCGGGCCACGGCGTTGCGGTCACCGCGACCAGTCCCGCCGCGATCAGGACCGCAACATTGCCGATCGCGTCATTGCGCGAGAACAACCAGACGGCGCGCATGTTTGCGTCGCCCTTGCGATATTGCAGAAGCGGCAGGACCGCTACGACATTGACGATCAAGGCGCCGAGCGCGAAGGCGCCCATCATGCCTGGCTCGACCGTCGCCTGATTGAAGATGCGGATCACCGTCTCAATGACAATCCAGACGGCCATGCCAAGCAGGAACAAGCCTTGTAACAGCGCGGCGCGGGCGCGCCAGACGAGCGCCCAGCCTATCGCCAGTATCGCGATGAAGGTGATCGATCCGTCGCCAATGAAGTCGAGGGCGTCGGCTTTGAGCGCTTGCGAGTTTGACAGAAACCCGCCGGCCAGTTCGACCACCCCATAGCCGATATTGAGGGCGACAACGGTCCACAACGCCCGGCGATATCCCGGCGACTTCACCACGAGGGTTTCGTCGGCGGTGCAGCCGCAGTCATCGGCCATTGGAGGTTCCTTCATCGGTTTGCAATGTCTGACCGACATCCTACAGTCTACAGCGACTATAGAGGCAAGAGGATCCGGATATGCCCGTGAAGGCGATGACCATAGGCGGTTTGTCCAAGGCCGCTGGCGTCAAGGTTACGACAATTCGTTATTATGAATCGATCGGTCTGATGGCGCCGCCGGACCGCACGGAGAGCGGTCAAAGGGTCTATGATCACTCAGGTGTTGAGCGCTTGATCTTCATTCGCCACGCCAGAGAGCTTGGCTTTCCCGTCAACGCCATTCGAGAACTTGTTGCTCTTCAGGTTGCGCCCGGCGACGATTGCGCCGCGGTCGACGTCATTGCGCGACGCCAACTCGGCGAAGTGCGTCAACGTCTGAAACGGCTGAGGGCTTTGGAATCCGAGCTGAAGCAAATGATCGCCGCCTGCGACGGCGAGAAGGTCGCGTCCTGCACGATCCTGGCGTCGCTTGCCGATCATGAGTTTGACCGCGCTCGAGGATAGCCATTTGACCCTCTAGCGACTGTAGGGATTAGAGTCAGGCCCAAAGGTCGGAAGCCTTGCCCTACCGCGCAGGCTCTTCGAAAAACCGCTGTGCGAGTAATGCGGGAATATCTACAAAGGAGGCGCGACATGGATCGCAACCACATAATGACAGATGGGTGGATGATGATGGGACCCTTCGGCGGTGTCGTCTCACTGTTGGTGCTGGCGTTCCTGATCCTAGGGATCGCGGCGTTTGTGAAATACCTTTTCTTTGACAGCAAAAAATAGTCAGCAATCGCTGATTGCTAAAAAATATCCTGAACCGCGGCTAACGCCGATGCTGCGCAATAAGAAGGCAACCGGCTGTAAAACGACCCTTCGGTGGCGCGCCATCCACGGGCGCGCGCAAAGACCTAACAGCCAGCGCTTTTCCCGAGGCTGAGGAAAATGATTACGACGAATTGATGGTTCGCCACCCGGCGCCACGCGCTTGAAACACGAATGAAGCCTGTCGTCGCAAACGTTTGGCTTACGGCTAGCGGGCAGCCAGAACGTGGTCAAAAATCATCCATCCGCCGATGAGGAGAAATCCGACGCCAGCGATCAGTTTCAGCGGCAAAAAGGTCATCCATCGTTCCGCTGCGCCGCCAAGGGCGACGGCAAGGGCCGAGGAGACGACGAGCGCGAGGCTGGCTGCAGTAAAAACAAGCCAGCGGGGACGATCGGCGTCGGTCGCGTAGATAAGCGTTGCAAGTTGCGTTTTGTCGCCCAGTTCAGCAAGAAATACTGTCAAAAATACGGTGATGAACGCTGTCATTCGGCGCTCCACCCGGTGCCGAGCGCTTGGTAGACACGGACGAAATTCGCCGTCACTGTCGTCTGACTGGCGGCCAGCGCCGCATCTGCCGCAAGCAATCGCCCTTCGGCGTCGAGCACCGTCAGAAAATCATCCGCACCCACATCGTAGCGTTGCCGGGCGAGCGCCGCCGCCTCGCGCGCTTTCGCAGCTGCGGACGCAAGCGCGTCATACCGTACGCGTTCGCGGCCATATGCTGCGAGCGACGTTTGGGTTTCCTCAAGCGCAACCAATGCGGATTGTTCGTAGGCGGCGAGCGCCGCTTCAGCATTGGCGCCAGCCGCTTTAACTTGTGCTCTGACGCGCGGAACATCGAAGCCGGACCATGTGATCGTCGGGCCGACGCCATAGCCGATCGATCCGTCGCCGCCGACACCTGCGAGATCCTGGGCTGCGAGGCTAACGCCGCCGGCGAGCGTGACGCGCGGGAAGAATTCAGCCTTCGCGATGCCGATGCGGGCTGTCGCCGCGGCAAGGGTGCGCTCGGCGGCGCGGATGTCTGCGCGGCGCTGAAGGAGGGCCTCGATATCCCCGATGGGCAGCGCGTCAGGCGGCGTCGGCAGCGCTTGTTCGCCCTTGGCTAATGCCGATAACACATCGTTGACATTTGCGCCGGTGAGCGTCGCAAGCCTGTTGGCGGCGGCGATTTGCACCGCTTCCAGGGGCGGAATGGAGGCCTCGGTTGTTTTCGCCTGGGCTTCGGCCCGAGCGACGTCGAGACGCGAGCCGAGGCCTTCGTCGAGACGCCGTTGCGTCAGCCGCGCTGAATTGCGCTGAACGCTCAAGTTTCGTTTGGCGACGTCGAGTTGAAGCGCGGCGCCGCGATACTCAATATAGGCGCGGGCGGTCTCCGCGGCGATCAGCACCTGCGCGTCCCGGCGGAGATATTCTGCGGCCTGCGCGCCCGCGAGAGCAGCCTCGGTCGCGCGCCGTACGCGCCCGAAAAAATCGAGCTCCCACGCCGCGTTAACGCCGATGTCGAAAAACTCGGCGTCGTCGAAGTCAAGTTCGTCAAGGCCGAAGGCGGCGCCAGTGAGCCTTCGGCGTTGATAGGCGGCGCGCGCTTCGCCGGTCGGCCGCAAATTGACGCGTTCGAGATTTAGGAGCGACCGCGCCGCTTCGACATTCGCGGCCGCCCGACGCAAGTCCCGATTTTCATTGAAGGCGGTTTCAATCAGCCTGTTGAGGGTTTCGTCTTCAAGCGCTGCCCACCAGCGTTGCGCCGGCTCGCGATCAATGCTGTTGGCCGCTCCATCGACCTGTAAGTCGGACGTCGCAAGGCCGGCCGGATCCGGCGCGGCATAGTCGGGCCCGACCGTTGCGCAGGCCGCGAGGATGAGAGCGCCGGCCGACGAAAAAACGAATTTCAAGAACGGCATATCATAAGTCTCCGACGCGCGACGGTTCGCGGTCCGTTGCGGCGGGCGCGGAACCTCTCAAACCTATGCTTACGGGCCTGAGGCGTTTGTCCCTCTCGCCATTTGCTGCCGTCTCACAGCTAACCGACATCTCGCGGTCGATCAGGTCGCTCGCTTTCTCACGGTTTTCGGCGTTGGCTTCATTTCTGAGGATGAAAGCGGTCTTGTTTTGAGTTGAGCGGCGGCTTTTCAGTCGCGCTCAACCCGCGATCGCCCCTGCTAGGAAGACGCTGCCGTTGCCGATCAGCCCATAGGGCTTCAAATAGTCTGTCATCAAATCGTCTTCTTCCAGACGATGGACAATGCGATGATTATTTCATCATGAATGGGAAGCGTCGCGCATCGTTTCTGTGCGGCGCGCCGCGAGAAATACGTCAGCTAGGTCATTGTTCTTCCGCCTTGTACTGACCGCTCATGAACAGGAAGAGCATGGCGGCCGAACAGCTGATCAATAAAAACCCATTCAGCGCCTCGATGCCTGCAATAAGGCGTAGATGCCCCATTGGTACGATGTCGCCAAGGCCGAGTGAGGTGTATGTGACGAGTGAAAAGTAGAACACATCCATTGCCGAGCCGGATGCGCCGCCGCTCAGCTCGCCAATGTTCAAAGCCCGGCCTATGCCATACGCTGCGGCATAGAGCACAACAGCTGCGATATGGGCAATCCCTGACACGCAAAGCGCCAGAACGAGTTTTCGTCCGCGATGATAGCTCACTGCGCTAAGATGCCGAATGGCGCCGGAGACAATTGTGTAATGCAAGGCGCCGGATAGAACGAATGTCAAAGCGACGATCACAATAGCGAAGATCATAACGAACCCCGTGTGCGCTTATTGTCAGGAATGGGAGTGCGCATGATCCGGCGCCTCCTTGTCACGAATTTTTCCAAGATAGAGGGCTTCGAAGGCAAAAATCGCAGCCATGGAGCCTATCGCGATCACCACGATCACCGGATCAGCGCTGGCCTTGATAAAGAGAAATGCGCCGAGCGCCAAGAGATCGAACAGTATTGCAGAGATGAGGATCCAAGCGCGGGCGCCGACATCTTCGCGCAAATAACGCAGCACGCCATAATGGATGATTACATCCATCACGAGATAATAGATGGCGCCCAGGGAGGCGATTCGGCCTAGATCGAAAAATGCCGCCAGAAACGCCGCCAGGAAGACTGTATAGACAAGAGTGTGTTTCTGGATGCCGCCTGGCATGCCGAAATGCTTGTGCGGTATAAGGTTCATTTCCGTCAGCATTGCCAACATTCGCGAGACCGCGAACACGCTGGCCAACAATCCGGAGGCTGTCGCGATGATTGCAATGATGACTGTGAACGCGACGCCGAGATCGCCAAAGGCCGGTCGTGACGCTTCGGCCAGCGAGAAGTCCTTGGCGGCGATGATTTCCTCGAGGGTGAGGGACGACCCGACAGCCAGGGCGACGGCCATATAGACAATGAGACAAACTCCGAGCGACCACATAATCGCGCGCCCGACATTCTTATTCGGGCTCTGCACCTCGTCACCGCTGTTGGTGATGGTCGTAAATCCCTTGAAGGCGAGAATCGCCAGAGCAACGCCTGCCAGAAACCCGGCCGGCGTCGTCTCATTGCTGGGCGCGCTGCTTGCCGCTTCAAAGGAGAGACCCGAGGCCCACAGCGCTGCGCCAGCAAAGATCAGGATGCCGCCAACTTTCAAAACGGCGGCGACTTTCGACACGCCGCCAATAATCTTGTTGCCGGAAATATTGATAACAAATGCAAAGGCGATCAGCCCCACAGCGAGGATAGGGACGAGCACGCTGTTCTTTTCGACATCGAACAGTTGAAGCGTGTAAGCGCCGAAGGTGCGTGCAACCAAGCTCTCATTGATGACCATCGACATGGTCATCAACAGTGCGCTGGCCGCCGCAATCGTGGTTGGCCCATACGCCTTTTGCAGGATCATAGCGATGCCGCCCGCTGAAGGGTATTTGTTCGACATCTTGATATAGGTGTAGGCGCTAAATCCGCTGATGAAGGCCGCAATCAGGAAGGCCAGCGGAAAGGCGGGTCCTGAAAATTGCGCGACCTGACCGGTGAGCGCGAAGATGCCGGCGCCGATCATCACGCCGGTGCCCATGGCGACGGCGCCCGCGAGAGTGAGGCTGTTTTTCTGGTAATTGTCCTTCATGATCCCTCTTCTGCTTGTTCGAGTTTCTCGCCGGCATAGATTGATATCACGCCGGTCGCCGACGCGATCCTGTCGGGTTCGCCAACATGACGAAAGCCTGATTGTTCCAAAAGGACGGGAATGATCCCGTCGGCGTTTGGCTGGGTATCTTCAACGCCGTCAAGCAATTGAACTGTCAAACGAAACAACAAGCGCATAAGCCATGATGATTGCCGGCCATAATCAGCGATGTAAATGGCGCCGCCAACAGGCAGCAATTGGAAAACCTCTTGGATAATTCTTTGCTTTTCCGTCACCGGAACCTGGTGCAGGACCAGGCTTGTGACGATTTTGCGCGGCGGTTCATCGAAATATGCTTGGGATGCGGAAAAAAATGCGACTTCAAAGCGGATTGACGATTTCAATTTCGCCGTTTTCTTTCGCGCCCGGCGCACTGCGTCTTCATCCGGGTCAACGCCGACATAGCGGATCCCCGGTGCGGCCTTGTGAAGCGCAAGCGCGAGGCTGCCCGTCCCTGACCCTATATCAAGAATATGATCACTGGTTTGCGGCGAAATCTCATGGATGAACGCCTTGCGCCACACGCGCTCACGCGTCAGCGCAGCGATCACAAGATCGTAAAGCGGCGTCAGAACTTTGTATGACAAAGGCGGCTTGTAGTTGGGCTTTCCTCGGCGTGGTTGTTTATGGTTCATGTTGAGGGCCAATTTTTGAAGAGCGCGCCAGGACCAGGCGAACGCCAATGACGGCGAGTGCGGCGCCGCCGAGGGCGTTCAGTGTGACGGGCTCGCCAAAGAACATCGCGCCGAACGATATCCCGAGGAATGGCACAAGGAAGCTGAACGCATTGGCGCGTGACAAATCCATTTTTGTAAGCGCCGTTTGCCAGAGCCAGAACGCGAGTGCTGTGCCGAAAAGGCTGAGGCCGATAAGACTGAAGAGAAAGTCCGGCGTCCAGCTTATGGCGCCGGGGTCTTCGGTCGCGGCGGCGAATACCACGAGGGGAGCAGCGCCGATCAGGAGTTGCCATCCCATCGCGGATGTCGGCGCGATCGCGCTCGCAATGCGCTTGATCGCAACATTGCCGATACTGACTCCGATCGCTGCGAGCAAGATAAAGGCGATGCCTTTGACCGTCGCGCCAGCATCGCCGCCGGTAAGCTGCGGGGCCGCCGCGACGACGACGCCGAGAAACCCGATAAGAAGTCCGATACGGGCTCTCGTCCCCAAATGTTCCTGCAGAACGAAATAGGCGAGGATGGCGGCGAGCAAAGGCTGGGTGTTGGTGATGATGGTCGCAAAACCCGGCGCGACATATTCTGCGGCATGGAACATGCCAAGGTAACCGAGCGTTGTCGTGCCAAATCCGGCGATAGCGAGCCACATCCAAAGCCGCGGTTCGCGTGGAATGGGCAGACGCAGATAGAATGCGACACTGAGCAGCACGCCGCTCGCAAGGACGGCGCGCATGGCGGCGAAGGTCAAATGCGGCGCATCATCGAGCCCGAGAGTGATTAGAGGGTAGCATGACGCCCACAGCGCCATGACCGCGACGACGCGCGTCGTATCAGGATTCATCAATGTTTGTTTCGCTTGTGCGCATCGTCGCAGTCTCGCCTGTTAGGAGGTATGGAGATGACGGATTTTCCAGCCCTCGGGCGTACGGATTAAAATCGCCGTACCCATTCGCTTGCGCTCAACATCCTCGCCCCGCACGGTCGCTTCAAGGGCAATCTTGAATGTAGCATAAGCGATCATCGGCGTCGCCGAAATTCGGAAGTCATCATAGGCGTAGGCATTGATCGTGATGTCTTCGGATTCAAATTCGGGAACGAGGTGGTTGTCGCGATAATCGACCCAGCCCCAATTTGGATGGGATCCTTCAATGATCGTAAAATCGTCGGTTTGCAGAACGTGCGCCGCCATGCCCTCGACGCTGTTTTCGGCGGCGGCCGCCGCATAAGAGGTGAGCGCGGCCTCAACCGCTGTTGCGTGCTCGCCTTCATTCATGAAATGCGGCATGCCGTCTTTCATATGGTGGCCAGGCATGTCCATGGAGGCGTCAGATTTTTCAGATCCTTTATGCTGGTGTTCGCCCTCGCCGTGCTGGTGTTGCGCGGCGGCGGGCGAGATCGCAAGCGCGACCGCCGCCAGGGCTGGGAAAAGAGTCGTTGTGATAGAGTTTCGCATGATCAAAGATCTCCTTATTGCGGGGTTTGCGGATCAATGGCCTCGGCGCCTTTCTCGTCGAGACAGGCCGTCTCGATCTGAAGGGTGGAGAAGTAAAACCCGTGCTTTTCGCGCAGGATCTTGTGCGCTTTTTTGAGCACGCCAGGGGCAGCGTCATTGTCACTGACGCGAAGATGGGCTGAAAAAACATTCCGGTTCGAGGTTAGCACCCAGGCATGAACGTGGTGGACGTCCTCGACGTCCCAGACGGTGCGCAGGGTTTCGACCACAGCGCCGATATCAACACCCCTGGGCGAGGTCTCCATCAGGATCGCAAACGACTCGCGAATGATCCCGACGGATGCGAGCAACAAAACAACGCCGAAGGCAGTCCCGAGAATCGGATCGATCGCCATAAATCCGGTGAACTGAATGAACAGCGCGGTGATAACAATCAGTATACTGCCAATGAACGTCTGAATGACATGCCAGAACGCGCCCTTCATATTGAGATTTTCTTTCTGCCCGCGAAAAAGGACGGCGAGCGAAATGACTTCCGTTGTAATGCCGCCGGCGGCGGCAAGCAGCATCGGCGTTGTCGGCAGGTCGATCGGCGCACGCAGCCGCATCAATCCCATGACGATGACGAGGAGCGCCATCGCCAAGAGGAAAAACCCGTTCAGCATCGCGCCGATAATTTCTGCGCGGGCGTAGCCGAAAGTGTGTTCAAGCGTCGCGGGACGCCGCGCGATGCGCGCCGCGACCCAGGCGAGAATGACGCCGCCAACCGCCGAGAAGGTATGAAACGCGTCGGAGATAACGGCGATGGATCCGGTCGCGAGTCCGATGGCGAGTTCGATAAGGAAATAGACGCCGGTGAGCCAGCCGGAAATCTTGAGCGCGCGATCATTCTCCGCGCTGTGCGCGGGTCCATGGCTCATTGCGTGCTGCACGTTCCTTCGACCCCCATTGAATCGGCGTTATTGGCCCCGACCGTGGAGGCAGGACAATTGCTCAATACGCATCAAACTCAGCAATCCCTCAGGCGCGCCAGCGGGGCGGGAATTTCATGGCGCCGCCGCTTTCCGGTCATTTATTCAAGCCGCCGCCGTCGGCCTGTCCTAGTTTTTCGAAAAGGCTTCAAAAGGACCGAACGCCCATGTGGATCGTCAAAATCTTATACGCACCTTTCATGCTGTTGGGCTTCAATGGGGCGGCGATCTGGTTGATATCGAACGGCGCGCCGCATTGGACGCTGGCGCCTCTATTCGTTGCCGCCTTATGGTCTTCGTTTACACTGGAGCGATGGGCGCCTTACGTGATCGACTGGAACCGACCTCATAACGACAAGGCGCGCGACGTCGCCCATTTTGTCGTCAATGAAAGCGCCAATGTGACGTCAGTCTTATCCCTGCCGGTTATCGCGGCGATCATTCCATGGTCCGGCATATGGCCCCATCACTGGCCGCTATGGGGCCAAGTGTTGCTCGCCGTCATTGTCGCGGACTTTGGCGTCACCCTTGCGCACTACTACAGTCACAAATACCGCTTGCTCTGGCGCTTTCACGCGGTCCATCACAGCGTCAAGCGCATGTATGGCTTTAACGGCTTGATGAAACACCCCTTTCACCAGGCGTTTGAATTGGTCGCCGGCGTAACGCCGCTTGTGCTCGCGGGCATGCCGCTGGACGTCGCGTTCCTGCTCGGCTTTGCAATTGCGATCCAGCTGCTGCTGCAGCACTCCAATGTCGATATGCGCATCGGCACCTTTAAATATTTCCTGGCGCTCGCGCCCGTACATCGCTTTCATCATCTAAAAGAAGCAGGCGATGGCGATGTTAATTTTGGATTGTTTACCACCATTTGGGATAGAATGCTGGGCACGGCCTATTACGATCGTGACAAGAGATTTTCATCCGATGAGCTCGGCATTGGCGCGCAGCCGGATTACCCGACCGGCTATTTGCGTCAGCTCATACAGCCTTTTCTGCGTCAGCCCTAGAGCGCTTTCACGAAATAACGGGATCATCGATGGCAACAGTCGACATGACGTCGCGCGGGGTTACGCCGAACATGGTGCGTAATGTCCGCGAAAAATGCGCGGCGTCGGAAAAGCCGGCCGAATGCGCCGCGCGGGTGGCGCTGTCACCGCCGCCGATTGCGAGCATCGCGCGACGCAGGCGGCGCCATAAAACAAACTGCCACAAGGAAAGGCTTGTTGTCATCCGAAAGAGTTCCGCAAAGCGGCTCTTCGACAAGTTGCAGGCGGACGCAATCTCTTCAAGACGGATCGAAGCGTCAAGGCGTTGCTCAATCATGTCGATTGCAGCGACAATTCTTGCTTCTTTGTATGCGCCGAAAAGCGCAGGTTTGATATCATTGGCGCCGCTATGCAATTCCTGCTCAAGTTTTCGATAGAGTAAGACCGCGCAGTCGCTGTCTATCGGGATTTCACCCCCGGCGCCGATTTCCAATAGGGCGGGTTCCACATATAAAATGTCGAGCGGTTCTGGCCGCGGCGCCAGCTGGTGGCGCGTATTTGACGGTATAAAGATTATCTCATCAATGACACAGTCGCCGTCGATGAGGGCGGACGCAAGGGTTGCGCCGCCGACGACTAGTTGAACGGCGTAATGCGCGTGTAAGGCGTTATCGCCGGCGAGCCCGCGGTAAAAAGCCCAGCCGTCGCCGAGCGCCAGTCCGCCAGTCCATTTCATCGGTAGCAACGGCCTTTAGTTCTCGTCATTCACCTCAATTTTATATTCTTTTCGCATATAGGCCAGTACGTCGGCCATGTCCTGTTCTGAAAGTTCGGGATTGCCGCCCATGGCCGGCATCGCCATCAGCGAGCCCTCGCTTTGATAGCCGTTGATGATGTTTGTGAGAACGACGTCGTTGGAAATGGTGAGGCGGCCGTCCGCCAATGTCAGGTCCGGTACGCCTTCGATCGCTCCCTTGCCGTCAGCGCCGTGGCAGGCGATGCAGGTTTGCGAATAGACTTCAAGTCCGCGCACCGGATCGCCCGGATTAAGATGCGCATAAGAGGAAAGCGATGCGCCCGGTATAGGCGCTGCGGAGTAGGCGCTGCCGTCGCTGGCGCTCGAAATCAGGAACGCCTTGATGTCGTCGGCGACGGAGCCGGGGAGATTGGCGCGAACACGCATATGCTGCACGGAAACACTCCATAATTCGGCGTTGAGCTCGCTCGGCGAACGAAGATTGTGGCATCTGGAGCAGTGATTGGCCCAGGCCTGCGCGCCGCGGGCGATCGCCGCCGAATCGCCGACGTCGATCTGTGGTTGTTCCTGCGCAGGCGACGTTGTCTGTGCGGTCGTCTGTACTATGAGCAGTCCGCCAATGATTGGAAGGGCGGCGCCGAGGATCAATAGTGGTTTCTTCATGACTTAAGCCTTTCCTTAAGGGCGCTAAAAACCGTAGGCGAGCTGCAGTAAAAACCGGGTTTCGGAATCCGGCTCATCATCGTGCCGGGCCGTGAAATCGCGCAGCTGCGCGACGCCCCGGGCGACGATCGACGGCGCGATCCAGTAGTTGAGGCCGATATCGAGCCGTTCTTCCGCCGCTTCTTCGGCGAGTTCGTCAAGACCCGTGATGCGGAACTCACCATAGCGAACGACCGGTTCAAAGCGCTGCAGCACTTTGTGATCGGTGAGGCCTGACAGGCTATAGGCGATTTGTGCATACCAGGCCTCAAGCTCAAGTTCGGGCAGGGCAGTGACGCCCGTTGACCCTTCAAACGCCGTGTTCATCGGGTCGCGCTTGGCGTTGAGATATTCGCCGCGAATATCCCAGGGACCGCGGGTATAAGCGGCGTCTGCGCCCCATAAAGTGACATTCGCACTAGTGGGCATGAGGTCATCCAAATCGTCCAGCAGTGGGGCGTCATCATCATGATCGTCCACCGGCGCTTCATCGTCGTGATCGTCGCCCCCTTCGGATTCCGCCGATCCTGAGACGTCGCCAACTAAAAACGAACCTCCAAATTCAAGATAAGGAAGCGGCAAAAAACCAATCCGTCCACTGACGGCCTTGTTGGAGTTATCGTCGGCGCCTTTGGCTTCGAATTCGACGCCGCCTTCATGGCTGAGACGCGGGCCGTTGCCGATCGCGACAGAGTAAGTCGCGATCATTTCGTCGCCAATCAAGAAGCCGCCGCGCAGCATCGCGCCGGTGTCGCTCGCCGGCTGAACGCCGTCATGGCCGAAGCCCGGAGGCGGGTCGGCGAGGCGATTGATCCAGGTCGGGTGCAGTCTTTCCTGAAACTGACCGACAGGGCTTAAGAACTGACCAAGCACCAGCGTCGCGCTGTCGTGAAGAAAGATATCGGCTTGGGCGTATTCCAACTCGAATTCCGTCTCGCCGTCGCCGTCGACAGATATTTCGGCTTCGGCCTCAATCAGGATCAGATCCTTGTACTGGAAATGGAACGCCGGGTTGAAACGCGCAGCAGAGAAGTCGGCGGTCGTTTCGCCGTCAAAGTCGGAGACGATAAACGTCGCGTCGGCATAACCGGCGAGGTGCCAGCTGGTGTCCGCCCAACCGGGGATCCGTTGATAGGGAACGCCGCCCATGGGCATCGGTTGACGGTCATCCGGAGCGGATTGATTTTGCGCCGCTGGCGCTTGTCCGGCGTCCTGATTGGCCATGGCGACTTGGGTTGGCGTGTCGATCGCCGTCACCGGCTGCAGGGTTGCGGTTGTCGCAGCCAAAGCGCCCTCGCGGCAATCAAATCCTGCATTTGTCAATTTGTCGATGAGTGATTGCGCTTTGTCGGCGCAGAACGCCATGGAATTGCTCGACCGCCAGAGCATTTGATCGGGAACATTTTCATCGGGCTTGCGATAATGAACTTCGCAGACCGGTATTCCCGACGCAGGCGCGATCACTTCGATGCTGCGGTCGACATTCCAGGCCGAACAAACGTGGCTTGATTGCGCCGCCGCTGTTGTCGTCATCATTACAAACATAATTGCCGAAGAGCCGAAAAGAAGCTGAGATCTATGATTGGAGTTTTGATTATGGCGCATTGTCGCCCCCTTCTCGTGACGTTCGATGCGGTTTCATTGGGTCCGCGCCTGAACGACTTCCTTTACGGATGAGCGCCGCTGCTCCCTCAGATTTGAAATGCGACATTGTGACGGGAGAGTTTCGGGCCGGTCGCGCGTTTCGGCGCGGCGGTCTCATGGCGCGCTGAGAATTCCTCAAGATGATGGTGAGGGAATGTTGCGCTTGGCGCGTATGAGCGGTTCGCTGCTGATGTCTCCGGCGTCAGCCGATTTCGCGCATGCAATAATTTGGGAGACGCTGATGACGGAACAAAGAACCCTGACGCTGAAAATGATCGCAGCTGGCGCCGCCGCGTTGGTTTTTACAGCGGCAGCCGCGCAAGAGGCGGCTGCGCCAGAAGCGGTTTCGGAACAGGAAGTCGCCAAGGCCCTCACTGATATGAGCATCATTCCCGCCGGCAAACGGTCGTTCGTCAAATGCCAGGCTTGCCATATGGTCGGCGAAAATTTTCAGCGTCGCGCCGGTCCGCCTCTGAATGGCGTTGTCGGGCGCGCCGCGGGGAAGAATGAAGAGTTTCGATATTCCCCAGGCATGAACACGGTGGCTGCTGAAGGCCTTGTTTGGACTGTGGAAAATCTCGATGCGTACCTGAAAGCGCCGCGCGAGGTCGTGCCGGGCACGACTATGGGATTTGCAGGCATTCCGAAGGCGGAAGAACGCGCGGCGCTGATCGCCTACTTGGCATCGTTTAAAGAGGACGGCTCGCGTGTTGAGGGCGCGACCGAATAATCGCTTGTCTCAACGATGAATTTACGATGCGCGCTGAACATTACGGATCAGCGTAACGATTGAGGTCTAAAAGACCGCCGGACGACGCCGGCCCGCGCATAACGACATCCTGAAAAAAATCGGCAGTCGCCCAAAACACTGGGCTTGACCGTCTGACGCCATAGGCGTCGACAAAATCGAGCCACGCTTTCTCGTTACGAACGGCTTTCAGATTTTGAATGAATTCGTCCTCTTCATATTCGCTGATCACGAAAAACAGATTCGGGTAGCTGCCGATATGCCCGTCGACGACTGTGACCGCATCCTTTTCCGGTTCGCGCCGCAGGTTTTCGCCAAAAAGAAACGCGACATTTGTGTGTTCCTTGTCATGGATGAGCGAAACCATGCGGTCTGTGGCATCCGCGCGGACGATCCGCACGTAAGCCAGGTCCGGCAGAAAGCGAACCCATGGACCTTGCGTCGATGATAGCGCCGCGAGAGGTGCGCGGTGCTGCGCGCCGCCTGAGCCTTCGTTCCGGTGTCGATTGATTTCGTCCGATTTTACAACGCCGCTTCGGTCGCGCGTCAGGGCGCTCATGAGGAATTCGTTTTTCGGATCGTCGGTCGCATATGGAACTTGCGTCGCGCGACCGATGTCGATGGGCGGCTTGTGATAAAGCGTCCGGATTTTCGCATGCCCGCCCCGGTACCAGGAATCATGAAGCGGCCGCCTGATGTCAGGAGGCAGGAAAGACAGAAACAGGCTTTCGCTTTCCATGCGCAGGAGATCCATATAAACACGCGTCGCAATCTGGTGTTCGACGGCGCCGAATACGTCGAAACCGGCGACGAGATTGTAGTAAATCCGTTCAAGCGTCGGGAAATCGATAACCCATGCGGTTTCCGGCGCAGCGCCGACAAAACCGCCGACGACGGTGGCGTTGTCGAAATGACGAAAGATGGTAAGGAGCGCCGGCCCCCTGCCGGTTTCGCCGAGCCATATGTCGTCGACGGCAGGACCTTTGTTCTCGGGATCTGCTTCGCGATATCGGCTGTCGCGTAGCTCCTCATATGTCTTGTGATGCTCAAGGTAGCTTGGAAACAAACGCTCTGGTAGCGGGGCGTCGGCAAGCGCTGCGGGAAGTCCAAGAAAGGGTGTCGCCGCCGCCAGATAATCGGCGTCCGTCACGGCGGGATCCGCGTCCGGATCGAGAAACATGACCCAGAAGCGGTCCTCGATGACGTTGACAGCCACCTGACCGCGGCAGACCGGGCCGCGAATGAAAGTGCGGATAAAATATTCCGCGTCGTCAAGCAGGAATTCATAACGCGCCCGGGCAGGTATCGCGGCGAAGGCGGCGAAAGGGTTCGAGGCGACAGAAGGCTCATAAGAGGGCGTAGCGTCGATGTTCCATTCTTCATTGAAAAACAGTACGCGATAGCGGGCAAGGCGGTCGGGCCCTAGCGCATAGGTGATGTGGGTCTTGTGCAGGATCGTCTCTTCAATCGGCGCCAGCCGGTAGTAAAAGTCATCTGTACCGGGATCGTCATAGGGACGGCGCGTTGCAATAATATCGACGGGCTCGTTCGGCGGCGTTCTCGAACGCACCAGGTTGAAGTATCCGGCGTCTTCGCGTTGTGGAAAGTAGAGATGGGCGAGAAACAGATGCTCATAAAAATATCGGGCGATGAGACGTTCTTTCGGTGATTGTCCGTTTAGAAATTTCTCCCATTCGCTGATTTCAGCTTGGGCGATATTTGGCGTCGCCTGCTGGCGTAGCAGGGCAGGCGCGCCGGCGCCGACCCAGGCGGCTAGCGCCGACCATTCCTCGTCGGCGAGGGGCGCCACGCCATAAGGCATGCCGCCGAATGGGTTGTCACGCTCATAACGATCTATTTCCGTTGGTGCGGGGCATGTAAGGTCTCTTGTGATGCCGAGATCAATGGAGTCCGGCAGCGGCGCGTTTGCGGATACCGGATGCGCTCGTCCCAGCGCCAGCATTCTGTACAATATAGACTGTGTCCGGTCGGCGTCAGTCGCAGAGGCCGCGACATCAAAAAAATCAAGCTTGCGCCATTCATCGATAGAAGACGCGTCGATTCCGAGTCTCGTCAGCGGCGCTTCGGATAGACGCGATGAATCATAAACAGGCAGTTTCGTTGCGCCCCGCGCAACGCCTTCATCCGAGGTCATCCGGAACTGACAGGGCGCGTCGTAACATCCGTGGCATACGACGCATCGGCGCTCGATCGTTCTCGGAAGGCCGGCCGGGTCGTACGTGTCGGTTGGCGCCGCGACGGTCAGGGTCGCGTCGTGACGCGGTGCGTTCCGATTGAGCAGAGCACTGAGCGCCAGCGCGATGATCGCGAAAACGATCGCAATGACGCCAAGGTGGAACGCCGCGCGGCGACGTCTTGTTCTCAGCGTCGATTCCGGGTTGTCAGCTTCGGTCATTGTCAGTCGTTCCTGAGGTTCCGCCTCCTCTCGTTCGAAACGGACCCTTTGTGAAGCGCCGTTCTGGCGGCATACCTTGTTTTCGCAAGCCTAAGCGAATTTATCGTTTAAGTCCCGCTCCAGAAGACCGCAAAAAATTCGCGGGATTGCGCCGACTGGTGCGTATAGCCGGAAAACCATTTGCAGATGCGCCATCGGCGCGTCGACGCCGGGCGTTGCTCGTTTCCGGCGAAGGAAACGCTTGCGCGCCACCAGGAGCGCGAATTTCGCTGAGGGGCATGGAACGGTCGATCATTACATTGTCAGGCCGCCGCGAGGCGCCTTTCTTTAAGGAGTTTCTTTTGGCTCGAAATCCGCGTCTGAAGATTTTTGCTGTCCACGACAGGGAAGATTTAGCGTCGGCAATCGACAGAACTGGCGGCGCAGCGCGGCTGATCGCGTTTGTGACAGATGTGATTGTTCCAACGCGGCTGCTGACGCGGCTCAACTTCACCCCTTATAATATTCATCCGGGCCCGCCTGAATATCCGGGGTCGCATCCGGAGAGTTTTGCGATCTGGGAAATGGCCGAAACATTCGGCGTCACGGCGCATGAGATGACGCCGCGCGTTGACGACGGACCGATCGTCGCTGTTTGCAGGTTTCCCATGCCGCTGTTACCCGAGCGCGTGGCGTTAGCAGACCTAACTTATGCAAGAGCCATTGAAGTATTCGCTGTTGTTGCGGCGCATTGCGCGGAGAGCAATGAACCGATGCCGCGAATGAACATCCAATGGTCC
This sequence comes from Hyphococcus aureus, assembly GCF_042643165.1. NCBI lineage: Bacteria > Pseudomonadati > Pseudomonadota > Alphaproteobacteria > Parvularculales > Parvularculaceae > Hyphococcus > Hyphococcus aureus. The sequence goes on from NZ_JBHRSH010000001.1 coordinate 2,291,923, forward strand.
GGTGTCAAGCGAACTCGGTCGCAGTTCAGGGCGTTATGCGGCGCGGCTTCCGACATGACCGGCAATGAGGCAGAGCGACTAAAGCGCGCCTGCGGCAACGCCATGACGCGTCAACACATAGCTGATGTCTTGTGAGGTGCGCTTGCGGCAAAAACGATCGCGATGGGCCGCCTGCCGCCAGGGTTGGGCTGGCGCGCGGGAGAGAAGAGAACTATTGCTGAGGGCGCCGATGATTTGAATGTTACGCCAAAAAGAGACTGGCGACCCCGCGCGATGCGTAATGCATGAAGCGCACATCCGTCTTTTGTACGAGCATTACGCGGTGGGTTCTCAACGCCATCGAAAATTTAAGGGCCCCGACCAGTGATCGGTGGAGATCGCTCGTAAAGTCCATAGCGCCGCACCGCTACCCCGGCATAAGCCTATGCGAATACTGAATATGGCCAGAACAGGCATGTTACTCAGCAAAGACGCAGCGAATGCATATGAATGAGAAAGGATGATGATCTCATGACAGATAAGGAAGTCGTACTGTGTTCTCCGGTTCGCACGCCCATCGGCGCCTATGGCGGATCACTAAAGGATATGTCGGCGCCGGATCTCGGCCGCGTAGCGATCAGCGAATGTCTGGCGCGGGCGGGTCTCGATCCCGAGCGCGCCGAAACGGTGGTGATGGGACAGGTCATTCAGGCCGGCGCGAAAATGAACCCGGCGCGGCAGGCCGCAATCGGCGCCGGGCTCCCTGTCAAGGTTCCCGCGCTTACCGTCAATAGAGTTTGCGGTTCCGGCGCGCAGGCGATTGCAACAGCGGCGCAGGAGGTGATGCTCGGTCATATCAATTGCGCCGTCGCTGGCGGCATGGAGAACATGGACCAGGTGCCCTATCTTCTGCCGCGCGGCCGCTGGGGTCATCGCATGGGCGACGGCGTTCTTCATGACGCCATGCTCCATGACGGCCTTAACGACGCCTTTTCCGGTGAGCATTCGGGCTGGCACACGGAAGATCTGGTCAAAAAATTCGATATCTCGCGAGAAGAGCAGGACCGCTGGGCCGCGCGCTCGCACCAGCGCTTCTCCGAAGCTCAGGCGGCCGGAAAGTTTGAGAGTGAAATCGTCCCGGTGGAGATGAAAACCCGCAAAGGCGCTGTAACTTTCGACCGGGATGAACAAAACCGGCCTGACACCACGATCGAAACCCTGGCGAAACTTCGCCCGGCGTTTCGCGAGGATGGAACGATTACCGCCGGCAACGCGCCGGGTCTCAATAGCGGCGCGGCGGCGATGATTGTCGCCGAAGCGTCATGGGCCGCCGAAAATGGGTTAAAGCCGGTCGCGCGCCTTGTCTCTTACGGCGTCGGCGCCGTCGAACCGGAGATGTTCGGCCTCGGTCCCGTGCCGGCGGTGCGCGAGGCGTTGGAGCGCGCCGGCTGGACGGCCGCCGATTTGGGCCGCGTTGAAATCAACGAGGCGTTCGCGGCAATCGCGGTTGCGCTTGTCGGCGCGTTGGGGCTGAACGAAGACATTGTCAATGTCGAAGGAGGCGCCATCGCCCATGGCCATCCGATCGGCGCGACCGGTGCCGTCTTAACGACGCGGTTGTTGCACGCGATGGAGCGCGATGATGTCGGCAAAGGTCTTGTAACGCTCTGCATCGGCGGCGGCCAAGGCGTCGCGCTGGCGCTAGAGCGAATTGCTGAATAGCTGCCGCCTTCATCAATGTGCGGCTGTTTCGTCTAGGCCAGTCGCCTGCGAAACAGCCATGCGCCGGCAGAAAGGGTGAAAGCGGCGATCAGGGCCATCGGCCAGGTGTGCGCGAAGATGACCGACGCGGGGATGTCCTTCATGAAGACCCCCTTGCAGATGAATATGAAATGCGTGATCGGATTGGTTTCCGTCAGCCATTGCAGCCAGTCCGGCATGTTTTCAATCGGCGTCGCATAACCTGACAATAAGACCGCCGGCATCATGTAGATGAACAGTCCGATGACGGCTTGCTGCTGGTTTGAGGCGAGGGATGAAATAAAAAGCCCGATTCCGATGATCGAAGTGAGAAAGACGGTCATTGAACCATAAAGAAGAATAAGAGAGCCGCGGAATGGTACGCCGAGGACGAGCCATCCAAGCGCCAACATCGCCGTCGCGCTGGCAAGCGCAATGATCAGCGCCGGAACGGTTTTGCCGACCATGATTTCGACTGGCTGCAGCGGCGAAACCAGGAGCTGTTCAAAGGTCCCAAGTTCGCGCTCGCGCGCGACGGTCAGCGCCGACACCATAAAACCCACGACGGCGGTGAGAACCGCGAAGAGAGCGGGAACCGCGAACCACAAAGGTTCGAAATTCGGATTGAACCAGGCGCGCGCGATCACCGCCGTCGGCGGCGGCAATTTTTCGCGCGCAAGCTCCGCATTAAAGTTGGCGACGATTTGCACCGCGTAACCTTGCACGATCTGCGCGGCGTTGGACCTGCGCCCGTCGAGGACGAGCTGAACGTCCGCAGGCTTTCCGGCGGCGAGAAGCCGTGAGAAGTCGGCGCCGATTTGTATCGCCATGATCGCCTGCTTTGAATCGATGGCGCGGCTAATCGCCTGCGTGCTGTCGAGATAGACGATGTTTTCAAATGTCGGCGAGCCTTCAAAACGAGAGATCAGTTCGCGCGCCTCGATGCCGACATCTTGATTGTAGACGGCGATCGAGACGTTTTTGACTTCCTGGGTGATGGCGAAGGCGTAAATAAGAAGCAGAAAAGGCGGCGAAAACAGAACCACCCATCGGGTCTGCGGGTCGCGCGCGCTCGCGAGCAGCTCCTTGACGATTAGGGCTTTAAGGCGTCCCCACATGGCTTAATCCAGTCTGGTGCGCGTCGCGAGCGCGGTTAAGAGAATAAATCCGCCGGCAATGGCGATGAGACCGGCGATGTCAGTGAGAATGACGCTCGGCACGTCGCCGGCGAGGAACAGCGTTTGCAGCGAGGAGACATAGTAGCGAGCCGGTACGGCGTAGCTGACGAGCTGCAAAGCGAAGGGCATGCTGTCGATTTCAAAAACGAAATTTGAAAAGTAAAAAGCCGGCAGGAACGCCGACATGATCGAGACCTGCGCCGCGACGAGCTGGTTTCGCGCCAATGTCGAGATGAAAAGGCCTTGCCCTAGCGCCGCGAGCATAAAAAGCGCCGAGACGAGGCCGAGCAGGATGACAGAGCCGCGAAACGGCACGCCGAACAGAAAGACGGCGGTCGCCACCGAAATCAGCATCGAGATCATGCCAAGCGCGAAATAGGGCGCGAGCTTGCCGATCAATAATTCAACGATGCCGATCGGCGTTGCAAGCAATGCTTCCATGGTGCCGCGCTCCCATTCGCGGGCGACGACAAGCGCCGTTAGAAGCGCGCCGATCAGCATCAGGATGATCGCGACGGATCCGGGCACCAGATAATTGCGGCTTGAGACTTCTGGATTGAACCAAATCCGCGGTTCGACATTCACGAGCGCGGGAAGAAGCGGCAGGCTGCGGCTGATCGATTCCTGCTGCAGCCAGTTCGCCCAGAGCAGCTGGACGTAAGTGCGAATGAGTTCCGCCGTGTTCGGATCGCCGCCGTCGACGATCACCTGGATCGGCGCCGTGTTGCCGCGATAGGCGCGGTCTGCAAAATCCGCCGGCAGGACGACGATACCCTTGATATCGCCGGCGATGAGGTCGGCTTCGAAGGCGCGCCGGTCGCGCGCGGTCTCGATGCCGAAGAAGGGCGAGTTGGCGAGGGCTGCGGAGAAGCTTCCCGATTCCGGCGTTGGCTGTTCGACGACGAGGCCGATGTCGAAGCGGCGGGGGTCGAAGGTGACGCCGTAGCCGAACAGGAACAGAAGAATCAGTGGCAGCACGACAGCGACGACGAGATTGCTCGGGTCGCGCAGAACCTGCAGTGTTTCTTTCCGCGTCAAGCCGCGAATGCGCCGCCAGCCGTCGCGAGGGATATTTTTTCTTTCGTTCACGCCGCCTCTTTCCTGTCGAAGTCTTCAACGAGGGCGATGAACGCGTCCTCAAGGGTCGGGTTCTGGTTTTTGGAGCTTGCCGCGCGTCGTTTGAGGGCGTCCGGCGCGCCGGACGTAATGGCCCGGCCGCGATAGATCAACGCCATGCGGTCGCAATATTCGGCCTCGTCGAGAAAATGCGTCGTCACCATGATGGTGACGCCGCGCGACACCATGGCGTTGATATGTCCCCAGAACTCACGGCGGGTGCGCGGATCGACGCCGGATGTGGGCTCATCGAGAAACAAGACATCCGGGTCGTGCATGACGGCGCAGGCGAGCGCGAGACGCTGCTTGTAACCGAGGGGCAAGCTGCCGGCGTTTGTGTTGAGATAGCTTTCGAGATCGAAGGTCTCGATCATGCGGGCGATGGCGCCTTTGCGCGCCGCATTCGAAAGCCCATAGACGCCGGCGAAGAAGTTGAGGTTTTGCCGGACGCTAAGGTCGCCATAGAGCGAAAATTTTTGCGCCATATAGCCGAGCCGCGCGCGCGCCTTGCCGGGCGCCTTGGCAAGGTCGAGCCCGGCGACTCGCGCGGCGCCGGCGGAAGGCTTCAAGAGCCCGCAAAGCATCTTGAATGTCGTTGACTTGCCAGCGCCGTTGGGACCGATAAGGCCGAAGATCTCGCCGCGCCGAACGGCGAAGCTGATCCGATCCGCCGCGGTGAAGTCGCCAAAGCGTTTCGTCAGGGCGTCGGCTTCAACGACGATCTCGTCATTATCCGCACCGTGCTTTGGCGCGCCGGCGAATGGGGAGGCGCCTTTGGCCCCGCCGCCGACCCGCGCCATGAACGCATCTTCAAATCTCGGCGGCGTCGAGATAACGTTAGCGGCTGGCCCCGCTTGCAGGACGTCTGCATTCGGCGCTTTTTCGCCTTCCTTGAGGACAAGACGCACGGCGTCGCCCTGAATAACGCCGTCGAGCACTTGCGGCGCGTCGAGGGCGCGCGTCAGAACCGCGCGTTTGTCGCCCGTAATGTCTGCGACCAGAAAGGTGCGTTCGGCGACGCTTTGCGTAAGGGTTTCGGGCGCGCCTTGATAGATGAGCTTGCCTTCACTCAAAAGCAAAACTGTTTTACAGCGTTCCGCCTCGTCGAGATAGGCGGTGCTCCAGATAACGCCGATCCCCTGATCGACGAGTTCGTAAACCATGCGCCAGAGTTCACGGCGCGAAATCGGATCGACGCCGACGCTTGGCTCGTCGAGCAGCAAAAGGCGCGGCTTTTTGATGAGCGCGCAGGCCAGCCCGAGTTTTTGTTTCATGCCGCCCGAAAGCGCGCCCGCAAGACGCGCCGTGAAGGGTTCAAGCGCAGTGAATCGAAGCAGGCGCTCGATCGTGTCGGTTCGCGCGCCGCCGGTCACAGACCTTAAATCTGCATAAAGATGAAGATTTTCGATGACGGTGAGGTCTTCATAAAGACCGAAGCGCTGCGGCATATAGGCGACGTCGCGCTTGATGTCGCCCTGTGCGCGCAGCGTATCATGACCGCAGACGTCAAGCGCGCCTTCATCGGCTTTGAGGAGTCCGGCGATGAGCCGCAACAGCGTTGTTTTGCCGGCGCCGTCGGGCCCCGCGAGACCGGTGACATGACCGCCAAAAAAGCTTGCCGACAGTCGTGTAAGCGCAATCGGCCCGTTCTTTCCGAAGCGTTTCGAAACGGCGTCGATGCGGACAAGCTCTTCGCTCATGAGGAATGCGCCGCTTCGAGCGTCACCGTGACGGGCATCCCTTGTCGCAGCCCGCCATCGGGATTGTCGACAATAATCCGAAGGCGGTAGACGAGCGCCGTGCGCAATTCGCGGGTTTCGACGGTTTTCGGCGTGAATTCGGCGACGGGAGAAATAAACCCGACCTGTCCTTTATAGACGCCGCCGGAATCGGTCCGGACCTCCGCCGTCATGCCGGGCCTGATTCGGCCGAGGTCGGGTTCCGACACATAAGTTCGAACCCATATCGGCGAATTGAGCGACAGGGTGTAGATGGTCTCGCCGGCATTGACGATCGCGCCGGGCTCGCGCACGCGGGTCAGGATGATGCCGTCGCTCGGCGCCTTGAGGTCGGCGTCGGCAAGGCGGCGTTCGGCGAGTCGATGGGTCGCTTCGCTTGCGCTCAGCGCCGCGCGCGCCGCCTCGATGTCTTCGACGCGACCGCCGGTCTCGGCGATAGTGAGGCCTTCCTCTGCGGTTCTGAGCGCGGCGGCGGCTTCGTCCCGTTTGGCCTGCGCTTCTTCATGCAGCTGATGAGACGCGGCGTCAGTCTCGGCGAGCCGTTCCATGCGCGTGAGCGTCGATTGCGCAAGGGTAAGGGCGGCCTGGCGTGATGCCACGGCGGCGCGCGCCTGTTCGATCTCTTCCGGTCGCGCGCCGCTTTCCAGTTTTTTAACGAGGTTCGATTGCGCAGCGACATTCGCCGCCGCGAGCGCGCGTTCGTCTTCGAAGTCGGGCTTTTCGAGCGACGCGACGATGTCGCCGGCCTTTACGGCGTCGCCTTCCTCAAAGTTCACGGCGGCGAGCCGGCCGGGCGCCTTGAACGCAAGATCCACTTGGCGCACATCGATGTTGCCGAGTAGAAGGATTTCTGTGTTGAAATGGCCATTCCTTCCGTAGAGGGTCCATCCGGCGATCAGGATGACGAGACCCAAAAGGCCCGCCCCGGCGATTAAGCGTTTATGTTTCATATTCTTCACCCAATAATGTCGTCACTGATGCCGGCTTTTGCGCCGTCGCCGTCTGTTAGAATCGGCAAGACTAACTAGTACGCTCCGTTTGGCGCCCGACCCTATATTAGATGGCGCATTTCCGGGGGGACGTGCTCGGCGATCAGGGGCGCCGCCGTGGCGTTTTTGATGTCTTCGACGGTAACGCCCGGTCCGCGCTCGCGCAGCACGAGCCCGGCGTCGGTCGGTTCAATGACCGCCAGTTCCGTGACGACAAGATCGACCCGGCGCAGGGCCGTCACAGGCAATGTGCAGTCGGGGACAATTTTCGGGCTTCCTTTCTGCGTATGGAGCATCGCGACGATGACGCGCCGCGCCCCGGTAACGAGATCCATTGCACCGCCCATGCCGGGCGCCATCTTGCCGGGAATGATCCAGTTGGCGAGCCGGCCTTTTGCGTCGACCTGAAGGCCGCCGAGCACCGTCATGTCGAGATGACCGCCGCGGATGAGCCCGAAGCTCATGGCGCTGTCGATCGATGCTGCGCCTGGAACGGCGGTCACGAACCCGCCGCCGGCGTCGGTCAGGTTAGGATCCTCCATGCCCTCTGGCGGCCGGGCGCCAAGCCCGACGACGCCGTTTTCGGCCTGGAAAAATACATGGGCGTTCTCGGGCAGATAATTGGCGACCATGCTCGGCAGACCGATGCCGAGATTGACGAGGGTCCCCGGTTCGATTTCCGCGGCGACGCGGCGGGCGATGATTTCTTTTGCGTCCATCAGGCGGCCCTTGCGAGGAGATGATCGACGAGAACGCCAGGCGTCTTGACGCAATCAGGAGAGATCACCCCGACGGGCACGATATTTTCAGGTTCCGCGATGACGACGCCGGCGGCCATCGCCATCACCGGATTGAAATTATGCGCGGTCAGAGAGTATTCGAGATTGCCGACATAGTCCGCCTGATGCGCGGCGAGCAGCGCGAAATCGCCGCGGATCGGCTTTTCGAGCAGCCAGGTTTCGCCGTCGATGTCGACCGTGGGTTTGCCGTCGGCTGCAAGCGTGCCGAGCCCGGTTTTGGTCAGCACGCCGCCAAGCCCGACGCCGCCGGCGCGGATGCGTTCGACAAGCGTTCCTTGCGGAACGAGCTCCACCTCAAGCGCGCCGTCGAACATCTTCTTTTGGGTGACCGGATTAAGGCCGATATGCGAGGTGACGACCTTTCGCGCGGCGCCGGCGACCACCAGCTTGCCGACGCCTTTCTCAGGCGTCGCCGTATCGTTATTGACGATCGTTAGATCTTTCGCGCCGCGTTCGACCAAGGCGTCGATCAGGCGGTGCGGCGAGCCGACCCCCATAAAACCGCCGATTAAAAGGACGGCGCCGTCGGGGATGAGCGCTGCGGCCTCGTCCGGTTGCATCGCTTTTTTCATATACAGATTTCCTTAAAGGCGTTGACATTGGAAGGTTGATCTGGCTCTGGCGACAATAGAGCCGCACATGCAGGCGTTATGCGGCGAGATCGATCAGGCGGTCCTTCGAAAAGGCGAAGATGACATCTTCATCCGGACGCGCCATATGAACATCCTTATCCGGACAATCGAGTTTTGAAAGAATATGGCGAATAACATTGAGGCGCGCCGCTTTTTTGTTGTTGGTCCGCACCACATGCCAGGGCGCCTCGTCAAAGCTCGTGCGGACGAGCATATCGTTGCGCGCCTCGGTGTAAGCGTCCCATTTTTCAACGGCGACGTCGTCGATGGGGCTGATCTTCCATTGTTTCAGCGGATTGACCCGACGGTCCTCAAGCCGACGGGCCTGTTCTTTCCGGTCTATATCGAGATAGTATTTGAGAATCTGCGCTCCGGAATTGATGAGCATTTCTTCGAACGGGACGACGTCCGTTATGAACGCGTTCAGTTCTCCTTCGGTGCAAAAACCCATGACGCGCTCAACGCCGGCGCGGTTGTACCAGGAGCGGTTAAAAAGCGCGAGTTCCTGGTTCGCCGGCAAATGCGGCGTGAAGCGTTGAAAGTACCAGGACCGGCGATCATGATCGGAGGGTTTGCCAAGCGCGACGACGCGCGTTTCGCGCGGGCTCAAATGTTCGACGATGCGCTTGATGACGCCGTCCTTGCCGGAGGCGTCGCGGCCTTCGAAGATGATGAGCACGCGGTGATCATGGGCGATGAGATGACGCTGCACTTTCACGAGTTCTACCTGCAAATCGCGCAAGGCCTGCTTGTAGGCGTCGTGTCCGGTCGGCGGCTCCTTTTTGTTTTTGTTTTTTGTCATTCAACGTCCTTTTTACGAGTTATGCGACGACGCGCGGTTTTTCCGCCTGGAACGGCCTTGCCGCCGGTTCTTTGAGCAAGTAGCGGCGCGTGAGTGGAACGGCGTCCTGACGTTTGGCTAGCTGTAATTGAAAGACAACATGAGCGCCGTGGCGGAAGGAAAGCTCGCTGGAGACGAGATAGAATTCCCACATGCGAACAAACCGCACATCATACATGCGTTTCACCTCGTCGGCATTGTCAAGGAAACGCCGCCGCCATTCTTTCAGCGTTTCGGCGTAGTGAAGGCGCCAGACTTCGAGATCGGTGATGAAGAGGCCGGCGCGCTCGATCGCCGGCACGATTTCCGACAGAGAGGGGATGTAGCCGCCAGGAAAGATATGCCGCGCAATCCAGGGATTGGTGACGCCGGGCCCGTCAGGCCTGCCGATCGTGTGGATAAGCGCAACGCCGTTATCGTTCAGCAGTTTTGCGACCTGATCGAAATATTCCTGAAAATGGGGCAGGCCGACATGTTCGAACATGCCGACGGAAACAATACGGTCAAATCGGCCGTCAACCGCGCGATAATCCTTCAGGCGAAATAATGCGTGTTTGGATAAACTGTTTGCGCCCGCGCGATCGGTTGCGACGCGTAATTGTTCTTTTGCAAGCGTCACGCCGTTGACAGTCGCGCCGGTTTCCTTGGCGAGAAAAATTCCGAGACCGCCCCAGCCGCATCCGATTTCGAGCACCGAATGATCCGGTTCGATTAAAAGTTTTTTGGCGATCAGATTTTTCTTTGACTGTTGCGCCTCTTCAAGCGTCAGATCAGGCTGCTCGAAATAAGCGCAGGAATACTGCATATCGTCGTCTAGAAAGAGGCGATAAAAGTCATTGCCGAGATCATAATGATGGGCGGCGTTCTTTTGTGCGCGCCGCGCCGGATTGAATTGCGCCAGCCGACGCAATAGACGCCGCCCGAAAGCAGGGATCGCCGGTCCCGGAGCGCCGCCGTTCGACAAAATGTTGCGCCAGACGAGATCGAGCAGCGTGTAAAGATCGCCGTGCACGATTTGAAGACCGCCGTCCATATAGGCTTCGCCCAGCGCCAGTTCGGGATCGAGCGCGAGCCGTCGCAGCCAGGCGCGGCTTTTGACGCGAACGCCGAGCGGCGCCGCGAAGGCCTCGCCATAGCGCTCTGTCGAGCCGTCGGGATAAGCGACGTCGATGCCGCCTTTGCGAACGGTCTCGCGGAGCCGCCGGTGCAACTGTGCTTGCCAAAAAGTCATAAGCCATTCTCCGTTCGTGACGCGCGCCGGGGGAATCCCGGCGCAAAGAGGTCGGAACGGACTCAACGGCTTTTACGTTTATGACGCGCGCGCCCCTCGCGCATTACGGTTTTGCCAGTGATTTTGATTTCCGGCGATCCGGTGCAGAAATCCGGGCGATGGTGCGAGGGGAAGCGGTCGCCGCCGCGTATGAGAAACTGCGTCCCTTTTTTCTAGAACGCAGCGCATCACACTATCCGTATCCGTTATTGTGGACGAGATCGGCCCATTGCGAGGCTTGGCATGACGTCAAACGAAGTCGATAAAACGGTTGCTTCCAGCGACGGGAAGGCTGCGGTTGAAGCAGTTCTGACAGAAGTCCATCGCGATATGTTTCGATTTCTCGTCCGCCGTCTCGGCGACGAACACGAGGCCGCCGATGTCTTGCAGGAATTCTACGTCAAAATCCTGACGCGATTTTCCGATTTGCGCGACGCCGACAAATTACGCGGTTGGATGGCCAGCGTGTTGCGAAGCGTTATTGCAGATCATTATCGCGCCCGCGGGCGCCGGGCGCGATTGGCGGAGGCCTATCGGGCGGACGCAGCTTTGTTTCCGGCTTTCGATGACGAGGAAATCGATCTTGTTATCTGCGCCTGTCTTTACAAACTTCTGCCGACCTTGAAGGACGAATACGCCGCGATCCTATGGCGCACCGATCTCGTCGGCGAGGCGCGCGAGACGATCGCCGCCGATCTTGGACTCAATGAAAACGCCTTCCGCGTGAAACTTCACCGGGCGCGTCAAGCATTGAGAAAGCGGCTTGAACAAACCTGCGAGACCTGCCCGATGCATGGGTTTTTCAAATGCGGTTGCTCGACGTCGCAAGCGTTGCGCAACCGCGTCGCCGCGGCGCGCGAGGCTTCGGGAGGCGACAATGCCTGAACCCTTTTGGCTGCATACGCCAGTCTTCGACTGTAATGCAGCGGCCCCGTTAGCGTCTATTAATCCGCGGGCCGCCGAGGCGCTGCGTTCCGTATTTATCACTGGCCTTAGTTTTTATGTGTTCAACCGCGCCGCGTCTTAAGAGGACCGGCCGCTCAGGAGATATCAATGACTGTAAAAACCGCTCAGAAAACACCCCCGCGCGGCGGCGCGGCGAAATCCGCCGCTTCGACGAAATCAGGCGAAACAACATCCGGGTTGCCGCCGGAATTTGCAACGCCCGACTTTGCGGCCCCTAACTTCGCAGCAGTGGTCGGCGCCCAGATGGATGGCGCCAAAGTGATGGGCGAAGTCTCGTCCATGCTGGCGAGTACGGCCCAGGACCTGGCTTCGCGTCAGACCGCCTTTGTCAAGTCAACCATGGAGACCATCCAGAAAGCCGCCGCCGGCGCAAGCGAACCGAACATCGTCGCGCGTCTTGCCCATCAGAGCGACAGCTATCGCGAATTGATGGAAGCGTCGGCCCAGCATGTCTCGGATGTCGCCGAAACGGTCGCAAGCTGCTGCTGCGATGCGGTCGATCACATTACCGAAGCCGGCGCGCGCATAGCGGAGAAAACAGCCGCGAAGCCCGCCGACTGACGCAGCGTCAATGGCCGCAGCTGAAAATGCGGCGATACCCGTATCGAAGGAACAAAAACAAATGCCGGATGTAGCGACAGACACCGTTAGTGCGCCAAGCCCCGCCAAAGGCGTCATAAGCAAAGGCGAACCGGACAAGGGCGCTTTAGGAAACAGCGCGCGCAAGGCGAGCGTTGGCGACAAGGCGGAGACAACGCCGGCGCCGGAATCGGATGCGGGCGCCGAGAGCGGCGTCGCGCCCGCGCAAATGACGGCGTTCGCCGATTACGTGGTCGACGCCGCGCAGCGCAATATTCTTTTCTGGGACGCGTTGCGCCGGCGCGCCAACAATATGCTCGAGCATGAGCACGAAGGCCTGCCGCCGCTGTTGAAGTTCAAATATGAAGAGGTCGCCGACGGCGCGGAGTTCAAGCCGCCCTCGAACTACAAACTCCTGAAGATCATCGAGGTCGATGACATTTGCCTCGATGATTGTCTCGATCCGGAAAAGCCGCCGGTCATGATCATCGAGCCGCGCGCCGGCCACGGGCCCGGCATTGGCGGGTTCAAGCGCGACTCCGAAGTCGGGATCGCGCTGCACGAAGGCTACCCGGTCTATTTTGTTGTCTTCGACCCTGATCCCAAGCCGGGCCAGACGCTCGCCGACGTATTGCATACGCTGCGGCGGTTCGTGGAAATGCTGAAAGCGCTGCATGGCGATCGCGCGCCGATCCTCTATGGCAATTGCCAGGGCGGTTGGGCGGCGGCGCTCCTTGCAGCGGATTGCGGCAATGAGGCGGGGCCGGTGGTGATGAATGGCTCGCCGCTCTCTTACTGGGCCGGCGAGGCCGGCGCCAATCCCATGCGTCTCGCTGCCGGGTTTCTTGGCGGATCGTGGCTGACGCATTTTATCGGCGATCTCGGCGCCGGCGTTTTTGACGGCGCCTGGCTTGTCCAGAATTTTGAAAATTTGAAACCCGAAGGCGCAATCTGGCGCAAATACGCCGATCTTTATCTCAATATCGACACCGAGCGGGACCGGTTTCTCGACTTCGAACGCTGGTGGAGCGGATTTTATCGCCTCAGCCGCGAAGAGATGCTGGCCATCGTTGAAAATCTTTTCATTGGCAACCGCCTCGAAAAAGGCGAAGTCGAGCTTTGCGAAGGATGCGCGGTCGATCTTAAGAACATATCAAGCCCGCTTGTCGTGTTCGCCTCCTATGGCGACAACATTACGCCGCCGCATCAGGCGCTCGGCTGGATTCCAACCGTTTATCCGACAACGGAAGACCTGAAAACGGCCGGGCAGCGCATTGTCTATTTGATCAATCGCCATGTGGGCCATCTCGGGATTTTCGTTTCCGCCAAGGTCGCGCGCTTTGAACACCGGGCGATCCTTGAAAATATGAACGATGTCGAAAATCTTGAACCCGGCCTTTACGAAATGCGGATCGACAATCCGACCGGCGACCCCGATTGCGAGCGCGATCAGTATACGGTGCGCTTTGAGCCGCGCCGGGTCGAGGACCTGCATTTTGAGACGCCGAATGAAGCGTTTGAAAAGGTCCACGCCGTATCAGAAACGATGGAGGGTTTCTACGCCAAGTTTATGAGCCCGTTCATACGCGCCTGGGCGAGCCCGATGACCGCCGAGGCGCTTAAATGGGCGCATCCGATGCGGGTGTCGCGCTATCTCTATTCGGAAAAGCTCAATCCTTTCATATCGGTCGTCGCGACTGCGGCGGAACTGGCGGAAAAGTCCCGTTGGCGGCTTGATGCGAATAATCCTTACCGGCAGGCGGAACGCCGCGGCGCCGATGACATCGAGGCGAGCATCAAACGCTGGCGCATGGCGCGGGATGCGGCCGGCGAACAGGCGTTTGACGGGCTTTATAACTGGGCGGCCCCGACCATGCTGCAACCGTTTCTGCCCGCGGCGCAAACCCGTTCGGATAAAACGTGAGGAGAATGGCGGCGATGACGGTGTCGGCGGCCCAAGATCATGTTGCTGCGGCGGATCCCGCACCGATGGGAAACGGCGCGCCTGTTCTGGCGATGAATGATGAAATGATCCTGACGCTCAATTGTGGATCGTCGAGCCTTAAATTTGCTGTTTTTTCGCTCATCGCCGAGCCGCGCCGGTTGCTCCATGGCGCTGTCGTCCGGATCGGCGCCGATGACAGCGCCTTGCGCGTCGTCAATGAGACGGGCGATGCGATCATTGATGAGGCGGCGCCATGCGTTAATCATCCGGCGGCGCTCGACTGGGCGATGACGCGGCTCGAAGCGGTCGTCAATGTCAGCGATATTCTTTATGTCGGTCATCGGGTCGTCCATGGCGGTCCCGATTGCGATTGTCCGAAACCGGTGACCGCACAGCTTGAAGCGCGTCTGCGCCGGCTGATCCCCCTGGCGCCGCTGCATCTGCCGGCGAATCTTGAAGGGATCGTTGCAGCCAGATTGCGACTGCCCAGGGCGCGCCACCTTGCCTGTTTCGATACGGCGTTTCATCAGTCCTCATCGATGCTTGCGCGCCGAACGGGCTTGCCGCGCGCTGTCGAACAAAATGAAATCCGTCGATATGGGTATCACGGATTATCCTATGAATTTATCGTAGACCATCTTCGTCGGAACGAGGGCGAAGACGCCGCCAACGCGCCGTTGATCGTGGCGCATCTTGGCGCCGGCGCCTCGATGGCGGCGATCTCAAACGGACAAAGCGTCGATACGACCATGGGATTCTCAACGCTCTCCGGTCTTCCCATGGCGACAAGATGCGGCGACATTGATCCCGGACTTATATTGTATCTCTTGCAGGAGAAGGGCTGGTCGGCGAGCGATCTTCAAACGCTGCTCTATGAACAATCAGGGATTTTGGGGCTTTCCGGACGCAGCGGCGACATGCAGGCCCTGATGGCGACGCCGGTGGACGCCGATGCGCGCGAGGCGATCGATTTTTTCTGTTTTCAGGCACGAAAGCACATCGGGGCGCTTGCCGCCGCCATGGGGCGCATCAGCCGCATCGTCTTCACCGGCGGGATCGGCGCGCACGCGCCGGAGATTCGGGCGCAAATCTTAAGGCCCCTCGAAGCGCTGCTGCCGCTGCGGCTCGACAATGCCCGCAACGCCGACAATGATCCGCTGATCTCAAGCGATGGCTCGCTCATCAAGCTTAATGCTCTTAATACGGATGAAGAACTTGTGATCGCGCGCCATACGGCGGCGTTCGCGCGCGGAGAGGGCGCCCTCGCGCGAATTCATCAATGACACTGGAAACGCTGGACGATCTCTTCGCAATGACAGAGAATTTGCCGCCCCTGCGCGTCGGCATTGTTTGCGCCGAGCAGGAGGCGGTGCTCGAAACTGTGCGCGACGCCAAGGCGCGCAGGTTGATCAAGCCGCTCCTGATCGGCGATCCGGATAAGATTGCGGAAAAGGCGGATCGTATCGGTTTTGCGGTTGACCCGGACACTGTCGCGGCGGCCTGGTCGGAAGAGCAAGCGGCCGCAACCGGCTCGGGTTTGCTCGGCGGCGGCGGCGTTGACGCGCTGATGAAGGGCTATATCCACACGGATGTTTTCATGAAAGCGCTCTTGAGCACGAGCGCCAATTTGCGCCTTCCCGGCCGCCGCGTCAGTCATGTCTTTATCGCCGATATCCCCGCCTATCCGCGTCTCCTCGCCGTCACGGACGCTGCGGTGAATATCGCCCCGGATCTCACGGGCAAGATGCAGATCTTGCAAAACGCTATTGATGTCATGCACGGGATTGGCGTTGACCGCCCGAAGGCCGCTGTCCTGTCCGCCATCGAAACCGTCAATGTGCTGATCGAGTCGACGACCGACGCGGCGGCGCTGGCGGTGATGGCGCGGCGCGGCCAGATCAAAGGCGCCGATGTTGACGGGCCGCTCGCTTTTGACAACGCGGTCTCCATCAAAGCCGCCGAAGTCAAAGGCCTTGTCTCGCCGGTCGCGGGCGTCGCCGACATTGTCCTCACCCCTGATCTCGTTTCCGGCAATATCCTCGCCAAGAATCTCGAATATCTCGCTGGCGCCACATTGGCGGGACTGGTCGTCGGTTTGAAGGCCCCGGTTGTCTTATCTTCGCGCGCCGATCCCCCGCCGGCGCGTCTGGCGGCGCTGGCGCTCGCCCGAATGCTGGCGCCGCCAAAACCTCAATCCGTGTTGCGCCCTGCGCCTGACGATTTCGACGACGAGCCGGACGATTGTTGCGCGCCGATGCCGGAAGATGCGTGTTTTCCGAAGACCGGCGCATGATGGAACAACGGACGGAGATCATAAACGTCGCTTCGCCGTCTCTATCGGAGCCGCCGTCCTTCGACCGCGCCATGGACGCCGCAATCGGGAAGGTCACGGGTGGAGTGTCGCCGACGGCGCTGGCGCTCGCTTATCTGGACTGTGCGCTGCATGTCTCGAAATCTATCGACACGCAAGCCGATCTCATTACCTCCGCTGCAAGCGCTTATTGGCGCTTTGTCGATTATTGCCTGCGCGCCTGCGCCGATCCCGATTGTGAAACCTGCATTGAGCCAGAAGCGCGCGACAAGCGGTTTGCAGATAATCTCTGGCAAACGCAGCCTTTCCGCGCTTATGCGCAAGGCTTTTTGCTGGCCCAGGACTGGTGGGCCCGCGCGATGACGGCGCCGCCAGGCGTCGACAAACATCACCAAGACGTTGTCACCTTCGTCGCCCGGCAGCTTCTTGACGTGGCCTCGCCTGCGAATTTTCCGGCGACCAACCCGGCGATCATCGCCCAGACCCTTAAAGAGGGCGGGCGCAATCTTCAGCGCGGGTTTTGGCTATGGCTCAACGACTGGACCCGCGCGCTCGACGGCGCGCCGAGTGCTGACATCAGCGACTATGTTCTCGGCCGCGATCTCGCGACGACGCCGGGCGAGGTCGTCTTTCGAAACGAGTTGATCGAACTCATTCAATATGCACCGCAGACGGAGAAAACCCATCCCGAGCCGATCCTGATCACGCCGGCCTGGATCATGAAATACTACATCCTCGATCTGTCGCCGGAGAACTCTCTGGTCCGCTATCTTGTGGAGAACGGCTTCACCGTCTTCATGATTTCCTGGAAGAATCCGACGGCCGCCGACCGCGATCTGTCCCTTGAAGACTATCGGCGGCTCGGCGTCGACGCCGCGGTCAGCCAAGTTGCGTCGATTGCGCCCGGCAAGCTTCATCTCGTCGGCTATTGTCTTGGCGGCACGCTCGCCGCGATCGCTGCAGCCGCCATGGCGCGGGACAGGGACGACCGGCTTCAATCGCTGACCTTGCTCGCTGCGCAAACAGATTTCACCGAAGCCGGGGAGTTGACGCTTTTTGTCGATGAAGCGCAAGTGACGTTTTTGGAAAACGTCATGGCCGAGCAAGGCTATCTGGACGCCTGGCAGATGGCCGGCGCCTTTCAGTTGCTGCGCTCAAGCGATCTCATCTGGTCGAAAATGGTGCGCAGCTATTGGCTCGGCGAGCCGCCCGCGATGTTCGATCTCATGGCCTGGAACGCGGATGCGACCCGCATGCCATATAAGATGCATGCGGAATATCTTCGAAAGCTTTTCCTGAATAATGAGTTTGCACAAGAGAAGTATTTTGTCGAGGGCAGGCCTGTCGCCTTACGGGACGTGCGCGCGCCGATCTTCGCTGTCGGCACGGAACGCGATCACGTGGCGCCCTGGCGGTCGGTTTACAAAATTCACGCGCAGGCGAGCGCGGACGTCACCTTTGTTTTGACGAGCGGCGGGCATAACGCCGGTGTCGTCAATCCGCCGGGCCCGAAAAAAAGGCGCCACCAGATCGCGACTCACGACGATCTTCAGGCGTATGTCGATCCCGACGCATGGCGCGCCGCCGCGGCGCACCACGAAGGCTCCTGGTGGCCGTGCTGGCTTGAGTGGCTTGAGGAATGTTCCTCGGCGCCAGTAGCGGCGCCGAAAACAGCGCCGTCGATCGCGCCGACGCCCGGCGCTTATGTGTTGGAGCGCTAGGCGATGGCGGCGGGAATCGATGCGCCCATAACGGTGATCGGCGCCGGGCCTTCGGGGCTCGCAAGCGCCATAGTTCTGGCGCGTGGCGGCCGCCGCGTCATTGTGCGCGAGCGCCGCCGCAATGTCGGCGCGCGTTTCCATGGCGACTTTCAGGGTCTGGAAAACTGGAGCGCGGAACGCGATGTCCTCGATGAATTCAGAGATCTCGGCGTACCTGTAGAGGCGCCGCTGCATCCGGTCTATCGCGGCGAGGCTTATGATTTTATGGGCCGGCGCTTCCCGGTTTCGGACGACAAGCCGCTTTATTATCTTCTGCGCCGCGGGCCGGGCGGCGGCACGCTAGACGAAGCGCTGCTTAAAGAAGCGCGCGCGGCAGGCGCCGAAATCAGGTTTGGCGACGAAGTCAAGCGCGCGCCAAAAAACGCGGTGATCGCGACCGGTCCCCGGCGGGCCGACGTTATCGCTTCCGGCTATACGTTCCGTACAAAGATGGATGACGCCCAGCATGTCTGTTTCGACGACAGGCTGGCGCCGTGGGGCTACGCCTATCTTCTTATTGCGGATGGCCGCGGCACGCTGGCGGTCTGCATGTTTCGCGATTTCAAACGGCATCGCGAATGTCTTGAAGCGGCGAAAGCGTTTTTCCAACAACATTCGGGCCTGGTGATGTGCGATCCGAAGCCGTTCGGCGGCTACGGCATGCTCTCACGCATCACGCGGGTCGAGCGAAAGGGGCGCCGGCTGGTTGGCGAACGCGCCGGGTTGCAGGACGGTCTCGCCGGTTTCGGGCTTCGTTACGCTATCACATCCGGCGCGCTTGCGGCGCAGAGCTTTTTAGGCGGCGCATCCTACGAGAAACTATTGCGCCGCCGCCTCGGATCCATTCATGGCGCCGGCGTGGTCAACCGCCTGGTCTTTCAAGTCGTCGGGGATAAGGGGCGCGCCTGGGCGCTTGCCCGATTGTCCGAGCGCGTCGGACGGCGCGGTTTACGGCGGCTTTATCGCGGCTCGCTCGTTCATCGCGCGCTTTTCCCCATCGCGGCGGCCGGATTTGGCGACCGGCTTAATCATCCCGGCTGCCGCCATGTGGATTGCGACTGCCCGTGGTGCCGCATGACCGAAAAGCGCGATCGACTGCCCGATTTGCAGCTTTGAGGGGAAGAGCGGGGGCGTTCGTACTAACTGGAAGGATCAAAGCAATTGTGCTCGGAAAACATGAATCTCACCGGCAAGACAGGTCTTGTGGTCGGCGTCGCCAATCAGAGCAGTCTCGCCTGGGCGGCGGCGAAACGTCTGCGCAATGCGGGCGCCGATCTCGCAATGACCTATCTCAACGACAAGGCGAGGCCGTTCGTCGAGCCGCTGGCTCGGGATCTTGGCGCGGAGATTTTTGAACCCTGTAATGTTAATGAAGAGGGCTCCCTCGAAGCGGTGTTTGAAAAAATCGCTAGGCAATGGGACCGCCTTGATTTCTGTTTTCACTCGATCGCCTGGGCGCGGAAGGAAGACCTCCACGGACGGCTGACGGACTGCTCGGCGGAAGGTTTCGCGGAATCGATGCTTGTCTCCTGCCATTCCTTTATCCGGATGGCCCATCTCGCCGAGCCCTTGATGCGGGACGGGGGCAGCCTGACGACATTGAGTTTTTTCGGCGCGGAACGGGTCGTGGATCATTATAACGTGATGGGCCCGGTGAAAGCCGCGCTTGAAAGCTCTGTACGCTATCTCGCCCATGAGCTCGGGCCCAAATCGATCCGCGTCAATGCACTATCGGCGGGCGCCGTTGCGACGCGCGCGGCGTCCGGGATCGAGCATTTCGACGAGCTGTTGGACGAGACGAGCGCCAAGGCGCCGTTGCGCCGCACGATCGACGCCGACGAAGTCGGCCGCGCGGCGCTCTTTCTGGCGAGCGACTATGCGAGCGGCATTACCGGCGAAACCATGCATGTGGACGCTGGTTATCACATCGAAGGGATGGTGTTCCATTGATGAGTGCAAGCGACATGAAAACGAGCGTGGAGGACCCTGTCTGCAGGACAACCTTCGACGTCGCCGACGCTGCGGCCCAGGAGGAGCATGAGGGCTGGGCGTATTTCTTCTGTTCGATTGAATGCCGCCAAAAATTTATTCGTCAGCCTGCAAAGTTCGCCAGTAAGCCGACCATTATTGCACATAAAACGCGCCGGTCGCGCGCTCGGAGCAAGGCCGGCCAGCCATAGTTTATTTTTCACAATAAAGACCAAGGGGGTCTCTTTTATGGACCATACGACACACGCTCATCACGCTCACAAAAAACACTCCGGCCATGAGCATCACGGCCATCAGGGCGGTCATGGCGCGAGCGCCGGCGGCCATGATCACGAGGCCATGGTCGCCGATTATCGCAAGCGGTTTTGGGTGACGCTTGTCCTGACGATTCCGATCTTGGCGCTCGCGCCGATGATCCAGGGCTTTTTGGGCCTTGAAGAAATATTGGCGTTCCCGGGCGACAGTTACGTGCTCGCGCTCCTGTCAAGCATTGTCTATTTCTATGGCGGCTGGCCGTTCCTGAAAGGTCTGTGGACGGAAGTCTCGGCGCGCAATATCGGCATGATGACCCTCATTGGGGTCGCAATCTCGGCGGCGTATATCTACTCGATGGCCGTGACCGTCACCGGCGCTCAGGAAACATTCTTCTGGGAGCTCGCGACCCTAATTGCGATCATGCTGTTCGGTCACTGGATCGAGATGAAATCGGTCATGGGCGCGGGAAAGGCGCTCGAAAAGTTGGCGCGCCTGATGCCGGATACGGCCCATCTCGTGAATGAAGACGGTTCTGTCACCGATGTTCCCGTTTCACAGCTCAAAAATGGCGATAATTTGCTGATCAAGCCGGGCGAAAAAGTACCGGCGGACGGAGTGATCGTGAAAGGAGAAACCTCCGTTAACGAATCGATGCTGACAGGCGAGTCGAAACCGGTTGCAAAAATTGAGGGCGCGCAAGTGATCGGCGGATCGATCAACGGCGAGGGCTCGATTACCGTCGCGGTGGCAAAGACCGGCGATGAAACCTTTCTGTCAAGCGTCATCCGGCTTGTCGAAGAGGCGCAGGCCAGCAAGTCGAAAACCCAAGACCTTGCGAACACTGCGGCAAAATGGCTGACTTATATCGCGCTCTTCGGCGGTTTTTTCACCGCCTTCGGCTGGACGGCGCTGACCGGGCAGGGCTTCGCCTTCGCCATGGAGCGCGCCGTAACGGTGATGGTCATCGCCTGTCCGCATGCGCTTGGCCTCGCCGTGCCGCTCGTTGTCGCGCGCTCGACGGCGATCGCTGCCACCAACGGGCTTCTCATTAGAGACCGCACCGCCTTCGAAGAAGCGCGCAATATCGACGCCATCATCTTCGACAAGACGGGCACGTTGACGCAAGGCGCGTTCGGCATTACCGACACGCTGGTCTTTTCCGACAGCTATACCCCGCATGAAGTCGTAGCCTATGCGGCCTCGATCGAGGCTCATTCGGAACATCCCATCGCAAAGGGCATCGTCAAGGACGCGAAGGAAAAATGGGACGTTGAGAATTTCCGGGCGATCCCCGGCAAGGGCGCGGAAGGCGTCGTGAAGGGAAAGGACGTAAAAGCGGTCAGTCCCGGTTATATCCGCAGCAACGGATTTTCCGCGGACGATCCGCGCATCGAGGAGCTGAGCCGTCAGGGCAAAACGGTCATCTTCGTCCTGATCGATAACGTGCTTGCCGGCGCGATTGCGCTTGCAGACATTATCCGGCCGGAATCGAAACAGGCGATCGCACAGCTTCGCCGCATGGGCGTTCAATGCATCATGCTCACCGGCGACAATAAGGAAGTCGCCAAATGGGTGGGCGAGGAAATCGGTCTCGATGAAGTGATCGCCGAAGTCCTGCCGGATGAAAAAGCTGCAAAAGTAAAAGAGGTGCAGGCCCGCGGCCTCGTCGTCGCGATGACCGGCGACGGCGTTAATGACGCGCCGGCCCTGGCGCAGGCGAATGTCGGCATCGCCATCGGCGCCGGCACCGACGTCGCGATCGAAACGGCGGACATCATCCTGGTCAAGAGCAATCCGCTTGACGTCGCTGCCATTCTCGGTCTCGCCCGCGCAACCTACGGCAAGATGATTCAAAACCTCTTCTGGGCGACGGGGTACAACACTATCGCGATACCCGCCGCCGCAGGCGCGTTTTTTCCGCTTGGCATCATCCTCAGCCCCGCCATCGGCGCCGTCTTCATGTCGTCGAGCACGATTATCTGCGCGATCAACGCCCAGTTGTTGCGCCTCAAGGAACGCAAAGACGTCGCTGAGGGATCGCTCTATGAAGATCACGCAGGATAAATTGGATATGAAGAAATTTGCACGCGTCGCAGTGCTGCTCGGCGAAGCCGGCGTCCCCGTCCGGTTCGTTCTGGCGCGGATCGCGGCAAAAGATCAGGAAAAAAGAAGAGGAGACGCGGGCGATGTCCGAAGATTATCACCACGATCATAAAGCTAAGCCGTCAAGGGTCTGGATAACATTTGGCGTTTTCATCGCTGCTATCGCGATCTTGCTGGCTTACGAACATCGGGCGCACCTTTTGAATGGAAATGCGTTGCTCTTCGTTCTGCTCGGCGGTTGCATTGCTGTGCATCTGTTCATGCATGGGGGCCATGGGGGCGGAGGACATGGCGGTCACGGCGGCGGCAAGGGGGACGAGAAATGACCGGAGACGAAGCGCATCACGCCAGCTACGGCCTCTGGCTGCTGGTGATTTTCAACTCGGCGATCTTTATTCTGTTCGCCTTCAGTTTCGCAAAACCCTTGAATGCCCGCGACTGGCGGTCCTTCGGCGCTTACAGCGCGTTCATTGTCGCGCTCTTCACCGAAATGTACGGCTTTCCGCTGACGATTTTCTTTCTTTCCGGCTGGCTCGAAACGAATTTCCCGGAAGTCGACTGGTTGGCCCATGATTCCGGCCATTTGCTCGAAATGATTTTCGGCTGGCGCGCCAATCCGCATTTCGGGCCGTTTCATCTCATCAGCATGGTGCTGATCATCGGCGGGTTCTGGCTGCTGTCTGCGTCCTGGCCGGTGCTCTACCGCGCGCAGCGCGCCGGAACGCTCGCGACGGCCGGCCCTTATGCGCGCATGCGCCATCCGCAATATGTGGCGTTTATTCTCATCATGGTCGGCTTTCTCTTTCAGTGGCCGACGCTTTTGACCCTCGCCATGTTCCCCGTCCTCTTGTTCATGTATTGGCGTTTGTCGCTGCGCGAGGAACGGGAGGCCGAAGCCTCGTTCGGGGAAGAATACCGTCGATATGCTGAGCGAACGCCGCGCTTTTTCCCAAAGCTCAATATTGAGAGAAAGGCGGCGTGAGCGAGGACCGCGGCAATGGCGATCGCGCGTCCGATGGTCCGGCGCCGGCGCATGAGGGCGACGAGACCGCCGTTCCACGTCGCGATTTTATCCATATTATGGGCGCCTCCGTCGCCGCGGTCGGCGCCGGCGCCTCACTATGGCCGCTGGTCGACAGTTTTAATCCGTCAGCGGACGTCCGCGCCATGTCGAGCGTCGAGGTGGACCTGGCGCCGATTGAGCCGGGCCAGCGCATTACCGTCAAATGGCGCGGCAAGCCGGTGTTCATATCGCGCCGGACGGCGCAGGAAATCGAGATCGCCCGCGCCGATGATCGCGCGAACCTGAAAGACCCGCAAGCGGACGCCGAGCGCGTCGTCGATCCTGAATGGCTGGTCGTCATCGGCATTTGCACGCATCTCGGCTGCGTGCCATTGGGCCAGGCGCCGCAAAGCGACCGCGGCGGCTGGAACGGCTGGTTCTGCCCCTGCCACGGATCGCACTATGATACGTCCGGTCGCATCCGTCGCGGGCCGGCGCCTCTCAATCTCGAAGTGCCGGACTATGCGTTCCTTGACGCTGCGCGACTGAGGATCGGGTGAGATGATCTTTGTTGCGCCGATCAACCGGCGCGGGGCGCAATGCAGCTCCTGACGCAAAATGATAATGCGCGCGGCCACAAGATCAGCGCGATCCTGATGGTTGTTGCGATTTTGTTGGCGCTTGCGATGGCGAATTCGCCGGCGAACGGGATTTATTATCTGCTTCATCACACGCGGGTCGGGTTTCATATCGGTGAAATCAGTTACGACCGGCCCTTTTATCTCTGGGTCAATGAGGGGCTTCTAGCGCTCTTTTTTCTGAAAGTCGCAGCCGAGACCAAGGTAGAATTGTTGCACGGGCTGTTGTCGGATCGCCGGGCGCGGCTGTTGCCGGCGATCGGCGCTATCGGCGGCATGGTTGCGCCGGCGGCGATATTCCTCATCGCAACTTATGAGTTTGCGGCGATGCGAAGCGGTTGGGCGATTCCGATCTCCACGGACATTGTGCTCGCCATGGGAATCCTGGCGCTCATGGGAAGCGCAGCGCCGGCGGGCGCCAAAGCGCTGCTCGCTGGCGTTGCGGTCTTCGACGATCTCGGCGCCATTCTCATCATCGTTTTTTTTCACAGCGGCAGCGTCAATCTTGAAATGTTAATCGCGGCCATTTTGATCGTCGCTCTGATGTTCAGCCTAAGCCGCGGCGGCCTCAAGCGGCTTAGCCCTTATATATTTTTAACGTTGGTGCTTTGGGCTGTGCTGCTTGCCGCCGGTCTTCATGCGACGCTTGCTGGCGTTGCCGCGGGGTTTTTGATCCCGTCCGGCGGTGACGACGCGCGCGCCTCGCCCCTGGCGCGCCTTGATCATGACATCACGCCGTTCGTTCTTTTTTTCGTCGTGCCGCTATTTGCGTTTTTCAACGCCGGACTCGCGCTGACGGCGAATGGCGTTTCACGCGAAAGCATGCCGCTGGCGCTCGGGATCATTCTCGGCCTTCTTCTCGGCAAGCAGCTAGGTGTTTTGGGGGCGATCTGGCTCGCAGTGAAGCTGCGCCTCGCCAAATTGCCGGCACCGCTGGACTGGCGCGGCGTTTATCTGGCGGCCGTCATCGCCGGCGCCGGCTTTACGATGAGCCTGTTCTTCGCAGCCCTCGCCTTTGAAGCGGGCGCACTGCTTGACGTCGCGCGCCTGGCGGTTCTGATCGCTTCGGCCCTCGCGACACTGTGCGCGGTCATCGTGCTGCGCGTGTGGCCCAAACCTCGCGCCGTGTGCGGTCAAAAGGGAACAAGGGAAGACGGCTGAACCGCGGGCAGGTCAAAAAACCCATGCGAGGGATAGCGGCCGTTGAGCCGTATAATCGCCAGAAGATGACTGACGGAATTGCCCCTATATCGCGACAGGCGAGGTTGCCCCATGGGCTTTAAACTTATAACGGCGACGCTCAACATTCTGGTGCTCGATAAAGTCGAGCAACGGCTCGCGGAAATCGCCGTACCCGGATTAAGTGTTTCCGAAACCAAAGGCTATGGCGCCTATAAGAATTTTTTTCAGCGGGACATGATGTCGACCCATGCGCGCATTTAGATCTATGCGCCGGAATCGCGTATTGAAGAGATTGTCGACGCCATCCTTGAAACAGGCGCCGCCGGCGTTGAGGATGACGGCGTCATCGCCGTTAGCCCCATAGATGCGGTTTTACGCATCGCCGACGGGACAGAAATAGAGGCGGACGCGATCTGAAATTGAAAGCCGATCGATGAAACCGCTTTGTGTTTTGTGAGCAATGACAGCGAGTCGGCGTTTGACAGGGTGGCCAATAAGGCCGGCGATGAAAAAGAAGGGAGACCCTCATGGCGAACGATCGGACAAGACATCGAATCTCAATATTCGGATTTGGCCTCAGTTTGAGTCTTTTTTTCGCGATCACATTCGCGCTTTGCGTGGGCTTCGACCTTTTGTTTCCGCAATACGCGATGCATGAGGCGTGGCACGGGCTGTTGCCGGGATTTGTCTGGATCAGCGGGGGCGCATTCTTTCTGGGGCTTGTCGAAACATTCATCTACGGATGGTATGTGGCCCTGATCTTCGGCCCGCTTTACAATATGTTTGCGGTCAGGGCCTGAAAACAAGCGAGCCGCGCGAGCCTCAGGCGTTGATCGAGCGGACGATCGCTTTACTGGCGATCTGTTCTGCGCGCTGACGCGGCGGCGCGCCGCTCATCTCAATGCGACGGTAATACCGTCTTCGCTTCGGCTGTCAGTTGGCGACGATGGTCTTGATGCTCTTGCGATGATTCAACCAGACCAGGAGACTTCGCCGAACCTTGATGATCAGAAGAATTAGACCGGAGAGTGCTACAAAAATTGCAGCGCCGGCGGCGGTGATCAGGAGCGGATGATTGAAATCGGCGCCGTCGTCATAGTCCATGATGTGGAGCTTCCAGAAGAAATCATAAAAGCGCCAGGTCTTTGATCGCCGCGCTGTCACCTCGCCGGTCCCGGGGTCCACATAGATCGTCGTATTGTCGCGATCGTCGAATTCAACGCGCCAGACAGGTCCGGACCGGGCGTATTCGGAAGGCGGCGTTTCGAGCTGCTCGATCCGCTGGACGGCGCCTTCAATAGCGAGACCGCTTTCGGCGGCGTCGCGTGCGAGATCGGCGCCTAGGGGCGAAAGGATCGCGCCGGTCTTCGCGTTGACAAGATGCATCGCCCCGTTCTCTGCCGCGATGCGCCAGACCGGTGCGCCAAGGAATTCGCCAAGGGCCGCGGATGTAACGCGATCGGCGCCCAGACGAGCGGCCGCCTCATTAACGGAAATAACCTCACCGGGATCGAAGGCTCCGACCTGACGTTCGGCGATTTTGTGTTCGCCGCGGACGATCTCGATCGGGATCACACTCATCACGACGCCACCGGCGATCCAGAGCACGATCTGGAGGCCGACAATGAGCGCAATCCATTTGTGGACGCGTACCGCCCATTTCATGAACGTCATGACTATTCGGAACCTGACGGCCGCTGATCAAGGTCGATGGTCAGCGTCGCATAGTCGCTGTGAAAAACGCCGTCCGCGTTTTCCGGCAGCGTGATCCAGACTGCGGACAGCATGGCGACGCCTGAGAGCGACGGGCTTATCGTCACCGTGCCATTTTCGCCGCTGACGGTTTTCTCTGTCTCGCCCTCAACCGGAACAATTGTCACGGCTTTGCCGGCAAGGGGCTCGCCGTCAAGAAGCAGGACGAATGTCCTGGCGTGAGATCCGGAAGCGACGAATTCCAGTTTCTGGCCTGCTGGCGTCGTCGCCCCATCAGCGTTGTCGCAGGTCTTAATGCAAAAGAACGTCTTTGCATGTTTGCTGTAACTTCGATCGAGCGGCGGCGAACCGGGCAGGGCGTCGAACGCGGCGCGCACTGAAGGGGCCGCCTCAATTTCGTCGAGATACACATCAACATCTTCGGGCAGTATTTGCCCGGCGCGTGGTTTTGAACTTGCGGCGACGATCGCGAAGCCTGTTCCGCTTGAGCCGAAGCCGATCTGCAGCGCCGTCTCGCCTTCGTTGAAACTGAGCGCGCTGACCGGTTCGCCGCCGACAGTCGCTTGCGAATAGGCGATTCGATCCTGAGACGGACCATGTTCAAGATCCGGAAACGACAAGGCGCTGGTGAGATCGACGGTCACCGCCTCGCCGCTGTCCCACGCAAATTCGCCCGGTAGAAGAAATGTCTGATGAGCCGTCGCCGGCGCCGCGACGAAGGAAAAAAATGCGGCGAATGCGCTTTTCGCCAGCGTTCCGGCGCGGGTTCGTCGTTGGAATGTGGTGTGAGTACTGAGCATCATGATACCCCTTTTTCTTGTTGTTGATCGCGATTGGAGTGATGTCTCAGCGCCGGATCTTCGACATAGTCTGAAGTCGTTGCGGCGAAGCATCTGTCGAAACTCTGTCCTTACGCTTCGTATCGGTCAAACACCTCTCGGTCGCCGTTTTCCCGTAATAGGATGACATCATAAGGCTGACTGCCGTAGGGGCCTTCCATGCCGGGCGAGCCCAGCGGCATGCCGGGTACGAAAATGCCGACGGCGTCGGGCGCATCCGACAGAAGTTTGTTGATCGACGCCGCCGGGACATGGCCTTCGACGATATAGCGCCTGATGATCGCAAAATGGCAGGAGCGCAAATCCTCCGGCGCGCCGAAGCGGGCCCGCATCGGCGTGAGGTCGGGCCTGTCAATAATCTGCGCGTCAAAGCCCGCGGCCGTTAAATGCTCGACCCAAGCCGAACAGCAGCCGCAGGTTGGCGTTTTGTAGACCGTGATCTTTTTGTCCGACGCCGGCGCAGCCCATGCCGGAACGACTGATGCGGCGGACGCGGCGAGGACGCCCGCGCCGGCGAACAGGATCGTTCTTCTTGATTGGGGCGTCGGCAAGGGTCGATCAATACGTTTCATTCCGGGCTCTCCTTCCGTTGCGGCTGATGCAAGTATAGCCCGCCGCGCACATTTGGGGGAGAGATATGCGACGGCGGGCTCGGGATCGTGCTCGAAGAAGATGAGAGGGTCATCATGCCTAGCGAATAGCGATCCCTTTTCGGGCGGTTCAGAAAGGACGGTGCGCAGGTATACCAATCCCTTTCCTTGACGCCGGCGCTGAACATCAGCGCCTATCGCTTGAGGATACGGATCGGCGGCTGCTTTCCCTCACAAAACGCGACGGGTCTTTTGAAAATAAAGGCGTAAGCTCAGACCTCCGGGGAGAACAGCGTAGTCAGGAACGCCGTCGCCGTCAGCACCGCGAGGATGAGCCAGAATTCGATTCTGATGGCGGTCTTAAGTCCGGCGAGACCTCGGTCTTCGCCGCGCGACAGGGCCGGGCCGAACCGAAATTTGTTCAAGCCGGCGAGCCCCATCAATATTGCGAACAAAGTTGTTTTTGTAAGGATGAGGCGTCCATAACCAGTCGTCAGCAAGTCATTCAATGAGCCGATGAGAAAGAACGCCATGACGGCGCCGGCGACAAAGACAACTGGTACAAGCCACAGAGCGATTTGCGAAAAACCGTCGACGATCGCGGCGGCGACGCTTCTGGACTCATCAGCGAGGACCGTCAGCAGGGGGATCAGCGCGCCGAACCAGAAGGCTGCAATCGAAAGATGCGCCGCCAGAACGATGAAAAGGAGCCACCCCGGTTCCGAGCTTGAGATATGGCCGATGAGCCCGAAGGAAGCGACTGCGAAGGCGGCGCCGAGGAGCATGCGGGTGCGCCCGCTTGGCGGCGCGGAGATAGCGCCCCAAAACACCAGTATGAGCGCGAAGATTCGGAAGGCCCGCGCTTTTGCGGCGCTGGTTTCCGCAAGCAATGAATGCATCGCCGGATCGAATGCCCCGGCAAAGTCGCCCGCCATGCGCGCCGGCTCAAGGAGATAAACCAGTCCCGTCAA
This sequence comes from Hyphococcus aureus, assembly GCF_042643165.1. Classification (NCBI taxonomy): domain Bacteria; kingdom Pseudomonadati; phylum Pseudomonadota; class Alphaproteobacteria; order Parvularculales; family Parvularculaceae; genus Hyphococcus; species Hyphococcus aureus. The sequence continues at coordinate 2,321,051 of NZ_JBHRSH010000001.1, forward strand.
CAAAACGCCAAAAACGGCTGCGATCGCGGTGAGCCGGCGGATGGCGGGCTGAGCGCTGGCGAGCTTGGCGCCGAAGACGCTCAAAAAAATCGCAGCGCCCACTGCCTGCAGAACGGCGGCGAAACCAAGGGCGCGCGCTGCGACCGCCAGCAGATCCGGGGGCGTTTTTGCGCGAGAAGAGGGTTTCGGCGGCGTGATTTCGGTTGGAGCAAGTCTCTGGCGGGTTGAATCCGGGGCTTGCCCGACATCTGCAACCGGCGCCGCGCCGCCCGGTTGAGGCTCGATGGATGCAACCGCCTCGTCAGGTGTTTCGTCAACGACCGGCAATGTCAGGTTGAAGACGATTTCACCGGAGGCCAGATGGGTATCCTCTGCGATCGCGCTCCAGACTATGCGGTAGGTCCCATCGGCGAGCGCCGGCAATTCCAAGCGCATTTCCGTGGTCGGCGCATTGTCGGCGGGCGCAAGGGGAAGAGGGGCGGCGTCGGCATCCGTTTTCGCGATGCTGGCGGCCGTGAGGCGCGCCGGCCTTGAAAAATAAAGAACCACGGCGTCGGGCGTTGAAACAAGCTCAGCGCCGTTTGCAGGATCTGAATCGGTCAGCGACAGATGCGCGGTGGCCGGCGTCGCGGAGAACGCCAATAAAAGAAACAAAATTCGCCAAAACGCCATCATCAACCCCTCCCGCTGCTTTGCGGCTGTTCGATAGCATACGCGCCGGGCCCTTTTCTCCCTCAGTCTTCATAGGGGTCAACCCATTAGACCAAAGTCTGGCTGTCGGCTCGAACCGGCGCCCGCTAGGCTTCCGGCGTCAAATCTCTATTTGAAAGGAATGGTTGTGAGGCGTTCGATGATCGCAGCGCTGCTTATCGCCGGTGCATTGCTGAGCGCCTACGCATCCGGCTCCTCGGGCGGCGGGTTCGTTCACGGCGTATTGATGCGCGGCCAGGTGGTCCGCGCCGCACCGACGGAAACGATCATCTGTATTTGGCGCGCCGATGGCGCGGCGCCGGGCCGGATCTTCATCATCTATCGCTATCTCGATCCCGGATCAGAAGGCGCCGACTTTATTCGCGAGGATGTCGGGACTGCTGAAGTCATTGAACTGGTCGACATGCATTTCGCCAGAGTACGGGTTATCAGCGGCGACGTAAAAAAACACGATATTGTTGAGCGTGCTGCGGACGAAAACGATACGATGTTCCGCCGATTCATCTAGACCGATGTTGCTGCTTGCTTGACGATCAGGGTTGGTAGCCGAGCTTGTCGCGCAGTGTCTTGCGCGCGCGATAGACGAGCATTTCAACACTCTTGCGCGATACGCCAAGGATCTCCGAACATTCGATTTGAGAGCGCCCTTCAATCGTGTGCAGGACAAGCGCGCTGCGCATTTTGTGCGGCAGTGCGTCGATCGCCGCCGAAAGACGGCTTATTTCCTGGCGCCGGGCGACGATGTCCTCGACATTGGGGCCGAGATCGACGGGCTCAGGCGTGTAGGAGCCCGGCTCGTCTTCGTTATCGGGACGAGTAATGGATACGAATTTGCGCAGCCGCTGCTTGCGACCGTAATCGCGGCATTTGTTGAGCGCGATGCGGTAAATCCAGGTGGTCGGTTTCCATGCTGGATCATAAGAGGCCGCTTTGGAAAAGACGCTTATGAAAACGTCCTGCAACAAATCTTCTGCTTCGCTTCTGGCACCCACATATCGAAGAATAAATCGAAACAACGGCGTCTTGTAACGCGCCATTAACTCCGTAAACGAGGCATGATCGCCATCGGCGACTTCGGCCATCAGGTCCGCGTCGGACTTTTCGGCAAAGTCAATTCGCGTATTCTCTAAGGGTCTCAGCGACATGACGGTCAAAAATCTCTTGTTGCTCCGGGTTCAGAATATCTCTCATCTCATAAAGGTGGCGAACGGACGTTTTTTGGTATTCGAGCATCGCCGTGTGGAAGTCTTCGATGGCGCGATCGATGTCGTCACTATAGGCGGATTCGCTTTCCATAAGGATTGCAAGATGGCGATTGGCGTCGGCGAGGCGGGATTCGAGTACGCCGTTTTCTTCAGCGTGACTGTGTTCGAGCACTTCCATCAGCTCGTGCTGCGCGTCCGTCAGGTGTAGTTCTGCAAATAATCTGTCGTGAAAATCTTCGTGGGTGTAATCTTGCGGCTGGAGAAGCCTCGCGCCGACCCACGCGCCGCCGGCGGCGGCCGCAGCCACCAAGGCGAGCGTCAGCAATAACGGGCCGAATTTCAAATTCATTTTTTTGTCTGGCCGAGCCATGTGGAGGGAAGATTCGGCGCGTCGGGCGCGAACACCGCCAATTCCGGCACCGAGGCGGTGGCGGTTGTCGCAAGCGGCGCGAACCCGACCGCGACGAGGCCCATGAAAAAACCGCCGGCCATTGCGACAGGGCGGAACGCCGGTCTGGCGGCGATTGCTCCGACCGAAGCTGCCTCCCTGTCTCGCAACCGGGCCAGGACCTTGAGTTCCACTGGTTCTACGGGATCGCACGCCGTACGCTCCCTGTATTTACGCAACAACGCATCCAATTTCGGCATAAAGCGACTTCTCCGATTGGTCTAAAGGGATATACGCGCCTTTTCGCGCCGCCCCTCGCTGACGTTAAACCGTAGCCCATCGCCCTCATCCTTTCACCTCCTAAATAGCCGCATCCGCCGGTCACAATTTGACCCTGGTCAATCTTAGGGAATTTCCGATCACCGAGACCGAGCTGAATGCCATTGCTGCAGCTGCGAGAATGGGGCTCAAAAGCAGGCCGAACACGGGATAGAGAACGCCCGCCGCGACCGGCACACCGGCGGAGTTGTAGACGAACGCGAAAAACAGGTTTTCGCGAATATTGCGCATCACGGAGCGGCTCAGTTTGCGGGCGCGGACAATGCCGTTGAGATCGCCCTTGATCAGCGTGACGCCGGCGCTTTCGATGGCGATGTCGGAGCCCGCGCCCATGGCGATGCCGACATCGGCGGAGGCGAGGGCCGGCGCATCGTTGACGCCGTCTCCGGCCATGGCGACCACGCGCCCGCCATCCCTTAATTTCTGCACGATTTCGCCCTTGTCCTGGGGCAGGACTTCGGCGCGCACATCTTCAATGCCAAGCTGGCGCGCGACCGCCATCGCCGTCGTCCTGTTGTCGCCGGTAAGCATGACGATCTTGACGCCCTGGCGCTTGAGGGTCTTGAGCGCTTCCTTCGTCGTCGGTTTGATCGGATCGGCGACGGCGACGACCCCGGCAAGCTTATTATCAACAGCGACATACATCGATGTTGCACCCGCTTTGCGCTGCTCCTCGGCTATCGCATCAAGCATGTCGGTCTCGACGCCAAGGGCGTCCATGAACCGTTTATTGCCAAGCGCGACGGCGCGGGCGTCGACGACGCCTTTGACGCCTTGTCCGGTCACGGCTTCGAAGTCTTCAGCGCGGTCCAGCGCCAGATCCCGTTCCTCCGCAGCAGTTACAATCGCCTCGGCGAGGGGATGTTCGCTGCCGCGTTCAAGGCTGGCCGCAAGACGCAACAAAGTATCGTCATCAAAAGTCGGTGCGGCGATAAGTTTCGATAATTTCGGCTTTCCTTCCGTCAACGTGCCGGTTTTATCGACGACAAGGGTGTCGACTTTTTCCATGCGTTCCAATGCTTCAGCGTTCTTGATGAGAACGCCGGCCTGGGCACCGCGCCCGACGCCGACCATGATCGACATTGGCGTTGCGAGGCCGAGCGCGCAAGGGCAGGCGATAATCAGTACGGAAACGGCGATCACCAGCGCATAGGCGAACGACGGATGAGGCCCAACAGCGGCCCAAACGCCAAAGGCGATGAGCGCGACGAGGATCACCGCCGGCACGAAATATCCAGATACGGCGTCTGCCAAACGTTGAATCGGCGCGCGGCTGCGCTGGGCCTCGGCAACCATTTTGACAATCTGCGACAGCATTGTTTCCGCGCCGACGCGATCGGCGCGCATGATGAAGGAGCCGGTCCCATTGAGCGTACCGCCGATCACTTTGTCGCCGGTCGTCTTTTCAACTGGCACGGCCTCGCCGGTGATCATCGATTCATCAATGGCGCTGCGGCCCTCAAGGACTTCGCCGTCCACCGGGATTTTTTCGCCCGGCCGCACCCGTAGGCGATCGCCGGCGTCGACGACGTCAAGATCGACTTCCTCTTCCGCGCCGTCGTCGCGAATACGCCTTGCTGTTTTTGGCGCAAGGTCGAGAAGCGCGCGCACCGCCGCGCCGGTTTTTTCCCGCGCGCTCAATTCCAGCACCTGGCCAAGAAGGACCAGCACGGTGATGACCGCCGCCGCCTCGAAATAGACGGCGACGGGGCCGCCTTCGTGGCGAAAGCTTTCCGGAAAGATCTGCGGGGTCAGCGCCGCGAGGACGCTGTAAACATAGGCTGCGCCGACGCCCATCGCGATCAGTGTAAACATATTGAGATTGCGCGACAGGAGAGACGCCCAGCCGCGCTGGAAAAATGGCCAGCCGGCCCACAAAACGACCGGTGTCGCCAGCGCAAGTTGAAGCCAGTTGGATTGTTGGATTGTGATGAAGCGATGCAAACCAACGCCGGAAACGTGCGCGCCCATTTCAAGGAAGAACACCGGAATGGCAAAGACAAGACCGATCCAGAAACGCCGGCGCATGTCGAGATATTCTACGCTCGGGCCCTTAACAGCCGTAACGTCCATGGGCTCAAGCCCCATGCCGCAGATCGGGCAGTCGCCAGGGCCGTCCTGCACGATCTCCGGATGCATCGGGCAGGTATATTGCGCGCCGGGGGCCGCCGGCGCCGGCTGAGGCCGCTCGCCCGAAAGATAGGGTTCGGGATCGGCGACAAATTTATCCCGGCAATGAGCGCTGCAGAAATAATAGGGCGCGCCATTATAGCGGGCGCGGTGTTCCGTGCGGTGCGGATCGGCATCCATGCCGCAGACCGGATCTTTAACCGTAGCAACATCAGACGCTGCACGCGTATGATCCTTACAATGACCGGTTTTGCTTGCGGGAAGTTGATCAGTTTTCATGGAATTCGCTTTCTTCTTCCATGGCGAGGCCTTTAAGGATGGGGCAGTCCGGCCGATCGTCGCCATGGCATTCATCGATCAGCGTCGTCAGCGTGTGTTTCATTGATTTGAGGTTTTTCAGCTTGCGGTCGATTTCGGCGATCTTCCGTTTGGCGATCGCTTTAACGTCAGCGCTCGCCCGGTTGGGGTCGGTGTAAAGCGAAACGAGCTCACGGCATTCCTCGAGCGAGAAACCGAGACGCCGCGCTGTGTGGATAAAGCGCAGAAGATGAACGTCATTTTCACCATAGTCGCGGTAGCCGGATGTGCTGCGCGCCGGCGACGGGGCGACATTCGCTTCTTCGTAATAACGGATGGTTTTCGCCGGGAGGCCCGATCTTGCCGATGCTTCGCCTATATTCATGTCGTTCGCCTCAAAATCCTTTCAACTGTCAGTACCCGATGCGATCGAGCAATGACCGCCGCCTTGCGCGCTAAAACGTCCACTAACGTCGTCGTTTTCGAACCCGCCATTTTGGACCTCCCGCCAGCTTGATAACGCCATTTCGTCGAGCCAGGGGGCAATTTAGAGATTCCAGTTACTGGAAGGTCAAGCGTTTTTTCTCGGCGCAGGGAGGAGCCGACGAACCAGGGGAATATCGCGCCGTACATACAATGCTTGAGGCGACGCCGAATGCTACGAAACGACCCAACCGATGGCCTCTCCAAAAAAAATCGCCTGTTTGCGAACGCGTTTTGCGTGCCGGACATAAATCGGGTGTGTGTCATGCGGGATCAGGCGGTTTGGTGCGTATTGAACTTCACACGGTCGCCAGCCGGGGGATCCTTAACGCTGCGTTATGGAAATTACTGCCTGCGGGAATGGACAGAAAAGCGCCGTCAGGCGTGAGGACAGGAGTTGAGTTCGATCGCATGATTACCGGAGCAAATACCCGTCGGCGGAACAGAACGTCGCTTGCCGCGCTTGCAGCAGTTTTACTTGCCGGCGCGGCCCCTGGGGCAGCGTGTCAAGGCTTGACTATTGACGGCGCCGTGGCGATTGCGCTGGGCGCTAACGATCCGACCGTCGCGCGCTTTGCGGAACGCGCTAGCGCACTGGATGACCGCGCCGTTTCCGACTCGCAATTGCCTGATCCGCAATTGCGCGTTGGTCTCCAGAATTTTCCGGTTGATACGTTTGATTTCGAACAGGAAGCGATGACGCAGGTGCAGGTCGGCGTGCGCCAGAGTTTTCCGCGGGGGAAGACACTCTCGAAAACGCGGGAGCGGCGCGAGGCGGAAGCAATCGGACAGCGCGCTTCGGGCTCCTTGCAGGAATTGCAGATTGTGCTTGATACCCGCACGGCTTGGCTTGACCTTTACTATTGGCTCGGTGCCCGGGAAACGGTTCGCGAAAGTCGCGAGGTCGTCAATGAGCTGGTCGAGGTGATCCAGACGTCGTTCGCAGTCGGCGTGCAATCGAACCAGGATTTGTTGCGCGCGGAACTGGAATTGAGCCTGCTGGATGACCGGGCCGTCGAAGTTGAGCGCCAGATAGACGCACGACTTGCGGATCTGGCGCGCCTCATTGGTCCCGAACATGCGCGCCGTGCGATTGACGATGCGTTTCCGGGCCTGCCGGCGCCGCCGGCGCGCCAGCTGATCGAAGACGGGCTTGTCAATCATCCATCCTCGATAGTGGAAGATGCGGTGATTGAAGTCCGGGAAAGCGACGTCGAGATCGCGAAACAGCAATATCGTCCGGGGTGGTCGCTTGACGCCGGCTACGGTGCGCGCGGCGGTGATCGGGCGGATTTCGCCTCCGCCATGGTGGTGCTCGATATCCCGATCTTCACCGGCAAGCGGCAGGATCGTCGTCTTTCCGCCGCCAAGAAAGAGCGCGCTGCCGCCCGGTTCGACCGCATGGCGACGCTTTTGGAACTGAAAAAAGCGCTCGATCGGACCTATGCGGATTGGGAGCGGCTAGACGCGCGCGTCGACCTGTTCGAACGGGTCGTCGTCGATCGCGCAAGCGCCAATGCCGAAGCAGCGCTCGACGGTTATCAAAATCAGGTTTCCGATTTCGCCGAACTGGTCCGCTCGCAACTCGCCGAACTCGACACGGAGCTGCAGTTGCGGCGCCTGCGCGTCGAACACGCCAAGGCGCAGTCGCAACTTTTATACCTCGCAGGTGAACGACCATGATGAAACGCATTTTTCCGATAGCGCTTGTTCTTCTTATCGGCGCGGCGATTGGCTATGGCGCGGCGATTTTCGGCGGCGCGAACGAAGATACAAGCGCTGCCGGCGGAGAGGGCGGCCGCGAGATCGCCTATTATAAAGCGCCCATGGATCCGAATTTCCGGAGCGACAAGCCGGGCAAATCGCCAATGGGGATGGATCTCATTCCCGTTTATGAAGACGAACTGGCGAGCGGTGCGGGCGGAAAGACGAGTTCAGTCAGCATCGACGCCTCGGTCGTCAATAATATTGGCGTTCGCACTGCGAAGGTCGAGTACGGATCACTAAGACCGTCCATCCGAACGGTCGGGCGGATCGAATATGACGAAGAACGCGTCGCAAATTTTCATTTACGATCCAGCGGATGGATCGAACGCCTAAGTGTTCGTGCGGAAGGAGAGCCGGTTGAAAAAGGCGCGCTTCTCTTCGAAGTTTACTCCCCTGATCTCGTCAATGCGCAGGCGGAATTTTTGCAGGCCCTGCGCAGCGGCCGCGAACAATATATAGAGGCCGGGAAAGACCGGCTGCGCGCCCTTGATATTTCCGAACAGCAGATCGCCAACCTCGAAAAGAATGGGCAGGTTCAGCAATATGTCCGGTTTTACGCACCGATCACCGGCGTCGTCACCGCGCTCAACGTAGCGGATGGCCAGTATGTGAAACCCGATACGGAAATCATGGCGCTTGCGGATCTGTCAACGGTTTGGCTGATGAGCGATGTCTTTGAATCCAACGCCGATCAATTGCGCACGGGCGCACGAGTTTTAGGCAATTCGAAATTCGAGCCCGGGACGACGATCGAAGGCGTCGTCGATTACGTTTACCCTGACCTTGACCCGATGACGCGGACGATCCCTGTACGCACGGTTCTCGACAATTCTGACGGCGATCTCAAGCCCGGCATGTTCATGACGGTTTCGGTCGCCGGGCCGGAACGCGCCGAGACAACCGTCATTCCGCGCGAAGCGCTCATCCGGACCGGTCGGCAGGAGCGCGTTATTCTGGCGCTCGACGGCGGTCAATTCCAGCCGGCGGCTGTCACAAGCGGCATTGAAGCGGACGGCAAGATCGAAATTCTGTCCGGGCTCAATCCCGGGGAAACGGTGGTCGTTTCAGGACAATTCCTGATCGATTCGGAATCCAGCTTTTCCGGCGCGGCGCTCAGGATGCAGCCAATGCGCCACGACCATGACGGCGAGGGAGATCCGGAGGGCGTCGGCGTCATCAACTCCATCAGCGACGACGGGCGAACTATTAATCTGACGCACGATCCGATCACCGCCATAGATTGGCCGGCCATGACCATGGACTTGCCGCTCGCAGAAGGAGTGGGCGCGGACGCGCTCGGGCCCGGCGGCGATATCGAATTCACCCTCGCGTTCGACGAGGAAACCGGCGGCTACGAAATCACTTCGATCGCGGTGGTCGAGCCCATTCATGAGCATGATGCGCCGCCAGATAAAAGTGCGTCTGCCGAACAGGCGGACGCGATGGATCATTCCGCCCATAACGCGTCTATGGATGAAATTGGTCCTTCAGAAGCGACAGACCAAATGGATCATTCGGCGCACGGCGCCTCGGCTTCAAGCGAACGACCACTTGTGAAAGCGTTTGGCGTTGTCAAATCCGTGAGTGCGGAAGAAAAAAAGATCACCGTTCAACACGACGCCATCCCGGAGATCGGATGGCCGGCCATGACCATGGATTTTCCGGTCTCTGATTCAATGGACCTTGCTTCTGTCCCCATGGGGGAGCGCATCGCCTTTCTGATCCGTGAGACCGGCGACAGCCGCTACATCATCGACGCCGTGGAGGCCGCCCAATGATTGCCGGTATTATCCGATGGTCGATTGAGAACCGCTTTCTCGTCATCATGGCGGCGTTTTTCCTGCTGGCCGCCGGCGTCGTCGCGATGCGACAGACGCCGCTCGACGCCATTCCCGATTTGTCTGACGTTCAGGTGATCATCAAGACCAACTATCCGGGGCAGGCGCCGCAGGTCGTTGAAGACCAAATCACCTATCCCTTAACGACGGCGATGCTCGCGGTGCCGAAGGCGACGACGGTACGCGGCTACTCCTTCTTCGGGGACTCATATGTCTACATCATTTTCGAGGACGGGACGGACCTTTACTGGGCGCGCTCGCGAGTGCTCGAATATTTAAGCCAGGTCGCGGCCGATTTGCCTGAGGGCGCCAAAACCGAGCTCGGACCGGATGCAACGGGCGTCGGCTGGATCTATCAATATGCGCTGGTCGACCGTACGGGCCGGCATGACATCGCCGATCTCACGAGCATCCAGAACTGGTTCTTGAAGTTCGAGTTGCAGAGCGTCCCAGGCGTTTCGGAAGTCGCCACGATTGGCGGCATGGTGCGGCAGTATCAGGTGACGCTCGATCCGGACAAACTGCGCATCTTCAATCTGACGCTGGCGCAGGTGCGACGGGCTATTCAGGAAGGCAATCAGGAGGTCGGCGGTTCGGTGATCGAACTTGCGGAAGCGGAATATATGATCCGCGCACGAGGCTATGTGTCTTCAATTGACGACTTAAAACGCATCCCGGTTGGCCGGCAATCGAACGGCTCGCCGGTTCTTTTACGAGACATTGCCGATATCGACATCGGTCCGCAAATGCGCCGTGGGATCAGCGAACTGAATGGCGAGGGCGAAGCTGTCGGCGGCGTAATCATCATGCGCTGGGGGGACAATGCGCTTGCGACCATTGATGCGGTCAAGGAGAGGCTCGAGCAATTGCATGAGAGCATGCCCGAAGGCGTCGAGATCGTTCAGACCTATGACCGGTCAAAACTGATCGAACGCGCCGTCGAGAATCTCTATGAGAAACTCACGGAAGAATTCATTGTCGTCGTCCTGATCTGCGCGGCGTTTTTGCTGCACTTCCGCTCGTCGCTGGTTATTATCCTGTCGCTTCCGCTCGGCATCCTCTCAGCCATCATCATCATGAAGCTGCAGGGCATCAACGCCAACATCATGTCCCTCGGCGGGATCGCCATCGCCATCGGCGCCATGGTCGACGGCGCCATTGTTATGATCGAGACGCTTCATCGGCATATCGAAAAGGAACCGCTGACGCCCGAAAATCGGTGGCGGATCGTCCGCGAAGCGGCGAGCGAGGTTGGCCCGGCGATCTTCTTCTCGCTCGTGATCATTACACTGAGTTTCATGCCGGTGTTCGCGCTCGAAGCGCAGGAGGGCCGGCTGTTCAAGCCGCTTGCTTTCACCAAGACCTACGCCATGGCCGCGTCGGCCATTCTGGCGATTACGCTGGTGCCGGTGCTGATGGGATATCTCGTGCGCGGTCGCATCAGGCCGGAAAATAAAAACCCGCTCGCCGTCATTCTGGTGCGCGGCTATCGGCCGGTCATCGATCTTATTCTGAAACGCCCGCGCGCCGTGCTCGCGCTCGCCGCGGCGATCATGATGACGGCGGCCTATCCGTTCCTGCGCATCGGCAACGAGTTCATGCCGGACCTCAATGAAGGCGATTTCCTTTATATGCCGAGCGCATTTCCGGCGGTTTCGATCGGCAAGTCCCGGGAATTGCTGCAGCAAACCAACAAGATGATCGCGACCGTGCCGGAGGTTGAAACCGTACACGGAAAAGCGGGCCGCGCGGAAAGCGCCACCGATCCGGCGCCGCTGACGATGGTCGAAACGACGATCCAACTGAAGCCCGATGACGAATGGCGTCCGGGCATGACCATGGACAAGATTCGCGACGAACTTGAAGCCGCGGTGCAGGTTCCGGGCGTTTCCAATGTCTGGATCATGCCGATCAAGAACCGGATCGACATGCTCGCGACCGGCATCAAGACGCCGCTCGGCATCAAGGTCGCGGGGCCGGATCTCGCCGTGATCTCAGAGATCGGCGAGGAGATCGAACGGGTTTTGAAGCCGCTTGAAGGCACCGCCTCTGTCTATTCCGAGCGTGTCGTCGGCGGGCGTTATGTCGAAATTGACGTGCGCCGTGAGGAAGCGGCCCGCTATGACATGAATGTTGCGCAAGTGCAGGACATTGTCCGGTCCGCGATCGGCGGCGCCAATGTCGGGGAGTCCGTCGAGGGGCTCGAACGCTACCCGGTCAATTTGCGGTTTCCACGCGATATACGCGACTCAGTCGTTCATCTTCAGCAATTGCCGGTAGTGACGGCGACAGGCGCCCATGTGCCGCTGGCAGACTTGGCCGACATTCGCATTGTCGACGGGCCGGCTATGATCCGCAGCGAGAACGCGCGCCTTAATGGCTGGATCTATGTCGATATCGCAGGCGTCGACCTTGGCACGTATGTGGCCGCGGCTAAACAAACCGTCGCTGAGCAGCTCGCGTTGCCGCCCGGCTACTCGCTGGGCTGGTCGGGTCAGTTCCAATATATGGAGCGCGCGCAACAGCGCCTGGCGCTGATCGTGCCGATCACCCTGGCGCTCATTGTCGTCCTGCTCTTCCTCGCCTTCCGGCGCATTGCGGAAGTGTTGATCATTCTCCTGACCTTGCCGCTGGCGCTGGCCGGCGGGATCTGGTTTCTCTATGCGCTTGGCTACAACATGTCGATCGCTGTCGGCGTCGGTTTCATTGCGCTTGCCGGCCTGACCGTCGAGATATCCCTCGTTATGCTCGTATTCCTGAACAACGCCTTCGCGGAACGCGTCGATATTGCGCGCAACGAAAAACGCGCCGTCGATCATTTTGATGTTGAAAGCGCGATCCGGGAAGGCGCCCTGTTGCGCCTGCGCCCCATCATGATGACCGTGGCGGCGATTATCGCCGGGCTCCTGCCGATTATGCTTGGCGCCGGAACCGGCTCGGAGGTCATGCGCAGGATCGCTGCACCTATGGTCGGCGGCGTTGTCAGTTCGACCATTTTGACCCTCATGGTCATTCCGGCGGTCTTCTATTTATGGAAGTTAGGTGAAATCAAGCGCATGCGCCTTGCTCATTCCGAAGACAGTCTACCGCCTCTGGCGGAGCAGCCGACAACCGCGTGACCGATTAACGCCGCGCTTATTGCCGGTTGCGGAATGCTTATTATGAGGGAGCGCTGCGTTTCATGCGTAGGCGACAATAGCTCCGTTGAAATCTATCAGGGCAAATCGCACCGCTTGTAAGGCGCCTGCAAAATCGAGAACAGAACTGAAGGTTGTCCCGGCGATGAACATTACGCTTGAAGACCCCAACATTCAGTGCCTTTGTCGGACGCTCGATCGCGAGAAGCTGTATGCGACCCTACAGGCGCAGACCGACTCCGATATTTTTCGAGAGTATTTCACCGGATCGCATTCCGCTGTTATCGCCGATACGCCGGTCTTCATCGGGCGCGAGCACGCAGAAAAAATGCGCAGTGTTATTTCGGCGATAGAAAAAATTGCGCAAACGCCGGAATACTGTCGCGCTGTCGCTGCCCATGCGCCGACCATTGCACAATTCGACCCAGGCGCGCGCGGCGTTATGATGGGATACGATTTTCATCTTGGGCCGGACGGCCCAAAGCTCATTGAAATCAACACCAATGCCGGCGGCGCATTAATCAACGCCTATCTCGCCCAGGCGCATCGCGCGTGCTGCGGGATGACGGCGAATGCAGAGCCATCAGACTTACAGGCTATGGATCCTGCGAATGCAATTTTTGAAAGTTTCATCAGCGATTGGCGCCGTCAGCGCGGCGACGCGCCGCTCGAAACAATCGCGATAGTGGATGAAGATCCGGAAAGCCAGTTTTTCTACCCCGAACTTCTTTTGTTCAAAACCCTGTTTGAGCGCCGCGGCGTGCGCGCTGTCATCGCTCCGCCGGAGACTTTTGAGCACAGCAACGGCGCGCTTATTTGCGATACTCGCTCCGTCGATCTTGTCTATAATCGCCAGACGGACTTCGCCTTCGAGAAAGTTCAATCCGCTGCGATCCGATCCGCGTATCTTGCCAACGATGTCGTCGTCACGCCGAACCCGCGCGTTCACGCTCTACTGGCGGACAAGCGCAACCTGATTTTTCTGTGCGACGAAGATCTTCTGCGGCAATGGAACGTCGATGAATATTCGATTGAACTACTGGCGGGTGCGATCCCGCGCACCGTTGTGCTTGATCCCGACCGGGCCGACAGTTTTTGGGCTGATCGAAAAAAACTGTTTTTCAAACCCGCTGCCGGTTATGGCAGCAAGGCCGCTTATCGCGGAGACAAGATCACGCGTCGCGTATGGGAAGAGATCCTTCAAAACGATTATGTCGCTCAGGAAATCGTTCCGCCGGGCGAGCGCAACATACGTCTCGATGATGATGTTAAAACCATGAAAGTCGATGTCCGAAATTACACCTATGACGGATCGATTTTGCTGACAGCGGCGCGCCTCTATCAGGGGCAAACAACCAATATGCGAACGCCGGGCGGCGGGTTCTCGCCTGCTTTTGAAATGCGTGCGTCAACGTCGTGCGATTGTCGGACCGCGTATTAGCCTATGCTGACAACCCAGTCTGTGATTGAGGCTGTTACGGTTCGTCTGGCGCCATCTTCACTTAGTATACGAAAACGTCGCCGTAATGGAGATCGACTTTCTTCGGAAAAATGACCTTGAAGATTCCCACTTTCAATGCTCATGCGCACAGAGCGTATGATTGGAGAGAATTTCAATCACGCGGCAGTCTGAAATTTTGTCGACGCTGCATTCCTTGATCATCCGATTGAGCTCGCGTTCGAGCGATTTCAATCTCTTGATGCGTTGTCTGACATCTTCGGCGTGACGGCGTGCGATTTCATCAACGTCCGCGCAAGACCGGTTCTCATTTCTGGAGAGGGCGATCAGTTCGCGGATCGCCTCCAGCGGAAAGCCGAGATCGCGGGCATGGCGGATAAAGCGCATGCGTTCGACGGCTTTGGCGTCATAAATCCGCTGGCCGCCTTCGGACCGATCCGGCGGATCGATAAGGCCGATACTCTCATAATAGCGGATCGTCGTGACCTTGACGTCCGAGGCTTTCGCCAGCCGGCCTATAGTCACGGGAATTTTTTCGGATTTCGGCATTTTTCCTCTTGAACCTACAGTTGCTGTAGACATTAGGTTAGGGTCAGCAGCAAAGCAATGGAGAGCCGCGATGGCCGGATGCGCGTGCGAGGACAATCAAATTGACACCGATCAATTCGACGGCCGGTCGCCCGCCTATATGCGGGCGCTGATCGCGGTGATTGCGATCAACGCCGTCATGTTTTTGGTGGAAATGTCGGCTGGCTATCTTGGGAGTTCACAGGCGCTGAAAGCCGACGCTCTCGATTTCGCGGGCGATACTGCGACCTACGCTTTGAGCTTCGCGGTTATCGGCGCGGCGCTGCGCACGCGCGCAACGGCGGCGCTCATTAAAGGCGCCAGTCTTGGCTTGATGGCGCTGTTTGTCCTAACCACCACGGTTGCGAGCGCGTTCGGCGACGCCTCTCCTGTTGCGCCGGTGATGAGCGGCATCGGGTTTGCTGCGCTCGCCGCCAATGTCGCCAGCGTTTTTATTCTCCTTCGCTGGCGGGACGGCGATTCAAATGTCCGCTCCGTCTGGCTGTGCTCGCGCAACGACGCCATCGGCAATATCGGCGTGATCGCCGCCGGCGGAGCGGTGTGGCTGACCGGATCGTTTTGGCCCGATTTGATTGTGGCGGCATTGCTTGCGAGCCTGTTCGCCAGATCAGCTTGCTCGATTATTGCGCAGTCGATGAAAGAACGCCGCGCGTCGCTGAATTTCGCCGAGGGGCGTGTTTGAGCATGGCGCGGGCGTTACTCATATTGGCGGCGGCCAATGCTGCGCTTTCCATCCCGATGGCGATGCTGGTTAAACGGGACTTTTCGAAACGCGGACGCGTCAGCATACCGATGGCCGTCTGGACCGGCGCCGCAATGCACGGCAATGCTTTGTTGCTGTTTGCAATCGCGTGGTTCGATCGGGGTTCGCTTGGCGCCCCAAGTATTCTGACGAGCGCGGCTGGCGGATTTTTTGCGATTGCCGGGGCTGCGCTGATTTATCTGGGCCGGAGCGCCTACGCGGATTTTTCGAGAGTCTATGGCCTCAAGGAAGACGAACTTATTGACCGGGGCGTTTACCGCTGGTCACGCAACCCGCAATATGTCGGATACGCCTTGTTCCTGGGGGGAGTGTCATTGGCCGCGCTTTCGGTTTGGGCGTTCGTGCTCACCCTCTCATTCGCGCTCTTCATTCATTGTTATATTGTATCGGTCGAAGAGCCGCATCTTCGGGCGGCCTTTGGAAGAGCCTATGAGTCGTATTTGAGGCAGACCGCGCGATATTTCAGGCCGCCATCGGGTCGGCGCAACGATGTAAACGAAAAATTATAATGATTTGTCAGGAGTTTTACAGTAGGACGCATTTGAGATGATGTCATCCATTCGACATATGCACCGCGTCATTGTGGTATTGTTGATTGCGCTATGGGGCGCGGTTGGCATCGTCGCGCCTGCGCACGCGGCGGAAGAAGACATCCATCATGCGACGCAACACGACGCGGGCGAAGAGCGCGCCGCGACACAAGGCGAGCCGGCTGACGAAGGTTCCATCCATCCGGAGCACGCCGCGCATTGTCATTCCGGCGCATGTCATTTTCACGCCCTGTCTCGCGCCTCATTGGAGCCAGCGTCCCTGCTGCTCTTTGCGAGCAAGATCAGAGCGCCGGAAAACGGTGTCGTCCCCCAGGCTTCTCTTTCCTCATTATTCCGTCCTCCGCGAATCTGACTGATCGCGCGCGCTCTGCGCGCCCATCAGTAATTTTGATTCCAAGAGGACAATGACCAATGACCATCAGAATATGCAGGCTTGCGCTCGCCGCTTTTGCGGCGTGGGGGCTCGGCGCTGCGTCCGCGCAGGAGAGCGCCGCTGAGCCTGGCCCGACGCTAGGACAATTTCTTGAAGACGCCGCGCGCAATCATCCAAGGCTCGAAGAAGCGCGCGCCGAACTCGATGCGGCGGAAGCGCGCGGGCGCGCCAATTCGCGGCCGCTCTACAATCCGGAATTCGAGGGCGAGTTCTCGGACAGCGAAGACGATGCGGATGACAGTCGCTCTATCGGCCTGTCGAAAGCCTTCGACATCACCAATAAGCGCGCCACTCGGGCGAAGGGCGCGCGCAGCGCCGTCGACGCCGCAAGTTTTGCCTATGAAGCGGAAAAGCGTGCGTTATTCGCCGAACTCCTGACCGCGCTGGCGGATTACCAGGCGAGGAAACGCCTTTCCGATCTGGCGGCCGAGCGCGCCGACGTCGCGCGCGAGTTTTCTTCGATTGCGGACCGCCGCGCAGAGGCCGGCGACTTATCAAAATCGGAGCGTCTTGCTGCGCGCTTGAGCTTTTCCCAGGCGATCGCGGAGCAAACGACCGCCCGAAGCGAGTTCTCCGAAGCGCGACAAGCTTTGACAGCGCTTGTGGGCGAAGTCATGCCGGCTTGGCCGGTGCTACCTGACCCGCCGGCGGCCGCGCCGCCGCTCGATATGACGTTGGTCCGCCGCTTGCCGGAATTGCGCGCGGCGGAAGCGCGCGCCGACGCGCTGTCGGCCGAAATCCGGTTTGCGAAAAAAGCACGCATTCCCGATCCGACCATCGGCGCCGCCTATGGACGCGAAGGAGACGCCGATTTCGCCGGCGTCCGATTGTCCGTACCCATTCCGGTTTTTGCGTCCGGACAGGCCGAAGTCGATGAGGCGCGCGCCGAACGCATCGCCGCCGAGCAAGCGATCCGCAATCAGCTACGCAACGCCGAAGCGCGGCTCGTCGAAGCCAGCGGACGCTTCGCCGTCGCGGCGGGGACGTGGCGCGCGTGGATGCGCGACGGGTCGGATGTGCTCGGTGAGCAACGCCGCGTGCTCGATCAATTATGGCGGTCGGGCGACATCACTGCGGTCGAATATCTCGTGCAGCTCGATCAAACCTACAGCGCGGAACGCGCAGGAATTGAACTTCAAGGGTCTTTATGGCGCGCCTGGATCGATTGGCTCGATGCGTCAGGGACGCTCAATGAATGGATGGAGACTCTGTGATGCGTAACTTTCGGAAACTGAATTCTGGCCTTGGACTGGCGATCATCGCCCTCGGGGCGCTGACAGTCGCAGGCTGCGGCGCATCGGATGCTGAACAAAAGCCATCTTCAGCCGAGCAGTCGGAAGAGGGCCACGGCGAAGAAGGCGGCGGTCATATCGAAATGACGGCGGCGGAGCGGAGCGCCAAAGGGATCAAATCCATTGCGCTCGGCAAGCGACAACTGACCGGTGAGTTCATTGCGCCGGGTGAGGTGACGGCGAACCGCTACAGGACGGCGCAAGTCGCGCCGCGCATCAGCGCGCAGATTGTCGAGCGACATATCGTGCGCGGAGAGAAAGTCGAAGAAGGCGCGCCGCTGGTCACGCTCTCCAGCGTCGAAATGGCCGAAGCGCAAGGCGCGCTCATCATCAACGACAAAGAATGGCGCCGCGTCCGAAATCTCGGCCGGGACGTCGTTTCTGAAAAGCGTTATGTCGAGGCGGAAGTCGCGCGCCAGCAGGCCCATGCCAAACTCCTCTCATTCGGTATGGCTGAACAGGAAGTCGCCGCGCTTCTGAAAAGCGGCGACGCCAGCAAGGCGACGGGCCGCTTCATTCTGTTCGCGCCGCAGTCCGGCACGGTCGTCCGCGACGATTTCACGTTGGGAGAATTTGTCGATCCCGGCCGGGTGCTGGTCGAAATCAGCGACGAATCGACGGTCTGGGTTGAAGCGCGACTGACCGCCGAACAGGCGCAAAGGATAGCCGTCGGCGCATCCGCGCGCGTTAAGTCCAGCGCGGGACACTGGGAAGAAGGCGAGGTCATTCAGCTCCAGCACGCGCTTGATGAAACGACGCGCACGTTGATGGCGCGTGTCGAGATCGGCAATGAAGACGATGATTTTCACGCCGGTCAATTTGTCGACGCAGCAATCGCCGCCGGCGGCGGCGATGAAACGCTGGCGTTGCCGGAACGCGCGGTCGTCCTGATGGACGGCGCGCCGACTGTTTTCCGCATCGAGGGCGATGAAATCGAACCCGTCAGTGTTGAAACCGGCGCCGCCAGCGGCGGATGGATCGAAATCGCGTCTGGCGTCTCGGCAGGCGACGAAATCGTCACTGAACAAACCTTTCTCCTCAAATCGCTCATTCAAAAGACGAAAATGGGCGAAGGCCACGGGCATTAGGAGCGTGAACCATGTTGAATAAACTCGTAGAATTCTCGCTCCAGTATAAATTCCTGGTGCTCATCATCTTCGCTGTCGTCAGCTTTCTCGGCGGGCGCGCGGTCACAACGGTTCCCATCGACGCCTTCCCGGACGTCACGCCTGTGCAGGTCAACATCTACACGGAATCGCCGGGGCTCGCCGCCGAAGATGTCGAGCAATTGCTGACATTTCCCGTGGAGTCTGCGATGGCCGGACTTCCCGACGTATCGGAAATCCGTTCGGTCAGTCTCTTCGGTCTTTCCTATGTCGCCGTCTACTTCAAGGACAGCGTCGATATCTATTTCGCGCGCCGCCTTGTCATGGAACGGCTTGCGGAAGTTCGCGACCGGATACCGGAAGGCTACGGCTCGCCGGAAATGGGTCCGAACGCTTCCGGCCTCGGACAGGTCTTCTGGTACACGCTCGAACGCGCTGACGAGTCCCTTAAGGGCGACATCAGCGATATGGATTTGAGGACGCTGCAGGACTGGAACGTGCGCCTCATCCTGCGCACGGCCGCCGGCGTCGACGACGTAATGTCCTGGGGCGGGCAAGAGCGTCAGTTCCAGGTCCAGATCGACCCTTTGCAACTTATCAAATACGAGCTCGGGTTTTCTGATGTTGTCGAGGCGCTTGAGGCGAATAACCGGCAGGTCGGCGGGCAGTATATCGATCAAGGGCCGGAGCAATATCTCGTTCGCGGCTTGGGTCTTGTCCGGGACGAAACCGATATCGGCAATATCGTCGTCAAGGTGAAGGACGGCGCCCCTGTCTATGTGCGCGACGTCGCCAGAGTCGAGCAGGCCCCGGCGCTGCGCTTCGGCGCCGTCACCCGCGACGGCGAGGAGGTCGTGCTCGGCATGGCGCTCGCGCGCATCGGCGAGAACGCCAAGAACGTCGTCGATGCGGTGAAGGAAAAGGTCGAGACGGTCGAGGGCGCGCTGCCCGACGGCGTCGTCATCAAACCGATTTACGACCGCACCGAGCTTGTGGAGAAGGCAGTCGGCACAGCGGAGAAAGCCCTCATTGAAGGGTCGATTCTCGTCGCCATCGTGCTGTTTCTGTTTCTCGGCGAAATCCGCTCCGCGCTGGTCGTGATCACGGCGCTGCCGCTCGCCATGCTGATCGCCTTTATTTTCATGGGCCAGGCGGGACTCTCGGCCAATCTCATGTCGCTGGCCGGTCTCGCCATCGGCATCGGCATGATGGTCGACGGCGCCGTCGTCATGGTCGAAAACTCGTTTCGGATCATGGCGAAACGAAAAGAAGAGGGCGGCGAGGTCAACCGCACCGCCGCTGTTCTGCAGGCCGCGCGGGAAGTCGCTAATCCGATCGCGTTCGCGATCATGATCATCATCGTCGTCTTTTTGCCCTTGTTCAGTCTCGAAGGGCTCGAAGGCAAACTCTTCAAACCCATGGCGTTTAATATCAGCTTCGCCATGGCCGGATCATTAATCCTGACACTGACCATCATTCCGGTGCTGGCGGCGATGATCCTGAAGCCCAAGGAAGAGCGCGACACGATGCTGATGCGCATCGTCAAGCGCGGCTATCTGCCCCTGATCGCCTGGTCACTCGACAACAAGCGGAAAGTGGGTCTCGCCGCCGGCGGCCTCCTTGTCGCCAGCCTCGCGCTCTTTCCCTTCCTGGGCAAGGAATTCATGCCGCAATTGCAGGAAGGCTCGATCATGTGGCGGGTGACGTCGATCCCTTCGACGTCGCTCGATCAGTCGATCGAGATTTCGAAGGAGATCGAACACGCACTTGGCGAGTTTCCCGAGGTAGAAACCACCATCGCCATGATCGGCAGGGCCGAAAAAGGCGAAACCGCCGACGTCAACTACATGGAAATCTACACGGCTTTGAAACCGCAAAGCGAATGGCCGCGCAAGCGGTCGGTTGCTTCGCTCGCCGATGACATGCGCGAAAAGCTCGAAGAAACCGTGCCGACATCGGTCGTCGCCTTCACCCAGCCGATTCAGATGCGCGTCGAGGAGTTGATCTCCGGCGTGCGCGCGACGCTGGCCGCCAAAATCTACGGTCAGGATCTTGCCGAACTCGACCGGCTTAGCCAGGAGATCAAGGAGGCGATATCCGGCGTGCCGGGCGCGGCTGATCTTTCTCTCGAAGCCAATATCGGCAAGCCGCAAATTCGCATTCAGGTCGATCGCGCTGAACTCGCGCGCTACGGCATGAACGCTGACGACGTTCTCAATGTCGTGCGTACCGGCATCGGCGCTGAACCGGTAGGCACGCTCATTGACGGCGTCCGGCGATTCGACATTACGGCGCGTCTTCAAGATGCATCGAAAGCGTCCATGGAATCGATCCGCAATATTCCACTGCAGACGGCGGACGGCGCAATCATTCCGCTCGGACGGGTTGCAACGGTCACGTCGGCGGAAGGCTATTCCTTCGTCCGCCGCGAACAGTTGCAGCGCTACGCCGTCATCCAAATGGATGTGCGCGGGCGCGATGTCGACGGCTTCGTCAAGGACGCCAATGAGGTCATTGCGGCGAATGTGGATTTGCCGCCGGGCTACTGGATCGAATGGGGCGGCGCTTTTGAAAACCAGCAACGCGCGCTTGCGAAACTGTCTTTGATTGTTCCGGCGACGATCTTTTTCATCTTCGTGTTGCTCTACACGGCGTTCAATTCTGTGAAATACGCCGCGTTGATTATCGCAAACGTCCCCTTTGCAGCCAGCGGCGGGCTCTTCGCGCTCTTCGTCACCGGGCAATATCTGTCCGTGCCGTCGGCGATTGGCTTCATCGCCGTCTTCGGCGTCGCCATGTTGAACGGCATCGTGCTCGTCAGTTTCATTAATGAACAGCGCGACGCCGGCTTCAGTATTCGCGACGCCGTTCGGCGCGGCACCGAACTGCGCTTGCGGCCGGTGCTGATGACGGCGAGCGTCGCCATTCTCGGCCTTATACCGATGCTCTTGTCAACCGGCGTCGGGGCCGAGACGCAAAGGCCTCTGGCCTCTGTCGTCGTCGGCGGTTTGCTGACGTCGACAGCGCTGACGCTGATTCTCCTGCCGGTCATTTATGAGTGGATGGAAATGCGCGGCCGGAAGTCTGAGCCGGCGCCGTCTCGGGGCGATCTCGACCTCGCCGACGCGCATGCAAAAGCAGCCGAATGAAAGGAAGCGCATCATGATTGAAATCAAGGCGTTCATTCATCGCAGCCGGGCGGCGAGCGTCGTTCGCGCCTTGCGCAAGGGCGGTTTCACGAACATGACCGCCGTCGATGTCAAAGGCATGGTCAAAGCGCTCGACGAAAAAGAACAGCAATATTCAACCGAGCTTGGCGATCGCGTGATCACCGAGGTGAAGCTGGAGCTTGTCTGCGAAGACGACCGGCTCTCCGAAGCCGCTGATCTGATACGCGCGAACGGGAAAACCGATATGGAGGAATCGGGCTTCATTTATGTGAGCAAGATCACGGCCGCGATTCCGATTTGAGTCTTTAGTTTCTGGTCTCGCAGTTCATGTGTCATTACGAATTGCGAGCGGGCGATAGCGCCAACTTCCTGCGCGCGTAGTCGTCCGGCGTAACCAGAGGAGCCGCCGGGTTCGTCCCCCTAACCCGGCGGCTCCGCCTTTTCTTTTCAATAAAGGTATCGCTTCCACACCTGCCGGTCGCTTTACTCGCATTGTCCTAACTTAATTGCCCATCAGAGGATTTTTTGCCGTGAATAAAACAAGCCGGCCGACCGACAAAGCCACGCAAGACAATCATCAGCACGACGATTGGCTAAACAGCTTGTTGGACGGCAGGGCTGAACTCGTCTTCTCGTTAATGTGCGGCGCCGCACTTCTTGCTGGTTGGCTCGGGCCGAAAATATCGGCGATGCCTGACGGCGTTGCGTTTGGCTTGTTATTGGCTGCATATTTTTTCGGCGGGTATTTCACGCTGAAAGAAGCAATCGGAAAAGTTTCACACGGCAAATTTGAGATCGACTTTCTTATGCTCGTCGCCGCAGGCGGCGCGGCTGTCCTCGGCGAATGGGCGGAGGGCGCGTTCCTCCTGTTTCTGTTCAGCATCGGCCACGCCCTTGAAAATTACGCGATGGCGAGAGCCCGTAACGCCATATCAGCGCTCGCCGATCTTGCGCCTGAGGAGGCGCTCGTTCGCCGGGACGGGAGGGAAACGAAAGTACCCGTCGACGAATTGAAGCCGGGCGACATTGTAATCGTTCGCTCGAACGACCGTATTCCCGCCGACGGGTTCGTCATCAAGGGTGAAAGCAGCGTCAATCAGGCGCCAATTACGGGCGAAAGCGCGCCGGCCGATAAGTCGCCTGTGAAAGATAGCAGTGAAGCGGCTGACAATTCCGACAAAATCAAACCGGCGCACAAGGTCTTCGCCGGTTCGATTAACGGCGCCGGAAGCCTCGAAATTCAGGTGACCCGGCGAGCCTCTGAAACGACGCTGGCCCGCGTTATCGATATGGTCAGCGCCGCTGAAACCAGGCAGTCGCCGACGCAAAATTTCACCAAGAAGTTTGAGAAGGTGTTTGTTCCATGCGTCGTCATGCTGGCCTTCATCACGGCTTTGTCATGGCTCTTTCTCGACGAAAACCCCGCGCAAAGTTTTTACCGGTCGATGGCGGTGCTGGTCGCAGCTAGTCCTTGCGCGCTCGCCATCGCAACGCCCAGCGCAATCCTCAGCGGCATCGCCCGCGCCGCACGCGGCGGCGTGCTGATCAAGGGCGGCGCGCCGCTTGAATCGCTGGGCAGGCTCGATTCAATTGCATTCGACAAGACGGGTACGCTCACATCCGGAGAGCCGAAGCTCGTTGAAATCACGCCAGTCGCCGGCATAACGGAACCGGAGCTTCTTCGCGTCGCCGCGGCTGTTGAAGCGTTAAGCGACCACCCACTCGCCGACGCGATCGTCCGCGATGTCAAAGAACGAATGGGAGCCATTGAATACAACGCGACGGAATTCAAAAGCATCACCGGCAAAGGCGTTTCCGCGCGATTGAATGACGAACTCGTTCACATCGGAAAAACGGCTCTCTTTACTGAGACAAATGGAACGCCGCTGCCAGACGATCTTCGCGTGACCGTCAAGAGCATGTCGGCGCGGGGGCGGACAACGATGATTGTCCGGCGGGGCGATGCGTATCTTGGCGCTCTGGGCTTGATGGACACGCCGCGCTCCGCCGCCAGGCGTGTGATCCAACGCTTGCGCGATATCGGCGTTTCGACAATGATGATGATTTCGGGCGATAATCAACAAGTCGCGGACGCGATTGCGCGCGAAGTTGGTCTCGATCACGCCTTCGGCGATCTTATGCCCGACGATAAGGTCGAGAAAATCAAGGATCTAAAAGAATCAGGCGGCGTCGCCATGGTTGGCGACGGCGTAAATGATGCGCCAGCCATGGCGAACGCAACCGTTGGCGTCGCTATGGGCGCAGCCGGCTCGGATGTGGCGCTCGAAACGGCCGATGTCGCTCTTATGGCGGATGATCTTGAAACGCTGCCATTCGCCGTCGGACTGAGCCGCGCGACCAGCCGAACGATCCGTCAAAACCTTTGGGTCAGTCTGGGCATTGTTGCGGTTCTTATTCCTGCGACGCTTTTCGGACTTGGCATCGGGCCAGCTGTTCTGGTGCATGAGGGGTCGACGCTCATTGTCGTCGCTAATGCATTACGATTATTGGCGTACAACGAACCAAAAAAGACGACATATCTGAATGGCGATCTCTGGTCCGCGGAGCAGTCGGTGAACTGGCAATAATGTGCAACAATATTGCCAATAGAGACGCTACAGATGTTCTGACCGGCATGATTTGTCCGGTGAGGTAGAGGTTGTTCGCACAAGAAGGCGCCGCCGCTCTCAATTCCGGATGATAGCGTTCAGCGCCTCGCTTTGCGCTCGATACTTATCCGGATTGTCTATCATCAATTTTTTGAGGTTCAAAAGTTTCCATTTAATCGCCGGCAGGTCCGCGGCCTGCGGCAGGCCGATTAGCGTGAAGTCAGGCTCGGCCGCTTGCAGCGTGCGCAGGAATTCAGCGGCGTTTCCATTGAGCCGCGCCTGGATGTCGTCGATCATTCGTTTTCGCACGGAGAGAAGAGCGTTGATATTCACCGGTTCAGCCGTCATGCCGGCGAACTCGTGCGCGAAGCCCTCAGCAATGTCCTTTTCATTCGGCGCGAGCAGTTCATGCATGGGGCGGCTGGAGCAGGCGGCGTAGACGAGAAAAACGCGGAAGAGATCGTCCGTGAGGCCTCCGTTTTTATAAAGAAGCTTGACGTCAAACAAATCCCGCGGGTGCTGGCGATCGAGCGCCGCGTGCAGTTTTCCCGCGTAAAGATCATCGAACGCCAGAACATTTGTTGCAACGAATCCGAAGGCGTCCTCGACAGCGTCGGTGGTGCGCATCAGTCGCGGTTTGCCGATGGCGCCGCGCATCACCGGCGAGGTTTCGATTTTAACGGTCACGCCGTCCGCATTCGCCAGGATGCGCGTATCGCCGCCGCCGCCCCCGGCGATTCGTGTTGCGGTGACGCCTGGCAGTTTGTTGATTTGCGCCATGATTCGGTCGAACGCAGCGTCGATGGCGTGTAACGATGTCGCTCGTTCTTCAATGGGCAGATAGGCGAGATCGATATCGACGGAGAGGCGCGGCATTTCGCGATAGAATAGATTGATCGCCGTGCCGCCCTTGAGGGCGAAGGCGGATTCAGTCGAGACGATGGGCAGGAGGCGCATCAAGAGCCGCACCTGCGCGAGATAGCTTTCACGGGCCATCGTCAGACTCGTCCCTTTCCTTACCGTCTATCAGCTCTGGCGGCACGGTGATGTCGTAGCGCGGATGCAGCCGCCCGCCGTCAACGAGCGCACGGGGGCCGGAGCCGAGATCGAAGTCGTCCGGGTTTAGATATTGTCGCCAGGCGTGGTCTTGGCTGTCGGCGAAGACGAAGAACAGGCGTTTTGCTTTCACGCTGCGGCACTCTTTGAGCAGGGCTTCGAGAAGGCGCGGGCGCAGATTGGCGAGGCTTTCGAATATCGCATCGACATTGTGAAAGCTTTCATTCGCCGGCAGTTCGTTCAGCATTTCGAGGATCGCCCGTTCAGGCGTTGAGACGACGAGGTCGTTCAGTTGTCGTTGCGGCGGGGATGATTGCTCTTCGTCGCCTATGCCGTCGACGCCGGTTTTGGATCCGCCGAAGAGGCTCAGGGTTCTTGTTTCGAACCGGTCCGCGTTCGGCAGCCGCGCAAGCCATGACGGAACATCGCCATAGAGATAGACCCGCGGCGTTTCGGCGCCGAGGCTCAGATAGTGGTCAAAGCCGTGTAGCGACAGGGCGGTCCGTCCGCCCACATGGACCTCGTATTCCATGATCCGCTGCAGGGAGAGGACGAGGCGACGCCAGTCGCCGGCGGCGTTGACATCGCGGTGCGTATCAGGCCGACGGTAAACGCCGCGGGCAAGCTTTTCGAGCCAGCCGCGCTGCTCATATTGCAGAATCGATTTGCGGTCGATGCCGCGCCCGGTCAGCCAGGCCGCGTCGGCGACAAAGCCGGGCGGCAGGTCGTCGAGCAGGGGCTTTAATCGTTCCTGGCGTTGTTGGGTCATAGCCAACAAAATAGGGAAATTGCAAAGCTCTGGCAAGAGTGGAGTTTATGATAATCGCGTGGTGGGGGTTAATTACCATTAAATTCTAGAATTATTAAAGCACCAAATTCACTACTTCTGACTGAGAATCGGGCTCGGCTCAAGAGCTGTGGGACCGCAGAAAAAGCGCGGGACGAGCCGCTGCCCATGACAGCCTAAGACACCTTTTCTCAAGCCTCTCAGGAGAACAGCGTCTTGATGATCGCGCAATCGGGCGTCCTGTTACGGCTGCAGCCTTTGGCGACCGTCGAAAGGGTGCGTTCGAGCTTTTTCAGATCCGATATCTTCGTCCGGATCATCTCCACATGCGTGGAGGTGATTTCGAAGACTTCTGCGCAAGTGGGTTTTCGGTCCTCCAGCCCCAGGAGCGCACGGATATCATCGAGCGAAAATCCGAGCTCGCGTCCGCGCCGGATGAAGCAAAGCCGGTCGGCGAGGACGTCGTCATAAAGTCTGCGACCGCTTTCAGTCCGCGGCGGCGCCGGCATCAATCCTATTTTTTCGTAATAGCGGATGGTCTCGATCTTCACGCCGGTTTGATCGCTCAGTTTCCCGATTGTCAGATTGAATTGGTCCATCTCTCTTGATCCTGTAGCGACTACAGAATTTACGATGTACGGCATGACAGGTGAAGACCCGAACAATACGAAAGCGCGAAAGAAAGGCGGATTGATCGCCGGCGGCGGGGCCCTATCAGGCCTCGGAGCGTTCATCGGCGCGTCGTGTTGCATATTGCCGCTCATCCTGATCAATCTTGGCGTCAGCGCGGCTCTTGTCGGCAAGCTCGCGTTCTTTGCACGGTTTCAACATTATTTTATGGGCGCGGCGGTCGTTCTGCTCGCTGTGGCGATTGTCGCGGCGTTCTGGAAAGGGCGGCGGCCAGGCAAGCGCGTTGCGATCACGCTCATCCTTGCGGCAGCGCTCATCGTCGCCGCCTACATTATGCCGTTCTATGAACCCCAATTGCTTCGCTGGGTGAATCAATGAGCGACGTCATCGCAAAATCCACCATCACTTGTCCAGAATGCGGATATCAGTCTACCGACGAAATGCCAACCAACGCATGCCAGTGGTTTTACGACTGCGAAGGCTGCGGCGCCGTTCTGAAACCGAAGCCCGGCGATTGCTGCGTTTACTGCTCTTATGGCGATGTGAAGTGTCCGCCCATACAGGCTGGGAAGGCGTGTTGTGGTTGACGCAACGGGAAACGATCACGCCGCCAAGCCGTTGCCTTTCTTCTGGTCATGGGGTCTGCCGCTTGCGATTTTGTTTTCAACCAACTTCATGAGCGGCGTCGTTCCCCTGCCAATTATCCTCTTGATAATGAGCGGTTCGTTTTTCTGGATGGGTTTTGCGTGTGTATTAAACGCAAAACGATGTCGAAGGCGCCATTGTTATTATTCCGGACCGATTTTTATCGCTGGCGGCGCCGGCGTCTTTCTGGTCGGCTTTGGAATCGTGTCGTTTGGCGCCGATGGACTTATAATTGTTGTGTGGGGAACGCTCGCGCTTGCGCTTCTTACCTATCTGACCGAGCCGATCTTTGGAAAATATGTGAACTGAACGCCGGGAGCATCGTGTCTCTTGGCGCATTTTAAGTGTTACGGCGGCCGCCTTACGGCGCCGGGCTCTAGGCGCGCCAATCATGGGTGATTGGCGGCCCGAAGCCGACAAATTCAAAAGATGAATTCGCCGTCTTCGCCCTTCGGGTGACGATCCCTGCCGCGTGCCCGCTCATTGAGCGGGATAAGGACGCGGGGCTTCGCCCCGCGGCTTTTTAGACATTCCCCTCAGGACAGCGGGGGCGGCGGAACGGAAGACGGGGCGAATAGCGCCGGGCGGCCGCGCCGCAACCGCTTTGGCTTTATATCCGTCTTCGTTGTTTTTCTCATCCTACCAATCCGGTTGCGCCCCGGCCTTGGGTGCCCGGCGCTCATGCTCGCCCCGTTTCCGCCGCCCCCGCCGTCCCGGGGGAATTTGCGGCGGAGAGGCAAGGAGCGAGCAGCCATGACAGCACTTGAAACCGCAACCGATGCGCCCAGCCGCGCCGCCCAGCGAAAGAACGCGGCGAACACGGGCGAGAAGCCGCGCGGGCGTTCAGGCAAGAAAAAGCCCCGCGCCGATCTTTATACGGAAGTCACAACGAAGATCGTGAAGGAACTGGAAGCCGGGCGGTTTCCATGGGCGCAGCCTTGGGCGGCGCGTGGCGAGGCTGCAACCATTGCCGCAGGCCTGCCGAAGAACGCGAGCACAGGCCGCGCCTATTCCGGGATCAATATTCTGTTGCTCTGGGGCGCCGCCATTGAGAACGGCTTTTCCGGTCAGACTTGGCTGACTTTCAAACAGGCGAGAGCCTTGGGCGGTTCGGTGATGAAGGGCGAGCGCGGCTCAATGGTCGTTTACGCCGACAAGTTTATTCCGAAGGACGAGCAGGAGCGCGCGGCGAAAGATGGCGACGAGGCGTCATTCGTGCCCTTCCTCAAACGCTACACCGTCTTTAACGCGGCGCAATGCGAAGGCTTGGCCGAAGAACTGACGGCGGGCGCCAAGCCTCTGCCGGAATGCGACGCGATCCCGCGCGCGGAAAACCTCATCAAGGCGACCGGGGCTGATTTCCGGATCGGCGGCGACAAGGCGTTCTATGTTCCGTCACAGGATTTTATCCGCGTTCCGCCGCAACCGGCCTTCTTTGAACAGATCAACTATTATCGCACATGCTTTCACGAGCTTGGCCACTGGACCGGCCACGCCTCGCGTTTGGGTCGCGAATTCAAGGGCCGCTACGGAAGCCACGCTTACGCCCGCGAGGAACTGGTCGCGGAACTCTCAAGCGCGTTTGTCTGCGCATCGCTTTCCATCACGCCGACCGTGCGCCATGCGGATTATCTCGGCGCATGGCTTGAGGTCTTGAAGGAAGACAACCGCGCGATTTTCAACGCGGCGTCGCTCGCCTCCAAAGCGGCGGATTTTATTCTGGCTTTTGAAACGAATGCGCCTGTGGGATCGGCGGCAATGACCGAGCGCGCCGCATGAGCGCGCGTGACGAGAAGCCGGAAACCGAAGAAACGAGCGCGGGGTCGCAAACGCTGATGCGCGGCGTCGCGCCGATCACTTTGCGCGACCGGCTGGCGGTTCTCGCGGCGGCGCCCATGGCTCCGCGCGCCGCGCAAAAACGCTGCGATGTCGGACTCTTCGACTTGGAATCCCGGCGCCAGATCGACCTTGTCGATGAATTGCGCCGCGTCACCCGCGAGGCGGCGCGTAATCCCGAACCATCAGCAACAGGAGAATGAAGGATGGAACTGCAAACAATCCCGCTCGACCGATTGGCGGTCTCGGCGCTTAATATGAGGGCGTCGCGCAAAAAGCCATATCTCGACGATATATTGCCGTCGATCCGCGAACGCGGCGTTCTGGTGCCGCTGCTCGTGCGTCCAAACGGCAAGGAAAATCATTTCGAAATCGTCGCCGGACGGCGGCGGTTTCTGGCCTCGAAGACAATCGCAATCGAGACCGGCGAGGCGCGCGATTTGCCCTGCCGGGTGCTTGAGGAAGGCGATGACGCCGCCGCCGTGGAGGCCTCGATTCTTGAAAACACCGCGCGGCTTGAGCCGGACGAAATGCAGGAATTCGAGGCGTTCAAAAAGCTCAACGACAAAGGCAAGAGCGTTGAAGAAATCGCCCGCGTATTCGGGGTGACGGAACTCACCGTAAAGCGCCGCCTGGCTTTGGCGAGCCTCATTCCCGGCATCCGCAAAGCCTATGCCGACGACGAGATCGACGGGGCCAGCATCACCGCGCTCACCCTCGCCAGCGTTGCCAAGCAGCGCGAATGGTTTGAGATGTTCAAATCGGCGGATATGCGGGCGCCACGGGGCGGGCAGTTGAAGCGCTGGCTCTTGGGCGGCGGCGAAATTGAAACCGGCGCCGCGCTCTTTTCCCTAGAAGATTATGACGGCGACATTTTCGAGGATTTGTTCGGCGAACGTTCGGTATTCGCCGACGCCGAAAAGTTCTGGGCGCGTCAGGAAGCGGCGATTGAAGTCGAGCGCGAGAAGCTGATTTCAAGCGGCTGGACCAAGGTGACGGTCCTGCCGCGCGGAGAGTTTTTCCATTCATGGGAGTACGATCAACTCGCCAAAAAACAGGGTGGGGAAGTGTTCGTCGAAGTGCGCCATTCCGGTGAAGTTGCGTTTATCAAGGGCTACGCGCCCCGGCGGAAAACCCACGCGGCGAAAGAAAAAACACGCGCCGTACGGCCCGAATGCTCAGCGCCCTTGGAGAATTATGTGGACCTTCACCGCCACGCCGCCGCGCGCGTCGTGCTCTTGAAACACTCTCAAATTGCGATGCGTTTGCTGGCGGCGCATCTGATCGCGGGCGCGCCGAATATCCGTTGTCAGCCCGACCGGCAGGCGACGCGGAAAGAGGAAACGGCGGCGAGCGTCGCGGCGTCGAAAGGGCAAATAGCATTTGAGAAAGAGCGCGCCGACATCGGCAAATTGTTCGATCTTGACGAGCCGCCCTCTATCACCGGGGGCAATGAAGACGGCTGGCGTCTGGCGTCTATTTTCGCAAAAATGATGACGCTTTCCGACGTCGACATCGCCCGTATTCTGACTTTCGTCACGGCGGAAATCGTCGCCGCCGGTCACGAGGCGGTGGACTGTCTCGCGCGCGTTCTGCCTATCGATATCGCCGACTGGATGACGCCCGACGACGCGTTTTTCGAGCTTTTGCGCGATAAAAACATGACCAACGCCATGCTCGCCGACATTGCGGGCGACAGCGTTGCAAAGGCGAATCGCGACGCGACCGCGAAAGCCCAGAAAGCGATCATTCGCGACTGCCTCGACGGCCGGAACGGGCGCGAAAAAACGCCGAACTGGCGCCCGCGCTGGCTGCAGTTTCCGGCGCTTTCCTATGGCGACGCCGGAAAGCCCGGCGCAGTCAAACGCGCCGAAAAAATCGCGCCGCTTTTCGCGGAGTAGACGATGATGGGGCGGAGCGCATTTCGCGCTTCGCCTCGTCATTTTAGAACCTATGGCCGTGATATTCAGATCATCAAAGCCGCGCCTTCAATCAGCGGCGCCTTAAATTCGCGCGTTGCCGGTCCTGCGTTTCTAACGCCATTCGTCTTCCGCGATTTCGCTTGAGCGAAGACAACCATTCCCGGCCTTTAACCAAGCGAAACTGAACGACGACCGGCCCGCCCGAAACCGGCGGCGCCGGATTTTTTCCTCTGGCTGCGCCATTCATCGCGAAACAAAAAATCCGCCCCCGCCGGTCCTTCGCTGCGCTTCGGCCCCCAAAAGTGAAAGAGGGGGTTCAGGCGGCCCGGCGCGCCGTTCTTCTCGTTTCGCGTCAGGCCGGGGAATGGTTCTCCGGCCAAGCGATAAGGAGACGAAAAGATGGCTCAATCACTTGGAACCGTTACGAAACGCGAGAATGGCGGCTTTGAAGGCACGCTGGCGATGATGACCTTGAATACCAAAATCACCATCGTTCCCAACGAGGCGAAGGACAACGAGCGCCAGCCCGATTTCCGCATCTATGCCGCGCGCGGCAATGAGATCGGCGGCGGCTGGAACCGCGTCGGGAAAAATTCCGGCAAGCCTTACGTCTCGCTCACCTTCGCGCATCCGGCCTTTGGCGAGAAACGCGTTTTCGCGAACCTCGCCCGCGCCGCCGGGCAGGAAGATGAGCGGGTTCTCGCCATTCTCTGGAATCCGCAAAACTAACGCGAGCTTCCATTGCAACAATGCCCCCGCGCGGAGGTTCCGCGCGGGGGTTTTCATTATCCGGAATCGTTTCTGCGTCATCCCGAGTCGATTCTGCGTCATCGTAAATTCGACTCTGGGCGCTTGGTCTTAGTCCGTTCATTGTGACCTTCGTGGGATTGGTTGCACGACCTCCCGTTAAGCGGCGAGCAAGACGCTTCGCGGAAAGGCGATGGATGATGACCGGGACGCAAAAGAGCCCCGAAAGCCCGTTTCTCTATGCAGCGGAAGCGGCGCAGTATTTGAGATTAAGCGAACGCACGCTCGAATATTACCGGATTTATGGCGGCGGCCCTGTCTATCGCAAACACGGCAATCGCATTCTCTATCATCGCGCCGATCTCGATGGCTGGTCGCAGGGACGCAAATACACATCGACCGGCGGCGCCGGGTCGCCGGATCGCGACAGAGCGGCTGGGCAATCATGAGAACGGGCCGCAAAAAACCTCTCATCATTGGCGCTGTCGCGGTTGCTGCGCTCGGCGTTGCAAGCGCCGCCGAGTTTGCACCGCGCCTCGTCTGGAACGCGAGCGCCAGCGCGCCCATTGGGCTCTATTCAGTATCGCAAGAGAGGTTTGAGCGCGGCGATTTTGTCATCGTAGCGCCGACGCCACGCGTTCAGGCGCTGATCGACGAACGCAGTTATCTGCCGCCGGCGACGCCGCTTTTGAAGCGTGTTGCGGCGCGTTCCGGTGCCCGCATTTGCCGTAACGAAGACAATATTTCAATTGACGGCGCTGTTGTCGCCCATGCGCTGCGCCGCGATTCCAAGGGCCGCAATTTGCCGGTCTGGAGCGGCTGCAAAATCCTCGAAGCCGATGAAATCTTTCTCCTTAATGATCACGCCCAGTCCCTGGACGGACGGTATTTCGGGGCGACCAAAACCGCTTTCGTGATCGGCATCGCGCGTCCCCTATGGACGCGGGGCGAGCGGAACTAATTTCAGGAAATGGAATGAAGAGATGAGACGGGTACGGAAGAAGGCGGGGAGGGCAAGATTAAAGGGGCGGCGCCGCTATGCGGCTAAGCCCTTGTCTGCACATCTTTTTAGGCGGCGCCGCCTTGATAGTGGCGGCGCCAAAATGCGGCGGATGCGACATGCGTGCTGACAACGATTTCCAACCACGCTTGGGGCGCATTCGCGCCCAGGGCGGCAAGGCGTCAAAGCGCTATCTGGCGCGGCTTTACGCAAGCATGGAAAAGGCGCGGCCCGGCGTTTTCGCGCAGCGCGGCCAGACGCGTTTTATGGGCGCCCAGATCGGCCGCGGCGCTGGGCTCGGCGCGGCGTTCATTGCGAACGGGCGGGCGTTCGCTCGCCATCGTATGCGGCGCGCCGCCGTCAAGATCCGTTCGGTCCGCCTCGGCGCCAACGGCCTCGGCAAGGCGCGAGCGCATTTGCGCTATATCCAGCGCGACGGCGCCGAGAAAGACGGTGCGCCGGGCAAGCTCTACGGCCCGGATCGCGACGAAGCGGACGGCAAGGCGTTTCTGGAGGAGGGGCGGAGCGACCGCCATCAATTCCGGATCATCCTGTCGCCGGAAGACGCGGGCGAGCTCGACGATCTCAATAGCTATACGCGCGCCGTCATGGCGGCGGCGGAGCGCGATCTTGGCACGCGCCTCGACTGGGTCGCGGTCAACCATCACGACACCGACCACCCGCATGTGCATATCGTGCTGCGCGGGCGCGACGATCAGGGCCGCGATCTCGTCATCGCGCGGGACTATATCACCCATGGTTTTCGCAAGCGCGCCGAGGAAATCGCGACGCTCGAATTGGGGCCGAGACGCGATCTCGATATCGCCCGCGGCCGCCATGCGGAAATCGACAAGGAGCGCTTTACGTCACTCGACCGCAAACTTTGCGCAGCGGCCATAGACGGTGTGGTCGCCCCGTCGCAAGGGCGGACAGCTTATGAGCGCTTTCAAACGAAGCTGCTTTTGGCCCGGCTCAGAACGCTCGAAAAGATGCGCCTCGCTGCGCGCGAAAAGGACGGCTGGCGGCTCGCGCCGGACCTCGAAGAAACGCTGCGGGAAGCGGGCCGTCGCGGCGATATTATCCGCTCTATGGGCGCCGCCATGGGGCTTCAATTCGAGCCCGCGAAATTGCGCGAGTTCGGAGCTGCGGGATCGCCGCCGCGCCTGGTCGGACGCGTGGTCGGGGAAGGCGCTGCGGACGACGCGCATAACAAGCGCTTTCTGGCGCTCGACGGCGCCGATGGAAACCAGTGGCATGTAACCTTTGACGGCGCCCCCGGAACGGCGCCGCCCGAAGGCGCGATAGTCGAAGCCTCGCTGGCCTCAGCGGCGCCGCGCAAATCCGACCGCACCATCGCTGAAATCGCCGCGCGCCATGACGGGACTTATTCAGACGCATTGCACGCGCGCAACGACCCTTCCGCCAGCCCCGAATACCGGCTTGCGCACAAGCGCCGCCTTGAAGCGTTGCGGCGGGCCGGCATCGGCGAGCGCCTGGCCGATGGGACATGGCGCGTTCCTGGCGATTTTCTTGAACGTACAGCGCAGTTTGAAGCGGCGAAGGCGCCGGCGCGAATGCGGACATTGTCATGGGTCGGGCTTGACGCGCTGACGACGGCGCCGGTGCGGACCTTTCTCGATGACGCAATAGAGAAGGGTGAAGACAGTCACGGCGCGCTTGGGTTCGGCAGTGCAGTTCAGAAGGCGCTTGCAACGCGCCGCAACTGGCTTCTTGCGCAAGGTCTGGCGCAGGAAAAAGAAAACGGCTTTTCCATCGATCAGGACAAGCTCGCGGCGCGCGCCGCCGCCGCCATGAATGCGCACACTGAAACGCTAGGGCACAGACTCGGAAAGACATTTGTTCCAACTGAAGACGGAGAGTCCATCAAGGGCCGTTTCACCGAGCGGCTCGACCTTCCCGCCGGACGTTTCGCCGTACTCGAAAAATCAAAGGAATTTACGCTGGTCCCGTGGCGGCCGGTCATGGAGGCGCGCAGGGGCCGGCTCATCGAGGGCGTCATGGAGCGCGGGCGCGTCAACTGGAATTTCGGGCGAACGCGCAGCGGACCGGGCCGTTAGGAGACAGTCATGCCGATCACAGAAATGTCATCTATTCGCCGGCGCGAAAAACACAAGTTTAACAAGAAAGCGACGCTGCTCGATTTGAGGTTCTGCATCAGAATACTTGATCCGCGCGCATTCTTTTACAAAAATTTCCACAGTCTTGTGTCGGGCAGGGGGTAGCATGGTTCCTGCACCTTTAAAGGATACGAAGCAGGCGATTATTGTCGCCTCCGACATTTTAAGGCCGCTCGCCGCGCCTGCCTCCGCCGCGTTTTGGGGAGAGCGATTCAAGACGATTTATTGCGAGACCGGACGCGAGCTCATCGACCGGCTGCGCCGCAGGCCGTTTCATTGCGCGATCATTCAGGATCAGCTGGAGGATTGCGATTGCTGGCGTCTCGCCAAGGTCATCCGCTCAGGGCGCTTCTGCGCCCCGGCTTTGCCGATTGTGGTTCTACATCGAGGCGCCCCAAGCGCCGGCTTCGAGGCCATTGCGAAAAGTCTCAACGCTGTAACGGCTTCGCTTTCCGAACCCGATGCGATTCCCCGCATTGTTCAGGCGGCGATCGATCTGCGGCGGCGGTCCAGCGTCCTGATCATTGAAGATGACCCGGACGCCGCCGAAACCGCACGGCGCGCGCTCGATGCCGACTACAAGGTCGAAATCGCCGTCAATGGCGCGGACGGCCTCTCTGCGTGGAAAGAAAAGCGCCACGATCTCGTCCTGCTTGATCTCATGTTGCCGGCGCTGCCTGGAGAAGAAGTGCTCAAGGAAATACTCGCGGTTAATCCAAAACAACCGGTCATCATTGTCACCGCGCACGCTTCGCAAAGCCGTCATTCAAACCTGATGCTGCTCGGCGCCAATGAGTTCGTCGAAAAACCATTCGACATCAATGTGCTTCGCGCGCTCTGCCGAAGCCTGTTTCAGGAAATGGCGCTGGCGCGCGCCGACCGGGAAATCGATGAAATGCGCGCCGCCGCGCGTGAGAACGCGCATCGGGCGACCGCCGCATCAATCAGCTTGCGCCAGGGAAATGCGTCCGGGGCTGCAATGCAGCTGGACGCCATGCTTGTCGGCGCGCCGCAAGATTTAACCGACGATGAATGGGTGGAGGTGTTGAATGACGTACAAGATAAATAACTCAAAGAAAGCAATTTCGGCGGCGTTCATGGCTTTTCTGCCTGGACAGGTGTTCGCACAGGAAAGTGACTTGGTCCAATCGCTTGGCGGGGATCAAATGTTTAGTTTGGCGGTCGGTTACGAGCAGCCGATCTCAGAAGCGCCAGCCGTCGCGACAGTAATTATAGCGAAGGACATTGAAGCGCTCGGCGCGACCAGAATAGAAGAAGTGCTCGCCACCGTAACTGGTTTGCACATATCAAAAAACCGGGCGCATGACAGCATTTATGTAATTCGATCCATAGCGTCGGAAGTAAATCCACACGTTTTGGTTATGATCAACGGCGCACCCATCGGCGACGCCGTGCAGGGCGGCAGACCGCTCGGTTGGACTTTACCGGTTCAAAATATCTCCCGCATTGAAATTGTACGGGGCCCGGGCTCAGCGCTTTATGGCGCGGACGCTTTTGCCGGCACGATAAACATCATTACGAAGACTGCTCAGGAAATCGGCCCATTCTCGGTCGGCGCTTTGGGCGGAAGTTTCAGCACCTATGGAGGCTGGATTCAAAGCGGAATAATTCGAGACGGCTTTGAAGCGGCGCTTTCACTAGAAATGCAAACGACGAGTGGCGACGATCCAATCGTGCAGGCCGACGTGCAGAGCTTCCTCGACCAACTGTTTAGCACGAGTGCGTCATTAGCGCCGGGCGGCATTAGCCTTGGTAGGACCGATATCAACGCGCGAAGCGATTTTCGCTTTGGAGACAGCTTCACCTGGCGCGCCGCTTATCAGGGCATCATAGACGCCCAAAATGGAGCTGGCGTCGCATTCGCGCTCGATCCTGTCGGCGAAAGAGATCTTCACCTTTTCTCTTCGGATCTGACGTTCGAAACAGCCCTCTCCGAGAATTTGGAGATGATGGCGACGGCGAGCTTCTTCAGAGAAGACTTCAAAGCATTTTTCCAATCGAACCCGCCGGGTGCATTTGGCTTTTTTCCGGAGGGCGTTTTGAACCAAATCGATTTCGACCTCATGGAATATCGCGGGCGCGCCGAAATTCTGTATGCGCCAGGAAATGCTCATAAGCTGAAGGCAGGTTTCGGTGTTACATATCAAGGAGCCACGAATATTG
Source organism: Hyphococcus aureus (assembly GCF_042643165.1). NCBI lineage: Bacteria > Pseudomonadati > Pseudomonadota > Alphaproteobacteria > Parvularculales > Parvularculaceae > Hyphococcus > Hyphococcus aureus. The sequence goes on from NZ_JBHRSH010000001.1 coordinate 2,358,262, forward strand.
TGGATCGCCGCAACTTTCTTCAAGGTCCCGGCGGTGTGTTATTGCCTGCGCCCGGATTTCTTACAACGGACGAGCTGGGTGTCCTTCCGAATGCCTTTGCCGATTCGAGAACGAATGTATTCGGACTCTTGCAAGATGAATGGTCAGTGGCCCCGGACTGGACTGTGACGCTTGGCGTCCGGTTCGATCATTTCTCCAATTTCGGCTTGACGATCAATCCACGCGCATCTGTGGTTTGGAACGCAAATCCGACACTTACCGTCAAAGGGCTTTACGGAAGCGCATTCCGAGCGCCCACGTTTTTGGAGGAGACAGAGGGATCGGGACAAATCGCGAGAGGCAACCAGAACTTAGAGCCGGAAATGATAGACACAGCGGAAATCGTTCTGGAAAAGCGATGGTCTGACGCGCTTGAAACGTCAGTTACAGGGTATGCCTACTGGACCAACGACTTGATCGAGGTCGTCTCTTCTCCGGGCACCGGGATACCGACTTTCGAAAACACAAGCGGCACACGAGGGGCCGGTTTTGAACTCGAAGGGCGATTGGAGGTAAATGAAAATGTTAGTGTGAGAACGAGCTATGCCTACCAAAGCGCTGAGCTTCGAGATTCAGGCCAACGGGTTAGCGGCGTCCCGCAACACCTGTTATATGCTGAAGGACGCTGGATGATGACGTCTGAATGGTCAGGGTTGATTGGCGTCAAGTATGTCGGAAATCGCTCTCGTGCGGTATCAGACATCCGCCCGCCTATAAACGGATATGCGCTCGCCAATTTGTCATTGGAATACAGACCACGGCAAATTACGGGTCTCTTTGTGCGGGTCGCTGCAACGAATTTGTTAGACAAGCGGGCTCTCGAACCCAGCCCGAATCTGATTTTTCCAACTGATGATATTCCCCTTGAAGGTCGAAAGATTATTGCTCGAATTGGAGTGTCTAGGTGAAGCGTACGAGCGCAAATGGTGGATCGTCATCAGAAAGAGACAGGCCATATTTCATAAAGGGCTGGCCATTTCTAGGCCAGCTTCCTGCTTTGGCAAACGATCTTATCGGATCGCTCAGAAGGTTTGCCGAGCGAGATGATCGGCCAGTTGAATTCAAAATAATGACTTCAAACGCTTATTTGGTTTCTTCGCCTGACGCCGTGAAAGAAGTCCTGACAAGAGGCGAGCCCGAATTTACGAAAGGAATTCTTACATCCTCAATGAAAGCGGCGTTTGGCGACTCGTTAGCGCTAGAAAATGGCGCTGACTGGCGCCGAAAACGAAAACTGCTGCAGCCGTTGTTTATGAAGAAATCAGTTCAGGCATGGCGTCCGATTATAAACTCAAATGTTGATTTGTTGGTTGAAAGATGGAGTCACAGAGATGCAGAAGGATCGGTCGTCAATATAACGGCAGAGGCAAACCACCTTATTCTCGATATAATGACAACAATCATGTTTGGCGAAGATATGTCGCCGGAGCGCGCGCAGGCCGCTGCCGAAGCCGTGACCAGTATCAATGAGGCTTTGTTTGGAGTCTTCTGTCGAAGTTTTGTCCTAAGGGGATCAAATCAGAACTCAAAACTTGCCCAAGGTAAAAAATTTAGGAACGCCTTGAAAAAGTTTAACGACATAGTTGACCATTCTATCACAAGCAGCACCGCCCAATCTACTTCAACTCTCATCGATCAATTCCGTTCGCTCAAGTCATCAGATGGCGATCAATTAAGCGAGAAGGAAGTGCGCGATGAGGCGACAGCATTCTTTTTTGCCGGCTTAGAAACGACTGCAAATGCGTTAGTATGGGCATTCTATTATCTTGCCTCGTATCCGGACTTTGCGGACCGAATTGCTGCGGAGGCATCAGAACTTTCGGAATCGCACTTGCCGGATTTTGATGAGGCTGAGCGATTACCTTTCACGCATGCGTTTGTAATGGAAACGTTGAGATTGAAGCCGCCGGCCTACGCATTGGAACGGCGCGCGTCCAGCGAGACGAATCCCGTTCAAGGCTGCCCTCTGAAAAGGAATGCAACAGTTATACTCTCTCCCGCGGTGACGCACAGTCATGCGGATTATTGGGAGGAACCGGATAAATTCTGTCCGGATCGGTTCGAGCTGGGGAATAAAAGCCAGCAGCATCAATTTGCGTTTTTTCCCTTTGGCGGCGGCGCCCGAAAGTGCATCGGTATGCATTTGGCGCTTATGGAATTGATAACGACAATTGCAAAATGCGCGCAGAAATTTGAGTTTAGACTGGTCCATGATCAAACGGTGGGCGATAAAGTCGGCGTGACCCTTATGCCGGACAGAGATATTCAACTTATTTTGCGCCATAGGCGCCCTGTTTAATTGGTAGCGGAATTGTAGCTTTAAATACCGATCCGGCGCCAAGCTCACTGCGAACATCAATCTCGCCACCCATTAATTTTGCAAATTGTCGTGAGATAGCCAAGCCAAGCCCGGTTCCTCCAAAAGCACGACTGGCGCTCATATCGACTTGGCGGAAAGGTTCGAAGACAGAATCAAGATCCTTTTCAGCGATTCCGACGCCAGTGTCTTCGACCTCCAACATTAATTTGTCGGCGCGACCAACGCATCTGAGGTATATCTCGCCATTGTGCGTAAACTTGCAGGCGTTCGTCATAAGATTAAGCGCAATCTGCTGAAACTTATCGCGGTCGATCAGAACTGTCGCCGGACAGTCGATTTCAGCGGTGAACTTGTTGTTCCGTTCTGTAGCTAGCGGCAGGATTGATTTCTGTGCATCGTGAAGCAGAGCGCTGATGTCGGTTTCGACCAGATTAAGGTCAAATTTGCCCGCTTCTGCGCGGGCCAGATCAAGCATCTGCGTGATGCGGTTTAAAAGTTCATGCGCGCGCCCGAGAATATTCGAAAGTTGTTCCCGTGAGCGATGGGCGGCATCGTCTTCGACGGCGAATTCCAGCTCTTCTAGCGTCAATTGCGCATAACCGATTATCGCCTGCAACGGCGTTTTCATTTCGTGCGTAACCGCCGCCATAATTTCGGATTTCTGCCGATTGGCGGCAAACGCTGCGTCGCGGGCGGTTTTAAGCTCCTGGGTTCGGATCGCTACTTCGGACTCTAGCGCGGCTTGGGATTTCTCGATCTCATCCATAAGCTGGTTATAGATCGCGGCTATTTCCTGAATCTCCTTGGAACCAAATACTCTGGCGCGCTTACGCGGAGCGCCACGCCCGCCATTCGACATTGTGGAACTTAGCGATCTCAATGGATCGGTCAGTACACGCATCTGGAAAGATAATAGTGCTAGAAATATGCCGGCGGCGGCTAATCCCGCTAGTCCGTTGATGATCCATATTGTTCGAATAGTTTCACGCACCGGCGATTTCGAGAACGCCAACACAACTGAACCAAGATATTCCGCATTGACCGATCCGCCATCTAAATCGTCGGATTCGGGAGAGGACAGAACCGGCGCGGCGACAATCCAATATTCAGAGGACTCCCGTATATCTGTGAGATGACGGATTGGGTTGTCCGTGTCATTGATAGCTTGGCCATTATTGTATCTTGCCAGCACATCGCCGTCGGCTCTAATCAGTCTCGCATCATCGATATTGGGGAATGCGGTGATGCTCCCAATCGCTTCTTCTGCGACAGTCAGGTCTTCTACGAGAAAAGCGAAGATAGAGCGTTCAGCGAATTGCTCGGTCTGCAGCCGAGCGTCAGTAAGGGCGTTGTCTCTGAGCTGACGCGAAATCAAGGTAGAGGCTATAGCCGTCAGGGTAATCGAGAATAGAATGATGCTGGCTCCGGCAGTGATGGAGAGCTGACGGCTAATTCGCATCTGGCGGAAACGATTGAACATCGTGCTCACCGCTCCCCCAGAATGAGATCAAAGGATCGCTCATCCTGCGCCGATATTGCTATGCCGAGGTGACTTGCAATCCGCTTGTTTATGGCGAATTTCACTGCGCCGAGCGGTTCGACCTCCGGGCGCTTGTTAGGATTTTCAGAAATTGTAATGGCTAGATCGGCAAGTTGGGCGCCCATCGCCTCAAGGTCTGGATAAATAGCAATCAACGCTCCGCGGCGCGCATGATCGATATTGTTGCTGATGATGGTAAAATTACGCCGCCAGCTCTCTTCTACGAGGCGTGGTAGATTGCTGTTTGACACAAATGACGGGTTGGAAAGAAGCCATAAAACATCCGTTTCGGGGTTGCCGTATTTCAGAATGTTCCAGTAGTGGTTTGAAGCTTCCGAGAGTGTCGTCGCTTCATGGGCGACGATTGTCACCCCGATAGAAGCCGATATTGCTTTGGCGCGCTCAATGAGCCATCGATCTTTTGAAGGGTCGTAAACGACATTTATTCGCCGTTTTTCCGGCATAAGCGTTTTCAATCGGCTGAGCAGGAATACGGGATCGGCGGTCAGGGAGACGCCGTCCCGGCTTCCTAGGCCCGGCTCAATATCAAGTCCGCCGACCACTTGGCGGATTTCCAGGCCGTTGCTTCGATAGGATTCGTCTGCTTGCCGGCCGAGAGTGAAAACAATCTCGGGCGCATCCGAGGAAATACCGTTTCGCATCGCTTGCGCGGATGCGAAAGCATTGAGTCGGCGCTCCGTAATAGAAAGCGCAGACCCTCGCGATCGAATGCCCATTTCAATGGCGTTAAATATCTCATCGAATGTGGGGTTTGGGGCAGGTCGAAGAATAACTGCTTCGACGGGGCGTTCTTGTTGCGCTCTGGCGTCTGGTGGAAAGAAGGCGCTAATTACCAGCGCAAGGAGGAGCGAGCCCGTAACAAGGCGGGTTAATGCGCGCCTTTCAACCGGCGCCGGCGTGCCGGCTTTCTCGCGTTTCCGCATCCCATGCCGTCCCGCTTACAAGTCACTCGTGTCGGCGATCTTTTTCTTTCGCCGAACCCGCTTCACATAGGCATCAAGATCAACGCCCTGAATCATGCGCTTGAACCAGTACCGCTTCATCGTATTGTTGACCCGACCTTCAAAAACTTCCGGGTCGCCGCGAATTTGGGCCAGAAAAGCGCGCACTGTTCGCGCGCATAAATCTTCCTGTACAGCATCAATCGATGCAGTTCCCTGGTTCCGGATTTTTTCGACTAGGCTTAAAACGCATTCCACGGGGTCCATTAACCCGTCGCGTTTGTTGCCTTTTTCCTGAGCCAGCTTTTCGAAGAACACCTCGTGCTTTGGATAGAGCGTCAGGCAAATTAACGCGGCCGCAACGACGCCGGTCTGAAAGATTTCTGCGCTGGGCATCGCCTTGTCGAGCAGAAGGAGTTCGTTCCGAAATAAACTGACTGCATTTCTGAGATCGACGGGCGTTTCATCTGACGCGACTCTAATTCTTCCTCGCAGCGCCAATGTGAACGCTTGGACGAGGAGCCCATGCTTCAGACGTCTGGAATTAAGGCTCAATTCATTTTCACGAAACGCCGCCTGTATGTCGTCAAGGCGACTGATCGCAGAGCTGGCGGCGTGATGGGCCCGGTATAGATCGTAAAATTCACGTTCGGATTCAGGAAAATAGATCGTTGCGCGAACTGTCGCCGGCGCTGCGACAGCCCCATTGCGCCACAGTCCAGCCCGCACATGGCCGTCAAGCTTGTAAAGAGCGCCCTCCCATTTACATCCAACGACCTGCCGCAAGGTTTCTCGGAGGGAACCGCTTGCGTTTTTCATGAACGCCCAGCGCCCGTCAGTCGGCCCGGCGCTGTGACTTGGATGATCCAAAGCGCTCGTCCACACTGATGCCGGCAGTTCCACGGTGGCTGGCGCGCCGTTCCTGGTGGGCAGAATATCCGGCATCAAATCTATGTTACTCTTTTTGCGAAGATGATTAGTCATATTCTGTGCTCGGGCGGCAAGTTTATTTGGTCTCGACCAGCAAAAAATACAATAAAATCAGACTATTTCCTGCAAAGCAAAGGCTAGGAAAACCTATATCGCAATTATGCGTGATGTTCCACTATCTTCCTCTTTCAGCGAAGCAAAAAGTGCATTAACATAATCAACGGAAAAGCCAATTTGACGGGTTTAAGGCCTTGGGAACGTGGACAGAGCGGTTCAACAGGCGCTGCCGGAACATACGCCTCTCACAGACGGCGAGGCGCGGACATCTGCTGGATGGGCTTTCGAGTTCCTTCGGCGAAACCCTGAATTCATTTCTGCTGTAGAATCGAGAGAAAAGAGAACTCTTCCAAGCAAAGCCGTAGGGGGTGTAGCGGTTGTTGCGGTCGGCGAGGGGGAGTCGAGGGAAGGCTTTGGGGTTCTTTTTTGCGACCGTTGCGATCGTCCAATCGATAATACGATAGTTTTTTGGGAGCGCGATCTATCCGCTGATATTATAGACGCGCGAATTGTTAATTCGCTTGCCGATGAAACAGAAGACAATGTACTGAAGTTGGAGAAATTTAAGTGCGATAAAATTCTGCTGACCGGGCCGGGGCGTACACCCCAATTGCTACTAAAAGCAGGTTCAAAGCAAATTCAGATAAATTGCATTGGCGGAGATTTTGTGAGTGTAGGGCAGGCGATTATTCCTCAAATAGCGCCTGACAGAAATATTGAACGCCAGCTGCTCGCGATGCGTCGATTGTTTCATCTGTACAGCGCGAGCGAGTTTGCAGAAACGCTCTTCAAGCCAGACGCCAAAAGCGCGCGCCTTGGCGAGGTGCTTACCGCGCTCGATCTTTGGCTTCGACAAACTCCGATGCGGGAGATCGCGGTCGCACTGTATGGTGAACAGTTAGTAGAGGACGACTGGGCGCCCGAAGGCGGGTATTTGATTGACCGCGTCAGGCGATCGATCCGGCGGGGGAGATTCATGATGGAAAAGGGCTATCGCCAGTTGTTGGGATAGATCGTCGACTTTCAGGCACGGACAACAGAGCAAATTCGGCAATTCAAGTTTGTTCGTTCAATCGAATGAGGCTCGGATTGGGCGCATGGGCCCCCAGGGACGGCGACACTCGCGCATCAACGACGGTTGGAAATCTATCGTTTCGTATCTGCTTTTCGTCTCAGATTAGCGAATCACAGAGACAAATTCGGGCCTGTTAAGCCGCTTACAGGCTGATTTTCGGCTATTCCAAAATCTCCGAGATGCGCCTTTTCAATTCATAACTCGTTGAAATTAAATGATAATGCTCTTTTCTGGGTGAAATTTCAGCCGACTCACTTGTCGGATATTCCGACATATTCTATGTTTGTGTCGAGAAATAAGACAGGCGGTCCCATGTCCTTTCCCAGAGACGAAATCGAAACTGCGATCCGCGACGAGATCGACACCATTAAAGCCGATGCCATCAAGCGTCGCGAAAACGCAGACCGCGCGCCTTGGGAGCCAGAAATCGACTCCCAAAACGCCTTGCGCATTTCATTGCGTATTGAGGATGAAACCGGTCTCGTCATCTCAGAAGATAAAATCCCGCCCGGCGGTTTCGATAACGTCGAAAAATGCGTTGAAGCATTTCTGAGAGAGACGGAAATCGCCTGGGCGGCTAATCGCAAGCAGGAGAAGGTGAAATGAGCGAACAACGAATGGGTTTTGCCGGCCCAGAGATTGAGAACACTTTGTTTTTGCAACGCTTGAGGGAGGCCCGAGAATATCTTGGCGCCAGTCAGGCGAAAGTCTCCGAGTATCTTGGCGTGCCCCGTTCGGCGATTTCCGAAATCGAAAGCGGCAAGCGTGCCATCAGCGCGCTGGAGTTAAAGAAGCTGGCGAAGCTCTATCAAAAGCCAGTTGCTTGGTTTACGGATGAAATAGTCGAAGGTGTCCCGGCGGATGTAGAGTTTCTCGCAAGAACCGCATCGCAACTTTCCGATTCCGACCGTGGGGAATTGCAGCGTTTCGCAGAATTTTTGAAAGCCAAATCAAAGGCGAATAATGACGCTTAGGGACGACAGACGCGCCATAATGCGAGGTATGCGGTCAGCTGCCCGGCTGCACCGTGACCTTGATACGGTCGCCAAGCTAGGACCGTCCATGCGTATTGACGTGTACGGTACGATTGTCCGTCTGGGCGCAATGTTGATGTTTCAGCCCCTAGACAAACTGCTTGGCGCCTATATGCGGGAGGATCACGCCAAGGGCGTTATCATCACGACCAACCGCCCGACCGGTGTCCAGCGCTTCACGGCCGGCCATGAGCTAGGTCACATGCACATGGATCACGAGCCCCATGCCGATGATGAGAACATATTGCGGCGCGCCCCGGTCGCCGGAACGTATCGGCAAGTGCCCATGCAGGAACGCGAAGCGGACGCTTTCGCGTCGCACTTTTTGCTGCCGCGTTTCCTGATCGAGAAGCACCATCACGCCCACAGTCTCGTTGAACGCGACTATGAAAATCCGCAAACCGTTTATCAGGCGTCCTTGCGCTTCGGCGCAAGCTACGCCGCGACGCTTCTCGCCTTCGAGCGGGAAAACCTTATCTCGCGCCCCATGCGAGATGAAATGCGAAAAGTGCAGCCCAAGGACTTAAAGCGTGACCTCATCGACGATCTGCAAGTCGAAAATTGGAGCAATCGCGATGTCTGGCGCCTCACCGAAAAAGATGAAGGGCTGGTGATCGAAGCCAACCGCAAGGATATCTTTGTTCTTAAACTCGAAGAGCACAAAGGCGCCGGTTACCTCTGGACCTTTGACGAACTCAAGGATGCCGGATTCGTCATCCTCAAAGATGAAAGTGAAGCCTTTCACAACAATCTCTTGGGCGGCCCAAACCGACGCTATGTTCTCGGCGACCCAAGTGCTTTGCCCGATGGCAGTTATACAATTCGAGAGTTACGACCCTTTGACCCGACAGACGATGCGCAATCGCTGACCGTGCATGTCAGGACCGCCGCCGGCGGCGACCCCGGTCTTTATGCTCCGCAGCTTGACGGATTGCTGCGGACGCAATGACGGAAGACAGCATCAAAATCGACCTCCGCAACCAATTCGGCGACGCGGACAACCAGGGCCGGCGACCAACATGCCTCGCTTTCGCCGCATCCGCTGCGCACCGCTATTGCCACGCCGCCGAGGAACCGTTTTGCGTCGAATGGCTTTATTTTTACGCCGTCACCCGAGCCGGCGATCCGCCCGACGCCGGGTCAAGAATCCCCGACACCACATCCGTCATACGAGACATCGGCCAGCCGGTTGATGCGCACTGGCCGTATTCGGTCGCTGATCCTGACCCTGGAAACTGGCGCCCGCCACCAACGGCGCCTAATGACATCTTTGTTGCAGATAACGACGACGCCGACTCCAGATATGATGACATTTCCGCGGCGCTCGCCAAAGGCGTGCCCACAATCATTGGACTGAAAATCGGGAACTCGTTTATCCATACAATTAAAAACGGCGAACACGCGCTTGTGGACGACGACCCCGAACCGGTCGCGCAAGGGGCCGGCCATGCTCTATTGGTTGTCGGTGCCGGGCTTATTGAATCGCGAAATCGATTACTCGTTCGCAATTCATGGGGGCCACGCTGGGGCGATCTCGGCCACGCCTGGATCACGGAGAATTATATGAACGACCGCTGGATGGGCGGCTTTCGGCTGAAGGAGAAAAAGAAGTGACATACTATAATCCCATGCCGCCATCGAGGAGCTGCGCTGACGCTTGGCTCGACGCTGCTCTGCGCCTTGACACGGAAGGACCAATATACGGGCTTAGCCTGCATATCGCGAACCCGGCGCATCACTCCGAAACCGATCACGCCATTATCGGGGAAGTGGACAGCCTCTTGCGAAGCTACAAAGCATTTCCAATTGTTACCGTTGCGAACACTATTTTTCCAGAAGATCTATGGACGCCAGGCGACCGGGATGCGCTTTATGCGCGTTACGACCGCCTCTATCCGAAAATCAAACGCGCGGCGCCGGATTGGGGCAGGTACTTCCGGCGGATGACCGATTGGCCGAAAGCCCGCGGCGGCAGCGAGAACCAGTTGGAAACGCTGATCATGAATTTAAGGAAGTTTGGCCCCGCCGCGCCGGAGGAGAAAAATCGCTATCATATGTACGAGATGACGCTGTTTCATCCCGTGCGCGACGCCAACAAATTCCGTGGCCGTCAATGTTTGAGCTTTATCGAGATTAAACCCGAACTTGATGGCGACGCTGTGCGCCTGCACATGACCGCCCTCTACCGAAGCCACTTTTACATTTCAAAAACACTCGGCAATCTCATCGGCCTCAGCCGGTTGCTCAATTTCATTGCGCGCGAAACCGGGCATCAACCGGGAACGCTGACGATCCATTCCACTTACGCCGAACTTGATCCAGGCGATGTCAACGAAAAACGCGGCAGCACCAAATGGAACAAGTCTGGCGCGTCCGACCTTGTCAAGCGGTGCGAGACGATTAGAGCAGAGCATGCGAGCGCGCGGGCGGAGCCGCTTGCGCAAGCGGGCTAAGACCGTAAAGCGTCTCGACCTGACAGATAAATTCCGTCTGCCCCCCATAGCTCGGGTGTCGCACCGGTTCGACCGGCACGCCAAATCCTTCCATCGCCGCCGCTGCATCGCGCCCAACGGCGATGACTTTTTGGGGGGTGATCAAGTCAAGCAGATCGTATAGAAACGGTTGAGCGCGATCGCGTTCCCGGCGCGTGTGACTTCGGTTGCTCATCGGTTCATCCGCCTCGTGCGGATGAAACGGAAAGACGTTCCAGAGCATGACGGGCTCTTTGATTCGCAGCAGCGTCTCCCACATCACAGTCGCCGTGCGCTCCGCCATGGCCGGCCCCCTGGTCGCACGCCGGAAACGGGCGCCGCCCATCATCAGCCTGGCGTCTTCCAGATGCGCTTCATCGGTAAGGGCCAACCCGGTACGCCGGCCGCCGCGATAGCCAAGATCGCGCGCCACCCAAAGCGTCGAAGCGCCGCCCTCAATCGCGGCCGACAGCATGTGGCGGAGATTGGCGCGCCGGATCGCAGGCGCGTCAGCACGGTCGTAAACATCGCACCGGTCGCGATAGGGATTAAAAATGGCTTCCCCGGAAAACGCGGCGAGTTCTGAAACAAATCGATTAACGCGCATCAATTAAGCACCGTCACAGTCAAAGAACGTTTTGTCATATCGAGATGGACAACTCCCTTCTTATGCTCACGCAGAAACCGGAAGCACTCATAGCCTTCCAGGATCGCTTCCTCCCATAACCAGAGCGGCGTCTTCGCCACCTCATAACCGGCGACAAATTCGCGGATCTTTTTCAGCAGTTCAAACGACAATTCGCCCAGTTCAATGCCCTCGAACAAATGGAGGTCTTTGGCGTAATTGAAGATCATAGTGGAAATGCCTTCCTCGATGAGAATCGCCCGCGCGCCGTCTTCCGCTTCATCTGTTTCGGGATCAGATTTTCGTTTCAGCTTGAATAGGGCGCGGGTCACAGGCGACCAGCCAAATTTCGCCGCATACGCGTAATGAAAGACATCATGAAAGCGATAGAAGTCTTCATCTCGAATATTATCCGTAAGCGGATCTCCAATATAGATGCCGTTACAACTCTGGAAGACATAGGGTTTGTTACGTTTACGCCGCTGTTCGATGCAAATATCAAGCTGGCGTGGCAGCTTTTCAGTTTCGTCTTTGTGGTGGTTGTCAAGCGGATCGGGATACACCTTGGCGCTTTTGGGCGGCCATCGATCATACGTCTTATGTAGATTCTCGATAGCAGCATCCTGAAGGTCGATGCCAGCCGCGCTCGCCGCGCGTAAAAGTGACTTAAAAATAGGGACGAGATGACCTTCGGCTTCGGTCGCATCGATTGTTGTGCGTTTACGCGAATAGAAATCGACAAAACGGCCGGCCTCACCAGCGAGTAGAATGAGTTGACGGATCAGTCGGTCGAGCGGCGCACGTTTGGCGCGATGAAACTGCGACTGAACATCAGAAAAACGAACGCCTTTCGCCCTACGCACCGGCCGGTTCGCAGCTGCTTGCGCCAATGGCTCCAAAGCACAACCGCAGGATTTCGCCACGAGCGTGTAATACCAGAGAAAATCGCCCAGCTCTTCTTCAACCGCTCGGATATACCGGGCCGTCGGAATATCGTCTCGTTTGCGTTTCTTGACTGCGCTCAGAAGGCTGCCGGCTTCACCGAAAAACCCCAGCATCGAAAAATCTAGTGCTTCGGCGTCCATCGTTTTTAGGCGATTTGTCCCGTGGGCGAGCATTTCATAATCGGCGATTGAGAGGTCCGATTTTGAAGGTATGTGTTCCTGTTCGTAGCCCATCGAGGTCAATTCTGTTTTGATCGTAAGTCATCAGGCGGTCGATGATACGAACGATAGTGTAATGATTTGGCGGACTTTCAAATCTTATAATTAGAAAATGCTCACAAGTAATCGTCTAAAGACAATTCTTGGAAAAATAATTGCGAATTTCTTGGCTGTCGCAACCAGCTGATAACTGTGGCCGGTTTCAACGGTCAGGAAAGTATACGGCACTCCCCTGACTCTCCCTAACAATCCCTACATAAACGCGAGTGACTTTTTGTAGTTAGCAAGTCGATGATTGATTCGCGAGACCCACAAAGCGGTTGCGAGAATTCAATCATGACGCCGACAAAGATACTCATTGGTCAAGCGATAATCGTCTTTCTTATTGTCGGCGTCGCGATGTGGATTGCGACAGCTTACGTTGCCGGCGCTTTGGGTTTTGACAGTGCCCTTGGCGCGCCCTGGTTCGTCGCTTTCGATTTACCCGTCTATTATCCTTGGCGGCTTTTCGAGTGGTGGTACGCGTTTGAGCCTTATGCGCCAGATGTGTTCATGCGTGGCGGCGGGATCGCTGCATCCGGCGGCATGTTGGGCGCGGCCGCCGCAATTGCCGGTTCTGTATGGCGCGCGCGTCAAACAAAAAATGTAACGACATTCGGTTCTGCGCGATGGGCTCGCCGCCAAGACATCGCGCATGCCGGCCTTTTCGATGCCCGAGGCGTATTCTTGGGAAAATGGAAGGGCCGGTATCTGCGCCATGACGGCCCCGAACACGTCATGGCGTTCGCCCCGACCCGGTCCGGGAAGGGAGTGGGACTGGTTGTCCCGACGCTCCTCTCCTGGACCGGGAGTGCGGTCATTCACGATATCAAAGGCGAAAACTGGCAATTGACCGCCGGATGGCGCTCTAGGTTCTCGCACTGTCTTCTGTTCGACCCAACAAATCCGCATTCAGCAAAATACAATCCCTTGCTTGAAGTGCGCCCCGGTGAACAAGAGGTGCGTGATGTTCAAAACATAGCGGATATTCTTGTCGATCCGGAAGGATCGCTGGAACGCCGCAGCCATTGGGAAAAGACAGGGCACGCGCTTCTTGTCGGCGTCATCTTGCATGTTCTTTATGCGGAAAGAGAAAAGACGCTGGCGCGCGTTGCCGCGTTTTTATCCGACCCCTCGCGCAGCTTTGAGCGCACGCTCAAAGTGATGATGATCACCAATCATATCGGAACGGTCGAGGCGCCAAAGGTTCATCCGGTGGTGGCGCAAGCCGCGCGGGAACTTCTCAATAAGTCGGAAAACGAGCGCTCCGGCGTCTTATCGACGGCGATGAGCTTTCTGGGGCTTTACCGCGATCCGACCATCGCGCGTGTAACGAGCCGTTGCGATTGGAAGATCGACGATCTGATGAACGCTGATCGGCCGGTCTCGCTTTACCTCGTCGTGCCGCCTTCGGACATATCGAGAACCAAGCCGTTGGTGCGTCTCATCTTGAATCAGATCGGCCGCCGGTTGACGGAGGAACTGGAGAGCAACGCTGGAGAGAGAGCGCATCGGTTGTTGATGATGCTCGACGAGTTTCCGGCGCTCGGGCGGCTCGACTTCTTTGAATCAGCGCTAGCTTTTATGGCCGGCTACGGCGTTCGCGCTTACCTAATCGCACAGTCACTCAATCAAATCGAGAAAGCATACGGCGCCAACAATTCCATATTGGACAACTGCCATGTGCGCATCGCCTTTGCGGCGAATGACGAACGAACAGCCAAGCGCATTTCGGACTCGCTCGGCACAGCGACAGAACTCCGTGCCCAAAAAAACTATGCCGGTCACCGGCTCGCCCCATGGCTCGCCCATGTCATGGTGTCACGTCAGGAAACAGCCCGGCCGTTGCTGACGCCAGGCGAAGTGATGCAGCTTCCGCCGAAAGAAGCGATTGCAATGGTGTCGGGCGTCGCGCCAATTCGCGCCCAGAAACTTCATTATTACCGAGACCAAAATTTCACCGTCCGCCGCCTCGCGCCGCCTGACATCACAGCCGACGATGATTTCTACGCAGATTCGCCGAAGGCGCGTGATGACAACTGGTCCGGCATCGTCGCCAGGACGGATGCGCGCCTGAGCCAACCCTGGTTCGATATGGTCAAAGGCGAGGGCGAAAATAACGATGGCGGACACGCCATGCAGCATGAATTCGCCATGCCGACGGCGAGCAAGCCCGACCCAGAACCGCGCGACCCATCGACATCCGAGAATGATGACGACGCAGCGCAAGCCAAGAAACTTCAGGATATCGCGAGGACCGCGACGCAGCGCGCGGCCGTCATGGACCGACATTCAGACAGCATTACGCCGAGTTTTTAAGCCATGAAAAAAGCAAGACTGCAGGTACGGTTGGGAGAAAAAGCGGAAACGCTTTTGTCGCGCGCCGCGGAAAGGCCCGGCGTCACCAAGGCGTCGATTGTGGAAGCGGCGATTGTCGAGCTTCTAAACCCCAAAGAAGATTCGCAGGAATATGCAGCGCTGATCAAACGGCTCGACAAGTTGACGCGCGCAATGGAGCGCCTAGCCGACGACGCATCCGCGCAGACCGAAACGCTCGCACTCTACATTCTTTATTATCTCTGCATCACGCCGCCACTGCCGGAGCAAAACCGCGCCGCCGCTGAAGCGTTGGGTCAAAAGCGGTTCGAGCGATTTATCTCGCAGGTCGGCGACCGCCTCATGGGGCAGGAGCGATTCACCGACACGCTGCTCGAACATATAGGCTTGACCACGGCGACAAGTGAACAGCGCGGGGAGGCGGTCCAATGACCAATGCCCAGGGTCAACAGCACGCCGCGCGGGTCGCGTTTCGCCGAATTTCGATGCTCAAGACTGCGTTTGGGCCGGCAATCGCCAGCGCGCTTGACGATGATAGCGTGACCGAAATCATCGCCAATCCCGACGGTGCCTTGTGGATTGAGCGCGCTGGAAGTGGTCGTGAGAGAGCGGACGCGCCAATAGCTGCGGCTGCTGTTGAGCGGATTATCCGTCTTGTCGCATCGGCTCTCGATACGGTCTGCGACCATGAGCACCCGATTATCTCGGGAGAACTGCCGGGAACCGGCGACCGCTTTGAAGGCGTCTTGCCGCCCGTCTCAAACAACCCCGCGTTCACGATCCGGAAACCTTCGAAAATCGTCATTCCTCTGGAAGACTATGTTGTTGCCGGAGTCATCACGCAACGCCAGGCGCAGGTTCTAAGATCGGCCGTGCGCATGCGGAGCAGTGTTCTTATCGCTGGCGGTACGGCGTCCGGCAAAACGACTTTGGCGAACTCACTGCTTGCTGAAATCGCAGAACACAATGAGCGTGTCGTCATTCTCGAAGACACGCGAGAGCTGCGATGCGAATCAAAAGACTCCATCGCCTTGCGCACATCGCAGCGCGTGACGCTTGAAGCGCTCGTTCGTTCGACCATGCGGTTGCGACCGGACCGAATTATCGTCGGGGAGGTCCGCGGCGGCGAAGCGCTCGATCTCATGAAAGCCTGGAACACGGGCCATCCCGGCGGCATCGCGACTATTCATGCGAATTCAGCGGTCTTGGCGCTTGCACGTCTGGAGCAACTGATTGGGGAGCGATCGCAAAGCGCATCGCAATCCCTAATTGCGGAAGCCGTCGATGTCGTCGTCTTCATCGAGAAGACGCAAAAAGGACGGCGCGTCGCCGAAATCATTCGCGTCACAGGACATGACCGACAGCAAGGCTACATGCTGGAGCCAACCGACGCGCCTGAACTTTTCATCGTCAATAACGGAGACCATTCATGATAGCTCGCAACTATTCTCGCGCCCTTCACCTGTCGGCATTACTCGCCATCGGAATTTTGTTCTTTAACGGGCACGCTCACGCTGCAGGGTCTGGCATGCCGTGGGAAGCGCCATTGACGCAAATTCTCGCCTCGATTGAGGGGCCTGTCGCGCGCATCGTGGCTGTCATCATCATCATTATCACCGGACTGTCACTAGCGTTCGGGGATACGTCCGGCGGGTTCCGCCGTCTTATACAGATTGTTTTCGGGCTCTCGATTGCATTCGCCGCGACGAGCTTTTTCCTCGCCTTTTTCTCTTTCGGCGGCGGCGCGCTGGTTTGAGAGCAAGACGATGATCGAAGGCTATTCCATTCCAATTCATCGCAGCCTGACGGAGCCGCTCTTCATGGCGGGCGCGCCGCGCGGCATTGCCATCATCAACGGCACCATCGCCGCCGCCGTCGGTCTCGGGATGCAGATGTGGTTGGCGGGCATTGTGCTGGGACTGATCGGACATGCCGCCGCGGTTTACGCTGCGAAGAAAGACCCGAAATTTCTGGAGGTGGGCGTCAGACACTTGAAGCATGGACCGTATCTCTCATGCTGAATCTCGCCGAATATCAAAAGCGTCCGAAGCGCCTTGCAGATTACCTTCCCTGGGCGGCGCTTGTCGCGCTGGGCATCGTCTTGAACAAAGACGGCGCCCTGCAACGGACTGTCCGTTACCGCGGGCCTGATCTCGAAAGCGCTAGCCCTGAAGAACTTCTCAGTTATACGGCGCGCATCAACAATGTTTTGCGCAGGTTCCGATCAGGCTGGGTGTTGCATTTCGAAGCGGCCAGGGTTCCCGCAGCGGATTATCCGATGAGCGAATGGCCGTGCTCGTTATCATTCCTCATCGACGAGGAGCGCCGCGCTGCATTTGAATCGATCGCGGAATATTTCGAATGCGAATACTTTCTCACCTTCACTTATATGCCGCCGGCGGACAGGACGGCGCGAGCCGAGCGAGCATTCCTGAAAAAAGACGAACTTGCCCCTCCGGACCATGCGAGCGACCGTCTCGGTTATTTTGTCCAGGAGACGGATAAAGCGATCGACCTTCTGGCGCTGGCGATGCCAGAATGTCGCCCGCTAAATGACGATGAAACGCTGTCGTTTCTTCATGCCTGCATCTCGTTAAAACGTCACGATATCATCGCGCCGGAAACGTCTCTCTATCTTGATGCCCTGTTGGTCGATGAGCCGCTCACAGGCGGACTTGAGCCAAAACTGGGTGAAGCGCACCTGCGGGTGATTTCCGTCCTTGGTTTTCCGCCGGCGAGCGAACCGGGTTTCTTGGATAGCCTCAACGCGCTCGCGTTTCCGTATCGCTGGACGACAAGGTTCATCGCCATGGACAAGGCGAGGGCGTCAGCCGAACTCGCCAAATACCGCCGCCAGTGGTTCGCCAAACGCAAATCCATCGCCGCAATCATCAAGGAGACGCTGTTCAATGAAGCAAGCACGCTCGTAGACACGGACGCTGATAATAAGACGGCGGATGCGGACGCCGCGCTGCAGGAGCTCGGCGCCGACGACGTTTCTTTCGGGTTTCTGACGACGACGGTTGTCGTACACGATCAGGAGCGGAGCGTCGTTGATCAGAGCGTGCGGGAAATCGAACGCGTCTTGAACGAACGCGGCTTCGTGACCATTCGGGAGTCGGTGAACGCCGTAGATGCATGGCTCGGCAGCCTCCCAGGACATCTCTACGCAAATATCCGTCAGCCGCTCGTTCACACGTTAAACCTTGGGCATATCGCGCCATTGTCCTCCGTCTGGGCGGGGCCGGCGCGTAACGATCATCTGGACGGACCGCCCTTGGCCCTGGCGACGACCCGCGGCCATACGCCGTTTCGGTTGTCGACCCATATTGGCGATGTCGGTCACACCCTGATCATCGGGCCAACCGGCGCCGGGAAATCGGTGCTTCTCGCTTTTATCGCCGCGCAGTTTCACCGTTATCAGAATGCGCAGGTTTTCGCATTCGATAAAGGCCGCTCGATCCGCGCTGCATGCCTCGGTCTCGAAGGGGTCGTCTATGATCTCGGGTCCAAAGCGGATCTTTCCTTCCAACCCTTGCGCGATCTTGAGGCGCCGGAAGACAAGGCGCGCGCCCAACGCTGGCTGCACGGGTTGCTGGCGCAGGAAGGCGTGACGGTCGATCCTCCAATCAAAGAGGCGGTTTGGTCGGCGCTATCCAGTCTTGTCGCGGTGCCGATCGCCGAGCGCACGCTCACCGGCTTTTCGCTCCTGGTCCAAGACCGGAGTCTCCGCAACGCGATGAAGCCTTTCACCGTTGAAGGAGCATTTGGCGACCTCTTTGACGCAGATAAAGAGGCGTTTTCGCTTTCAAAATTCGTCTGTTTCGAGATGGAAGAGCTTATGCGGCAGCAGCCTGCTATCGCACCGGCGCTCACCTATCTCTTTGATCGACTGGAAGAGCGGTTCAATGGAGATCCCACGCTGTTGTTGTTGGACGAGGCTTGGCTCTTTCTCGACAATCCAATGTTTTCAGGAAGAATCCGAGACTGGTTGAAGACGCTTCGCAAGAAGAATGTTTCTGTCATCTTTTCGACCCAGTCGTTGAGCGACGTGCAAGCCTCCGCGATTGCGCCGGCTATTATCGAATCCTGTCCGTCGAGAATATTTCTGCCCAATCCGCGGGCGCGAGAGTCGAGCATCTATTCAGCATATTCGAATTTTGGGCTGAACGACCGGCAAATCGACATCATCGCAAGCATGACGCCCAAGCAGGAGTATTATTTCCAGTCTCCGGTGGGCAATCGAATATTTGATCTTCGGTTAGGAGATATTGCGCTCGCCTTTTGCGGGGCGTCTACGCCGCAGGATCACCGGCTCATCGACAAGATAATTGCCGATGCAAGCGACGAGTCGTTTGCAAGGAAAATGCTCGCGGCGAAGGGGCTCGACTGGGCCGCCGCTCTCTTGCCGGAACCATCATCATCGAAAGGAGAACGAGAATGAAACGCAAAATGAAAACCCTTGTTTCAACGCTTGCGCTGGCGATCTCGGCGAGTATCGCGCAGGCGCCCGAGGCCAACGCCTTTATCCTGGGCGGGATCGTTTATGATCCGACGAACTACGCGCAGAACCTTCTGACAGCCGCGCGCACGCTTGAGATGATCAACAATCAGATCAAGCAATTGACGAATGAAGCGGCGATGATCGCCAATCAGGCGAAAGAGCTGACCCAGCTTCCCTATTCCGCAAAGGCGGCATTGAAGGCGCGACTCGTTGAGATCGACAAGTTGATTCAAACCGCCAACGGGCTCGCCTATGATGTCGCAACCATCGATGCCGTCTTCAAAACGCTCTTTCCTGAGGATTATTCCGCCTTTTCCAACCTCGCCATGGGCGCGGCGGCGAATGCCCACTGGAAAGAAGCGAGCAGGGCGTTGAATGACGCACTCGTCATGCAGGCGAAGGTGACAGAAACGATTGCCCTCGACGTGTCGACCCTCGAAGAAATCGTAACGGAGAGCGAAACCGCGATCGGCGGCCTGCAGGTTGAGCAGGCCGGAAACCAGCTGCTCGCGCTTCAAACGAAGCAGTCCATGCAGACCGCGCAATTACTGGCGGTTCAGTATCGCGCCGAGGCGCTAGATCGCGCGCGCCAGCTGCAAACGGAAGAACGCGCCCGCATTCATCGCGGGCGCTTTCTCGGCGACGGCGCCGCTTACACGCCCTCCTAATCAAGGAGCACGCACATGGACGACCTCAACGTCATCGACGATTTTACCAGCACGTTTATAGCCTATATCGATACAGGCTTTGGACTGCTTGCCGGCGATGTCGGTTTTCTAACCGCTGTCCTGATTGGCATTGATGTCGTCCTTGCAGGACTGTTCTGGGCGTTCGCCGGCGAACAGAACGTCCTGGGTCAGTTTGTCAAAAAAGTGCTCTATGTCGGCGCGTTCGCTTTCATCATTAACAACTTCGCGTTGCTCGCGAATGTCATCTTTTCGTCTTTTGCTGGGCTCGGCCTCGTCGCGACGGGAACGTCGCTTACCGCAGCGGACCTTCTAAAGCCGGGCTTTGTTGCAGCGACAGGATACGACGCGGCTTATCCGCTCCTGGAGGAAGCCAATTCGCTGATCGGCTTCCCCAGTTTCTTCACCAACTTCGTCACGATCATGATCATTTTACTGTCATGGATGATCGTGCTCTTCGCCTTCTTTATTCTCGCCATTCAGCTTTTTGTCACAATCATTGAATTCAAGCTGACGACCCTTGCGGGATTTGTCCTCGTTCCTTTTGCGCTCTGGAACAAGACATCGTTTCTGGCGGAGCGGGTGCTGGGCAATGTTGTTGCGTCCGGCGTCAAGCTCATGGTTCTCGCCATCATCGTCGGCATCGGCTCGACCATATTCGGATCGGTCACCTCAACATTCACGCCCGGATCGGTGACCCTTGAACAGGCAGCGTCGACGATACTCGGTTCTCTTTCACTATTGGCGCTTGGAATTTTCGGGCCTGGGATCGCCACGGGGCTCGTCGCCGGCGCGCCGCAACTCGGCGCAGGCGCAGCGGTTGCTACGGCTGCAGGCACTGGCGCGGCAGTGATAGGTGCAGGCGCGCTTGCGGCGTCCGGCGCCCGTGCGAGCGTCGCGGCCGGTCAAACGGCCGTTCGCGCGGGAGCGTCCATGGCCGGCGGCGCAAGCGCTGCTTACTCCCTAGGTCGCATCGGGTCCGGCGAAAGCGGGTGGCGTTCAACTGCCGCCGGCGTCGGCGCTGTCGCTCAGGCGGGCGCCGCTGGCGTTGCGGACCGCGCTCGCAGTTCCGTATCGCGCGCAATGGGTTCGCCAGGCGAAGCCTTTCAGTCCGGCGCGCGGCGGGCATTTACGTCAACTGGCGGATCAATCAACCAGGCGCTTTCGGCGGCCAAAGACGTGCCAGGCGTGAAAAACGCAGCGGTAAATAATGCGCCGGATTGGGCGCAACGCATGCGCCGCGAACAGGGATTGCGTGACGCAGGCCTGACGGCGACGCATATGGTCGCTTCGGGAGACCGACCGGGTTCCGGAGATGCGCCAAAACTTCGACAGGACGAGGATTGAGATGATGTTCAAGCGCTCCTCCGTAAAATACGGCGAAACCCCGGCGCCGGAGACTCCCTATCAACGCGCGCAAGCGATCTGGGATGAGCGGATCGGGTCTTCGCGTGCACAGGCAGCGAACTGGAGATTGGCGGCTTTCGGATCGCTCATTATTGCGTTGTCAGCAGTCGGCGGGCTCTTGTGGCGATCGACGCAATCCATCGTGACGCCTTATGTCGTCGAGGTTGACGCGGCAGGGACAGTCCGCGCGGTCGGCCCAGCGGTTGAAACTTACAAACCGAAAGACGCGCAGATCGCCCATCACATCGCGAATTTCATTCGCAATGTGCGTTCTATTTCGATTGACCCTGTGGTTGTCCGGGAAAACTGGCTGAAGGCTTATGACTTTGCCACGGATCGAGGTGCCGTCGCGTTAAATGATTATGCGCGAGAGAATGATCCCTTCGTCGAAATCGGCCGTCGCAGCGTCAATGTGGAAGTGACCAGCGTGGTGCGCGCCAGCGATGACAGCTTCGAAGTGCGCTGGATCGAAAAAACTTACGCCAACGGGCAGTTTGAGAGACAGGAGCGTTTTACCGCCCATATCACGATCGTCCTATCGCCGCCCCGCACAGCGGAAGCGATCCATAAAAACCCGCTCGGAATTTACGTTCACGGAATCAATTGGTCGAAGGACCTCTCATGAGGAGGCTTGGTATGAGGCGTTTATTGTTAGCGGCAAGCGTCGCTGGATTAGCCGGGTGTGAAACGGCGAAGTTAGAGGCGCCCCTTGATCCTGCGCCAATGAAGCCCGCGCAAGAGATTGCCTTTGACGCGGGCGAGCCAGTACGCGAGATCGTCGAGACCGCAAGGCCTTATCCTTTGCCTGGACAGTTAAAACTGAAAGAAGAGCCAGCGCCGCCGCCATCGCTCGCCCCTTTCGAACGGATCGACGCCGCAAACGACCGCGCCAAGGTGGAGCCCGATCTCAACAGGTTTCTCAATGCCGTTCAGGTCTATCCTTTTATGGACGGCGCCCTTTATCGCCTTTATGCGGCGCCGGAGCAGGTGACGGATATCGCGCTGGAGCCAGGCGAAATTCTCAATTCGGTTTCCGCTGGCGACACGGTACGCTGGATTGTCGGCAACACGACCAGCGGTGGGCCCTATGGAAATAATGGCGGCGAGCGCGTGCATATTCTCGTAAAGCCCATTGCGCCGGACCTAAAAACCAATCTCGTCATCACAACAGACCGTCGCGCTTATCACCTTGAAATGCGCTCGTTTCGTGAAACCTACATGGCCGCGATTTCCTGGACCTATCCGCAGGACCAGTTCAAACGCCGCCGTGACGAGAACGAACAGCTGCGCAAGCGCGAGGAAATGATCGTCGCTGCGGGCGTATCGCCCGGTGATTTGCGGTTTCGCTATGAAATCGAGGGCGACAAACCCCATTGGCGTCCCGTTCGTGTCTTTGACGACGGGCGTCAGGTGTTCATTCAGTTCCCGGAGAACATATCGCAAGGCGAAGCGCCGCCGCTATTCGTGCTCGGACGCAAAGGCGATCCTGAACTCGTCAATTACCGGATGCGCGGCAACTACTATGTCGTCGATCGTCTCTTTGCAGCCGCTGAATTGCGTCTCGGCGGGAAGAAACAGGATGTCGTCCGGATTGTAAGAACCGACCTGAAGAGGCGGTCGTGACCGAACGTGAAAAAGTAGACCCATCGACGCTCGAACTGCGGCCCAGACCGCGGCCGGTCACACGACTTAACAAGAACGCGCTGATGCTAGCGGCGGGCGGAGCTGCGCTCGTCATCTTCGCCGCGACAAGTATTGCGTTAAAGCCGCCGCGCGCGGCGAGCGACGCGCGTCCTCAAGAGCTTTACAATGTGGATACAAAGCCGACCGCCGAAGGTCTGGAGGCCTTGCCATCCAGTTACGCCGATATCCGCCCGCCGCTTGGCGACCCGTTGCCCGGCGATCTTGGCGCAGCGCTTCTTCGCGCACAGCAGGCGGCGCAAGGCTCGGACCAGTCGGGAATAGACCTCTCGGCGCCTCCGCCTGTCGCGCCGTTTCGGAATTCGCCCGAGGCAGATGCAGCGAGGGAGGCTGCGCTCCGGGAAGCGCAAATGGCTGCCGATGCGCGCGAGGCTGGGGTGTTCTTTCAACTATCGACACCAGCAGTCCAGGCGATCAGTAGTGAGAGCGCGCCGGAGCGCGTGTCGCCTTTTGATATTGCATCGGCCTTTCAAGGCGCCGCCGCGGCGCCGGCGCCGTTCGGCAGCGAACGGGAAAACGATCCGAGCCGACAATTCCGCAAACTTCAGTTTCTGGAGGGTGATCTCGATTCCGCAACTGACAACGGCCATCGTCTCGAAGACCCGGAAACGCCGTTCGAAGTTATGGCCGGCTCGATTATCCCGGCAAGCCT
Organism: Hyphococcus aureus; assembly: GCF_042643165.1. Lineage (NCBI taxonomy): Bacteria > Pseudomonadati > Pseudomonadota > Alphaproteobacteria > Parvularculales > Parvularculaceae > Hyphococcus > Hyphococcus aureus. Next base: position 2,381,804 of record NZ_JBHRSH010000001.1, read on the forward strand.
GATCACGGGCGTCAATTCTGACTTGCCGGGAACGGTCGTCGCGCAGGTCACGCAAAATGTTTACGACACAGTGAGCGGCCAATATGTGCTGATCCCTCAAGGCGCTAAGATTATCGGCCGATACGACAGCGTCATCGCGTTTGGGCAGTCCCGAGCGCTTTTGGTCTGGTCGCGAATAATCTATCCGGACGGCGCATCCATCGTAATCGAAAACATGCCAGCTAGCGACGTATCCGGTTACGCCGGTCTCGCCGACAAGGTGGACTTTCATACATTCCGCTTGCTGAAAGGCATCGTCCTCTCAACATTACTTGGCGTCGGAACGGAATTATCTTTCGGCGACTCTGAAAGCGATCTGGTAGAGGCGCTGCGAGAGTCCGCGCAGTCATCCGCAAATCAGGCTGGACAAAGGATTATTCAGCGAAATCTCGACATCCAGCCGACAATTAGGATCAGGCCAGGATGGCCATTTCGCATCATTGTTCACAAAGATCTCGTTCTTCGCCCCTATGAAGCGGAGGGAGCGATCCGATGAGTCTTAAGCTCGGCCCGATTCCTGAACGCGCCCCGGTCAAGCTCAACATATCGCTCGCGCCCCCTGTTCACGAAGCGCTTGTCGATTATGCGGCGCTTCACGAGCGCGCCTATGGCGCGAAGGCGTCGATCCCCGAAGTCGCGGCCCTGATGATCGAAAACTTCCTGGAAAGCGACCGGTCCTTTCGGCGCGCGCGCAAAACCCTTCATCAACCCGTGAAAACAAAGGAGACTTCAAAATGAGCGTAATCGGCACATTTTCGAAAAGCCCGGATGGATACGTTGGAACGATCCGAACCATGACAATCAACGTGAAAGCAAAAATCGTCGCCAACGACAAGAACGGAAATGACAAAGCACCAGACTTTCGAATTATCGCCGGTGGCGCAGAGCTTGGCGCCGCCTGGCGTTCGAACAGCTCCGGCGAGGACAAGAAGTCGTTTCTCAGCGTTGAACTCGATGATCCGAGCTTTGCGGCTCCCGTCCGCGCGGCATTTTTTGAAAATGTGAACGACGGGACCGGCGCTTTGGTGTGGAGTCGCAATCGATAAATTTTAAGTTGGTAAGGTGGCGTAGATCGATGAAAACTCCAAGACGGCAGTTGCTTAATTCAGATTTGGGAGACGCCAACCGCTCGCCCCTTCCTCGGGCTCGTAAATTTCCTAAGCCGGAATTGATTCGTAGAACAATGGATGAATGGCAGCCGCACTACGCACACAGGCTGACACAGGAAGACGCCCGGGAGATCGTCGACAACGCCGTTGGCTTTTTTCGAATTCTTCGAGAATGGAAAATTGCTGAACAGAAGGCGCAAGGAGGACATTCGAAGCACAATTAGAAAATGCGCGGTCCTTCAATGAAGCGCGTTCTGTTCTAATTGCGGCCAACCGGTTGATTGGCCCGCAATTTCCCCAAATTTGATTCGTCGAACATTTTAGGAACAAGCCATTCGCACCGAGCCCGAATGATGCTAGAGAATCTATATTTCTCGTGAAGCTGAACGGACGGACCCATGGCCTCTCGAAACTGGGCAAAAACTCAATCAAAGCAGCAAACTGCGCCGCGCGCCGTAGTTTATGCACGCGTTTCCTCTAAAGAGCAGGAAAAAGAAGGGTTTTCGATTCCCGCCCAGTTGAAGCTCTTAAGCGAATACGCGGCGATAAACGGTATCCGCGTGGCTGAAGAATTTGTCGATGTTGAAACGGCCAAGAAAAGCGGTCGCACGCATTTCGACAAAATGATGACTTATCTGCGTCGCCATCCGACTGTGCGCGTTTTGTTGGTCGAGAAAACGGACCGCCTTTATCGGAATCTGAAGGATTGGGTGACCGTCGACGATTTGGACGTCGAGATCCATTTTGTAAAAGAGGGAACGGTTCTTTCCTACGACTCGCGGTCGTCCGAAAAATTCATGCACGGCATCAAAGTTTTGATGGCCAAGAATTACATCGACAATCTTTCGGAGGAAACGCGGAAAGGAATGCTGGAAAAGGCGGAACAGGGGATTTGGCCGTCCTGCGCTCCGCTGGGCTATCACAATACCGACGGGCCGAACGGGAAGAAGATAATTGAAGTCGATCCCATTGCTGGGCCGCTCATTGCCAAAATGTTTGAATGGTATGCAACAGGCCGTTACTCACTTCGGCAGCTTGGCGTTAAAGCACGTTCTCACGGGTTGACGTTTCGGAAGAGCGGCCAACCTGTAACCAACAGCACCATTCATAAAATTCTCCGCAATCGAATTTATACGGGCGAGTTCGATTGGAAAGGGAAGCGATATCAGGGCAGCCATGAGCCACTCGTAACCAGTGAATTGTGGGCGCGGGTCCAGGGCGTATTGGATGGAAGAAACACATCCAAGCTGCGGGGATCATCCGCGCATGACTTCGCCTTCACCGGGCTGATCACCTGCGGCCATTGCGGCTGCGCCATGGTCGGAGAGCTGAAAAAGAAAAAATACGTCTACTATCATTGCACTGGGTTTAAGGGAAAATGCGGCGAGCCCTATACGCGTGAAGAAGTGTTGGAAGAGAAATTCACTTCATTTTTGCGTAAGCTCCGATTCGATGATGACGTTTTTGAGTGGGTCAGCCGGGCGCTGAAAGACAGCTGCGCCGACGAGAAGCGCGAGCATGCCGAGGCCATCGCTAGGCTTGAGAAAGAGCGAAATCGGCTGCAGCAGCGAATTGACGCCATGTATATCGATAAGCTCGACGGGCGGGTGTCTGAGGACTTTTATGACCGAATGCGGACCCAGTGGCGTGACGAGCAGGCGCGTTGTGCAAGGGACATCGAGCGTCACGAGTTGGCCGACGATTCCTACATGGACGAGGGTGTCGAACTGTTGAAATTGGCGAAGGACGCCCATCGCCTGTTCGAAAAACAGTCGGCAAAAGAGAAGTCGAGGATGTTGAATTTCTTACTTTCGAACTGCACTTGGGCGCATGGAGAATTGAACGCAGAATTCAAGCAACCATTTGATTCTCTTGCAGAAATGGCAATGATTGCGGCGCAAGCCTCGTCATCGAAAATGGGCGATTCGGCTCGTTTTGAGAAATGGCTCCCCGAACTGGACTCGAACCAGTGACCCGCTGATTAACAGTCAGCTGCTCTACCAACTGAGCTATCGGGGAACGCCCTTGGAAGGCGGGCTATAGCAAAGGCCCATTCTCGAATCTACACCCATTTGCTTAACGAAGGGCATTTTTTTGAGGCGCAGGCCCATGTTGGCGTTAACCTTCGCGGTGCAGCGCGATGAGCGCGCTTTCCATCGGGCCGGGGCGGGCTTATCTTTACCCGATGCCGCAAAATCCCATTCTCGCATATGGCCGCTGGATCGCTGAGACGCCGCCTGCATGGCCGGAAGAAGCCGTGGAATCCGCCCGCCGGGCTTTTATCGACTTGATTGCTGTCTCGATCCCCGGCGCCGCAGAACCGGTCACGCGCCGCGTCTTTGAAACGGCCGCGCCCTGGGGCGCCGGGCCTTCCACCGCTATCGGCCTCGGCGCGTCCTTGGCCCCACCCTGGGCGGCGCTGGTGAACGGGGCCGCCGCGCATGCGCTCGATTTCGACGATAATTTTGACCCCGCCAAAGCCCACGCCAGCGCTGTCCTGGTCCCCGCGATTCTCGCGCTTGGCGAAGGCGAGGGCGCCTCGGGATGTGATTGCCTTGACGCCTATATTGCCGGTCTTCAGATTCTGGGCCGGGTCGGGCAGGGCGTGAACCCCGTTCATCGCAACCGGGGCTGGCATGCGACGGCCACTATCGGCGCGGTTGGCGCCGCTGCCGCCTGCGCGCGCCTTCTCAAGCTTGACACCGACAAAGCCGCAAACGCCATCTCTATGGCGACCAGCATGGCGGGCGGGTTCATGTCGCAATTCGGCACCATGACCAAACCGCTCCACGCCGGTCTCGCAGCCAAGGCGGGAGTGATGGCCGCGAGCTTTGCACGCGCCGGCATTGATGCAGGCCGCGACACGCTTGACGGACCAAACGCCATGAACCGTCTGATGGTGGGGCCGGATTATGAACAGCTCCGCGACAATCTCACCCATGTGGAGCACGGTCAGAATTTGCGCTTCGGAACCGACAATATCGGCGAGCCTCTGCTCATTCTCTCCAGCGGCCTCAAAGTGAAACGCTTTCCAAATTGCGGCAGCGCTCATCGCGCGATGGACGGCGTTCTGGAATTACAGGGAGCGCACGGCTTTACGTCTGATCAGGTAGAGGCTGTCCACGTTTTTGCGCCGGTGACGCATCTGAACAATCTGATGCATGTGAACCCGCAAGACGGGCTCCAGGCGAAATTCTCCCTTGAATATGGCGTCGCTGTCGCCCTTGTGACCGGCAATGCAACACTCACCGATTTTACGGACGAGGCTGTGCGCAGGCCCGCAATTCGCGATCTTTTCGGCCGCATTCACCGCCGCCCGGTGGACAAGGCGGAGGGCGAATTCGCCACCGAAGTCGAGATTACGCTCAAGCACGGCCAGGTGCTGAAAACCGCCGTGCCAATGCCTGTCGGAAGCCTTGCCGCGCCATTTACACTGGAGCAATACTGGGCGAAGCTTGATGGCTGCGCCGCTGGCCTGATTTCCCGGCAAGCGCTTGAAAAGCTTCGCGCGTCCCTTGCCGATCTGTCCGAATTGTCGTCTCTATCGCCGGTAACAGAGCCGATTAAAGGCCCTTTCCTGTCTTGAAGAAGTTGAAAAGGGGGAGAAGTTCATGACGGAGCCGCGCTGCACAGCGCTCGTCCTTGCCGCGAGCCGCGGCAGTCTTGACCCGCTGGCGCAGGCTGGCGGTGTTTCCCATAAATGTTTTATCGATATCGCCGGACAGCCGATGCTCCGCCGTGTGGTCGGCGCCGTGCTGGAGTCCGGCCGCGCAAAGCGCACCATCGTTCTGATCGAACAGGAAAGCATTGAGGAAGCGAAAGCGATCCTCGCCGGTCTTCCGGGGGCCGAGCATATCACCTACATGCCGAGCCAGGATAATATTGGCTCCAGCGTTGCGGCGGTCGCAGCGCCGGATATGCTCCCGCTCGTTATCACCACCGGCGATAATGCGTTGCACACAGGAGAGATGTTCGGTTTCTTTTGCGACGCGCTTGACGGTCTGACAGATGATGTTGCTGTCGGCCTGACGCCGGCGACGTACGTTCTTGAAAAATATCCGGACGGGAACCGCGCCTTTCACCGCTTCCGCGACGGCGCTTATTCTTCGTGCAATCTCTATGCGATTCTGACGCCGCACGGGATTGAAGGGGCGCAGGTGTTTAAATCCGGCGGTCAGTTCGGCAAAAAGCCGCGCCGGCTGATCGGCGCTTTCGGGCTTTTCGCGTTTCTTCTCTACCGGAGCCGCCTGTTCACGCTACGCACAGTGTTACAGACGCTCTCGCGCGGCATCGGCGTGCGCACAGCGCCAGTGCTGATGCCATACGCAGAAGGGCCGATTGATGTGGATCGCCCTGTCGACTGGGAGCTTTCCAATCGCATCATCGCGGCCAGGGAAGCCGCCGGCTGAGGCAAACCGCCGGCCACAATAAACAGCATACAAACAGAGACGGCCGCGCTTGGGGGAAGCGCGGCCGGTACTCACTGTCGTGGGGTATGGTGGGGTATCTTCTCGGGAGAAGACACTATTAACGTCTCATCAAGTTCTTAACATATGGTTAACAGGAAACGGGGCCGAAAGGCCCCGTTTCCGTGTGTTTCTCGAAGATAGCCGCGCCTATTCGGCCGGATCCCAGAGGGGATTCCGGCGGCCGCTAAGGCCCGGCACATGACCTTCATGTGATTCGCCGTAATCTGACTGTTCCGATGCGCCGTGGCCCACAGGTGGCTGCTTTTCGCCGCTCCATGCCCAGCGATAAAAGCGCGAGATGTCAGCGCCGACAGCGTACATCGCCGGAACGAAAAGCAAGGTCACGAAGGTCGCGAAGAAGACCCCGAAGGCGAGAGAGACGACCGTCGGCATCAGGAACTGCGCCGAGGTTGAACGCTCGAACATGATCGGCAACAGGCCTACGAAAGTGGTGAGCGAGGTCAGCAGGATCGGACGGAAACGTCCGACGCCCGCCTTGACGAGAGCGGAGATCGCGCCTTCGCCTTCATCGCGCAGCCGGTTCACATAGTCGATCAGAACAAGGTTGTCGTTGACGACAACGCCGGCCGCAGCCGCGATCCCAAAGAACGAGAAAAGCGCGAAGTCGAGACCAAAGAGAAAGTGACCGAAGGCCGCGCCCATAAAGCCGAAAGGAATCGCCGACATGACCAGCAGCGGCTGGAAGTACGAACCGAAGGCGATCGCCAGCAGCATATACATGGCGAAGAACGCGAACCCCTGAAGCCCCGCCCATTCTTTGATGAAATCGGCCTGATCTTCAGCGTCGCCGCGCTGGGCGAGTTCGACATTCGGGTGACGCTGCTTGAATTGGGGCACGAATTCATCGCGATAGATTTTCATCACGGCTTCGCGGTCAACGCCTTCGCGCAGCTCGCCGGTAATCCGCGCCGAACGCTGGCGATCACGGCGGTCAATACGCTTAAAGCTGGGCGCGAACTGAGCGTCGGCGACGACGGTTAGCGGCACCTCGCGTCCGTCCGGGGTGCGAATGCGCATGGATTCGATGGTGGTCAACGATTCCCGGTCAGATTTGGGATAACGCACCATGACGCGCACATCCTGTCCGCCGCGGGGCAGGCGCTGCACCTCTTCGCCATAGAATGCCTGACGGATCTGACGGGAGACTTCCGCGAGCGTCAGACCGAAACGCTCTGCGCCGGGTTTCAGCTCGACCTGAAGCTCAGGCGTCGCCGACTGCAGATTGTTGCGGACGTCATATGTCCCGGGCAGGGTGCGCAGGAAGTTCTGCAAATCAAGAACACCCAGACGCAACTCTTCAAGGCTGTCGGATTCAATCCCGAAGGTGAGATCGGGGCCGTTGTCATTCAGCGTATAGCTGATGGTGATTTCCTCGGCGTCCGGAATGTCTCCAAGCTCTTCCCGGAAAAGCTCGGCGATTTCCTTGGTGGATTGCTTGCGCTCATCCGCAGGAAGGATCGTGACATAGGCGGAAATATCGTCTTCATCGGCGCCGATATAAACGGATTTGACGAATTGCCTCTCCGGCGTATCGAGATCTTTCTTCAGCTTGTCTGCGGCGAGTTCAATTTCTTCAAAAATTTGCTCTGACCGCGCCCAGGGAGAACCCTCCGGCATGCGCACGGTGAGCGACATGAAGGTGCCTTGCACTTCAGGCTGGAATTTGAAGGCGACCCAGCCTTGCGCGAGCAGCGCAGCGGAAATCATGAAGGCGCCGATAAAAAACGCGACGGTGAAATAGCGGAACCGAAGCGCGGTCTTGACCGCCGGCCGGTACACATTGTCCGCGAAGCCCATCAGGCCTTCCGCGAAGACTTTCTGCAGCCGGTAGTAAACGCCGTCCTTGTTCTGCTTTTTCATATGCGCGAGGTGCGACGGCAGAATGAGGAAGGATTCGATCAGTGAGAACAGAAGCGCGAAAATGATCGTGTAGCTGATATGTTTCGTGAACTGCGCCGTGCCGCCTGAAAGAAACAGCCAGGGCATGAAGGTGATCATCGTCGTGAGGACGGCGAACAAAACCGGTTTCGCCACGAGCTGCGTGGAAATCGTTGCGGCGTCTACGCCTTTGCCGCCCGCTTCGACTTCATTGTGGATGGCCTCGCCGACAATGATCGCGTCATCGACGACAACCCCGATCACAAGCAGGAACGCAAACAGCGACAGCATGTTCAGCGACACGCCGACGGCGGGTAGGAAGATGAAGGCGCCGAAGAAGGACACTGCGATCCCCACCGTCACCCAGATGGCGACCGACGGGCGCAGGAATAGGAGCAGCACGATCATAACGAGCACAAGGCCGATGCCTGCGTTCGAGGCGATCAGATTGACACGCTCAAAATAGAGATCGGCGAAGTCGAACCAGATATAAAGTTCGGTCTTGCCTTCATATTCCTTGTTCTTTTCCTCAAGCCATTCATCGACGGCCTTGGACAGAGTGACGATGTTAAGCGTATCGGGCGCCTGTACGGCGAGATTGACCGCCGGATGACCGTTCACCTGACGGATGGATTTTGAATCCTCGAATCCGTCGACGACATTTGCGATGTCTGCGATGCGGATGGTCGATCCGTCGGCGAATTGGCGCACAACGATCCGTTCGAACTCTTCTTCTGTGTCGGCGAGGTTGCGAGTGGCGAGCTGGATGTTGCCCGTGTCGGTGCGCACCTGTCCGCCGGAAAGGTTGAGCGAGGAGCCGCGAATGGCCTGGGCGACATCGTCGAAGGTGAGGCCGTAACGGCGCAAGGCTTCTTCCGAAACCTCGATCGAGACTTCCTCGTTACGCACGCCCCAGGTCTCCACAAGCGGCGATCCGTTCGGGATTTGCGCGAGTTCGTCGCGTAATTCGCGGCCCAGCCGGTTCAGCTCGCGCGGTTCAAGGTCGCCGTAAATCGCGATGAACTGGGTCGGGTTCTGGTTGCGCCATTGCCGGATGATGGGCGGGAAGGCGTCTTGCGGCAGGGTTGAGATGCCATCGACTCGGTTTTTGATCTCATTGAGAAAGAACGTGGCGTCTACGGTGTCGAGGCCTTCAACATTGACTGACGCGACGCCTTCGCGCGCGGTCGAGCTGATATGTTCAACGCCGTCAATGTCGGAGATCGACTCCTCAATGCGCAGGATGATCTGTTCTTCCACTTCCTGCGGTGAGGCGCCGGGCCAGGCGACGGAAATTGTCGCGCCGTTAAACGACGCGGAGGGAAAGACTTCGCGCTCCATCCTGGTGAAGGCGATGATGCCGGCGATGACGCAGGCGATCATCAGCAGGTTTGCAGCAACTGAGTTTCGCGCCCACCATGCAATAAGTCCGTTCACGTTTATTCTCCGGATGTAATGTTGGAGGCGGTTGCGGACGGCGCAGGCTCCTCGGAAGTGCGAGAGCCGGGGATGTCGTCCAGCGGATCGGCGGGGCTGACCTTGTCGCCGTCGCCGGCGCCGCGCAGCGGCGAGGTGACGACGCGATCGCCTTCATTAAGGCCGCTGGCGACAGTTATGGTGTCGCGGTCAGTGGAAACAATCGCCACCTGGTGTTCGGCCAGCGTGTCGTCGTCGGCGATGGTGTAGACCCTGTCGCGGCCGTAAAGCGCAGAGCGAGGCAACACGATGGCGTTTTCATAAGGCTTGCCGGTGATCGTCGCTTCCACGAACAGGCCCATGGCCAATGGCGCGCCGTCATCCGATCCGGCGCCATAGGGGTCGTCGACGACGGCGATGGCGATCACCTGACGGGTGGCGGCGTCGATAGCGCCGTCGGTGCGGGCGATGCGGCCGACCCAGTTGTGGGTCTTGCCGGCGAGCGTCGCGGTCATATAGACGGCCGGGCCAGGATTGTCCTCGGTTTCGGTGAAGGCGAGGGGCAGACCAAGCTTTGCAAGATCGTTGTCGGTGAGCGGCAAACGAATTTCCGCAACATCGGTGGAGAAAATGCGGCCCAGCTGTGCCCCCGGGGCGACATACTGACCGACGCCGACGATGCGTTCACGCACACGGCCGGGGAAAGGCGCGCGGATGGTGGTGCGATCCAGATCCAGTTTTCTGGCCCGGTATTCCGCTCTCGATTGCTCAAGCTGCGGAATGCGCAAGGTCAGGTCCGTCGGGTCGTCATCAAGACCGAGTTCTTCATAATCCCTGCGCGCCAGCGCGGCTTCGGCTTCTTCTTGCGCCAGTCTGGCGCGGGCGGCGGCCTCTGCGGCGCGGTAAGGCGCGTCTTCAATCTTGATGAGCGTGTCGCCTTTTTCAAAGGCGCCGCCATTCACGAATTCCGGCGATGTCGAAACGATCTGTCCGGAAACCTGCGCGGTCAGTGAAATATCGGTGCGCGGACGGACTTCGCCTTGCGCCGAAACGTCGAGCGTTACGGATTTTGACTTCGCAACCGTGAAGAATACCGAGGGCGGTGCAATCTCGGGTTCCTGCAGCTCCGGCTTGGGGCGCAGCGATCCCATGGCGATGACCAGGGCGACAAACCCGACAAAAATGCCGATCGTGCCGAAAATGGTGAAAAACTTTCGAAACATGAAGGCTACTTACTCTCCGGTTTCAGCTTGCAGCGAGGCCAGCTTTTCCTCGGTGAGGAAATCGCCCCCGATGGCGAGATAAAGCTGGACGCGGTTCGATACGCGCTGCTGCTGGGCCTGGATGTAGGCGCTTTCCGAAGAGATCCTCCGGGTCTGCGCATCCAGCAGGTTAAAGATGGTTGCGGCGCCGCTGGAATAACGGCGCTCGGTCAGGTCTTCGGCGGCGGCGGCTTCTTCATAAGCAAGACGCAAGGCTTCTTCGCGCGCCGCGAGAAGGGTTTCCGCCGCGATTGCATTTTCAGCTTCCTGATAGGCGGTCAGCACCGTCTGCACATAGCTGTAAAGAGAGGCTTGCGCGGCGGCGCGGGCGCGCTTGGAATTGGCGAGGAGACGCCCGCCCTGAAACAGCGGTTGGAAAAGACCGGCGGCGATATTCCCGGCGAGGCGTTCAGGGTCGAGTACGTCGGCGAGATTTGGACCCGATGTCGAAATTTGCGAGGACAGCGTCAATTGCGGCAGCATTTGCTTGCGTGCGGCGCGGGCGCGAAGGCCAGCGCTTTCCATGCGCGCTTCTGCGGCGGCGAGGTCAGGACGCCTTGCGAGGATTTCGCCCGGCGCGCCTGCGCCGGCCAGTTGCGGAAGCGAGGGCAGCGTAGCGGCCGCTTCAAGCTCTGCGGACGGATAGCGGCCGAGCAGCACTTCAAGCGCGCGCGATGATTCAAGTTCAAGACGCTGACGCAAGGCAAGGTTGGCCTGGCTTGATCCGAGCGCAGAGCGCGACAGGCGCACATCAAGGCTGGAAGAGACGCCGCGGTCATAGCGGCGTTCGGTGACGCGCAAATTGCGTTCACGCGCCTGCGTATCGCGTTCGGCGAGTTCACGCTGCTGGCGCGCTTCGATCAGCGAAAACCAGGCTTGCGCAACGCGCGCCGCCAGAGAAAGGCGCGCAGCTTCTAGATCGGCGTACGCTGCGGCGGCGTCTTTATAGGAAGCCCGGGTTTCATCTGTGAGACGGCCCCAGACATCGAGCTCCCACTGGATCTGTGCGCCAAGGGAGAAGTTGTTGATGTAAAGGCGACGGTTCGGAAGGTCAGCGTCTATAAAGCCGTCATTATCTGTATCAAGCCCGTCTAGCCTGCCGTCGCCATCCGAATCGAGTCCGAAGCGATCTTCAATCTCTTGCGCGCGCAACCCACTCGCATCGGCATTGCCGCCGGCCTGCGCCGCCGATGTCGGGTCGGTGACAATGGCGTTGCGGCTCGAACGGGCGGAAGCGCCGAGCGTCGGCAGGAGGTTGGCGCGGGAGATGCGCGCGCCTTCGCGCGCCTGATCAAGATTGGCAGCGGTGGCAAGATAATTGTTGTTGCGTTCAAGCGCTTCATCAATCAGGCCGCGCAGCGCGTTGTCATGAAACGCCGCCACCCAGTCGCCTGTGGGCGCGACAGTGACGTCAGCGTCCGCTGTCCACACGGCAGGCGCGTCCGGCAATTTCGCCTCCAGCAGCTCCTGATCCACGCTTGCACAGGATGCAGCCATAAGGATTGCGGTCGCTGCGGCGCTGCTGCGAAAAATTGCTTTACCAGAAAACATCGGGCCCCTCTTTGTCCTTGTTCTGCAAACGTACATGTCGGCGCCGCGCCCTGACTGCAAGGCTATTTCGGCCAGATGAGCGGCGTCTGCGATAAACACCGAACATTTGGGCTAAAATGGTGACGCAACCTACCGTCCCATCTTGACACGATGGTTAACAAATAGGGACTGCGCCTCGAAAATCGCAGGAAAAAAGCGGCTTTTACCTCACACTCGCCAATCTTTTTCACGCGGCCGGATGGAATGGCGGGCTCGTTTTTCAGCTCAGGTTTCCAGGGCGCGCGCATCGGTCCGCGCTCGGCGTCACCGCCAGGGCGGCCGCCCGGAAAAAACTTGAAGCATATCAATGTAATAGATGTTTCTTACGGAATTCGTCGCGCAGCCCCGGAAATCCCACTCCGAAGTAGCCGGAGTAGTGGAGGCCACGGCCGGAATCGAACCGGCGTACACGGCTTTGCAGGCCGCTGCGTCACCACTCCGCCACGTGGCCGAAAAACAACCGCCCTGTGGTGTGGGGCGGCTCCGAAGGGCCGTCCTCATAGCGCGGGGCGGGGGTGCGGTCAAAGGCGAAATGCGCGGCGCCGGTTTGGCCTGTCGCGCCGCGTTGGCCAATGCGTTGCAACCGGACGCGGCCGGATGTATGCCCCGGGAAGAAAGAACCGGCCACAAGGGGCTTAAAGATGGACTTCAAGACGGCGCGGCGGCGGATGGTGGACAGTCAGGTGCGCACCAATGACGTCACCGATTTGCGGTTGCAGACAGCGCTCGAAACCATACCGCGGGAGATGTTTCTGCCATCGGCCTTGCGCGAGCAGGCATATGTGGAGCGCGAACTCCCTTACGCGCCGGGTCGTTCCATGCTGACTGCGCGGGATTTCGCCAAGCTCGTCGCTGCGGCTGATCCGCGTCCCGGCGATCTCTGCCTCGATGCGGTGGCTGGCACCGGCTATTCGACGGCTGTGCTCGCCGGTCTGGTGGACATGGTGGTCGCGGTCGAGAGCGATGAGGCGCTGGCGGCGGCGGCTCAGGAAAACATCACCAAGCTTGATGTCGCCAACGCCGCCGTGATCACCGGCGACAGCGCGAAAGGCGCGCCGGGGCAGGGCCCGTTCGACCTTATCTTGATTGATGGCGTTATCGAGATTCGGCCGGACACGCTGTTGGCGCAGCTCAAGGACCGCGGCCGTCTGGCCACGATCGAGCGCCGCGGCGGCGTTTCCCGCGGTGTCGTCTATCGGCGCAGCGGCGACGCCTTCGCCGCCACAGAGAAATTCGACGCCATGGCGAAGACCGTGCTGCCTGGTTTCGCTGCGGCGAAATCCTTCGTCTTTTAACGGGATATTCACGCGGCAAGCTGTTGAATCCCCTTGAAGACAGGCAGTGCGGGCGCAGATACTTGATGTGGCGTCATCGTTTGCGTCCGGCGGTCGTCAGGGAGTTTTTGGTTGTGCGGGTTTCAGTTTCTCTTTTTGCCGTCTTGGCGGCGCTTGGCGCAGGGGTGAATGCGCCGGCATATGGCGAAACCCTCAATGATGCGCTGGCGATCGCTTATCAGACCAATCCGAATATTCGCGCCGAACGCGCAAGGCTGCGTGCGATCCGCGAGTCGAAAGCGCAAGCCTGGGCTGGCGCCTTGCCGCAGGTGACGGCGAGCGGCTCCTACAACAAGGTCGATGTCTCTCAGACCTCCACTCTGGGTTCGTCTGACGAAAAACTCGATACGATTATTGGCGCCGTCAACGCCGAACAGCCGATCTTCACCGGATTTCGAAATTACAACGCCATCAAACAGGCGGGCGCCCGTGTGCGCGCCGGCGGCGCGCAACTCGCCGCCGCAGAACAGCAGGTGCTGCTTGAGGTCGCCGGCGCCTATTTCAATGTTCAGCGCAACATGGCCGTATTTAATCTGAATACAAACAATGTGTCTGTGTTGCTGCGTCAGCAAGACATGGCGAAGGCGCGTTTCGATGTGGGCGAGATCACCCGCACTGATGTGTCGCAGGCTGACGCGCGCCTCGCTGAAGCGCGCGCGCGGCTGTCTTCGTCGCAAGGCCAGCTCGCGATTGCACGCGCCCAATATGCGGAGCTTGTGGGCCAGTCGCCGGGCGATCTTGAGCCTGTCGAGACGCTGCCGGAATTGCCGGAGACGCTTGAGGCCGCGCTTGTCATCGCCGACCAATACGCCCCCGCCAATATTGCCGCCCGCGAACAGGCCGAAGTTTCCCGCCGTCAGGTCAACATTGCGCGCGGCGCTTTCTTGCCGTCAGTAGCGCTGACCGCTGGTTATCAGTATGCGGAAGAACCAAGCTTTTTCGTCGAGAACAGTGAAGAGTTCTCGTTCGGCGCGCGCGCGTCGGTGCCGATTTTTCTTGGCGGCCTGAATTTCTCCCGCGTGCGCGAGGCGAAGGCCCTGCATGACAGCGACCGCTCCCGCGCCACGGCCGCCGCGCGTCAGGTCGAGGCGCAGACTGTCGCCGCTTGGGAGCGTCTTGTCACAGCGCGTGCAATTGTCCGTTCGGCGACGGCGTCAGTAGAAGCCAACACGCTTGCCCTTGAAGGCGTCCGCCAGGAAGCACAGGTTGGCACGCGAACGACGCTTGATGTGCTTAACGCCGAACTGGAAGCCCTTAATGCGCAAGTGACGCTGGTGAGCGCGCAGCGCGACGCACAGACAGCGGCGTTCTCGCTATTGGCGGCGATCGGGATGTTAACCCCTGAGGCGGCGGGCGTATCGCAAGAGGCGCTATCCGAAGCCGCAGGAACGCTTTACGAGGATTAGGCTTCGCGTAAGCTAGGCCTTGATAACTGGCGCGAAGCGCCTGAAAACCACACGTGAAGGGCTTTGCTCGCCCAATTCCGACGAATTGACCCCGTCAGAGGACCCTAGGTCACATGGAAAACGCCCAACCAGAACCCAGTATGGAAGAGATTCTCGCCTCGATCCGCCGGATTATCTCCGAGGATGAGGAAGATCAGGCAGCGCCGGCGGCCGTAAAGGCCGCTCCCGACCCTGCGCCCGCTCCACAAGCGCCGGCCGCGCCCAAACCAGCCGAGCCGGCGGCGCCCGAGCTGACCCTGACGCCTGAGGCGGCCCGGCCGCCATCAGCGCCCGCGCCTGCTCCAGCCGGGCAAGCCAGAGGCTTTGGCGCGGACGACCGGTTCAAGACTGACGACATTGAAATGGTTAGAGAAAAAACGGCGGCTCCGATGCAACATGACACCGAAGAAGACATTCTCGACCGGTCTGCGGCGGCTGCGGCCTCGCAAGCCTTTCAGAACCTGTCCCAGTCCGTCCGGATTTCCGAAGGGCCGGGGCGGACGCTGGAGGACATCGTGACCGAGATGCTCAAACCCATGGTCAAGGACTGGCTCGACGCCAACCTGCCGGGGATTGTTGAGGAAAAGGTCGAGGAAGAGGTTCAGCGCGTCGCGCGCCGCCGCCGCGGTTAAGCGGACGGGTAAGGATGGGCGGCTGAGGCCGCCCCCATCGAATTTGCGAAAGCCGGCTCCCCGAAGAAAAAATGGGGCCGGCTTTTTCTTTTGCGTCAAGCGAGCCGATGCGGGAAACCGGAGCCATGAAACAGCCAAAATCAGAATTGACCTATCCCGAGACCAGAACCGTCGACCAGACGGACGAATTTTTCGGCGTAAGCGTCGCCGATCCCTATCGCTGGCTCGAGGCGGATGTGCGCGAGGACAAGGCGGTGGCGGACTGGGTCGCGGCGGAAAATGAAACGACCTTCGCCTATCTGAAGACCTTGCCGGGTCGCGGCGCCATCAAGGCGCGCCTGAAGACGCTGTGGGATTACGAAAAATTTCTTCTCCCCGTCAAAAAAGGCGAGCGGATTTTCTATCGCCGCAATGACGGACTCCAGAATCAATATGTCCTTCATGTTCAGGACAGCGACGCTCGTCCGCGCATTCTCCTTGATCCGAATGGCTGGTCCGAGGACGGCGCCACGGCGCTGTCGACCTATCATCCGTCGCTGGACGGATCGCTGGTCGCCTATCAGGTGCAGGAAGGCGGTTCCGACTGGATGACGATCCGCATCGTTGACGCATCGAGCGGGAATGTTCTCGAAGACAAAATCGACTGGGTGAAATTTTCCGGCGTCTCCTGGGCGAAGGACGGTTCCGGCTTTTACTATTCGCGTTATCCCGAACCGGAAGAAGGCGAAGCGTTCCAGAGTCTCAATCTCGATCAGGCGGTGTATTTTCACAAAACCGGCGATGCGCCGGAGCATGACAGGCTCATCTATGCGCGCCCTGAACATCCGGAACACGGCTTCAGCGCGAGTGTTTCAAGCGACGGCAAGACGCTGGTCGTCACCGTGTGGAAGGGAACCGACAGCCGCTATGAAGTGGTGCTGATCGACCTTCAACATTTCGCGGCCGAACCCCTGGAAATCGTTTCCGGCTTTAAGCACGATTACAGCTATATCGCGACGGCGGCGGGCCGCCATTTTTTCTTTACTGATGAAAATGCGCCGAAAGGCAAGTTGGTCGCGACCCGGGTGACTGATCCCGGCGCCGCCTGGGAGGAGATTCTCCCCGAAAGCGCGCATGTTCTGTCCGGCGTCAATGTCGTCGGGGGCCGAGTATTCGCGCATTATATGGAAGATGTGAAATCGGCGGTGCGGATGTTTGCACTCGATGGATCGCCGCTTGGCGCGGTGACGTTGCCGGGCGTCGGCTCAGCCGGCGGTTTTGGCGGCGAGCCGGACGACACGGAAACCTTTTTCAGCTTCGAAAGTTTCAACCAGCCGCCGACGACCTATCGCCTCGACATCGCGACCGGCGAACAATCCATCTTCCGCGAAGCGAAGGCGCCGTTCGACCCGCAAGATTTCGACGTGCGCCAGGTTTTTTATCCGTCGAAGGACGGAACAAAAATCCCGATGTTCATCGCACACAAAAAGGGGCTGGATCTGTCGCAAGGCGCCCCGACGCTGCTCTACGCCTATGGCGGGTTCAGTGTCTCGGTGACGCCGGCGTTTTCCGTGACGCGGCTTCAGTGGATGGAGATGGGCGGCGTCTTTGCGCTCGCCAATATTCGCGGCGGCGGCGAATACGGCAAGGAATGGCATGACGCCGGGCGGCTGTTGCACAAACAGAATGTCTTCGACGATTTCATCGCGGCGGGCGAATATCTGATTGCTGAAGGGATCACCACAAAGGATAAGCTCGCGATACAAGGCGGGTCCAATGGCGGGCTGTTGGTCGGCGCGGTCATCAACCAGCGCCCGGATTTGTTCGCGGCGGGTCTGCCCGCGGTGGGCGTCATGGACATGCTGCGCTTCAACCAGTTCACGGCGGGGCGGTTCTGGGTCGACGACTATGGCGATCCGGCCAAGGAGGCGGATTTCAGGAATCTTTACGCCTATTCGCCCTACCATAATGTGCGCGATGGCGAGGACTATCCGGCGATCATGGTCACGACGGCGGACACCGACGACCGCGTCGTGCCGGGCCATAGCTTCAAATACGCCGCAGCCCTTCAGTCGGCCGATATCGGGGACCGGCCCCATCTCATCCGGATCGAGACCCGGGCGGGCCATGGGGCGGGCAAGCCCACGGACAAAATCATCGAGGAATATGCTGATATGTGGGCGTTTATCGCCGCCCACACCGGGTTAGAGCCTCCGGGCAAGTGATTGACGGTCAAAGCGGTTGAGCATTGGCCCGGCGGCGGATAAACCGGGCCTTCGCAGCCGCAGAATGACCCCCCCCCAATGTCCGATAAACAGTTAGACAAGAATTTCGATTTCAAAGCCGCCGAAGCCCGCCTTTATGAAGCGTGGGAGAGCGCTGGCGCCTTCAAGCCAGCGGGTGAGGGCGAGCCCTACACCATCGTCATTCCGCCGCCGAATGTGACGGGCTCCCTGCATATGGGCCATGCGCTCAACAACACGCTGCAGGACATTCTCTGCCGTTTCGAACGGATGCGCGGCAAGTCGGTCTTGTGGCAACCGGGCACCGACCATGCGGGCATCGCGACGCAGATGGTGGTCGAGCGCCAGATGATGGAGCATCAGGAGCCCCGGCGCACCGAAATCGGCCGCGAAGCGTTTGTCGAGAAAGTCTGGAAATGGCGCCATGAGAGCGGCGGCACCATCATCAACCAGCTAAAGCGCCTCGGCGCTTCGTGTGACTGGTCGCGCGAACGTTTCACCATGGGTGAGGACGGCTCCGCTGATGACCAGATGGTCAAGGCCGTGATGAAGGTCTTCGTCGATCTTTACAATGAAGGGCTGATCTATCGCGACAAGCGGCTCGTCAACTGGGACCCGAAATTCGAAACCGCGATTTCCGATCTCGAAGTGGAGAACCGCGAAGTCGACGGCCATATGTGGCATTTCAAATATCCGCTCGCCGGCGGCGCCACTTATGAATATGTGGAGAAAGACGAGGACGGAAACGTCACGCTGCGCGAAACCCGCGATTACATTTCCATTGCGACGACGCGGCCCGAAACGATGCTCGGCGACGGCGCGGTGGCGGTGCATCCGTCGGACGAGCGCTATGCGCCTATCGTCGGCAAGCTCTGCGAAATTCCCGTAGGGCCGAAAGAACATCGCCGCCTCATTCCGATCATCACAGACGATTATCCGGACCCGGACTTTGGTTCCGGCGCGGTGAAGATCACCGGCGCCCACGACTTCAATGACTATCAGGTCGCGAAACGCGGCGACATTCCGATGTATCGCCTGATGGATATGAAGGGCGCCATGCGTGATGACGGCGCGCCATACGCGGAAGAAGCGGCGAAGGCGAAAGCGCTGGTTGAGAAGGGCGGAACGCCCGATACGTCCTATGTCGACGGCATCAACCTGGTGCCGGATGAATATCGCGGGCTCGACCGTTTCGAGGCGCGAAAGCGCGTCATCGCCGATATCGACGCCGAAGGCCTGATGATCCAGATCGAAGACAAAAAGATCATGCAGCCTTTCGGCGACCGCTCCGGCGTCGTCATCGAACCGATGATCACCGACCAGTGGTATGTGGATGCGAAAACGCTCGCCAAACCCGCCATCGAGGCGGTGCAAAAGGGCGACACCAAATTCGTCCCCGAAAACTGGTCCAAGACCTATTATCAGTGGATGAACAATATCGAGCCGTGGTGCGTCTCACGCCAGCTCTGGTGGGGGCACCGGATACCGGCGTGGTATGGGCCGGATGATCGACTTATTGTCGCTGAAAGCGAAGAAAAGGCATTGTCGTTAGCAGAGCAAGCCGCGCCCGGTAGCTGGCGTATCGCTACGAAAGAAGAAGCGTTGGCTTGTGATTTTGTTGATAAAGAGGACTATGCGCTTCTTTATCAGGACGAAGACGTTCTCGACACCTGGTTCTCGTCGGGTCTGTGGCCGTTCTCAACGCTTGGTTGGCCGGAAGAAACGCCGGAACTGAAAAAGCACTATCCGACGTCTGTGCTCGTCACGGCGTTTGACATCATCTTTTTCTGGGTCGCGCGGATGATGATGCTGGGGCTCTACACCCAGAAAGAAGTGCCGTTCCCGGAGGTTTACATTCACGGTCTCGTCGTTGACGAGAACGGTCAGAAAATGTCGAAGTCAAAAGGCAATGGCGTTGATCCGCTGGAGCTGATCGACCAGTTCGGCGCCGACGCCTTGCGCTTTACACTGGCGGCGCAAGCGGCGCAGGGACGCAATGTCCGCATTTCGGAACCTCGTGTCGAAGGCTATCGCAACTTTTCGACAAAGCTCTGGAACGCGGCGCGCTTTGCGGAGATGAATGAGTGCAAGCCGGACCCAAGTTTCGATCCGGCCAAGGCGACGCTGACGCTGAACAAATGGATCGTCCACGAGGCGAACCAGTGCGCGGCGGAGGTGACCCGCGAGATTGAGGCTTATCGTTTTAACGACGCCGCAGGCGCGGTCTACAAATTCATTTGGAACATTTTCTGCGATTGGCACCTAGAACTCGCGAAACCTATTCTCATGGGCGAGGACGAAGCGGCGAAAAGCGAAACCCGCGCGGCTACCGCTTGGGCTCTTGACCGCATTTTAGTCCTGCTCCATCCATTCATGCCGTACATAACTGAAGAGTTGTGGGGTGCCATTTCTGAGCGTGAGCAGCCCCTGATTGTTACGCCATGGCCAATCATTCCTGTTACTGTGGAAGCTGGAATTGGAGAGGCAGTCGCAAGTGGTTTTGCACCTGCGGTTGAAACGACTAATTGGGTCATAGATCTAATTACAAAAATTCGTTCGGTCCGTCAGGAGATGAATGTACCTGCTGCAGCAAAGATTCCACTCGTCTTTATTGGCGGTAGCGATAACGACAAAAAGCGCCTTGAAGAAAATGATGTTACCCTGAAACGCCTTGCGCGCCTGTCGGAGATTTCAACCGCCGACGCTGCGCCAAAAGGCGCGGTGCAGGTTGTGCATGCCGGCGCCGTGGCGGCGCTCCCTGTAGCAGATTTCATCGACATTGCGGCGGAGAAGGCGCGGCTTGTCAAAGAAAAAGACAAGACCGAAAAAGAAGTCGCCGGGATCGACAAGAAACTCGCCAACAAGAATTTCGTCGACAAGGCGCCAAAGGAAGTTGTGGAAGAACAACACACCCGCCGCGCCAATTTCGTTGAACAGCTTGAAAAACTCGATGCGGCGCTGGCGCGTCTGGCCGATCTTTAATTCAGCTTGCTGAAGGCGATGGTCTGATCGGACTGCGCCTCCTGCGTCACGCCTTGCGTCGCCGGGACGGGTTTTCTTGCGACGACGAGGAGGCCGTCGACATCGGCGCCGCGGTCCTTGCGCAAGATTGCTTCTTCCATATTCGCGAGTTCAAAGCCGGCGGCGGTGAGCGTGGCGGCGACATAGCCTGCCGAATGCGCAAAGCGAAGGGAGTCGCGCAAAGCCACATCTATTGTCTCTGACCGCTCGACGGAGAAGGCGAAAAGCCCGCCGGGCGCGAGTTTCGCCGACGCGGCGGCGAACAGATGAGACAGATCGCCGAAATAGATGAAGACGTCGGCGGCGATGACGAGATCGTATTTATGTTCGCTCGCGGCGAGAAACGACATGATGTCGGAACAGGAAAGCGCATCGTAAACGCCCTTGTCTTTCGCTGCTGAGATCATGGCGTCGGCGACATCGACGCCTTCGAGCCAACCGGCGCTGGCGACGAAAGCCTCGCCTGAAAGGCCGGTGCCGCAACCAAGATCGAGGACGCGGGGGAAGTGAAGCGGCGTGACGCCGCCCATCTCCGCGACCATGGCGCTGAGCTTTTGCGGCGTCGCATAGCCAAGGCGCTCCACAAGCGCCTCGTCGAAATCCTCCGCATAGGAATTGAACAGACCCTTCACATAGGCGATGGGGGCGGCGTCGACATCGACGCTCGCGTCGAGCCGGGAAAGCTCCAGGCTTGCGCCCAGAATGTCAGTGGGGTCGCAGCGCAAGGCTTCGCGAAACGCCGTTGCTGCGCCGGCGGGATCGTACGCCTCGCGGCGGGCGCGGCCGAGGGAAAACCAGGCGTCCGCCCAACCGGGCGCGCGCTCCAGCGCCTGTTCAAATAAATCGGCGGCCGCGGCAGCGTCGCCCTCGCTGGCGAGGTCGAGGCCGTACTGATAACGGCGGTCGGCGATCAGATCGCCAGAGGACCGCATGACGCGACGCATAAAAACTCCGGGACGCAAAATCTGGCGCGATTTGCCTCTGGCCGAAGCGAAAATCAAGAGGGAAAAAAAGAGGGGGCTTAGCCGAAAGCAACCTGTGCGATCGGCGGCAGGTGCGCGCTCAACTGCCGCCAGTTCGTCCCGCCGTCGTCGCTCGCCCAGAGATTGCCGGTGGTCGACCCCATAACGAGGCGCTCGCCGGTCTCGTCCACATCGAGGGCGTGGCGATAGACAAGATCGAAGCTCGGTTCGGGCAGGCCATTCGATTGCGGCGTAAAGCTTTTGCCGCCATCCGTCGTTTTGTTGACCACGAGTTTTGCGTCCACCGGCACACGAAACTCGTCTTTCACCCCCGGAACCAGCCAGGCCGTATCGGGATCGTTCGGATGAACCGCGACCGCAAAACCGAACACGGCGGGTTTGACGTCCTTGAACTCACTAAAGGTCTCGCCGCCATCGCGGGAGAGAAAGATCCCGTTGTGATGCTGGCACCAGATGGTGTCCGGGTCGCTCGCGCATGATGCGAGGCGGTGGGGATCTTGCGTGTTCAGATCCTGCGATTGATCCGGCGGCATGTAATCGGAGCGCAGGCCGTCGCCAGTAAGTCGCCAGTTTGCTCCGCCATCGTCCGACTTCCAGACCCCGCCGCAGGAAATGCCCAGCGTCAGTTTTTTCGAGTCGCGCGGGTCGACCAGAACCGAGTGAATGCCCGGCTTGTCATAGCCGCCGCCGAACCAGCCCTCGCGTTCTTCGCGGTTCCACAGGCTTTCAATCAGCGTCCAGCTCTCGCCGCGGTCTTCGCTTTTGAAAAGCGCGCCGGGATTGACGCCGGCCCAGATCACGCCGGGTTCGTCATCGCCGCCGGTTTCAAGCGCCCAGATAAGATTGACCGAAGGCGCATTTTCATCGCCGTCTTCCGCTTTAGCAAAGGCTGGCGGCGTAAGCTCTTTCCAGCTGCCGCCGTCATCGTCGGAGCGGTGCAGCTTGCAACCGAAATGTCCGAGATTGAGCGCCGCGTAGACGGCGCTGTCGCGCTTGTCCCTTAAAACGGCGCTAACGGGTTCGCCGAGAAAGTCCGGCGCGCCAGTATTCCAGTCCGCGCCGTTGCGCCGGTAGGTGAAAAGCCCCTTGCGGCTTGCGACATAAAAAACGTCAGCCATATATTTCTCCCCGAAAATTACCCGCCGGACAAAGCCTGGAAGACAAAGACGCGATCATGCTCTGCGACCGGGTCGCTAAGTTTTATGCGATCAGAAATCGCAACATCGTTGATGAAGATGTTGACGTGTTTTCGAAGGCGGTCCTGATCGTCGAGTACGTAACGCCGCAAGGGCGCGTTCTCTGCGAAGACGGCCTCCATAACGGCGCGCACGGTGGCGCCTGGCGCCGCCTGCGGAGGGCAGGGCAGATGTTTTTGAAGGTTGTCCGTAAAGGAAACCTGCGCCATTTGCGCTCCTCAGGCCGTAATCCAATAGTTAGGCAATAGCCTAAGTTATTTTTACGTCGAAGAACAGCGTTGTCAACGGGGCGCTGCCGATAAGGACGGGCCTAGAGGCTGCTGACGAACCGGATACGCTGATCAGCAACGGACAACACGTCCTCAAGCTCGTAGATATTCTGGTATCCGTAGCCGTAGAGATTGATGAAGGTCGGGATGTTGAGCGCCAGCTCCACGCGTTTCAGCGGCACCGGTTCGGCGTCATTCTCAAAATTATTGTTGCAGTAAATCAGGATGCGCCGCGATTTCTCGCCCAGCGCCTTGTCGAGCTTTTCCTGCGTAAAATCTGAAAAGGGAAGATTGACCGCGCCTTCCAGATGGCCGCGTGCAAAGGCGTCCGCTGAGCGTGTGTCGAGAATGATCGTGTCATCGTCGCTCGCATAGGTGAGAAACGTATCGAGATCGATCAGGCGTCTGGCGCGATAGTCATCGACCTCGCTGACGAGCGAAGCGAAGCCCGGATAATCGATATTGGGATTGGTGGTTTGTCTTGTCTGCGGGTCGGCGGCGCAGGATGCTAAAATTCCTGTGACGAAGATAAATGCCAAAACTGGCGACAGGGTTGATTTCATCATGCTTCTCCTCCCAAGTCGGAGGAGCATCGCGCTGAAATCCGGCGGAATTATGCCGATTGACGGTTAATGCTAGCTCGTTTCCGCGAGGAAGGAGAGCTGCGTCACCATGGCGTTGCGTTGTTCCGCATCGCGATCTGTGAGCTTGGTCGGGTAATCGCCTGTAAAACAGTGATCGGTGAAGGCGGGCGCGTCGTCGTCGCGTTTGCCTTTGCGGAACGCCTTGTAGAGGCCGTCGAGCGACAAAAAGGCGAGGCTGTCTACGCCGATAAGGTCGCGCATTTCTTCTATGGTTCGATCGACCGCGAGAAGCTCATCATGAGACGGCGTGTTGATGCCGTAAAAATCCGGATGGATGATCGGCGGACAGGCGATGCGCATATGCACTTCTTTGGCGCCCGCATGGCGCAGCATCTCGGCGATCTTGCGCGAGGTGGTGCCGCGCACGATGGAATCGTCAATCAGGACAACGCGCTTGCCTTCGATGAGAGCGCGGTTTGG
Organism: Hyphococcus aureus; assembly: GCF_042643165.1. Classification (NCBI taxonomy): domain Bacteria; kingdom Pseudomonadati; phylum Pseudomonadota; class Alphaproteobacteria; order Parvularculales; family Parvularculaceae; genus Hyphococcus; species Hyphococcus aureus. The sequence goes on from NZ_JBHRSH010000001.1 coordinate 2,405,754, forward strand.
CGAATGTTTGCGGGCAACGCCGGCCTCGCGGATTTTCTGTTCGGGCTCGATAAAGGTGCGGCCGATATGATGGCTGCGGATCAGCGCCATCTCGTAGGGCAGGCCGGTCTTTTGCGAGTAGCCGATGGCGGCGGGAACCCCGGAGTCCGGGATCGGCGAAACAAGATCGGCGTCGCAGGGCGCTTCCTTGGCGAGACGTTCGCCGAGGCGCTTTCGCAATTCATAAACGCTTTGCCCATCCACAACGGAATTCGGCTTGGCGAAATAAATCAGTTCGAAAATGCAGGGCCGGGCGTGATCTTTTTTCGGAAAAACCTGGCGGCTTTCGATCGTGCCGTCGGCTTTACAGATGACAACTTCGCCGGGGTTGATGTCACGCACGAATTTCGCGCCGATAATATCAAGCGCGCAGGTTTCCGATGCGAGGATTGGCGCGCCCTTAAGGTCGCCGAGAATGAGCGGACGAATGCCGACCGGGTCGCGCGCGCCGATCAGGCCTTCCGGCGTTAGCACCGTCAGCGCATAGGCGCCTTCGATCTGTTTGAAGGACTCGATCAGCTTGTCGACAACGGAGAGATATTGCGAGCGCGCCGTCAGTTGCAGGAAGATTTCTGAATCCGACGTTGACTGAAAAATGCAGCCGCGCCGGACGAGGTCCGCGCGCAGGGTTTTCGAGTTGGTGAGATTGCCGTTATGGGCGATGGCGATGCCCGTCTGGTCGAGATCGGCGTACAGCGGCTGCACGTTGCGCAGCACCGTGTCGCCTTGCGTCGAGTAGCGCGTATGGCCGATTGCGGCGTCGCCTGCGAGAGAGCCGAGCGTGCCCGCATCGGAGAAATTGTCGGAGACGAGGCCCAAAAACCGCTCGGTATGGAAATGCTTGCCGTCATAGCTGGCGACGCCCGCCGCTTCCTGGCCGCGATGCTGAAGGGCGTGGAGGCCGAGCGCCGTAAGCGCCGCCGCGTCGCTGGTGCCGATGACGCCAAAGACGCCGCACTCTTCCACTAATTTCGGTTTGCCGACGAGCGCTTCGAGTTCATCCCTGTGGGCCTTGAACGCTGCGCCGTCCTTTTTGAGGAAACTGGCGGCGCGTTCGGTAAAATTCTGGCTAGCGTCGCCTGTTTCATCAAATGGAATGGTCATTCCGGAGTGTCCTCATTCAGGATATCGGCTATGGGGTCGTCGTCTTCGGCCGGTTCGTTTGCATCTTCGGCGCCGGGCGCGGTGGCTTCGATGGCCGGGTCCGTCGTGGTCACCGTGGTGACGATTTCGTTGAGGTTGTTGCGGTCGCTGCGGTCATAGCCTGAGAGAGCGGCGTCATCCTCAGGGTCGATCTGGGAAGGCGCGGTTGGCGCGTCAAGGTCAGCAGTTTCCGGAGTGAAGCTTTCGAACCAGTGGGCCATGCCAGCCGCGATGGGGCGGGTCATGGCGGATTTGACTTCCTCAGGCTGCTTGGCCTCGTCGAGATAATAGGAATAGCCGAGATAGCCGAGGCCGATGAGAACGAGGCCGCGCGCGAAACCGAACACGCCGCCGCCAATCCGGTCGATTGTCCTGGCGCGGCCTTCAAGCGGGAAGCGTTTCAGGCCGATATGAAACCCGATATGGGCGGCCAGGAAAAAGACGCCGACCAGCAATCCGGCGATGATCGCAGTGCCAAAAAAACTGCCCGCCTGGCCGGTTACGGCGAGAACGGGCTCAATCAGCAAAAGCGTTACGCCGCCGGCGACGGCGAGCGCTAGAAGCGTCGAGACTTCGCGCAAGCCCCCACGCAAGACGGCGAAGGCGGTGGATACGCCGACAACCACTAGAAACAGGAGATCAAACATTACCGAACCCGCCTATCGTCGCCCCGAAACAGTAGGGCGAGTCGTTCATAGCCCCTGGCCAATTCCATAGCCGCCATGGGGATTTTTCTCAACCATTCTCGATCACGGATTGCGCGCCCAGCGCACCAATTCGCGCAGTGTTTCCGCCTCAACGACCTTCAATGTCCCGCTTTGGGCCCCGGCCGGGGCGAGGGCGCCTGAAAAGCCCAGCTTTTTGGCTTCTTTAAGGCGGGCCTCGGTCTGATTGACGGGCCGGACTGCGCCCGATAGCGCGACCTCGCCGAAAACCACCCGGTCCCGGGGGAGCGGCGAATCAAACAGGGAGGAGCAGAGCGCGGCGGCGGCTGCGAGATCCGCGGCGGGCTCAGCAATTCTGAGGCCCCCGGCGACGTTGAGAAAGACGTCATTACGGCCGAAATCGAGACCCGCACGGGCATCTAGCACGGCGAGGAGCATGGAAAGGCGCGCACTGTCCCAGCCCACAACAGCACGGCGCGGTGTTGCGAGCGTGGAGGGGGAGACCAGCGCCTGAATTTCAACCAGCACAGGCCGGGTGCCTTCGATCCCGGCGAAGACGGCGGCGCCGGAAACGGCCGTATCGCCGCCCGTAAGGAACAGCTCCGACGGATTGGCGACCTCGCGCAAGCCGTTGCCGGCCATTTCAAAGACGCCGATTTCATGGGCTGCGCCGAAGCGGTTTTTCACGGCGCGCAGAATGCGGAAATCGCGTCCCTGTTCGCTTTCAAAATACATCACCGCATCGACCATATGTTCGACAACGCGGGGGCCGGCGATCTGTCCGTCCTTGGTGACATGCCCCACCAGAAGGACGATGCAGCCTGAAGACTTTGCGAATCTGACAAGCTCCTGAGCGCAGGCGCGCACTTGCGTCACTGTGCCGGGCGCCGCCGGGAGAGCGTCAGACCAGAGCGTCTGAATGGAATCGATAATGACCGCGTCGGGCTTTTCAGCCTTGAGGGTCGCGAGAATATCTCGCAGCGACGTGGCGGAAGCCAGATGCACCGGCGACTTTTCAACGCCGAGGCGTTTTGCGCGCAGGCGGATCTGCGCCGTCGCCTCCTCGCCCGAGATATAGGCGACCGAGGCGCCGCCTTTGGCGAGGCCAGATGCGATCTGCAACAACAAGGTAGACTTGCCGACGCCGGGATCGCCGCCGATCAGGAGCGCTGAACCGGGCACCAGCCCGCCGCCGCAAGCGCGGTCAAATTCCTGATTGCCGGTGTTGAGGCGCGGCGCCTCCTCGGTCGAGCCTGTCAGCCCGGTGAATTCGATCTTCTTACCTTTGGTCTTGGCGGTCCCGCCCGCCGCGCCCGCGAGCGATCCGGGCGGTCCGGCTTCGGACATTTCCTGTTGGATGGTGTTCCACTCTCCGCACGCTTCACAGCGTCCGGCCCATTTTCCATAGACCGCGCCGCAGGACTGGCAGACGAATGTATCGGTGTGTTTGGCCATTCACGGTTAATGGATCACGCCGGGCCAGAAGACAATTAGCGGCCGCTCCTGACTGGAAAAAACATACTTAAAAGAACGCTCTACTTATTCGCTAAAATGTGCGGACAATTTTTCATTATTCGCAAGCGGTTCCCCTTATAAGCGGTTGTACCCTAAGGGGTTCTGCAACTGGCGGGGGAGAGTAACGCCGGAGGAACAGGTGACGATCTTCGCAATCGGTCTCGCCATTTTATCATTTTTCGCCGGAGTCGCCATCATGTGGCTCGTCTGCCGGCGGACGCGCAGCAAACAGCTCAACGCCGCGATGGCGGCCAATAACGCCTTCCTGTCGGCGTCGGCTCATCAGTTGCGCGCGCCGTTGAACCAGATTGTCGGCTCTCTTCAGGCGCTCGATTTCCAGAAAAACGGATTGACGAAAAAGCAGGAGCAGCTGATCGGCATCCTGAACGAGGGCTCCTACAATCTTCGCGGCTCGTTGATGGATATTCTCGATATTCTCGATTTGCAGTCGGACCGTCTGAATATTGAGGCGTCCAAGGTGAATTTCCGCGCGACATTGAGAACGCTTGAACGCCGCTTCGCAAAGCGGGCGGAGAAAAAAGGCCTGACCTTGAGCTTTGACACACGGAAACTGTCTCACTGGCATTTTGAGATGGATCAGACGCGTTACATTCAGTGTGTGTCTACGGTCATTGCGCAGTCCATCAAGCAAACCGACTCCGGCGCGGTCAGCGTCGCGTTTGATTTAACCGCCGCGGGGCCTCAATCGCAGGGATATCTGCAAGCCTATATCAAGGACAGCAGCGCGGGGATGGACCAGTACATGACGGAGTCATATTTCCGTCCCGACAAATACGAAAACAATGCGGAAATGATGGATACGGACGGGCGCCGTCTGTCGCTCATGCTGTCGCGCATGCTGGCTGAAAAAATGGGCGGATCGCTGACCGTCAAGAGCGCCTTTGGCAGCGGCGTTGCGTTCAAGCTTAGCGTTCCGGTGGCGATGACGAAGGTGCCGGCTGGCGAGGCGGAGCCGTCAACGGCGAAACCCGTCGAGCGGATGAAAGCGCACCTGGCTGACAAAACGATTCTGGTTGTGGATGACGACAAGATCAATCTCTTGATTATGAAAGAGTTGCTCGGCCAGGGGGAAGTCGGTGAAGTCCTGTTGGCGGCGAACGGAAGTGAAGCCGTTGAAATACTTAAAACCACGAAGTGCGATCTGGTGTTCATGGACATTCAGATGCCGGTGATGGACGGCATCGCTGCGACGCGTGAAATCCGGGAAAGCGATGAGGCCTTTTCAAAGATTCCGATCATCGCGATGACCACGTCCGTGACGCGTGAATATCTGGTTCGCTATAAAGAGGCGGGCATGAACGCCGTCCTGCCGAAGCCGGTCATCATCGACACGTTGTACGAAACGCTTGAGACCTTTGTGGTCAAGAAAAAGCAGCGCGACGCCGCTTAATTTTTCGATGATATCTCATGACTTGAGGCCGTTCCGCGAAAGCTGATATAAAGCCCCCCGAACAAGCTGGTTTGGCGTCCAGGCTGTGAAAATGGGGTGCGGCGTGGATATGTTCTGGCTCAAACTCATTCACACGCTCATAGCTGCGGTCAATGCATCCGCCGTGTTTTACATTCTTTATTGCGGTCTGCGCGACCGTCATGGCCTCTGGCTCAATATTTCTCTGGTCATACTCGCAATCGAACTGGCGTGTCTCGCGATCTTTCGCGGTGATTGCCCCTTGCAACTCTATGCGCGCCAACAGACCGGCAGTCACGCGCATGTCAGCGATCTGTTTTTGCCAGACTGGATGGCGCTCAGCATGATTCCGTTTTTTACGCCGATAACGCTTGTGGCGCTGGGGCTGGTGGCGCGAAATCAATGGCGCAGGTACAAAGATCGAAAAAGCGCACCCTAAAGAGTGCTGCAAAAGCCGGTTTGCGTGCGCCCGGGATGCGGTAGAGTGGCCTCAATCAGGGAGATGCAAATGGGCGGAAAAGCGCTGAACGACCTCAACCCCTATCTCCACGGCCTTTATGGGCCGGTGAAGGATGAAGTGACCGCGGATGATCTGCCGGTGATTGGCGAGATTCCGCGCGCGCTTCACGGAGCTTATTTTCGCAACGGGCCGAACCCGGCCGAACCGCCAAAGGGCATGCATCACTGGTTCGACGGCGACGGCATGATCCATGGGATCTGGTTCGAGAATGGCAGGGCGCGCTATCGCAACCGCTATGTGCAAACCCAAGACCTGAAAGCCAATGGCGCATCGACCATGCCGGGGATTTTCGAGCCCTCGCGCGACGCGCCGGGCCGCAAGGTCCATTATCGTGATACGGCGAACACTGATGTCATCGTTCATAACGGCAAGCTGTTGGCGTTGTGGTATATCTCGGGCCAGCCGATCGCGGTGGATATAGAAACGCTGGACACGGTCGGCGTTGAAAATTTTGGCGGCAAGCTGCCGCGCAATATTTCGGCGCACTCGAAGACCGATCCCGTGACCGGCGAGCTCGTCTTTTTTGATTACGCGCTTTACGAGCCGAAGATGTGGACAGGAACGGTGTCAGCGGAAGGCGCGCTGACGCAGTTTCAGGAAATCGATCTGCCGGGTCCGCGCCTGCCGCACGATATGGGCATGACCGAGAACTACGTCATTCTCCATGACCTGCCGGTGATCTTTTCTGACAGCGCGATCCGCAATCGCTTGTGGCAGATTCATGTGGCGGACCAGCCCACGCGTTTCGGCGTTGTGCCGCGCAAGGGCGGAGACGCGAAATGGTTCGAGTTCCCGACCTGCTATGTTTATCACGTCATCAATAGTTGGGAGGAGGACGAGGAAGTCGTCATGGCGGCCTGCAAGATGGTTCCGAATGGATTGAAACCTGATCCGAAATACGGGCCCTATGCTGCCATGGCCGATGTGCTTGCGCTTCGCGCGCAACCTTTTCTCTGGCGCATGAACATGAAGACCGGCGAGGGGCGTGAGCAACAGATCGATGATGCGTTGTCGGAGTTTCCGGTGATCAATAACGATTATGCCGGACGCAAAGCGCGCTATTCCTATCACGTAGTTTTCGATGACTGTATCGAACAGCGCTTTTCCGGCCTGATGAAATACGATCTTCAAACCGGCAAAAGCGAACGCCACGATTTTCCGCAAGGCGTTTTCGGCTCAGAGCCTGCGTTCGCATCACGCATTGGCGCCAGTGAAGAAGACGACGGCTGGCTTGTGACGTTTACTGCGGACATGGATGGCAACTCAGAGGCGCATGTCATCGACGCGCGGAATTTCTCCGCGCCGCCGGTTGCGAAAGTGCAACTCCCTTGCCGCGTCCCTGCGGGGTTTCATGGAATATGGGCGCAAGGCGTGTGATGTGCGCCTTGCCTTGATCGGTTGTTTGTCTGCTTATTCCGCGGCTTGCGGCTCGACCGTTTCCTGCTCGCGCCGTTGTTCGGCGCGCGCGGCGGCGCGCCGTTTCCAGGAACGTCTCCAGCTTTTCGGCCAGAAATGCGATGAGATCGGAACGACCGTGCGCTTGAGGAACGGCTTGCGGCGGCGAACAGGCGCGGCCGCTTCTGCGGTTTCGCGATTAAGATCGCCGAGCATGGACTCACTGGACGGGTCGGCGAATAGCGGCGCTTCTTCTGGCGCTTCCTGTTGCGGCGCGGGGGCGGATTGCACAGGCGGCGCGACGGGCGCCGGGGCGCGTGGCGCAGGCGCTTCGCGCGGCGCAGGTCTTTGCGGCGGCAGGTTGAGACCGCTTGGCTCGATCGGCGTGTCGGGTTCGCCGAACAGGGCTGGCGCGCCAACGCGAATGCCGGGCTGGAAATAGGCGCCGGAGGCGCCGACCGCGAGCGAGACGGGATTGGCGAACGCAGCCGCTGCTGCAGCCTGCGCCGCATTCTCCTGAGCGCTGCTCTCTTGCGCTCGACTTTCCTGAGCCATGGCGCGTTCGATGATAGAGGGCTTCGCGGCGTCTTCTTTGACTTGCTTTTGGGCGGCCGGCTTTTGCGCCGGCTCTTGTTTAGGCGGCGCAATGTCTTCGCGCGTGATGAAAACCGGCGTTCCCTGTTCGGCCGGTTCGCCAGCGTTAGGCGTTGCGTCAGCAGCAGGTGATTGCGGCTCGGCGGTTTGTTCTGGCGCGCTCGCCGTTTCCGGTTGTGATTGCGTTTCGGGCGCGGAGGGCTTTTCGTCCGGCGTAAAGGCGCGGGTCAGCATGTCCTGCATGTCTCGCGGCGCAGGGGCTGCCGCATCGGCGGAGACATCGGTGACCTCGTCCGCCGGGCGCGCAGCGGCTTTGGCTTTCGCGCGCTCGATGGCGGCGGTTTTTCGCTCGGCGCGCGCCTTGGCGCGTTTCGCCAAAGCGAGGGCTTTCGCTTTTTCGCGCGCCTTGGCTTTCTTTGCGTCTTCCTCGCTTGGCGCCGTGTCGGTCCGGCTTGCCGCTTTGGCCGCAGATGCGGGCTTGGCTGGCGTGTCGGGCTGGGCCGGCGCGTCATATTGGGCGACGCGTTCGTTCAGACGCTCGATCAGCGCGTCTTCGGTTGGCGCGCCTTCTTTTTTCTTGGCGGGCTCAGCCTCGGACGCTTGCGCCGCCGGCGCTTCGGTCCGGAAGAGAGCGGTGAGGTTCGCTTGGCTCAACGGTTCGAGATCGAGAAGGCCGCGCACCTCGTTGATGCGATGCGGCCGGAATTCCTTGAGCGAGCCGACCTTGGCGAGATGGTTGCCTTGCGCCGCCGTAAAGCCGAGACCGCGCAGCGCTGCGAGCGACGCCTGATCCTCAACCCCGACGGCGGTGATTGCGGCGTTGGCGTTGTTGGCGACGTCGAGAAGATCGGCGATGGCGGAAAGGCCGGGCCCGCGCACTGTGCGCGCAAATCTGAGGATCGCGGAGCCGCCGGTTTTAATTTCGTCGAAAGGAAACGGATCGAGAGAGCGCAACAACTCATTAGCGCGTCCGCGCACCTCAATGGCGAGACGCGCGCCGGTTTTGGCTAGACGCTGGAAATGGACCTGCGCCGCTTCGATGGACATATCGACCGGCGGCATCGGACATTCGAGGGTGACGAGATCGGCCGGGAAATCATTATCGCGCAAGAGCTTTGCGAAATGCGAGGTGAAGGCCTCGTCGCTGAGATCCGAAAGGGCGAGATTGACCGACAGGCCCGGAGGCCAGGGACCGCGCCACTCCATGTAGGATTTGAGGGAACTCGCCAGCACATAGCGGGTGAGCTCGCTCATCCGCCCCTGGGATTCGAAAAACGAAATGAAAGCGCCCGGCGGCAACAGGCCGAGTTTGGGGTGGCGCCAGCGCACGAAGGATTCAACCCGGGCGAGGGCGCCGTTGCCGAGATCGAACACTGGTTGAAACAGGACTTCGAAGTCCTTGTTTTTCAACGCATTGTCGATGTCGACATTGGAAAGCCGAACTGCCTGAGCGCCCATCCCTTATTGCCCTTCCGCCAGCCGAAATGGCTGCGACCCCCGGTTAACATTCCGTCCATAATCCGTGGCGCGGGTTAATTCTCGCTGAACAGAAACCGGAAGTATTCGGCGGCACACTGCGTCGATTCAGGGTGCAAGGTAAACCGCTGATTAACGGGTCTGGAAAAAGCTTAATAGTCGAATTGTTCGCGCAGAACGCGCTCTTCGAGCGACTGGCCGCGGTCGAACAGGAGGGTCATGGAAATATCGCGATTCTCGCGCGCCTCCACCCGGATGACGTCACGCACTTCCTGATTATCGGCCACGGCGGAGACCGGCCGCTTGTCGCTTTCGAGGGTTTCAAAAGTCACGGACGCGTCGCGCGGCAGAAGCGCGCCGCGCCAGCGCCGCGGCCTGAAGGCGCTGATCGGGGTGAGGGCGAGCATCTGGGCGGAGATCGGCAGGATCGGCCCATGGGCTGAAAGATTGTAGGCGGTGGAGCCGGCCGGCGTCGACAAAAGGACGCCGTCGCAGGTCAGGCTCTCCATCCGGACCTTGCCGTTGACGGAGATGCGGATGCGGGCGGACTGGCGCGTTTCCCGGAACAGGGAGACTTCGTTGATTGCCGTTGCGGTGACGGTCTCTCCCCCCATAGTCGTCGCGGTCATGACGAGGGGGTGAATGATGGTCGGCTCGGCGTCGGCGATCCGCTCCGGCAATTCCTCCAGCCGCGCATCATTCATCATGAACCCGACCGTGCCGCGATTGATGCCGTAAAACGGCTTGCCCGTATGCATATGCGCACGCAGGACGTCGAGCATATAGCCGTCGCCGCCGACGGGGACGATTACATCGCACTTCTCGACATCGTGATTGCCGTACCGGTCTTTAAGTTCCGCCAGGGTTTCCTGCGCCGCCGGCCTGTCATGGCCGATGAAGCACATTTTCACCGTTTTGGCGGTCAGCGCGCCTTCAGGCATTTGCCTCTCCCCAATTTGCATTACACTGGGGCTTTCGGGTTATGATGCAATACGCGCCTTGTCTGTCATCAAACGTCATGGAAGCCTATGCCTCTGGATATGCCCGCAGGTCTCGATCGCGCCACTATAGTCGAAAGATTCCGCCGCGTCAGGAAGGATAGCGAGGCATTAGCAGCGCCGCTCTCGCCCGAAGACTGCCTGTTGCAGTCCATGGAGGCGGCGAGCCCTGCAAAGTGGAACCTCGCTCATACAAGCTGGTTTTTTGAAACCTTCATTCTGGCGCCGCATGCGCCTTCCTATGAACAGTTTCACCCGGATTTCAGCTATCTCTTCAACTCCTATTACAATGGCGTCGGCGACCGGCATCCCCGTGACATTCGCGGGCTCGTCTCCCGTCCGTCGCTCGACATGGTTTACGCCTACCGCAAGCATGTGAACGAGGCGTTGACCGCTTTCATAGAAAACGCGGAAGAAAAACAGCTTCTCGATGTCGCCGCGCTTATGGTGCTCGGCTTCGCCCATGAGGAACAGCATCAGGAATTGCTGCTGACGGATTTGCAGCACGCCATGTCTTTCAATCCGACAAAGCCGGCCATCTATGAGGATGCGGGCGGCGCCGTGGCACATGCGGCGCCTTCAATGCGCTGGCGCCGGATGGAAGGCGGCTTGTGCGATATTGGCTGGGATGGAGACGGGTTCGCCTTCGATAATGAAGGCCCGCGCCACAAGATTTATCTGCATCCGTTTGAGCTTGCGAACCGGCCGGTGACCAACGCCGAGTTTATCGCTTTTATCGAAGACGGCGGCTATGAAACGCCCGATCACTGGCTGTCTGATGGCTGGGATAGGGTGCGGATGGAAGAATGGCGCGCGCCGCTTTATTGGCGCGAGGTAGACGGACGCTGGTTGCAATATTCTCTCTTCGGCGAACGCGAAATTAATCCGCATGCCCCGGTTTGCCATGTGAGCCATTACGAAGCGGCGGCATACGCCAGCTGGGCCGGCGCGCGCCTTCCTACCGAAGTCGAGTGGGAGGCGGCGGCGTCGCTGTTTCCGACGGAAGGCCGCTTTCTGGAAGCGGGCGTGCCGCGTCCGCCGGCGCCGGCGCCCCAGCCCGAAGGCGATGAGCTGTTGCAACTCTTCGGCGATGTCTGGGAATGGACCGCGAGCGCGTATCTTCCCTATCCGGGATTCGCGGTCGCGGACGGCGCGGTGGGCGAATATAATGGCAAGTTCATGTCGGGACAGATGGTGCTCAAGGGCGGGTCCTGCGCATCCCCCGCAGGACATTTGCGTGTCTCCTACCGCAACTTCTTTCCGCCGGATGCGCGCTGGCAATATTCCGGCTTCCGTCTCGCCCGGGATATTAACTGATCTCCATCATGGCGCGGCGCGGGCTCTTCCCATATGATCGCCTTCACAAAAAAGACTTGGAGGATCGGTCATGACAGCACAGATGAAAGCCCCGACAGGGATCGACAAAGCCCCCGGTTTCAGCATTCCCGATCCGCTCGACCTGCCGACGCTGAAGGGCAAGATTAGCGATGAGGAATGGAAGCTGCGCTGCGATCTCGCGGCGACATACCGTCTTGCGTCGATCTATGGCTGGACCGATCTGATCTTCACGCATTTCTCCGTGCGCTGCCCTGATGAAGACGGCAAAGCGCGTTTTCTGATCAATCCTTATGGAGTTTTGTTTGACGAGATGACGGCGTCGTCTCTGGTCAAGGTCGACGTCGACGGTCAGGTTGTCGGCGACACGCCTTATTTCTCAAATCCGGCGGGCTTCACCATTCATTCGGCGGTGCATATGGCGCGCCAAGACGCCCATGCGGTTTTACATATTCACTCGCCATATGGTGTCGCAGTGTCGGCGCAGCAGGATGGCCTGAAGCGCCTGACGCAATTCGCCATGGTGGTGCATGACGATGTCGCCTATCACGACTATGAAGGGATCGCGCTGGACCATGATGAGCGCGAGCGGCTTGTCGCCGATATGGGCGCGCATCATTTTGTGATCTTGCGCAATCACGGCACGCTGACCGTGGGCGCCAATTGCGCGACTGCGTTTTTGCGCATGTATTTCCTCGAACAGGCCTGCAAGGCGCAGATCCTCGCCCAGTCGGACACCAAACCGCCGCGCGAGGAAGGCCCGGAAATGAGCGCGCGGGTGATGCAGCAAGGCTCGCCAGCCTTTGTGCCCGGCCTTGGCGATAATCTCGCCTGGCCCGGATTGCTCCGCAGGCTGAACAGGCTGAAACCGGGGTATGATGTTTAGATAGCGTCTCTCTTCCCCCGTTTACGGGGGAAGTGCCGAGCCCATAGGGCGAGGCGATGGGGGCCTATATGCCCCCTCCGTCCGCTTCGCGGACACCTCCCCCGCAAGCGGGGGAGGAGAACTCATACAGATGTCTTCTGGCGTTATTTCAGCGTCTTCAGATAAGCGATGAGGTCGGCGCGCTTTTCCGCGTCGCGCTGGCCCACATAAGCCATGCGGTTGCCGCGCATGAAAGCTTGCGGGTTCTCGATAAAGGCGCTGAGATTTTCCTCGGTCCAGACGACGTCCGAATCGGTGAACGCCTTTGAGTAGGCGAAGCCGTCCGCCTTGCCGGCGCTGCGGCCGACAACCCCGAACAGATTGGGGCCGACCCGGTGGGGATCGCCTTCCTTGGCCGTGTGGCAGATCGCGCATTCGTTAAACAGCTTGCGCCCGCGCTCCTCTGGCGTCGTTGTCGGCGCTGCGGCGGGGGCTGGGCTGGGCGCCTCGGCGGCCGGCGCGACATTCTCGCCAGATCCCGCGCTTTCGCTCTCAGCGCCGCAGGCGGCGAGGGTGAGGGCGGCGGCGAAAATGATGGCGTATTTCATGAGGGACTCCCGGGACTTGAATCAGACCTCTATACCCTCTAGTCAGGCGGCGTCCAATCCGGTATCGGTGCGGCCAACGCCCCTATAGCTCAGCTGGTAGAGCAACTGATTTGTAATCAGTAGGTCGTTCGTTCGAGTCGGACTGGGGGCACCACGCTTCGCCCTTTGGGCTACGCGTGGCGCAGCCAAGCGTAGAGCGAACCTTGGGCGAAGCAGTGCCCGGCGAAGCTCACAGAGCGAAGACGGGTTGCATGTGGTATGTATATATCATTCGAAGCGTGGCCTCACCCGAGCAAGAATATACCGGCGCCACTGAAAATCTGAAACAACGCATGGCCGACCATAATGCGGGCAAATCCTCTCACACCGCTAAGTATGCTCCATGGGAAATTTTATGGTACAGCGCCTTCCCGGACAAACTCAAAGCGTTAGCGTTTGAAAAATACTTGAAATCACATTCAGGCAGGGCGTTCACAAAGAAGCGGTTGATTGGCAGCGTCTAGCCCCACCATCTCTCTCTTCCCACAAAAAAAGACCGGCCCCTAAACACTCAGGAGCCGGCCAGCGACAAGAGAAACCCGTATTGCCGCTTATGGGTGTGAACAGCGTCGGCGCGGGGTTTGTTCCCTTATATTCCTGCGACGCTTTGCTGCGCGAGATTACTGGGTCAGGGCGCGCAGCATCCACGCGGTTTTTTCGTGTGTTTGAATACGCACAGTAAGGAGGTCAGCGCTCGCCGCGTCGCCGGCTTCTTCGGCGGTTTCCAGACCATTGCGGGCGCGTTTGATCAGCGTTTCATGATCAGACAATAACCGTTCAATCATGTCGGCTGCTTTTGGCGGCGCCGTATCGGCGTTTTCGATTGCTGAAAGCTCTGCGAATTGTTTGCCTGATGTGGGTGCGAAGACGCCAAGCGCGCGCACACGCTCCGCAATTTCGTCGAGCGCTTCCCACATTTCACGATACTGTTCTTCGAACATGACGTGCAGCGTCTGGAATTGCGGTCCCGTCACGTTCCAGTGATAGGCGTGGGTTTTCATATACAGGGAATAGGTGTCCGCGAGGGTCTCGTTCAGCGCCTGCGCGACCGAGTTGCGTGCATTTTCTTCGATGCCGATATCAACTTTCATTATGGTCCTCTCCTTTGAATTTCTGCTTCAACAGACACATAGGAACGCCACTGAGAACAATCAAATTGATAATATCAAAATGATTGTTCGGATTTTTCGATGGAACTTTTACGGCTGAAAGAGCCTATTTCAGAGACGCGCAGAATCTTTGAATCCGGGTGCAGGCCTCGCGCATATCCTCAATAGAGGCCGCGTAGGAAACCCGGAAAAACGGGGCGAGCCCGAAGGCCGCGCCGAACACGGCGGAAACGCCCTCCGCCTTGATGAGTTCTGTCGTGAAATCCTCATCGCTGGCGATCTTCGCGCCGTCCGGCGTCGTCTTGCCGATGGTTCCGGCGCAGGACGGATAGACATAGAACGCCCCTTCCGGTTTGGCGCAGGAAAGACCCTCCGCCTCGTTGAGCATGTCGACGACAAGGTTGCGGCGCTCCTTGAATGCGTTGTTGCGCTCAATCAGGAAAGACTGATCGCCATTCAAGGCGGCGACGCTGGCATATTGCGTGATCGAGCAGGGGTTCGAGGTCGATTGCGACATGACCTTCGCCATAGCCTTGATCAAGGGCTGCGGCCCGCCCGCATAGCCAAGGCGCCAGCCGGTCATGGCGTAGGCTTTCGAGACGCCGTTAATCGTCAGCGTGCGGTCATAAAGACCGGGCTCAATCTGTGCAGGCGTCGTGAAGTCAAAATCGTCATAAACAATATGTTCATACATGTCGTCGGACATGATCCACACATGGGGGTGGCGCATCAGAACATCGGTCAGCGCCTTGACCTCTTCGCGCGTATAGGCGGCTCCGGTCGGGTTGGATGGCGAGTTGAAGACGAACCATTTCGTCTTTGGCGTGATCGCGCGTTCAAGATCTTCAGGCGTCAGTTTGAAATTGCGCTCTTGCGTCGTCGGGACGATAACCGGCTGGCCGCCGGCGAGCAGCGCCATGTCGGGATAGGAAACCCAGTAGGGCGCCGGGATGATGACTTCATCGCCGGGATTCAGCGTAGCAACAAAGGCGTTGTAAAGAACCGCCTTGCCGCCCGGCGCCACATTGATCTGGCCGATCTCGTAGTTGAGGTCGTTGTCGCGTTTGAACTTGGCGATGATCGCCTCTTTGAGTTCGGGAATGCCGTCCACATTCGTGTATTTGGTTTTGCCGTCGCGGATCGCCTTGATCGCGGCTTCCTTGACGAAGTCGGGCGTGTCGAAATCCGGCTCGCCTGCGCCGAGCGAAATCACGTCGCGGCCCTGCGCTTTAAGGTCGCGCGCCATCTGCGTCGCGGCGAGGGTCGGGGAAGGTTTGATGCGCTGAAGCGCGGTCGACGACTGAAAGCTGGTCATGGCTGGTTCCAAGGCTGATGCGGGGGCTGTTTAGCGCTTTGTTGCGACGCAAACCAACAAATTTTGAGCGCGGTTCAAACGCCAATTGACGCGTCTGTAGGATGCCTAACATTAAGGATAGCTTTGGCGCCTCTTTCAGCATTTACCGGCGCTGTGCCCGTTAACTCCTTCATAGTGAGGCGGTTTTTTACCAGGCTGGGGAAAACGAGGAAAAACAGTCAGGCCGCAAGTTTTGTTTTGCGCCGGGCCGCGAATGTGATTTCATGGGGGCAGCGGGGGAACGAGGGAGAGCTTATGATCGCGGAGCTCCAGACCGCCATTTCGAAAGTTCCCAGCCGCAAGGCCCAGTTGAAAGGGCTGACGCAGGTAGAGGCGGTTAAAATCAAAGTCGAAAGAGCCGCGCTTTTATTTCGCGGCGCGCCGACCGCCGTTATCGCCAGCAGCATAAACGCATTGATCACCCTTGCTGTCGCGTGGCGCGCCGTTGATCACCCGGTTCTGTTTACATGGGTTGGCGTTGTCATCGGCATCGCCCTTTTGCGCGCAGGCTTGTGGCTGCATTATCGCATGGGCGGTGTTGGCGCGCGGCACTTGTCGAATTTTGCAAAGCTGCACATCTTTTTCATGGCGCTGAATGGTATGGCTTGGGGAGCGCTTGCGCCCATTTTCGCTGTGCACGGCGTTATCGATCACGCTTTCCTTCCCTTTGTCATTGCCGGGATGACGGCGGCGGCGATTGTCTCCTCCGGCGCTTCGTGGCGCGCGGTGCTTGCGTTCAACATTCCTGCGCTCGCGCCGCTGGCGGCGACTTATGCTTATACGTCAAGCGCCAATGGGCTCGCGATTGCAGGCGTCGTTGTTCTTTACGGCGCG
This sequence comes from Hyphococcus aureus, assembly GCF_042643165.1. Taxonomy (NCBI): domain Bacteria; kingdom Pseudomonadati; phylum Pseudomonadota; class Alphaproteobacteria; order Parvularculales; family Parvularculaceae; genus Hyphococcus; species Hyphococcus aureus. The sequence goes on from NZ_JBHRSH010000001.1 coordinate 2,421,672, forward strand.
GCGAGCGCATATCTCGCGCTCGTCACCCAGCGCATGATTGATCGTTCAATCCTGTTGCATACGAAGAATGAGAAATTGCTGACCGCCCTGCGCCGCAAGGTCGATACGGCCCACACGGCGGAGCAGCGCTTTCGCGCGCTGGTGGAATCCTCGCTTGATGTTACGTTGATCTTCTCGCCGGAAGGCAAGGTTGTCTATGCCAGTCCTTCGGCGGAAAAGGCGTTCGGCGCGCCGGCCTATCTGATGCTGGGGCGCATGACCAAAGACATCGTTCATCCCGACGACATGCCGCTGTTCCGCGCTGTCGGGGAGAAGTCGCTCTCGCAATTGGGCGAGGGCATGGCGCTGCCCCATGTCTGTATGCGTTCAGGCGAGGGCGGAGAATATGTGGCGCTGTCGGGACGGCTGACCAATATGCTCTATGTGCCCGGCGTCGAGGGCTTTGTTTTCACCGGCGGGCGCCTGAAGGAAAAGGCCGCGCGCCGCCATCACATCCACGCAGCCGAATAACAGCGCTTCTTTCTTGCCTCCGCAGGCGATCATGCGCATTAGTGCGGGCGGGCGCCTTATGGTCGCGCCTCTGCAGCAAGGGTGACGCATGAGCGTGCTGGAAGGCGTCAGGATTGTCGAATTTGAAGGGCTGGGGCCGGGACCGTTCTGCGGCATGCTGCTGGCCGATCTCGGCGCAGATGTCATCCTGATCGAACGCAAGGGCGGCGCGGATGCGGGCGTGGCGGCGATCTATAAACGCGGCAAGCGCTCTATCGCGCTCGATCTCAAAAACGAAGACGCAAGAAAAATCGCCCTCGACATTGTCGCCAATTCCGATGCGCTGATTGAGGGTCTGCGTCCCGGAGTCATGGAGCGCCTCGGCCTCGGGCCGGATGAGGCGCGCGCGCGCAATAAAAAATTGGTCTACGGACGGTTGACCGGATGGGGGCAGACCGGACCGCTGAGCGCTGTGGCCGGTCACGACATCAACTACGCGTCGCTCTCGGGCGCGGCGTGGTATGCGGGCGCGGAAGGCGAAGCGCCGGTTCCGCCGCCGACGCTGGTGGGCGATGTGGGCGGCGGCGCGCTTTATCTTGCGATCGGCATTCTCGCCGGGATCATGCGCGCGCGCGAAACCGGTGAGGGAACGGTCGTGGACGCCGCCATTGTCGATGGGTCGGCGCATATGATGAACCTGCTTTATTCGGTGCGGGCCATTGGCGGCATGCCCGACGCGCGCGGGCAAAGCATGCTCGACGGCGCGCATTTTTACAGCGCGTATCAATGTTCTTGCGGCGGCTGGATTTCCATTGGTCCGCTGGAGCCGAAATTTTACGCCGAGCTTCTGGAAAAGCTCGGCCTCTCCGCTGATGCCGACTTCGCCGCTCAATATGACACGTCAAAATGGCCGGCGTTGAAAAAACGTTTTTCCGAACTCTTTAAAACAAAATCCCGCGATGAGTGGACGGCGCTGCTCTACGGAAGTGATGTTTGTTTTGCGCCGGTGCTGGCGCCGTCCGAGGCGGCGGCGCATCCGCATATGAAAGCCCGTAATATTCTGCGCGATGTGAATGGCGTGTTGCAGGCGGCGGCTGCGCCTCGCTTTGACGGCGCCGAGCCGGCTGATCCGCGGCCCATTCCGGCGCCGGGCCAGCATGCGGAAGAAATCCTCGCTGAAATCGGCGTTGATGACCGGCTTGTTGCATCCTGGCGAGAAGCGGGGGTTTTGTAGCGTGACCGGCGACGTCAATAAAAAGAGCGTAAAAAAGAAAAAAGAAAAAGCGTTAATAGGCTGGCGTGAATGGGCGGACCTGCCCGATTTCGACATCACGGGCATTAACGCCAAGATAGACACCGGCGCCAAATCCTCCGCGATTCACGCCTTCCGCATTCGTGAAGTGGTGCTCGACGGCGTCGATCATGTGGAGTTCTACCTGCATCCCCTGCAACGGCGCAAAAAACCTGAGGTCTTCTGCCGCGCGCCCATTGCGGGGCGCCGCGTTATCCGGTCGTCAAACGGTCAGGAAGAGGAACGATATGTCATCGAAACGCGTTTGCGTGTTAACGGCAGGACGTGGAAAATCGATTTGACTTTAACCAATCGCGACGCCATGGGGTTCCGCCTCCTGATCGGGCGTGACGCGCTGCGCCGGAAATTTATCGTCGACCCGGGCGCATCCTACCTCCTGGGCCCCAAAGAAAGAGAATAGAGGACCATCAAGATGAAACTTGCACTTATGTGCCGTAATGCAGAACTCTATTCTCATCAGCGCATCGTCGAAGCGGCGGAAGCGCGAGGGCACGATATCGATGTCGTCGACCATTTGCGGTGCTACATCAACATCACCTCGCTCAAACCGACCGTGCGGTATCGCGGTGAGGAGTTGCCGAATTTTGACGCAGTGATCCCGCGCATCGGCGCCTCGGTGACGTTTTACGGCACGGCGGTCTTGCGCCAGCTTGAGATGATGGGGGTCTATCCGGTCAATGAGTCCGTCGCCATTACACGTTCGCGCGACAAGTTGCGCTCGCTGCAATTGCTGGCGAGGAAAGGCATCGGCCTGCCGGTGACCGTCTTCGCGCACAGAACAAGCCAGGCTGACGAGATTCTCAATATGATCGGCGGCGCGCCGGTGATCATCAAGCTGCTTGAAGGCACGCAAGGGATTGGCGTGGTTCTTGGTGAAACCCAGAAGGCCGCTGAGTCAATCATTCAGGCCTTCGGCGGCGTCAACACCAACATTCTCGTGCAGGAATTCATCAAGGAAGCCGGCGGCGAGGACATTCGCTGCATCGTTCTCGGCGACAAGGTCGTTGCGACCATGAAGCGCAAGGGCAAGGAAGGCGACTTCCGCTCCAACATCCATCGCGGCGGCACCGCGGAGAAGGTCAAAATCACGCCGCAGGAACGCACGACCGCGGTGGGCGCGGCGAAAGCCATGGGCCTCAATTTCTGCGGCGTCGATATGCTGCGCTCCAACCATGGACCCGTGGTGATGGAGGTGAATTCCTCGCCCGGTCTCGAAGGGATGGAGAAAGCGACAGGCATCGATGTCGCCGATCTGCTGATCGACTGGATCGAAAAGAACGCCAAGCCCGGCAAAACCAAAACCCGCGGCAAGGGCTGATAATTTCAGCGCGCAAGACGTCTCACAGGATCAGGTGACGTCATCACCCGGAAGGGTGAAATCAAGACTTTTCAACGGTTTCAGTCTTGCTGTCTCAGGCAGGCCATGATGTGCTTTGTTCAAAAGGGAGCACCATCATGGAAACAGTTGACGGCATTGGCGGGTTTTTCTTCCGCGCGAAAGATACGAGCGGACTCGCGCAATGGTATGAGGACACTCTCGGAATCCTGACCGTGCCGGGCGATTACGACTCGCCCGCCTGGCGTACCAATGCCGGCACGACGGTCTTCGCGCCGTTCGCCCAGGATACAACTTATTTCGGCGATATGAAGAACCAGTGGATGATCAATTTCCGCGTTAAAAATCTCGACGCCATGGTGAAACAGCTTCGCGGCAAGGGCATCGAGGTTGAAGTCGACCCGGAAGAATATCCGAACGGAAAATTCGCGCAGCTTTTCGACCCGGAAGGCAATCCGATCCAGCTCTGGGAGCCGGGCGGGAAAGATCCGGGTTAGGCGGCCCGGCTTGCGTCCTCAGGCGGCGTCCTCTTAACTGTCCCCAGCGAAATGTAAGGGGCGTTCATGAAGAATTTGGCGAAGCTGGCGGCTGCGACGGTTGCCGCTCTGGGGATTGTAACGGCAGGGGCGGCGGCGCAGGACAAAACGGCGCTTGTGGGCGGCCGTCTGATTGACGGTTTCGGTCACGCGCCGATCCACAACAGCGTCATTCTGATTGACGGCGATACGATCACCGAAGTCGGCACGGTCGATACGCTGGATGTGCCGTCTGGATATGAGGTTATCTCCACTGAGGGAATGGATGTGCTGCCCGGCCTCTGGGAGGCGCACGCCCATCTGCAGCTGACAGGGCATGCGGATTACCCGCACTGGCAGGCGAATTACGGCGACCGCTTTGCTGACGAGATCATGCCTGCGAGCGCTGTTCAGCTTCTTCTGGCGGGCGTGACATCGACGCGCGATCTCGGCGCGCCGCTTGAGGCTTCAAAGAGTCTGAAAGAACGCGCAGCGCGCGGTGACATTCCGGCGCCGCGCCTTTTCATGTCCGGTCCTTTCCTTCAGGCCGATGTTGACGACTGGCAAAAAAGCTATCGCTGGGCGGTGACGAGCGCCGCTGACGCGCGCGCGAAAGTGCGCACGCTCGACGAGGCCGGCATGGATATCGTCAAGCTCATCGATCAGGACAAAATGGCGAAGGGTGTCGCGCAGGCGATCGTTGATGAAGCCCACAAGCGCGGTATGAAAGTGGTGGCGCATTCCCACCGGCCTAATGAAATCCGTGTGGGCCTTCAGATCGGTGTCGATAATTTCGAACATACGGGGCTGACGACGGCGCCGGAATATCCGCCCGACATTATCGCCGCGCTGCGCGAGCGCACAGCGACGGGGCGTATTGCGGGCGGGCCGCTATTCTGGACGCCGACAGTCGAAGGGCTCTGGAATTTCGACCGCACCGTCGCCAACCCGGAAAAGCTCGACGCCGATTGCTGGAAGAGAGGGCTGAAGCCCGACACCATCGCCGACATCAAGCAGTCGATTTCACAGCCGGGACAACTCGGCTACACGCAATTAACGCCGCTTCGGAAACCGACATTAAAGCGCAAGATTCAACAATTGCGCGACGCCGGCGTCGTGTTTCTTGTGGGCACCGATAGTGGCATTCCCATGAAGTTTCACTGCCAGTCCACCTGGAACGAGATGGACGTGCTTGTGCGTGTGATGGGCGTTCCGGTTATGGACGTGATCCGGTCGGCGGTTTACTGGCCTGCTGTGATGATGGGCGTCGATGATGAGCTTGGCACTGTCTCCACTGGCAAGAAAGCCGACATCATCGCAGTCGAAGGCGATGTGCTTGAATACATCAATCTCTTGCAGCATGTGGATTTCGTGATGAAGGGCGGCGTCGTTTACAAACGCGACGGCGTTCCGGTCGAGGAAAATCTTTAAGCCAAGACCTGTCGGGCTTAGTCGAACAGGCTCGACACCGACTCTTCATTGGCGATGCGGCGGATCGCTTCGGCTAAGAGCGTCGCGATGGAGACTTGCTCGATTTTCGGACAGTCGGCGACGCCTTCGCGCGCTTCGATGGAGTCGGTGATGATCAGGCGAGTCAGCGCCTCCGACTTCATCACCCGGTTTTCCGCATGATCGGAAAGAACGCCATGAGTGATGCAGGCGGTGACCGATGACGCGCCCTTGTCCATCAGCGCCTGTGCGGCGTTGCAGAGCGTGCCGCCGGAATCGACGATGTCGTCGAAGATCACGCAATGGCGGCCTTTGACTTCGCCGATAATGTTCATGACTTCGGAAAGGCCGGGCCCTTCGCGGCGTTTGTCGACAATGGCGAGGGGGCGGTCTTCGAGCCGTTTGGCCAGCGCCCGGGCGCGCACCACACCGCCCACATCGGGAGAGACCACGGTGACGTCGGCGAGGTCGCCATTATGCAATTCGCGAATGCGGCGCTCGAATTCTTTGACGGCGTAAAGATTGTCCGTCGGGATGTCGAAGAAGCCTTGAATCTGTCCGGCGTGAAGATCGACGGTCAACACCCTGTCGGCGCCGGCGGTGGTGATGAGATTGGCGACGAGCTTCGCCGAGATTGGCGTCCGGGGGCCTGCTTTACGGTCCTGACGGGCGTAACCGAAATAAGGGATCACAGCGGTGATGCGGCTTGCCGAAGCGCGGCTCAGCGCGTCCATCGTGATCAGGAGCTCCATCAGATTGTCATTCGCCGGATAGGCCGTCGACTGGATGACGAACACATCCTCGCCGCGGACATTTTCCTGAATTTCGACAAAGACCTCGCCATCCTTGAAGGTCTTGATCTCGGCCTGAGACAGAGGAGTGGAGAGCTTTCGCCCAATGGATTCGCTTAACCGGCGGTTGGAATTTCCGGCGATCAGTTTCATGAAGCGACCCCTCGCTAGCCATCGACAGCGCGCGTTTCATGACGGTTTCTTGAAGGATGCGCAACCCGCGGCGGCGGCCTTTTTGAAATCATATTTCTTCCAGCGCCTTACCGTGAAATTTCGGCTGCAAAATTCTGAAAACCGGGGCGCCGGGAGATCGTATCGCCTACTCGATGCGGCTATGGCGCTGATTCTTAGTAAACGCGAGCCTGAACCGCGGAGCGTGTCCCGACCGCCGTGTCTGTTCAGGCTCGCAGGGCGATCGCCGAAAGATTGCGGCCATAATCGGCCTCGTTGCGGCGGCGCATGGCGCGATAGCTGAAGAATCGGTCGGGCTCGGCGAGGGTGCACAGGCCGACATCGTCAAGCTGCGTGACACCCGCCTCCGCCAGCCGCCAGCGGCCAAATCCCGCAAGGTCGAGCTGGCGCTTGTCCGGACTGAGGCCGGGAGCAAAAAACCGTTCTGCTTCAGGATGCTTGGCGGTGAAAGTTTCGAGCAGGTCGAGGCCCACTTCAAAGTTCGGCTGGCGCAGGCAAGGGCCGACTGCGGCGACAATGTTTTCCGGTTTCGCGCCGAGCTTAACCATCGCCGCGACGGTATTCTCCAGAATGCCAGCAAGCGCGCCGCGCCAGCCCGCATGGGCGGCGGCGACAATCCCGGCCTTGGGGTCGGCGAAGAGGAACGGCATGCAGTCGGCGGCAAGGGCGCCAAGCGCGAGGCCGGGCGTTTTGGTCGCCAGCGCATCGACCTTTTCCGGACCGTTTTCCCAAGGCGCGTCGACGACACGCACCTCTGGCGAGTGAACCTGATAGGCGGTCATCAGCCGGTCTGGCGCGACCCCGAGCGCAACCGCGCAACGGCGCCGATTCTCGGCAATGTCTTCGGGCCGGTCATCGGAACCGGGTCCGGTGTTGAGGCTCGCATAGGGCGGCTTTGAGACGCCGCCATCGCGGGAGAAAAACCCGTGCGCGACGCCTGGCTGATCGAGCAGCGGTGACACGAGATAGTGCGGAGCAGACATCAGGTTTCAAACCCGGCGGGAACCGGAAGGTTCGGCGACGAAAGGCACATCACCTTGAAGATCTCGCCCATGGCGCCGGGGGATGCAATGCGCGCAGCGGCGGCGCGGATATCGTCGGCCTGGAGCTGCGGCTTTCCCTTGCACAGGCTTTCAACGCGGAAGGGCAGGCCGAGGCGGTCGAGAAACCGTCCCTGGGTTACAGGTCCATGCACGGTTGCGCCGGCTTCGATGGCGGCGTCGGCGAGCGTCTCAAAATCCACATGCACGGTGATGTCGGCGCGGCCGGGCGTCGCCAGCGGCGGCCAGTAATGATGGTTCTTCACCGCCTGCAGCGTGTCGCCGAGCCCGCGCGCCATATGGCCGTAATCGATAATCAGCGCATGGCCGCCCTGATCCATCAGCGTCTTGCAGATTTCGGTGGTGAAGGTTTTTGTTTCCGGGGAGATCTCGAAAATATCGCCTTCCTCGCTTTCTTCGAGTGAGGGGAGATGAAAATCCGGCGGCGGCGGGGTTTTCCCGAGCGTAAAGGCGAGGCGTCCGGTTTCGTCGTCGAGTCCGACGAGGCGTTCGCGCCAGCCCGACTTGATCCGCTCAAACTGACGGATCGGCAAACAGTCGAAAAACTCATTCGCAATAATCAGCGACGGCGCCGGCGGGATGTCAGCGTAGTCATCGGCCCAGAGCGGTTTTGCTTCCGTGACCTTCAGACGCTTTTGCTGTTCGACCCGCAACCTGCCGGAGGTTTCGAGCAGCCAGACCTGCGCGCCGCGCGCAAAGCCGGGGCGCAGCCGCGCTGCGCGTAAGATATCCGCCATCAACACGCCGCGTCCGGGGCCGAGTTCGATGAGGTTGAAGGCTTCGGGCGAGCCCATGGCCTGCCACGCCTCGACCAGCCACAGGCCGATCAATTCGCCGAACACCTGACTGATCTCGGGCGCTGTCGTGAAGTCGCCCTCTGCGCCGATGGGCATGCCTTGCATGTAATAGCCTTCATGAGGATGCGTCAGCGCATCGGTCATGTAGTCCGCGACGGTGATCGGCCCTTTCAGTTTGATGAGGTCGATCAGGCGTTCTTCCAGCGGCGTCAGTTCTGGAATGCCGCTGCTCATGCGGCCGCCTTTTGGGGCGTTTTGAAGGTTCGCCATATCAGCCAGGCGCCAAGCGCCAGCATTGGCATGGACAGCATCATCCCCATCGTTAGCCCGAGCGGAAAGTCCGGCATTTGCGCGTCAGGCTCACGGAAATTTTCAACGATGATGCGCGACACGCCATAGCCGGCGAGGAACAGTCCCATGGTCGCGCCGGGGCGTTTCAGAAAACCGAATTTGCGGGTGGCGAAAAACAGAATGATGAAAAGCGCGACGCCTTCAAGCGCCGCCTCATAGAGCTGGCTCGGGTGCCGGGGAACCTGTAGCGGGTCGGTGGGAAACACCATGGACCACGCGCCGTCCCACGGACGTCCGTAAAGCTCGGCGTTGATGAAATTGGCGATGCGCCCAAAGAACAACCCGATCGGCGTTGCGCAGGCGAACATGTCGCCGAGCGAGAGCATGTCGATCTTGTGCTTCCTTGCGAACCAGACGCCAACCAGCGTCACGCCGAGAAGCCCGCCATGAAACGACATGCCGCCATTCCACGTCATCAGCGCCGGTGGAAAGGGGATGACGCCGAACAGTTTTTCCCACGGCGCGATAATGAGATGCGGCTCATAGAAAAGCAGATAGCCGAGCCGCCCGCCCGCCATGACGCCGATGGCGACCCAGAAGACAATGTCGTCAAGCTGCGGGCGCGTCACCGGCGCTCCGGATTTCGGCCATAACGCCGTCTTTTTGATCAGCCGGCTAAGATACCACCAGCCGACAGCGAGCCCGCCAATATAGGCCAGCGAGTACCAGCGCAGGGAAAACGGGCCGATCTTCAGGAGAACGGGGTCAATGGTGGGATAGGGGACGCTCATAACCGGCCTTGAAGAGGGCTTGGGGATTTCGTGCGTCTCAATAGCGCGCTTTGCCGCCCCTGTCGCCCCACGCACTTTCTACCTATATTGGGGTTCACAAGGAGATCGACATGCAGACCCAGAGCGCCATTTTTGACGAAATCGCCAAGCTGATGACCGAGGCCGCAGGAGCTGCGGACGGCGTCCGGCGCGAAGCGGAAACCGTCATGCGCAGCCGCTTGCAGCGCCTCTTGGCGGATATGGACCTTGTCACCCGCGAAGAGTTCGACGCCGTGAAGGAAATGGCCCGTCTCGCGCGTGAGGAAAACGAATCGCTCAAGGCGCGCCTCGACGCGCTGGAGAATCGTTAACATCCCCAAAGTCTTGGGAAAACGAAGGTAATCGAATCATTTGTGCGCGTCCCGAATCGCAGCGACATGCGGTTGCAGGCGGCTGACTGTAGTCGCCCAAATCGAGAATTTGACCGGGAAAAGGGGCGCTATGTCCATCGAACTTATCCGCAAGCCAAAACAGACCGTCAATCCGCTAAAGGCGCTTGAAGCCGCGGCGGCGGGTCTTGAGTTCGAAATGGAGCGCGCTGGCGAGCATGAGCTTCATGTGATGCTGCCGGGCGTGTGGCGCGATATCGGTCTCTGGTTCACATGGCGGCCGGAGCTGGCGACTCTGCAAATGGGCGCGCCGCTCGATCTCAAGGCGCCGGTGGGACGTCTTGATGAGGCGAGCCGGCTCGTTGTGATGGTGAATGAACGCCTGTGGATCGGTCATTTTGATCTGTGGGCGGAGGATCATTCCATCGTTTATCGCAACGCTGTCCTACTGAACGAAGAAGGCGGTCTCGACAGCGTGCAGGGCGAAGCGCTGATCCGCGCCGCGAGCGAAGCGGTGGATCGGTTTTACCCGGCGTTCAACTTCCTGATCTGGGGCGGCAAGAAGCCCGAAGACGCGCTTCAGGCGTCGCTGTTCGAAACGCAAGGCAACGCGTAACAAACCCGTCCTATCGTGATGCTTTCCTTCCCCCGCTTGCGGGGGAAGCGCCGAGCGAAGCGGGGCGATAGGGGTGTGCTAAGCAGCAACAACCAACACCCCCTCCGTCGCCTGCGGCGACACCTCCCCCGTAAACGGGGGAGGAAAGCGACTTAAAAAAATCCAACCCTAATAACGGGAAAAATACCTCAAATCTGATGAATTCAGGCGGTTTTTTGAGGTTTGGTGAAGAGTTATCCCCGGGCTCCGGGGCGGCGTTATGCTCTTCCAAATTTGAAAAAAGATGTCACCGCACGCGATGGGCTTCGACTTGATCGTGGAGTCCGGATTTTTTGATGGATGGTTTATATGATCGCATGGCTGAGGCTTGAACCAGAGGAGAAGCAGAAAATGTCAAATGGCGCCAAACTCGTCTGCAGGCCAATAAACAAGCGGGTCAAAAAGCAACGCAAGCGGGCCATTGGTCTTTATCTCGGGCGAGACGCCTCATAAGGTCGCGGCCATGACCCAAAAACCCTCCGTTGCGCTTATCGGCGCCGGCGCCATGGGCGGCGCCTTATTGAAAGGCTGGCTCGCCGCCGGAACAATCGACGCTGCGCGATCCGCTGTTTTCGATCCGAACATCAAGGACGAGATGGCTAGGCTTTGCGCGGACAATAGCGTCGCGGTGAATGATGGCGGTCCGTTCGACGCCATGGTCGTTGCGGTGAAGCCGCAGATCGCGTGTGAGGCGCTGCCCCAATATGCAGCCCTTGCCAGAGACGCGATTGTGATATCCGTCATGGCCGGCAAAAGCGTTGAGAGCATCGGCAAGATGCTGAACGGCGCGCCGCGTGTGTCGCGTGTGATGCCGAATCTTCCCGCCGCCATTGGTCGCGGGGCGTCGGGCCTTTATGCGCCGGACACGATTGATGCGGCCGGGCGCGCGATGATTGAAACGCTGATGCGCGCAGCGGGCGAAACGGTCTGGGTGCGGACCGAACAGGAAATTGATTTCGTGACGGCGGTCTCCGGTTCCGGCCCCGCCTATTATTTTCTCCTGACCGAAGCGCTCACTGAGGCCGGCGCATCGCTCGGGCTTGAAAAGGAAACAGCCGCCGCGCTCGCCCGTGCGACGCTCGCCGGCGCCGGGGCTATGATGGACGCTGATCCGCGTTCTCCGGCGGAGATGCGCAAGGCGGTGACGTCGCCCGGAGGCACGACGCAGGCGGCGCTGAATGTGTTTGATGGCGATGACGCCGCCCTGCGCAAGCTGGTGGACAAGGCGGCGAAGGCGGCCGCCGACCGGGCGGGCGAATTGACCGAGTAAATTGTCCGGCTAAATCGGCAGTCTCATCGTCGCTTTCAGCCCGCCCTTGTCTGACTTTTCGAGCGTCACGTCGCCGCCATGGGCGCGCGCCACATCGCGCACAATGGTGAGGCCCATGCCGACGCCGCTTTCATTGAGATTGCGCGCATCATCAAGACGCGTGAAGGGTTTGAACACGTCTTCATATCGGGCGGGATCGACGCCCGGCCCGTCATCATCGACGATGATCTCGATATAGCGGTCGGAGCGCCGCGCGCTGAGCCATGCATGATCGGCGTAGCGCAGGGCGTTATTGACGAGATTGCCGATCGCGCGTTTCAGGGCGCTGCGCCGCGCTTCGATGGCGATGCCTGTGGGCGCGTCAAGCTCCACCTCCTGGCCTGCGCGTTTGGCGTCGCCGGTGATTTCCTTGAGAAGCTCAGCGAGGCGGAAGGTTTCTGGTTCTTCATCCGCGGCTTCATTGCGCGCGAAATCGAGATAGGCGCCGATCATCCGCTCCATCTCCGTGACGTCATCGCGCAATTCGCTGATGTCCTCGCTGTCGGGCTGCATGGCGAGCGCCAGCTTGATGCGCGTCAGGGGCGTGCGCAAATCATGACTGATGCCGGCGAGCATGGCTGTGCGCTGTTCGAGATGGCGCTTGATGCGTTCGCGCATGGCGATGAAGGCGTAGCCGGCTTTTCTAACTTCTGTCGCGCCGGAGGGGCGGTATCCCGGCGCGTCACGCCCGCGTCCGAAGGCCGCCGCCGCGTCGGCGAGACGCAGGATCGAACGCACCTGATTGCGCATGAAGATGATGGCGACAACGCCGAGGAGGATCGATGTGCCGATCAGCCAGAACAGAAAGATCCGGCCCGTCGTTGCGAACACCCGTTCGCGCTTTACGAAATAGACAAGGGCGCCTTCGTCATAGGCGACGCGAATTTCCACATCGTCCGGCCAGCTTTGGGTGTTGAGCCAGTAAGGTTGTTTCAACGTATGGCGCAGGCGCCGCTTCAAGGTCGCGTTATAGACATTGAACGGCGCCAGAAGATTATTGTCGGGCAGCGGCGCCAGCGGATCATAATGCACCCGCATATGTAAATCCTCGCGCGCCATGTCGATAATCTCCGCGCGCGCTGCTTCATTTTCAGCCTCGCCGTAAAGCCGCGTCACCATGGCTATCTGGCCGGCGACATTTTCCGACATATTCGCCGTCACCAGATCCCAGTGGCGCGCGAAGAAAATATAGGTGACGAGCGCCTGGGTCAGAAAAATCGGCAGGATGACGATCAGCGTCACTCGCGCATAAAGACTTTTGGGAAGATAGCGGCGCAGCATCGCGGTCAGTCCGTCATCAGCGCATAGCCGACGCCGCGCACGGTTTGAAGATAGATCGGGGTGCGCGGATCTTCTTCGATTTTCTTCCTGAGGCGAGTCACCTGCACATCGACGGATCGCTCCATGCCCTGCGCCGTCTGTTTCGCGAGCGCTTCACGGCTGATCGCTTCGCCCGGTTTTTGCGCCAGCGCTTTCAACAGCGCGGCTTCGCCGGAGGTCAGCCGCACGATCTCGCCACCCTTGCGTAACTCGCCGCGCCCGAGGGAGAAGGTGCAGCCGCCGAATTTCACTTCGCGCTTTTCGCCGCCCGCGACCGCCGACCGCCGCAGCAGGGAATTCAAGCGCAGCAGTAATTCACGCGGCTCAAACGGTTTTGACAGATAATCATCGGCGCCCATTTCAAGCCCCTCGATCCGGTCTTCGGCGAGACCGCGCGCGGTAAGGAGGAGGATCGGCACATTCGATGCAGCGCGTACTGATTTCGTCAGTTCAAAACCGGTTTCGCCGGGCATCATCACATCGAGCACAAGCGCATCGAAATCGACCGACGCCATCAGTGCGCGCGCTTCCTTGGCGTTGCTGGCGACGGATGTGCGAAATTCATGTTCGCTGAGATAGCGTTTCAACAGGCTACGAATGCGATCGTCATCATCGACGATCAGAATATGCGCGGCGTCCTCAGGGATGACATGCTTCGCGGCTTTCATGCGCGCGCGCCTTTGAGCAGCGCAGCGGCGCGCAGGGAATAATCAGCGCCGGTCCACAGGGTGAGGATCGCGGCGATCCACAGCGCGGCGCTTGCGGCGGGGCGCAGCGCTTCGCCGATAATACCGGTGGGCGCGGCGGCGAGCATCGCCCCGGCGGCGACAAGTTGCGCCGTGGTTTTCCATTTGGCGAGAGACGTGACGGCGAGGGACTGTCCCGCTGCGGCCAGGGCTTCGCGCAAACCACTGACGAGAATTTCGCGCAAGACGATAATGATCACTGCGATGACGCCGACGCCGGCGATGACGCCATTGCGCGCCAGCAGGATCAGCGCGGCGGCGATCAGGAGCTTGTCGGCGATAGGATCGAGCGCGGCGCCGAGCGCGGATGTCTCTCCCCGCGCGCGCGCCACGCGCCCGTCGATAAAATCGGTGAGCGCCGCGACAACGAATATGACGAGCGCGGCAGTCATGTTCCACGGCGCATTGGCGAGAAAGGCGGCGACGAACGGAATGACAAGCGCCATGCGGGCGAGGGTGATGAGATTGGCCATGGAGCGGGAAGATAAACCGCGCCGCCGCTATTCGCCAGTGCGGGGGACGGCTTGTTTAGCCTTCTTTCTTTTCGTCGCCGCCCCAGAGTTTCTTCCACCAGGGCGTCGGCTTTGGCGGCTCGAAGCTTTGGTCGGCGTCTTTCATCTTGTCGCGAATGTCGTCAATGTCCCAGCCGGTGAGGTTGGCGAGGGTCTGCGCTTCCTGCTCAAACCGCTTTGGCAATTCGGCGCGGTACGCCTCCGCCGCCTCGCAGGTCGCATCGCCCTTGTAAGGATGCTGCAGCACATAGCGGCCCTGATAATTCGAGCGGTCGCCGGTTTCCTTGAACATCAAGTCTTCGGGGAAATGTTCGGCGTCATAGGAAACATGCAGGCGCGTGACGAACACATCCTGCGCCTGTTGCGGACCGGGCCTGCGCGGCAATATCCCGGGCTTGTCGCCGCCGCCATCGACCCAGTAAACGCCAAGCTCGCGCAATTCATTTTGTGAAAGCGGATCGGCGGCGCACGGGTCACACCAGTTCATATCCCAGGCATATTCGAGGAACACGGCGCGTTCATTTTCCTTTTCCACCTGTTGGTGGAACATGGATTTATAAAACTCGCCAAACTCGCCCTTCACATAAAGCGGGATGTTTTGACCTGTGGGCAGTTTCACCGTGCGGTAATTGGTGGTCTCGACCCGGCCGGAGCGGGTGAGCGCGAAGACGAACAATTCCTGTTTGCCGTCAGCATTCACCGTTCCGAGCCGGATCGGCAGGGAGAAGCGCGGATGTTCGAACGCGATCTGCAGAGGCCGCAGATATTTCAGCCCTGTTTGCGCCTGCTCTTCGAGATTTACCTTGGCGACAAAGAATTTGGTGTTCTGTTTGATATAACTGCCAAGCGTCGCTTCCGCGCCTTCAGGCAGTTTATAGCCATTGTCCGTCAGCCAGGCGGCGAGGCCGTCGGACTGGTCGGCGGAAAGAATCTGGATGTCATATTCGCCGACAGTGTATTCGGCCTCAATGGTGACGCCGTAGCCGTCTTTTTTGACGGCGCCAACCGCGTCTTCTGCAACGGCCGTCGGCGCAGCCATTTGCAATTCCTTGTAGCGATGCATCATGCACGGGTCTTCATCGAAATATTCGACGAGACGCGGCGCCGTATAGGCGTCGAGATGATCGAGGATCGCGTTTTCGGTGACGTGGATCTGGCCTTCTTCGAGCACCACCGGCACCGGGATCACCATGGCGAATTCCTTGAGGTCACCCTGAAAGTCATTGGCCATGGTGATGACCGTGCGGTCTCCGTCGCGCATGATCGCGACTTTGGACGCCTTGTTGAACAGCTTGGTGTCGGCTTTCGCCACATAGAATCCGCAAAAAGCGACAGCGCCGCCGGTGAGCGCCAATGCGGCCCCGGCGGATGCGGCGGCGAACAGTGTTTTCTTCAAAGAACGGCGCATAATCTCTCCTCGTTATTCTGCGGGCAGGGGGTGCGGCCGCGGATGGTGTAACCGCGCAATAAAACGGGGCGTCGAAACCGGATCGCCCCAGCGATAATTGGGCGCGGGATCGAAGGCCTCAATGACCGGGCGCAGAACGCACATAGTGGTAAGAGCGTAGAAAATGCCGTCCGAGATGAAGAAGTGATAGGACAGCACATAAGCGATGACGGCGGCGGCGCCGGCGAAAAAGGCGCGTCCATAGGCGCCGTCGGGGGTCGTCTTCGGATCGGAAATCATAAAGAAGGCGAACAGTATCAGCGCGCCATTTTGCAGACGCAGGAGCGGGATCGCCAAGGGATCGCCGAGCCACAAGGCGCGGGCGAGAATCAGCGCCGCAAAGGTTCCAAGAAATATGAGCGGCACGTCGATCCGCGCGGAGCGATAGGTGACGAACAATCCGGCGCCGGCGAGCGTCGCCGCGAGCCACAATGCCGTTCCCCATTGGCCGGACGGCGTCCAGGCCGCGCCAGGCATGATCGTTTGCGACATCAGGAGAAGCGCGACGATGCCTGCATTGGCCGGATTGAAGACATGCTTGCCGTAAAGCCGGAACATGAATTTCGACCCGACGCCGATCGCCGCGGCGATCATTAACGGCGCCATGGCGTCGGCGCGCAGCAAAAGGGAAAGCGAAAGCGACGTGATCATGGCGCTGCGCGGATCGAACCGTGTGGCGGTCATGAAGGAGCCGAGAAACTGAACGCCAAGCGCTGTGGCGAAGATGGCGGCGATCTGGATCGGGGAAATTTCAAAGGCGCGCGTCGTCACGCCAAAGGCGAGCAGCATGGACAGGGTCGCCAGCTGATAATGCCTTGGGTCTTTGAAAAGGCGATCCGTTAATCTCGCATTCACCATCTGACGGCGCCTAATCCGGTTTGCTTTGAGGGCCAGGAAGGCCTGAAGAAAAGCCGATGAACAAGGCGGAAACGGGGCGAAGGCGGGATCGTTTGGGGGCGCAAATCCGGGATTTTATCGACCCCACCGCCTTTGTTTCAGAGTCGGAAATTGCACCATAAATGGTTCATATATAATTGACTGAACTAACATAGGTTCATATGCTGGCTGCAACGATCTGTCAGGAGCGAGGCTGATGACTGCGCGTAAAAAACGGCCCATGGCGATTCTCATGGGCGATCTGGTGGCGAGCGGCAAGGCGAAATCGCCAGCGGCGCTTCATCGCAAATTCAATGCGGGCGTCGCCGCCATCAATAAAAGCCATGGCGACGCGCTCCTGTCGCCCTTGACGATTACGCTGGGCGACGAATTTCAGGGAGTGGCGGACAGCCTCTCAAGCGCTTTCATGATCATGCATGAAATGCGGCTGCGGTTTCTCAGCCAGGATGTGCGCTGCCGCTTCGTTCTCGGCTATGGGGAGATTGCGACGAAACTCAATCCCGACAAGGCGTGGAACATGATGGGGCCGGGGCTGACACAAACGCGCGCCGCTCTCGATGATAAAAGAGAGCCTGGCGCCTATCGTTTCGTCTTGCCGGGCCGGGCGGTATTTGAGGCGGCGCTCGACACGTTCGGCTACACCATGACCGAGATTGAAAGCGACTGGAGCGATACGCAATTCAGCTATGTGCATTTCGCGCTGACGAACAGGAACAAAACCAATCTGGAGATCGCGGAAAAGTTCGGCGTCTCCGACAGAAATGTTTATAAGGTGCTGAGAGCGGCGAAGTTCAAGCTGTATAAAAAACAGGTGGAAACGATCATGATGATGCTGGCGCATCTGGATGGCGAGACAGCGTGATGATCTGGGCCGATCTGTTGAGAGCGGCGGTCTATCTGTCGTTCATCTTTCTGATATGGCAGGCGGGCAATCAGTTTTGCCGGCTGGTGTTGAATGCGGCGAGCGCGCCGCCATTGCCGCCGTCTCCGGAAAGCATGCCTCCGCAAGACGAAGAAAAACCCACAGGACAGCATACCATCGCGGCGGGCCGGATTATCGGCGTTCTGGAGCGCATCCTGATTTTTCTGGGCGTGCTCTTTGGGCGGTGGGAAATTATCGCGGGCGTCGTCGCCCTGAAAACCGTCGCCCGATATAAGGAGCTCGACGATCAGCTGAACGCCGAATATTTCCTCATCGGCTCGCTGGCGAGTATTTTCTGGGCGGCGATGATGGCTTTCGCCTTTATCCTGTTCGATCACTTTGCCGGATACAGAATTGTTCCGGGCGTCCAGGCGTTGCTGGGCGCAGGCTGAGACGCCGGCTGTCGCCGGCGCCTGATTTTTTAATGCGCTGTGCCGTTGGAGCCGTCGAGATTGCGAAGCTTCAACTCAGCCCTGAACAGCGGCGCAAGATGCGCCGCGCGGGTGCGCTGTTTGGTGTGTTTGCTTCTGGCGGCGCGCCAGACGCGAAACGCCAGCGCCTGAAGGCGGGCGTCGGTGAGCTCGGCGATTTTAGCGCGCGAGGCTTCTGCTGCGGTGCGGTCGCTCATCTGCGTCCCCTTGATTTGTAGCTGCTCTGGCGTTTGCCCGGCGGCGGCGGAGCGCCTTCCGTTTTGTGGCGGAAGGTGATGCGCCCCTTGGAGAGATCGTAACCGGACATTTCGACGGTCACGCGGTCGCCCGCGAGGGTTTTAATGCGTCGCTTGCGCATCTTGCCGCCGATATAGGCGAGCACTTCGTGCTCATTATCCAGCGTGACTCGAAAATTGCCGTCCGGGAGCGCCTCTGTGACGACGCCGTCGAACTCGATTAGTTCTTCCTTCGCCATTTTCTTGTCCTTTCTTGTCGTCAGCGCTTTCATGGGGGAGCGCTTCATTTGAATGGTACGCCGCCGGTTTTGGCGGGCGTTGAGAATTGGGGGCGCCTTTGCGGCGCCGGTTTTCATTGGCGGGCGCGCCGGCGCCTGCTTTGCGGCTGTCGCCGCCATGGAAGGCGGGCTTGCCGTTGGCGTCGTTGCGCCCTTCGGCGTTTACGCCGTCAGGATTGCGATCGCCGGGTTTGCGTCCTTCGAATTTGCGGCCGCCAGGTTTGCGCCCGCCGGGTTTGCGTCCCCAATCCTTGCGCTCGCCGTTTTTGCGTCCATCGGCGCGGGGACCGCGCGTTTTGCGTTCCTCCTCGCCGACACTTTCGCCGTTAGCGTCAGTCAGCGTCTGCCTGGTCAGCTTTTCAATGGCGCGCAGGAACGGACGTTCCTCGCCGGAGCAAAAGGAGATTGCCGTACCCGTTGCGCCTGCGCGGCCGGTGCGGCCAATGCGGTGGGTGTAGGTTTCCGGCGTATTAGGCAGGTCGTAATTCACCACATGGGTGACGTCCTGCACGTCGATGCCGCGCGCGGCGATATCCGTCGCCACGAGGATGCTCGCCTTGCCATTGCGGAAGGCGTTAAGCGCCTTTTCACGCTGGACCTGGGAGCGGTTGCCGTGAATGGCGTGCGCCGGCGCGCCGGCGGCGTTCAGCATACGCACGATCTTGTCGGCGCCATGCTTGGTGCGTGAGAACACGAGACCGCGCTTGAACGCATCCTGTTTGACAAGAGAAACCAGCGTAGCGGCTTTGTTGGGTTTTTCCACGAAGATGACGCTCTGGTCGATCTTCAAGGGTTTCGACGCAGCCATTTCCACGCGCGCCGGATTGTTAAGAAGGTTCGATGCGAGTTTCGCAATCGCCGGCGGCATGGTCGCCGAGAAAAACACATTCTGCCGGTCTTCGGGCAGCTTCGCCGCGATCGAGCGGATTGAATGAATGAAGCCGAGATCAAGCATCTGATCGACTTCGTCGAGGACAAAATGTTCAACACTGCCAAGTTTAACGGCGCCCTTGTCCACCATGTCGATGAGGCGGCCGGGCGTCGCAACAAGAATGTCGAGACCGCGTTGCAGCATCGCGCGCTGTTTGCCAAAGGCGACGCCGCCGATAACGAGGCCGGTGGAGAGGCCTTGCGCGGCGCCATAGGCGTTGAAGCGCTCAAGCACCTGAAGCGCGAGTTCGCGCGTCGGCGCCAGCACCAGAACGCGGCATTCACGCTGCGCAGGGCGGCGGCGGTCTTGCGCCAGATGATGAAGAATCGGCAGCGCAAAAGCTGCGGTCTTGCCGGTACCCGTCTGGGCGATGCCCAACAGGTCGCGACCTTTGAGAATCACGGGGATGGCGCCTTCTTGAATAGGGGTCGGCGTAGTATGGCCTTCGCGCGCAAGCGCGGTGAGGATCGGCTTTGAAAGGCCGAAATCAGCAAAAGTAGTCACAAAAAATCTTTCCGCGTCCGGCGCGGAACACACGCGAACGCATTTGGGTTCAGGAGAACCCGCGTGTCAGGCGCTCAAAATATTGGTTGGATGAGAATGGCCATGCGGAAAGTCAGTCCGCTTACACGCGCCACCCGGGCAGTTTCCGGTCAAAGGAAGACCGGCTTGTTATTAAAAACGCCCTGATCTTGGTTGTAGCCGAAGCCGCGCGCAGTCGCGCATGGCCAGCTATGGGGTCTATATGGACCTAAACGGCGCAAATGCAAGCGAAATCACGTTGCAGCGCAAAATTCGTCCGTGGGCGAAAAATCTTAACCTTTGAGAACAGCCTCAGCGCTCGCGCTCAAACTCAGGCAAACCGCGTTTTCTGGGCTTTTTCGCGGGCTTTTTCTCTTTCAGCGCGTCGGCGGCCTTGTCTTCGGCTTCCTTGGCGAGGCGCAATTCGCGCAGGCGCTCGGTCTTTTTCAGGGTGTCGCGTTTTTCTTTATCGTGCTCCGCGCGCGCAGCCTTGGCGTCAATCTGACGATAGGCGCGGTTCGCGGCGGTGGTTTTGGGGGTGGACAAGACGCTGGTCCTTTCGGGTCAAGCCCGGGAACAGCACCATGCGGCCGAGGCGCGACTACATATAGGGCGCAATGGTCCTAAATGCATCAGCCGCTGTGGAAATAGTCGTAAATCTTCTGGGCCAGCGCCGCGGAGACGCCTTCAACGGCCGCCAGATCGGCGGGTTTGGCGCGGGCGATTTCTTTTGCCGAGCCGAAATGGTTGAGGAGCGCGCGTTTGCGCTTCGCGCCGATGCCCGAAACGCCGTCAAGCGGGTTCGCGGCGATGGCTTTCTTGCGTTTCGCACGATGCGCGCCAATGGCGAAACGATGCGCCTCGTCGCGCAGGCGCTGTAACACGAACAATCCCGGATCGCGCGGGGGCAGGGTGAAGGGCTCGCGCCCCGGCGTCACCACCTGCTCGCCTGTGGCGCCCATGGTGCGGTCGATGCGTTTTTCGCCAGCGTCATTTTCACGGCGGCCCTTGGCGACGCCGATAATCGTCACGCCTTCCGCCTCCGGATCGACGCCGATTTCGCTCAAGGCGTCGAGCACCACGGAAAGCTGGCCCTTGCCGCCATCGATAATGACGAGATCTGGACGCTCTGCGTTTTCGTCTTTCATCAGCCGCGCGAACCGCCGCGTGATAACCTCGCGCATCATGCCGAAATCATCGCCCGGCGCGAGGCTGTCGGTCTTGATGTTGAATTTGCGATACTGGTTTTTGACGAAGCCTTCGGGCCCGGCGACGATCATGGCGCCGACGGCGTTCGATCCCTGAATGTGGGAGTTGTCATAAACTTCGATCCGTTCTGGCGGCGCTTCGAGGCCCAGAATATCGGCGAGCTGGCGCAGGCTCTTTTGCTGGCTGGCGCTCTCCGCCATGCGCCGGGACAGGGCCTCGCGCGCATTCATTTGCGCGGCTTTGACGAGATCGCGCTTTTCGCCGCGCTGGGGTTCGTGAATGGCGACCTTGCGGCCCGCCTTGATCGTCAGCGCCTCGGCGAGGAGATCGGCTTGCGGCGGCTTGACGGACACATAGATTTCACGCGGCGGCTCGCGCGAGTCGTAAAACTGGGCGATGAAGGCGTCGAGGATCGCCGCCGGTTCGTCTTCCTTGTCGTGTTTGGGGAAATAGGCGTGATTGCCCCAGTTCTGACCGGCGCGGAAGAAGAACACCTGCACACAGGATTGTCCGCCCTCGGAATGAATGGCGAAAACATCGGCCTCCGACACGCCGCCGGGATTGATGTCCTGCGCGCCCTGGATATAGGAAAGCGCGCGGATGCGGTCGCGCAGTTTCGCAGCGCTTTCAAAATCGAGATCGGCGGAGGCCTGCTCCATTTGTCTGGACAAGGTGCGCTGGATTTGCGCGCTCTCGCCCGACAGAAAAGTTTTCGCCTCATCGACCAGCTCTTTATATTCCTCGGCGTTGACCAGCCCGACGCAAGGCGCCGCGCAGCGCTTGATCTGATGCAACAGGCAGGGCCGTGTGCGGCCATCATAAACGCTGTCGGTGCAGGAGCGCAGGAGAAACGCCTTTTGCAGTGTGTTGAGCGTGCGGTTGACGGCGCCGGCCGACGCAAAGGGGCCGTAATAGGTTCCGGGGCGTTTCTGCGCGCCGCGATGTTTCAGGATCTGCGGCGCTTCATGATCTTCGGCGACGAGAATAAACGGAAAGGATTTGTCATCGCGCAGGATAACATTGTAGCGCGGCTTTAGCTGTTTGATGAGATTAGCTTCGAGGAGCAGCGCCTCGGTTTCGGTGCCCGTGACCACGAACTCCATCGACCGGGTTTCGGAAATCATCCGCAGGATGCGGTTCGAGTGGCCGCGCCCCTGCGCATAGGACGAAACCCGGCTTTTCAGATTTTTCGCCTTGCCCACATAGAGAACGTCGGCCTTCGCGCCATACATCCGGTAGACGCCGGGTTTGGCCGGCAAGCGCGTCACATGGTCGGCGATCAGCGCAGCGCCGCAAAGCGCGTCTTTTTCCGTCGTTTCTGCTGTGGTTTCAGGGCTCATGAGAAATGGTTAACCGGGCATTCACAAAGGGGCGGTAAATCTATCACCGGAGCTAATCACGCGCGGGTAAAAGGTCAAATGCCGCCGGAACTGAAAACAAAATCTGACATCTCGATCGTGCTGTTTGTCTTTACGGCGATGGCGGTGCTGGGCGTCGCCTGTGGAGGTTTTGTTGTCCGTGATTACGCCCGGTCGCGGGCGAGCGTCACCTGGCCCGCCGCAGATGCGATCGTGCTCAGCCAGCTTGAAGGCGAGGGCGCGCAGCTGCGCTATGTCTATTCTTTCGATGGCCGCAGCCATGAGGCGTCGCGCACGCGCACCTTTCTGGGCTGGTTCATGATGACGGAGCAGGCGCAACACCGCCCTGGCGAATCCATCGTGGTTTTTGTGGACCCGGAAGATCACGCCTTTTCGGTGCTCTATCCGGGCGGATCGAGCGCGGCCTTTGTCGTCCTGTCGCTGCTTTCAGGCGCGGCGGTTTTCTTTGGGGTCGGCGGCGTCGTCTGGGCGTTGTCGCGCACCCGCGAAGTGACCATGGGCGAGGCCAGTCACGCTTTTTAGGCTTATCTTTTGGTGCGGCTGATTTCGACGCCGGCCGCGTCCGCTTCGGTGATGGCGTTCGGTTTGACGATGCGCACCATCGCGGAAATCACCATCGGGTGCGACAGCACCAGATCGGCGATGCGCTCAGCGAGAGTTTCCACCAGCTTGATGTGACCCTCGGCGATGATCGCTTTAATGCCCCGGGTCATCTCGTCATAACAGACAATGTCTTCGAGTTCGTCGCTCACGGGATTGGCGGGTTCAATCACGTCGGCTTCGAAGTCGATGCGTATCGGCTGGGTGACGCCCTGTTCGCTTTCATAGGCGCCGATATAGGCGTCGAGCGTCAGGCCGCGCACAAAGATGCGCCGTTGCGGCGCGGTAGCGCTGCGCGGCAGCGGCGTGACGTCAGGCGGCGTTTCTGAGGACGGCGTTTTGGGCTTGCTCATGGGTCTATTCCTGCACCAGGACATCGGCGGTGCGCCAGGTGAGATGTTGCCCCCCATCGACGGCGATCATCTGTCCCGTGACCGAACGCGCTGACAACAGATAAAGAAGCGCCCCGCATATATCCTCAGGGTCCGCCCCGTGGCCGAGGATCGTAGACTGGTTCTGGCGCTGCCAGTCCTGGTCGGACTGGCGCGGGTTCTTCAGGGTCGGGCCGGGCCCGATGGCGTTGACGCGGACGCCTTTGGGGCCGAGCGCCTGAGCCATGGTCTGGGTGAGGGCGAAGAGCGCTGCTTTCGACGCCGTATAGGAAAGGAATTGCGGCGTCAGTTTCAACACGCGCTGGTCGATGATGTTGACGATGAGGCTGTCGGTCGGCGCCTGCGCCGCGAAATCCTGGGCGAGTTTCACCGGCGCGCGCAAATTGACCTCCATATGAAGATCCCAGCTGTCGCGCGTCATGGACGCCATGTCGTCATGCTCAAAAGCGGAGGCCGAGTTCACCAGCACAGTAAGAGGGCCGAGCGCATGGCGCGCAGCGTCGACCAGCGCTGCGGTTTCGGTTTCTTTTGAGAGATCGGCTTTGACGGCGGCGGCGCGGCGGCCTTTCGCCTCGATCATGGAAACGACCGCATCGGCGTCGGCGGATGAGCTGTTGTAATGGACGGCGACATCATAGCCGGCGTCTGCAAGCGCTAGGGCCATCGCGCGGCCCAGCCTTTTGCCGGCGCCGGTAATCAGAGCCGCGCCCGGTGCGCCCGCGCTCATTGTCTAAAACGCTCCGGCGTTTTCGGCGAGCATCAGGATGAAGCCGATATATGCGCCGGTGAAGATGAGACCTGCGACGCGGCCAATGTCCTTGCGGGTGAGGACGAAGGCTGCAAGCGCAATTGCGGCGACCGCCATCACCGGCAGGTCGAGCGTCAGAGAGGCCGTGTCGAAGGCCGCTGTGCCTGCAAGACCGGCGGCGCCCCCCACGGCGAGGATGTTGAAAATGTTCGAGCCGACAACGCCGCCAATAGCGACGTCCGACTTCTTGTGTAGAGCGGCGGCGAACACAGTCGCCAGCTCCGGCAGAGAGGTGCCGAAGGCGACAAGGGTGAGGCCGATCAACTCCTCGCGCACGCCAAGATTGGTGGCGAGGTCTGCGCCATGCGACACCAGAAGATGTGCGCCGGCCGGCAGACCAATAAGGCCGGCCGCCAGAAACAGCATGGTTTTGAGGCTAACGCCTTTCGTCTCTTTATACTCTTCGACTTCATCGAGCAGCGGATCCTCGGATTTGCCGGTGCTCGCCCGCACCCACATATAGCCGACATACATCAAAATGCCGGCGAACAGCGCGGCGCCGATCCTTCCGTCTATCTCGCCCGGACCATAGGCGGCGGCGAGAAATCCGACGGTTGCGATCAACATAATGACCGCATGACGGCGCAGGCCCAGAACATGCGTTGTCACCGGATAGATCATCGCCGGCACGCCCAGCACCAGAAAGACATTGGCGATGTTCGACCCGATGATATTGCCGAGCGCTATGCCGTCATTGCCGCTCAACACCGCCTGCACCGTGACGACAAGCTCCGGCGCCGACGTGCCGAAAGCGACGATGGTGAGGCTGATCAGCAGCGCCGGAATTTTCAGCGCCGCCGCGAGACCGACTGCGCCGCGCACAAGCAGGTCGCCTGCGACAAGCAGAATGGCGAGGCCGAGAATGATGAATGCGATCTGGGGTGCGATCTCTGGGATCATGAAACGCCTATGTTGCGCAGGGCGGCGGAGCATTGGCCCGGCCGCAAGCCCCCATATGGGAAGCCTTTATTCGCTTTCCAGAGCGGCTGTGGGCGGGGCTGAAAGAGGCCGGTTCGCGGAGAACGGGCCTTGAGGGCGGGCCGCCTAGTCGACGCTGCCTTTTTCCAAAAGATTGAGGATCGCGAAAAAGATCACAAAAGCGAGGATCGTGGTGACAGCCATCCAACCTGGATTCATGGAAATACCCCTTTTTAAGCGTTGCCTGACCGCCCTTATAGGGCCGCTCGTCAACACCGTCACCCCCCGGCGGACGCTCATCGCGAGCCGGGATTGAGGGGTGACCGAGGGGCGGTCCAAGGGCTCCAAGGGATGACGCAGGGGGCATGCGCAAAGAGGCGCGCCCCGCAAACTCCTTCAAATTTTCAACAAAACCCGCCGGGACCTGTTAGCCCTTTTTCATGGCTTGCGGCCTATGCTCCGGCTTACGTTGCATCAGGCGGGTTCTATGAAACTGGAAGTACTAGAGGCAGCGGGGAGAAAGACGACATCGAGAATCACCGAACGCCGGCTCACCGAGCGGATTCGGAACAAATGGGCTCGTCTGTCGGATGACAAGTTGCCGTCGCTCCAGGAGATCGAGGCGCTCAATTTTGGTCCCGATTGGCCGTTCTGCTTCGCGGTGGATATGAGGCTATCGGATATTTTCCCATATTTTCTGTTCATGGGAGATGCGATCGCACGTTATTCCACCGCCTATCCCATGGGCGATCCGCGGCGCGAGAAAACATTGCTCGACACCGCCATGGCCAAGATGGATGAGGCCGCGCTCGCGCGCGCGCCGGTGGAGTTTAACGACATCAAACAGCTCGATGACGGGCGGCGCGTCGCCTTCCGCTCGATCCTGCTGCCCCTGTCGGAGAACGGCCAGGACGTCACCCATATTTTCGGCGCTGCAAAAGGGCGCAACGTTTAGCCAAACATTTCCCGGGTGAATGACTGCATGGTTACTCATGCCGGGGAATTTGATCTAAATACGCCAGTTTCTGAAAATCGTCAGCTTACGAACCTGTTCTATAGTTCATCGCGATAACGGGAACTTTACGGGGCGATGATGCTGAG
The DNA here is from genome assembly GCF_042643165.1 of Hyphococcus aureus. NCBI lineage: Bacteria > Pseudomonadati > Pseudomonadota > Alphaproteobacteria > Parvularculales > Parvularculaceae > Hyphococcus > Hyphococcus aureus. The sequence continues at coordinate 2,447,677 of NZ_JBHRSH010000001.1, forward strand.
CGATGTGGCGGACCTTTTCGGCGACGTGGTTGTGGCGCCGGCGGCTGACCGGAGATTGACCCGGCGCCTCGTCGATGTCTGGGCGCGATCGGCGAGGGGGCAGTTTCCAAGTTGGGAGGCGATGCAGGAATCCGATCTCGGTGATGACTGGGACTGGATTTTCGCCGTCGACCTGGAAAAGAGCATCGGTTTTCCGTTTTTCATTTACCTTGGCGATTGTCTCGCAAAACTCTCCGACGTGCATCTGAGCGGCGAGGATGACTGGACCCTGACGCTTCTCGACAAGGCGACCGCAGATGTCTACGCGGCGGTGGCGTCAGAGGCGCCCCATTACCGGGACGACACGCTGACCTTGTGCGACGGCCGCCGGCTTTTGCTGCGCTCCGTCACCGCGCCGCTGGCCGCCGATGGCGGCGCCATCACCCATGTCATCGGCGCGGCGAGCGGCCGTCTGGCCGTCGATGTGGAGCCGGGGCTTAGGCTGGTCGAATAGCGCCGCCTTCAATTTGCGCTGATATTTTCAGCTCTTGACGCACTGCAACATGACCGCCAACAATTCTTTCTTCAGATGTGGGAAGGGGTGCGGCTATGTGGCGGTTCTGGCGACGGCGGGGCGAACGCGATGAAAATCGTGATAAGCTGTCAGGGCGTTCTCAAGAAGACACTCAACAGGATTTAGGGCCTCCGGCGACAAGGCCGGGCCTGAAACCAACAGATACGGCGACAGGAGCATTTATGTCCAGCGAAGGCTTGCATGCACCGCGGGAGCGGCTGAGCAAACAAACGATTCACATGCACCAGGCGATCTCCTCCCTGATGGAGGAGCTTGAGGCTGTGGACTGGTATCAGCAGCGCGCTGACGACTGCGACGACGCATCGCTGAAGGGAATCCTCTTGCACAATATGAAAGAGGAAATCGAACACGCCGCCATGGCGCTTGAATGGCTGCGGCGCAATTCACCGGACTTTGACAAGGAGTTGCGGACCTACCTGTTCAAGGAAGGTCCCATCACCAAGCTCGAAGCGGAAGCGATGGGACGCGACAGCTAGCGGGCCGACGCCAGTTGCGCGCCGTCATCGGGCAGGTCGAGGCCGAAATGGCTTTGCGCCGCGCTGCAAATGGCGAAGTCCGTACAGGACTTGTCAGCATTTGCGCTTAACGCAGTTGCGACGCGCTGGGGGATGTCGATCCCGTAATTCTGCCTGATCGCATCCCAGCTTTCGCAAGAGGCGGGACGCGGCAGCGCCTTGTTGCCGCGAATATTTGTCTTCACGCAAACATGGTGGAGACCGACCCAGTCGCCATGACGGGCGGCGAGCTTTCGATAGTCGGCGACCATGTTTTTGGGCCTGACAGTGAAATATTCTTCTTCGCTCTTTTCCGTCGTCACGGGGATGTTGAGCGCGCTCATATTATCGCGCTTGCCAAAATGGGTCTCTATATCGAGCGCGTCGAGCCATGCGGTCAGCTCTTGCGGATAGAGTTCGGCGAGCGGGCTGTATTCGGGCTCTTTCCTGAAGCCATAGTTCTGGTAGCCCGCCATTTGAATGATTTCCCTCGCCTGGACGTCCCGCGCTGCGAAGTCTTCCTTCAGCTTTTCGCTCAGGAGGACGCCGCCGATCCAGCATCCGATCACGCCGGCGATCGCCAGGACTTTCATGAAGCCCTTAGCCTTGAAGGCGAAATAAAAGAACGCCAGGCACAGGAGCGCGCATAAACCCGCATAAGCGACCTGACCGTCATTCATGAGCAGGATTGAGGGATAGACAAACGGCCCGAAGATCAGGACCGGCAGGATTACATATTTGGTCAGGCCCAGCGTGGCGTCCTGATAGTTGTCATAGGTGACGACAAACATGGCGTTTTTCCCCTGCATGCGGCGATGCGACCGCGTAAATCAGAGGTTGAACCTATCGGCGGGGCGCAAATGTTTTGCTAAGCCTTTGTTTCAAATTTTATTCCCGCTCCGGAAGGGACGCGCATTCCGGCGGACAGGGCTGATGAACGCGGTCTTCCCCGGAGCGCGGCAATCGCCTAAACAGCCGGGGCGGCAACGGGGTGAGTGGGAACCGAATGTTCGGGTTTGAAGCAGGCGACATGGCGACGATGAGCTGGTGGGTGCTGTTTGGCGCTCTTTTTTTGACGCCATTTCTTCAGGAAGACTTTGGCGTCATCCTCGCCGCGACGGCGTCGCTGGCTGGAACCGCGCCGACGGTTTTGCTGATTGCGGCGATCCTCACGGGGCTGGTCGCTTCGGACGCCTGGAAATACTGGATGGGCCGGCTCGCGCGCCGTTATCAATGGGCGCATAAATTTGCGGAGAAGCCGGGGGTCTCCGTCGCCGGCGATCTGATCCGCAAGGAGTTTCTGCAGACCATGCTGACGGCGCGCTTCGTGCCCGGCACGCGCATTCCAACCTATATCGCGGCCGGATTTTTTAAGGCTTATTATCCGAAATATGTGCTGACGCTGGTGTTCACCGCATCGCTTTATATTGGCGTAGTGTTTTCCCTGTTTCACACGGTCGGGGCGGTGGCGGGCGAAGAGGCGATTGTCTGGATGCCGCTGGTGACGATCACGCTTTTGGCGGCCTATATATTGTTCCGCTGGATCAATCATCGCCGCAAAAAGGAAGGCGTGATGACGCCGCTCACCAAGGAGCGCGATCACCCGATGCCGGGGATGCCCGGCTTTGAAGGAACGCCCCTTGAAGAAGAGGAAGAGGAGTAACCCTTTGGAAGGCTGGTCCCCATGAGGATATTGATTTCCATCGGACTGTTTCTCGCGAGCCTTGGGCTGCTCGCTTATTCCTATCTCGGGGCCTTTGCGCAGATCGGCGTTGAGCTTGAAGCCGCGCAAACGCCGCTTTCGGCGTTTTCCATGATGCTGACGGTGATCGAGCGGATCGCCAGCGGAGACATTCCGCAATTAAGCGGTTTTCTCTATGCCGGGCTTTTACTTTTTGTGATCGCCGTCGTGAATTTGATTGGCGGCAGAAAGCGTGTTGATGACGACAGACATTCTCTTTGAACAGACAGGCGACTGGGGCGTTGTCACGCTCAACCGCGAAAAGGCGCTGAACGCGCTCAACTGGGACATGGTCAAGGCCATGCGCGCGCAACTGATCGAATGGGCGGGCGCAAGGTCTCCGGTGAAAGCGGTGATGGTGCGCGGCGAGGGCGAGCGCGCCTTTTGCGCCGGCGGCGACATTCGCTGGCTGCATGACACGGCGAAAGAAGATCCAGCCCAAGCTTGCGAATTTTTCCGCGAGGAATATCGCAATAACTCGCTGATCTATCATTACCCGAAACCCTATGTGGCGCTGATTGACGGCATCGTCATGGGCGGCGGCGTCGGCATATCGGTGCATGGGGATTTTCGCGTGGCGGGCGACGCGACCTTGTTCGCCATGCCTGAGACAGGGATTGGCCTGTTTCCCGATGTGGGGGGCGGGCATTTCATGCCGCGCCTGCATGACGGTCTCGGCTTGTACTACGCGTTAACGGGCGCCCGCGCCAAAGCCGCTGACTGCATGGCGGCGGGCATCGCCACCCATTACGCGCCCGGCGACAAATATGATGAGCTTGCATCAGCGTTATTGAAAACGCCGCTGAGCCACTCCGCACACGCCGATATTGAAACGGTGCTCGATATCTATGCGGGCGATCCCGGTCATGCGCCGGTGAACGACAGTCGCGAAGAGATTGCACGGCTGTTTCAAGGCCATGAAACGCTCGACGCGCTAATGGAAGCTTTGAAAGCTGACGGCGGCGCGTTCGCGAAACAAACGCTAGAGACGTTGGAGAAAATGTCACCGACATCCATGCGGCTGACCTTTGAACAGATGCGCCACGGCCACGAACTCGATTTCGACGAGGTCATGAAAATGGAATTCCGCATGGTGCGCCGGGTGATGGAAGGTCATGACTTTTTCGAAGGCGTGCGCGCGCAAATTCTCGATAAGGACCGCAACCCGAAATGGGCGCCCGCGTCACTCGCTGAGGTGAAAGACGCCGACATAGCACATTACTTCGAACCGCTGGGCGACGCAGAACTGTTGCTACCGTGAGCGATGCAGAGAAAGAGATTTATATCAAGGAAGAGTCGTTCGGAGTTATTGAATGTCGCTTTTTCGATTTCAAGATTGAATCGGAGTTTGAAGATGCGCGGATCATCGCTTCTCCTTTGAAGCTTGTCGCAGTCAGTTCCGAAGGTGCGGAAAATACTGTTCGCAATATTCTTCAAGGCACACGCGAAGCAATCAGAGATCTTTCGAGTTACATGGAAATCATTTTCACAGATGTCTATGCGCTAAACACAAGTGAAGAAGGTTGGGAAGATTGGCAGTGGGGCGCTTCAGAACGTCCAACGCTTGATACTGAATTTTTTTCCGGCGCAATTTATCCGATATTGAAAATTGAAAACTCTGCATGGAGAGATAGAATTTTCCCGGAATGGAATCGCGATTGGATGGATCAAACCATGCACTGGCGCCTGTTTAGCCTCACAAACTCTGTAGATGTGCTTGCTCGCTCAGCCAAGGGTGAGTGGCGGAAAGGAAACTAAGCTATGGCTTACTGGCTCCTAAAAACAGAACCCGAAGACTGGTCCTGGGATCAACAAATCGCCAGGGGCAAGAAAGGCGAAATCTGGACCGGCGTCCGCAACGCGCAGGCGCGCAATTTTATGCGGGACATGAAAAAAGGCGATCTCGCTTTTTTCTATCACACGGGCGGCGAGAAACAGGTTGTCGGCGTTGTGAAGGTAACGAAGGAGGCCTATCAGGACCCGACCACCGATGACGAACGCTGGCTCGTGGTCGATGTCGTTGCAGTGGAGCCGGTTGCAGAGCCGGTGACGCTTGCGGATATCAAGGCCGAACCGAAACTCGCCGAGATGAAGCTCGTAAAAAATGCGCGCCTTTCCGTTCAGCCGGTGACGGAAAAGGAATGGAAGCTGGTGCGCAAAATGGCCGGGCTGAAATAAGGAAACAAGATTATGACGACTGTTCTCATCACCGGCGCCAATCGCGGCATTGGCCTTGAATTTGTCAAACAATATGCGGGCGAAGGCGCGCGGGTGCACGCCTGCTGCCGCAATCCGGACAAGGCGGACGCCCTGAAAGCCATTAGCGGAGACATCGTTCTGCACAAGCTCGATGTTTCGGACTTCGCTGCGGTGAAAGCGCTTGGCCAAAAGATTGACGAGCCGCTCGATATCGTCGTCGCTAATGCCGGCGCCGGCGGCAAGGATACCGGTGACTTTGGCGGTTATGACTTTGAGGCTTTTTCAAATCTTCTGAAGGTGAATACGCTCGGCCCCGTGGCGACGCTGGAGGCGTTTGGCCCGCAACTGAAAAAAGCAAAAGGAAAGTTCGCGGCGATCTCCTCGCAGCTTGGATCAATTGAAAACGCCAGCGGTTTTGCGCCGGCCTATTCCACCTCGAAAGCGGGGCTCGATATGGCGATCAAATCGCTCGCGCCGCTCTTTACGCAAGCAGGCGTCGCCGTTGGCCTGTTCCATCCCGGCTGGGTGAAAACCGATATGGGCGGCGCGGAGGCGCCGGTCACGCCGGAGGAGAGCGTCGCGGGGCTGCGCAAACAGATCGCGGCCATGACGCCGGGCGAGCCGCGGCTTGTCGCCTATAATGGCGATGTCCTGCCCTGGTAGGTAGTCAGCCTTTTTGGGGAAGGTGGTGCGGCGTTAGACCTTGCTCAGCGCGCAACTACCGGCGGAATTTCGTGGGGGTCCGGCCCAGTGCGGCCGGGCGTTACGTCTTTAACGAAGGCGAGGCCCGCCTCAATATCGTTCTGCCAGGCGACGCGAGCCTTTTTGATGACGCCGGTCTGCTCGAAGCGCAGCATGACGATTGCCGGCAGAGGCTGCATCCCTTCGAGATGCACATAGGCGCCGCCCTGGCTCACATTACGGATCACGCAGCGGACCTGGTCGGATTTTGAGAGATAGATCTTGCCGGGGCGAAAGACGGCGTCGCGTTTGTCGCGATCCGGGGGGCCGCGTTTTTTTGGCGGCGGAATGCGGCCATCCGTAATGGTTGGCGCCGCGCTTTTAATCGCCGCCAGCCGTTCCGTGAGCCGATTGTCCTTTTTACGCATCGATCATCCACTTGCGCCTAGGCTCTCCCGAACCTGCGCGAGGTCATTATAGCGACTTAGAGAGTAGGTAGAGTTAACACCCGGTTGATAGTCGATTCGCGGATGGGGCGGCAGGCGCCGCCTTTTATGGGCCCGCGGCCTAGCTTTTTCGACCTTTCGACCCCATTTTGCGGTCTATGCCGCCCGATCATGACCAGGAATTTAACTCCGCGCCGACCCCCTTCGGCCAGTCCATCGCCCGGATGTTCAAGGTCCTTCTGAGGCCTGAGCTGGTGAAATGGCGCTTCCGAATCGCGCTCGCCTTTTTCCTGACTGTCATCTCAAAGGGCTTCGCGGTTATCGCCCCGGTGTTCATGGGCAATGGCGTCAACCGCCTGATCGACGGCGAGACGGCTTCGGCGGGGTTGTCCTTTGCAGTGTTCTTCATCCTGTTCGCCGCCGCGCGTTTCGCCGCAAACGGGCTCCCTTATGTGCGTGACGGATTTTTCTCGCCTGTGACCCAGGACGCCCAGCGGCTCCTCGCGGTCGACGCCTTCCGCCACGCACAGCATCTCGACATGCAGTTTCACCTTACCCGGCGTTCCGGCGCGCTGAACCGCATCATCGAACGCGGCGCCGGGGCGATGGATTATCTCTTCCGCTTCCTCGCCTTCAATATCGGCCCGACGATTGTGGAGCTTGTCTTTGCGGCGGTGGTGCTTGCGGTCTTTTATGGCGTTCAGTTTTCCCTCGCCGCGGTCATTGTGATCGTTTTGTATTCCGGATTTACGATCACCGTGACGGAGTGGCGCAACAAACAGCGCCGCGCCATGAATGAAGCGGACACGCGCCTGCGCGGCATCGCGCTCGACACGCTGGCGAATTTCGAAACGGTAAAGGCCTTCGCATCGGAAGACCGGGAGGCCGGGCGCTATGACGAAGCCCAGCAGGACTATAACAGCCATATGGTGAAGGTGCAGCAGTCTCTTTCGGTTCTGAACGCCGGACAGGAACTGATCATGACCGGCGGCCTGCTGGCGGCGGTGCTGCTCGCCGGGCATGGGGTGATCAGCGGAGAGATGAAAGCAGGCGATGTGACCGCCGTGATGCTGATGCTGCTCAATATCTATCGCCCGCTCAATATTCTGGGCTGGGCCTGGCGTGAAATCAAACAGGGCTCGGTCGACATCGAAAAACTTTTCGCCCTCATGGATCGTAAATCCGAAGTGGCGGATGCGCCTGACGCAAGGCAATTCATATCCGGCGAAGGCGATGTCCGTTTTGATCATGTCGCTTTCGCCCATGAAGGGCGCGCCAGCGGATTGAAGGATGTTTCGTTCACCGTGCCGGGCGGCGCCTTTGTGGGGGTCGTCGGCCCATCGGGCGCGGGCAAGTCCACAGTCCTGAAACTTCTGTTCCGGTTTTACGACCCGGCGTCCGGCCGCATTCTCGTGGATGGTCAGGATATTCGCGCCGTGTCCCAGCAATCCTTGCGCGCCGCGCTGGGTCTCGTGCCGCAGGAGGTGGTGTTGTTCAATGACACGCTGCGCTTCAATCTCGCTTATGCGCGTCTTGACGCCAGCGACGAGGAAATCATGGCGGCGGCGGACCGGGCGCAGCTTCGCGGCTTCATCGAAAGCCTGCCGGCGGGACTCGACACCAAGGTCGGCGAACGCGGTCTCAAGCTTTCAGGCGGTGAAAAACAGCGTGTAGGCGTCGCTCGCGCCATTCTTCTCGATCCGGCGATCCTGATCCTCGATGAAGCGACGTCTTCGCTCGACTCAACCACAGAGCAGGAAGTGCAGGCGGCGCTGAAGGAAGCCGCCCGAGGGCGCACGACAATCGCCGTGGCGCACCGGCTGTCGACGATTGCGGGCGCAGACATGATCCTCGTTTTCAACGATGGCGAGATTGTCGAGCAGGGCCGCCATCAGGATCTGATCGCCAAAGACGGCCTTTATGCGTCCTTGTGGCGGCGCCAGAGCCAGACCAGTGACGGCGCAGAAGACGCCATCCTGCAGATGGCGGACGTCTAGGACATTTTCCGTAATAGCGGGGCTGATGACTGACCCGGCGTTCAATTGAACCGCTCTAGGCGCGGGCGCTTTTCACATCGCGGCCGCTGGTCCATCGGGTGATCACTTCCAGCAACGCATCCTGCTTCACCGGTTTGGGCAAATAGTCGTCCATGCCGGCGTCAAGACAACGCTGACGGTCTTCGCGCAGCGCATGGGCCGTCACGCCGATGATTGGCGTGTGGACGCCGGTCTCCTCCTGAAGCTTGCGAATATGGCTTGTGGCCTGTGCGCCATCCATTTCCGGCATGGACATGTCCATCAGCACAATGTCCGGCGTATTCTCGCGATATTCTTCAAGAGCGAGCTTGCCATTGGAGGCGATGGCGACGTCGCAACAAAGTTTTTGCAACATCGCCTTGATCACCATCTGATTGACGATGTTGTCTTCAGCGACGAGGACGTGGAGCGGCGACCCGTCACTGGTGAAAGGACAGGCCTTTGCGCTTGTCCCCTCAGCAAGGGTTTCGGTCTTGGTGCGAAGCTGCGCCACTGCGCCGTCATTGAGCGCCGTCAGGATCGCGTCAAGCAGCATGGAGGCGCGGGCGGGCTTTACGAGATAGGCGGAGAAGAGATCGCCGGCGAGCCCGGAAGGATCGCCCTTGCGCCCCGCCGAGGTCAACAAGACCAGAGGCGTTGAGGCAAGCGCCTGGTCGCTCTTGATGATGCGGGCGAGTTCGATGCCGTCAGCGCCGGGCATTTGAAAGTCGAGAATGCCGATGGAGTAGGCTTCGTCTTTTGCATTTGCGGCGCGGATAGCGACCAGCGCGTCTTCTGCGCTTTCAACAGCGTCGGCGGCGAGCCCCCAGGAAGCGAGCTGCTCTTTCAGAATAGTGCGGTTGACCGGGTTGTCATCGACAATGATGGCGCGCCGCCCGGCGAAGGTGGCGTCTGTCGCGATCACTTTCATCGGCGCATTTTCGTCAATCGCCAGCGGAAGTCGAATGTGGAAGGTGGAGCCTTTGCCGACTTCGCTTTCCACGGAAATCTCGCCGCCCATGGCTTCGATCATTTTCTGACTGATCGCGAGACCAAGGCCGGCGCCATTGTGCTTGCGCGCCGAGGAGCCGTCGACCTGCTCGAACTCGTCGAAAATAGCGTTCAGCTTGTGTTCGGGAATGCCGCAACCCGTATCGGTGACGTCAATCGTCACGTCCGCGATCTCACCGCGGCGCACGCCGCCGATCTCGACCAGAATGTGGCCCTTCTCGGTGAATTTGACTGCGTTGCCGACGAGATTTGTGATTACCTGACGCAAACGCCCCGGATCGCCGATGAAGCCGCAATCGACCTCCGGCTGGTAGCGCACCATAAGTTCAAGGTGTTTTTCCTCGACAGGCAGAGACAACAACGCGGCGACATCTTCGACGCATTCGCGCAGTTTGAACTCTTCCTTGACGAGACGTAACTTGCCGGCTTCGAGCCTTGAGAAATCGAGAATATCGTTGATGATCTTGAGCAGCGCATCGCCGGAACTGACAATCACGCGCGCCATGTCGGACTGGTTCTCGTCTAACTTTGTATCAAGAAGCAGTGAAGCCATGCCGATCACGCCGTTCATGGGCGTGCGGATTTCATGGCTCATATTGGCGAGAAACTCAGACTTGGCCCGGTTCGCGGCTTCTGCCTCATCTTTTGAGGCGAGGAGTTGTGCGGAAAGGGCGCGCAATTCATCTTCGCGAATTTGTTGTTCGGTGATGTCGCGATAGGTGATGACGAGACCGCCGTGAGGGCGCCGACGGGTGCTTTCCTCAATGACGATCCCGTCTTTCTGGCGCCGCACCACTCGGAAATCTTTACCGGCGTTAAGCGAAGAATCACAATCGTCGAAATATTCTTCGACACTAGTATACTCGTACATGCCGTGATTGATGCCGATCTGTAAAAGCGGGCGAATATCATTTCCGGGAGCCCAGGCGCTTTTTGGCATGCCGGAAATGCGCCACGCTTTTTCGTTAAGCTCGACAATCTTGTAGTTGTCGTCAATCACCACAACGCCTTGCGCCATGGATTCGAGCACCTCGCCCATCAACTGGGACTTTTCTTCAATATCCTGTGTCCGTTGATGGACGATGTCCTCAAGATTTGCGTTGGCCTCTTCAAGCTTCTTCAGCGCGTCGGCTGCTGCGATTTTCGCGGCCATGCTTTCGGAAATGTCGTGCGCGACACCGCGATAGCCTTTGAAGTCACCATCGGGACCGAACACCGGCTTGGCGCTGCGTTCAATCCATAAAGAACGCCCGCTCTTTTCAAAGTCTACGCAAGAGATGAAATTCTGGATCGGTTTTCGTTGCCGAATGGTTTCGCTCAGTTCCCGCCAGGCTTCGTCGCTGACCTTGTTGCCTTCCATCGTCATCTTTGTGCCGATGATCCAGTCATGGTCGACGCCGGTGACTTCTTTCGCTCGCTCCGAAATATGGGTGTAACGCAAATCCGCGTCGATCTCCCACACCCAGTCGCCGGCGCTCTCGGCGAAATCGCGATATCGCGCCTCGCTCTCGCGCAGGCGTTCTTCGGCTTCCGCCTGCTCGGTGATATCTTTTGACCAGCCGATATAGCCTGTGAACTCACCGTTATTGTCGAACTGGGGCATGGCGAATTCGGCGATGCACATGACGTCGCCGTCAGTCTTGATGACGTTATGGCGCAGACCTTCTATGGGAACATGTTTGTTGAAGAGCCGGATGAATTCTTCCTCGGCCTTGATCGACCGGCCTTTATCGAGCTGGGAAATATTCAGGCTGTATTGGCCAAGCCGGTGGCTGCTCGGGATGCCGGTGATTTTTTCAAAATTGGGCGAGATATAGACTTGCTCGCCCTTAGCATTGAACTCCCACGCCCAGTCGGATGTATTTTCGATAAAGTTCCGGAAGCGCATGGCTGCGCGTTCAGCATGTTGTTCAACCGTCTGCTTGCTGATGGAAATTTCGGCGAGCACCTCGCCAAAATGAGTATTGTGAAAATGCGCCACAACAGCGCCGATCATCATGATGAGCGCAAGAATGATGAGGTCCATATCGCCTGTGGCGAACATGACGGGTGTGAACGGAAGAATGCATGTGAACAGGGGAATGCTTGACGCCCGAGGCAGGGCCGTCAGCCCCATGGCGCTTGCAACGCCGCAATAAAGGCACCACAGACCGAGCATGATCAGGCCCTGTTTGTCGGCGAATTGCGAAAGATAAATGGCGATCGCTACGCAAGACAGGCCAAGACCGAGTGCAATAATGGGCGTCGCGCCAAGCTGGCGGCGCTTCGCCTCAGGCAGCATGGCGTTGACGTCGAGACGAAGCCAGACAGGGATCCGCGCCGCCAGAAAAGCGAAATAACCGCCGACAAAAATCAGGATCAGCGCGCGATCATGTTCAAAAAAGCGAAAGCCGATCAGCGCCGATGTCAGGCCAATGCCAATAAGCACACGCGGCATCTGTTGCTTCAGTTCGCGCACTTGCCGGTCTATCACCACGTCTGGCGTCGTATCGCCCGGCGCGCCGAGAAAAGTCGCAATCTTTTTTATAATTTTCTGCATCAGGCTACGGTTCCGGATGGTTTGCCCGGCAGCTTCTGAAATCTTGGTTAATTCGCCGTATAGTCAGCGCGGGCAGGCTTGTAATATCTAGGTGAAAGTGAATTTTTTGGCCTGGCGGTGTCTGGGCGGAAAAGAAGAGTTAACAATTTCCTATCAGGATCGCCGGGCTGAACCTGGGGGGCAGGGCCGAATGAGCATCACACCGCCGTCTGAGCGCGAGGAGTTTCAAGGCTTCGCCGCGTTTTACGAGAGCGACATCGCGCCTTATCTGCGCGGCAAGGAGGATGCGCGCCAGAATGCGGTGATGCAGGCGGGATTGATCGCAATTGCGGCGGCCGTCATCGCGTTTGCCGGCTTCCGGTTTCTTCCCTTTGGGGAGGGGAATATCCAGGTCGGCGGGATTTTGGGCGTGTTGGGCGCAGGGGCGGCCATGTGGCGAGTTAATAAGACGCGCGGCGACATCACCGGCGGATTGCTGCAACGGGTCTGCGAACGGCTCGGTTGCGCCTATCGGCGCGACATCGAACGGCCTTCATATTTTCATGACTATGAGCGGCTGAAGCTGATCGCAAATTTCAACCGCGAAAGCTGGGAGGACGAAGTGCGCGGCGAACGCCACGGCGCCGAATTCGTCATGTGCGAAGCGCATTTGAAATACAAATCCGGCGGCAAGAATTCCTCGACGCGCACGGTCTTTCATGGCCAGCTTCTGGTGATCGACTATCACAAGAAATTTCTGGGCGAGACGGTGGTGCGCCGAGACGCTGGGCTGTTGAACCGCCTCGGCAAGCCCGGCAAGGAATTTCAGAATATTGGCATCGTCTCGCCTAAATTCGAAAAGATTTTCGAGGCGTGGTCCACTGATCAGGTGGAGGCGCGCGAACTGCTCGATCCTCTGGTGCTCGAGCGGTTCGAGGAGCTTGACCGCCTGTTTGACGGAGCGAAATTGCGCGCGGCGTTTACGGGCGGGAAGCTATGTCTTGCGCTCGAAACCGGCGACAAACTCAATATGGGATCGATGTTTGCGCCGCTGGAAGGGCCGGCGCGCGTGGAGCGCATTCTTCACGAATTCGATCTGATTTTTGATTTGATCGATGTTTTGTTCAAACGCGTTGAAGGCAGGCTTGACGGCGCCTTTCGAGTGGACGCCGTTCGCGGCGCTTAGGACGACAGTTGCAAACGTTCGCGCGCGCGGGTGCGGGCGTCGGCTTGATTGAATTCCGTTTGCTCGACGACGATGGCGCGGTCTTGGGCTCTGGCGTCGGTGACAAGGCGCCGGAATTTCACGGGATCGGCCATACTGTGAGTTCGGATTTGTCCGTCGCCCGTTCCGGAAACTTCAACAACACCGAAACCGAAAATCCGGCCCCAGAACCCCTGGTGAAGTTCGATCTGTTCGATGGTGGAAACCCCGAGCTCCAGGGTCTCGCGTGTGAACAGGCCTTTTTTGTAAACCACCCGGCGCGTCGTCAGCGCGGCTTCGGTCGTGGCGAAATGCACCAGCATCATCGCCCAGATGATGACGCCCACGCCGACAATCCCGAGAACCAGAAGCGCGCCCCAGGCGACCAGATGATAGGGCCACGGAAACCGGGCGATCATCAGGATCTCTTCGTCTGCGCCGAGGCTGGATTTCACATAGGACATCGGGTTGGCCTGCTGATGCTTGCATCAGGGGAACACCGGCAAGACCGAAAGGTTGCGTATACGAGACCCGTTTGTCGAAACCGGCTGGGCCCGGGCGTCTCTTTTTTGGCGGCGCACGGCGCCGCGACGCCAAAAGGAGGCATTCATGGTCAAATTATCCGGTTTTCTCGCGGCTCTGGTGACGGCGGCCTTTGCGCCCGCTCTCGCTGCTGAAGATCCCGTCTGGCCCAAGGACGAAGAAATCGCCATCGCCCGCAGCGCCGGCCCCGCGTCGGTTTCAACGGACGCAAGCGTCTGGGTGCTGGGCGAGGCGGGCTATGAAATCGCAGTTGAAGGAACGAATGGGTTCAACTGTCTCGTCATGCGCCGCTGGGGCGCTGCTTTTAATGCGCAACGTGATCTGTTTGAAACGCCGGGCAGCGTTGTCGCGCCGATTTGTTATGATCCGAAGGCGTCAGGCGCGCCCATGAAAGAGCAATTTCTGCGCGCCGAACTTGGCGTTGAAGGCAAGTCTCATGATCAGGTGAGAGATGCGGTGATGGGCGCCTTTGATAAGGGTGAGATTGCGCCGGTCGACGGCGTTGCGTTCGCCTATATGTATTCCGCCGCGCAACGTCTTGGGGAGGGGATCGGCGCCTGGCATCCTCATGTGATGGTCTATGCGCCGGGTTATACAAACGAGATGCTCGGCGGCGCCTCTATCGCCCGCGGCGATCCCATTGTCGCGGAAGCCCCGGGCTCAGCGCGCACCATCATTGCTATCCCCGTGGATGGTCGTGATGGTCATATCGCGCCGAAGCTTGATTAAAAAAACAGCGCCATGTTGGCGCTGTTTTCGTCTGGCTTATGCAGCCGGTCCTTGCGGGCCCTCGCCATATTGGTTGGGGCCTTGCGACGGCTGTACGGCGAAATAAATGACGGCGATCCAGCCAACGAGAGGGATCAGGCCGATCAACAGCCACCAGCCGGACTTGCCAATATCGTGGAAGCGGCGAACGCCGACGGCGATATTCGGCACCAGCAAGGCGAGTGTCAAAAGGTTGAGCACCAATTCACCCATGCCCAACATGCCGCCGACAAAGGCCGCAACGATAGCCGCGAGGAAATAGGCGAGCACCCACCACCAATATTCCGGGCGTCCGGAGCGCCCTTCGAACTTGGCGTAATTTGCAAGAACAGTCTTAACGGCCTGCTGGATATCCATGCCGGTCTCCCTCCATATGCTTGGACCTGATTCTAACGTGGTTCGCGCTCCGTGCAAGGAGCGTTCAGCGCACCAGCGTGAGGCGCTCCGCAGCCCTTGTAACGCCCGTATAGAGCCAGCGCGCGCCATGTTCGCGGAACATATAGCTTTCGTCGAACAGGACGACATTGTCCCACTGACTGCCCTGGGCCTTATGAACAGTCAGGGCGTAGCCATAATCGAATTCGTCAGCGCCTTTGCGCTGAGGCCAGGGCACCGCTTCCGGGCCGTCGGTGAAAAAGGCGCGCGGGACCGAGACATTGACCGCCTTGCCGCCTTCCTCAGGATTGACCGAAAACCGCACACGCCCGCCGCGCGGGCTCATGCGCTGTTTCACCGTCCACAGGCCGCCATTGAGGAGGCCCTTTTTCTTGTTGTTCCGCAGGCAGACGAGTTTTTCGCCGGCTTCCGGCGACGCGTCCGTGTGTCCGTGCAATTCACGCAGCCGGTCATTATAGCGCTTTCGGGTCTTGTTGGCGCCGACAAGAATCTGGTCGGCTTCCATGATTTCCTCGGTCTGGACATCGCGCCTCGAAATGATGCGGCATTCATCCGACTGTTCATCGAACTCGCCGCCTTCGCGGATCGCCATGGACAGGCGAATGATCGGATTGTCCGCCGCCTGACGGTGAATTTCCGTCAACATGAAATCAGGCTCGCCTTCGGTGAAAAAGCCGCCGCCCTTGACGGGCGGCAGCTGCGCCGGATCGCCGAGCACCAGCACCGGCTTTTTGAAGGAGAGAAGATCGGCGCCAAGGTCTTCATCCACCATGGAGCATTCGTCGATGATGATGAGGTCCGCGTCAGCGGCGGGCGCGTCATAACGGATGGTGAAGGAGGGCTCTCCCTCTTCCTCCACGCTGGACGGCCGATAGATTAGCGAGTGGATGGTCGTCGCGCCGACGCAACCCTTCTGGCGCATCACATGCGCCGCCTTGCCGGTGAACGCCGCGAAGGCGACATCGCCGCCGGCGTTCTCCGCGATGTGACGCGCCATGGTGGTCTTGCCAGCGCCGGCATAGCCGAACAGCCGGAACACCTGGCTGTCGCGGTTTTTCAACCAGCGATCCACAGCGAGAAGGGCGTTATCCTGTTCGGGAGACCAGTTCATTACTTATATTGGACCTTTTGGCCTGGGATGCCGGTAAATATATCTTCGGATTTCTTGCCGAGATTGTTTTCTACCGTCACTACAAAATGCGGCCGCTGAACAAGGTTGCTACCAAATCTTACTTTCAATGTTTTTAGGTCGTGCACTGAGGCGCCATGCTTTTTACAAAGCTCAGGCAAAGCATTTGCGTAAAGCTTTGCTGCGCGCGACAAACTGCGCGAGGCTCGGCCTGATAAAATTCTTCCTGTCAGAAAGTCAATTGTGATGTGACCATCTTTTGATCGTCCCGCTTCTTTGAAAACATCGATCTCATAATAGCCAATCATTAAGCCGATACCGCTCGCAAATGAGTCAGCAATATTATGCCCAATCGACTTGAGTTCTCCAAACTTCGTCAAGGCTACGCTAACTCCACCCAGACCGGCACATGGTCCGAAGGCTTTACCTCACCATTCGAAGACGGATTGCGCTCCTTGCGGTCGACGCCAGCATCCTTGAAGCGGTCAGCGGCTTGTGGCGAGAGCAGGAGATGATCAATGCGGATGCCGTTATCCTTCTCCCACGCGCCGCGCTGATAATCCCAGAAGGTGTAACAAACGCCTGACGGATTGGCCTGACGGATTGAATCGGTCAGGCCGAGATTGAGAAGCTCGCGAAACGCCGCGCGCGTTTCTGGCAGGAACAGCGCGTCATCGGCCCACGCTTTCGGATCGTGGACATCTTCCACCTGCGGTATGATATTGTAATCGCCGGCAAGCACAAAGGCTTCTTCGTTTTCCAGAAGTTTCACGGCGTGCTTTTTCAGCCGTTTCATCCATTTCATTTTGTAATCATATTTCGGGCCCGGCGCCGGATTGCCGTTCGGCAGGTAAAGTCCGCCGAGCCGAACGGGCTCTGCATTATCGGGCATGATCAGGGCTTCGATGTAACGCGCCTGATCGTCATCCTTGTCGCCGGGAAGGCCGCGCGTCACATCGTCAACAGGGTGTTTCGAGAGGAGCGCGACGCCGTTATAAGTCTTCTGCCCATGCACTTCGACATTGTAGCCGCGATCCTCAAACTCAAGCGCGGGAAATTTTTCGTCGATGCATTTGATTTCCTGCAACACGACAGCGTCGGGTTTGGCCTTGTCAAACCAGTCGAGAATACGGGGCAGGCGGGCGTTGATGGAATTGACGTTAAAGCTTGCGATTTTCATGTCTGGCTTTGTTCTTCGGCTTTTTGTTTTACGCGCGTGAGGGCGGATTTCAGATAGCCGGGCCAGAACAGTTTTACAATGAACCAGAGGACAGGCTCGGCCGCCAGGCTTTGCGGAGTGAAGGCGTAGGTCCAGTCGATCTTGGTGCTGCCTGAGGTTCTTTGCGTGAAATGCCAGTCCGCGCGGGCGGATTTGACCAGCGGCGAGAATGCGCCCGTGAATTCTGTCAGGCGGTAAGCGAAAGTTTGGTTGGGCGTGAAGGCGATCAGTTCTTCGCGCACGCTCGATTTGTCGGAGAGCGAATGACGGCGCGCCTCTCCGACCGCCGACCAGGGCGCGTCATGATCGTCCACATGAACAATGCCGGGCAGCGGCCCGTGGGGGCGAATCAGCTCGCGGGCGTCGATATGGGTCGCCGCCTTAAAGGCGGCTTCCGCCGGCGCGTTCACTGTTTCGCAGACTGAAATCTGGACCGGCATGATGACCTATTCCGTGATAAAGGTGGTGAAGTCGTCTACGCCTGCACGCGAGGAGCGCAGTTCATTCACTTTCGCCGAGGGGTCGGCATAGCCCAAAGCCATCCCGCAATAAAGCTGTTCATGGTCTTTGAGGCCGAGAAAGGCTGAAACGGTCTTTGCGCGCGCCGCCCAGGCTTCCTGCATGCAGGTGGCGAAACCCATATCCGTTGCGCAAAGGGCGAGGGTTTGCATGAACATGCCGAGATGGGCCCACTGGCCCTTGTCGAACTGGCGGCCTACGGAAAAGAACAACCCCACGGGCGCCCCGAAAAATTCGTAATTGCGCATGAGATGCTGAATGCGCGCCGGCTTGTCCTCGCGCGGGATGCCGAGCAGGGCATACATCTCCTCGCCAACCTCAAAGCGCCGCGTGCGCCAAGGCTCGCTGAGTTTTTCCGGATAGATGGCAAGTTCCGCCTCATTCGCGAAGGGATTTTCAGCAATCGCCTGTTTGACTGTCTCCACCAATCTATCCCGCCCGGCGCCCATGACCACATGCACGCGCCAGGGCTGAAGATTGCCGCCTGACGGCGCCCAGCGCGCCTGATCCAGAAGCTCGCGCAGCTGTTCCTCGCTCACCGGCTTGTCGAGAAAAGCGCGGATCGACGTTCTTGTCTTAATGGCGTCGCGGACATTCATGGGGTGTTCCTCTTTCCGGGGCTTGCTCTCGGCCGCGCGAATGCTCACCTTTACCAGCAGTCAACAAAAATGGTGAGTGCGCCTTCGCGCGCGTGCAAGAGTTTAGAACAGTGGATCAGAAGCAAAAAAACCAGTTGATGCCGTTTGTGACGCTGGTTTTGCTGGCGCTGACGGTTCTCCTGATCTCACGAAATAATGATCTGATTTTCCGAGACAAGGGCGAGCTCAGTGTTGAGCGTGACCGCAGCGATCCGGAAACCATCGTCTTCACCTGGCGCAATGAGGTGGAGGCGCCCATGGCGCGCCGTTTTGAAGAGGCGTGGCGCGACTGGAAGAATGAGGGCGACCGCGTCGTCATCGATCTGCATTCGCCAGGCGGCGCCATTGCCGAAGGCCAGGAAGTCATCCGCATCATTGAGCGAATGAAACGCACGCATATCGTCGATACGCGCGTGCGCGGACGCCGCGCCTGTTACTCCATGTGCGTGCCGATCTTTCTGCAAGGCGAGGAGCGCACCGCCGCGCCGAATTCAACCTTCATGTTTCATGAACCGACAGCCTATGATTTTTTTACAGGCGAGAAGGTCAACCAGCCGAAATTCGAACGAGACATGATGAGTCAGCGGTTTTTCGATATTTACTTCGTCAACTCGCCCATGGACCCGGTCTGGCGTGACAAGCTTGCGCGGGAATGGAAAGGCAGGGATCTTTTCTATTCGGCGAAGGAGCTGACGGATCAGCATTCCAATATTGTCACCAGGCTGGAATGATCGCGCCCGGTCCCCATGTGGCCTGAATTGCGAATTTGAAAGAGGCGCAGCCAAAATTCTCCGATTGATGCTATGAGAAAACGCTGATTTTCAACGGAGCGTCTCATGAAATCATTTTGCGCCGCAGCAGTTTTGGCCGTTGCTGTATTTGCAAGTCCGGCCTTCGCCCAAATCAGTACAGCTCCGACGGAGGCAGAAGCCTCGGCGAAATACGCCGCGCAGGACTGGCAAGGAACGGTGGAGGCTTATAGCGGGCTTCTGGAAGTCGATAGCGACAACGCCGGATACCATTATTATCTTGCGCGCGGCCAGCACGAGCTTGGTCAATATGACGAAGCCGAAAAGAACTATCAGGCAGCATTGGACCAGGGCTTCGCCAGTCCGGCCTCAGCGCAATATCATCTTGCGCGGCTTTACATGGCGACGGGTAAAAAGAAAAAGGCGCTCGCCATGCTTGAAACGCTCGCGCAAACCGGCGGCATTCCGGGCGGCTATTTGACCAACACAACCGAGTTCGCGCCGCTGGCTGAAGACAAGAAATTTCTTGCCGCGGTGCAGGCGCTGACGCCTTGCACCGATCCGGAATATCGGCATTTCGATTTCTGGCTGGGGGAGTGGGTTGTGACGTCGGCGGGAAGCAGCTCGTCCGCCACGAACAGCATTTCTTCCGAACATGGCGGCTGCGTCGTGCTTGAACAATATAATTCTGGCGCGTTTACCGGCATGAGCATCAATTTCTACGACAGCACTCAAAAACGCTGGCGCCAGACATGGATGTCGAATTCGGGCGGCGCGCTCTATCTCGGCGGCGGTCTCGATGAAAACGGCGCCATGGTGCTGTCTGACAAGGGGCTGGTTGAAAGCGACACCATCAACCGCATCACTTGGACGCCCAATGATGACGGCAGCGTGCGCCAGCATTGGGAAACGTCAACGGATGAGGGGACAAGCTGGAACACGGTGTTTGACGGGCTATACACGAAGAAATCGGACGAAGAATAATTAGCCCTTCACCGCCGTCAGCATGTAGTTGACGCTCACATCGTCGCCGATGCGCCAGATATCCATCAGCGGATTGTAAGTGACGCCCGCTTCCGCCGTGACGGTGAGCCCCGCGCGCGTCAGTGCAGACTTTGCTTCTTCGGGTTTGACGAACTTGCGCGGATCATGGGTGCCGGGGGGCAGCCAGCGCAGAACATATTCAGCGCCGATCTTGGCGAGCGCGAGCGCTTTCAAGGTGCGGTTGAGCGTCGCCATCACCATCATGCCGCCGGGTTTGACGAGACCGGCCGAGGTTTTGAGGAACAGCTCCACATCCGCCACATGCTCAACGACTTCGAGATTGAGGACGATATCGAAAGGCGCGGTGTTTTCTTCGGCGAGGTTTTCGACCGTTGTTGCGCGATAGTCGATCTCGAGATTTGACGGCGCTGCGTGGGCCATCGCGGTTTTGATGTTGCGCTCGGATGCGTCGATAGCCGTCACCGCCGCGCCAAGGCGGCGCATGGGCTCAGCGACGAGGCCGCCGCCGCAACCGATATCGAGGAGGGAAAGCCCTTCCAGCGGTGATTTCGCCCGCCGGTCGCGCCCGAAATGGGCGCAGGCGCCGTCGCGAATATAGGCGAGGCGAACCGGGTTGAATTTGTGCAGCGGCTTGAATTTGCCGAACGGGTCCCACCACTCATCGGCGATGGCGGAGAACTTCCTGACCTCTTCAGGGTCGATTGTAGTGGCGCCGGAGCGTGAAGTTGCGCCGTCTTGCGTCGTTGTTAACCCAGACTGCGCCATTTTTGATATTTCCTCGCTTGCGCCCGGGGGCGCTGCTTTCTAGAGATACGCCAGATTTGCGTCTCCGGCTGGCGGGGGCAAGAGGACATGAATTCGCAGGCGCAATATGGCCCGCATTGTAATGAAATTCGGCGGCACGTCAGTCGCCAATCTCGAGCGTATCCGCGCCGCGGCCGCCTTTGTGCGCCGCGAGGTCGACGCTGGCCATTCTGTGGCTGTTGTCGTCTCGGCCATGTCGGGCGAGACCAACCGGCTTGTGGGCTTGTGCGAAGAGGCCGGAGAGCCGGCGCCGGCGCTGGACGCCCGCGATGTGGAGTATGACGCCGTCGTCGCCTCTGGCGAGCAGGTGACATCAGGCCTTTTGGCGCTCGTGATGCAAAATCTCGGCTATCGCGCCCGGTCCTGGCAGGGCTGGCAGATCCCGTTGAAGACGGATATGGCGCATGGCAAGGCCCGTATCGCCGACATTGAAGGCGATGCGCTGGGTGAGGCCATCGATAATGGTGAAATCGCCATATGCGCCGGCTTTCAGGGGATCGCGCCGGATCAACGCATCGCCACTTTAGGACGCGGCGGTTCAGACACCTCCGCTGTCGCCATCGCCGCTGCGATCGGTGCCGCGCGTTGTGATATCTATACTGATGTGGACGGCGTCTATACGACCGATCCGCGCCTGACAAAGCAGGCGCGCCGGATCAGCAGGATTTCTTTTGAAGAAATGCTGGAAATGGCGTCCGTGGGCGCCAAAGTTTTGCAGACCCGCTCGGTGGAGCTCGCCATGCGCTATAAGATGCCGGTGCGGGTGCTTTCGAGCTTTGACCCGCCCGACGCGCCGGGCCCCGGCACGCTCATCTGCGATGAGGATGATATTGTGGAAGAAAACATTGTCACGACTGTTACGCCCGATTTCAACGAGGCGAGCATCACCATTCTCGCTGTGCCTGATGAACCGGGCCGCGCCGCGGGGATTTTCAACGCGCTCGCAGCTGCGAACATCAACATTGATATGATTGTGCAGAGCGCCTCGCGCGAGTCCGGATTCGCCAACATCTCTTTCACCACGAAAGAGGGCGACCTTGACCGCGCCATGAAAGTGCTCTCTGAAGAGCAGCCGAAAATTGGCTTTAAGGCGATGCAGTCCGATCGCAATGTCGCGAAGGTTTCTGTCATCGGTCTTGGCATGAAGAGCCATGCCGGCGTGGCGGCGACCATGTTCCGCGCCCTTGCCGAGAAAGGCATCAATATTCAGAATATCTCCACCTCCGAGATCAAGATCAGTGTTCTGATCAATGCGGACGCCGCTGAATATGCTGTGCGGGTGCTGCATGATGCGTATGGTCTGGATAAACTGCCCCAAGCCGCGCAGGGCTGAGTTCAGCCCCCGCGCGTAGCGAATAGGCTGCGATGAGTATTGAGAAAACACGCCCGCCTCATGGCGGACATGGCGAACAGGGCATCACCGTGCTCCTGAAGCGTATGCGCGATGCTGTCGCGCATGACACCAGCGCTCAGGAACGCCTTGACCTGTTGACCAAGGTTATCGCCAGCCATGTGGTTGCGGATGTGTGCTCAATCTATCTGCGCCGTCCCGACGATGTCCTGGAATTATACTCCACCGAAGGTTTGAACCCGCAGGCGGTTCACAAGACTCGCCTCGGTTGGGGCGAAGGTCTGGTCGGTCTTGTGGCGAAACGCGCGAGTCCCATGGTGACCGCCGAGGCGCCGAAACATCCAGCCTTCTCCTACCGGCCGGAAACGGGTGAAGATCCGCTGCATTCATTCCTCGGCGTGCCGCTGATCCGGTCGGGCAAGACACTTGGCGTGCTCGTCGTTCAGAACAAGGCGTCGCGCGAATACACTCATGAGGAAATCGAAGCGGTGCAGGCGGTGGCGACGTTGCTCGCCGAGATCGCCGCCTCGGGCGAACTCTTAAGCCAGGAAGAGACCGAAGTTGTCGGCGCGATGCTGCATCGCCCGGAAAAACTCAAGGGCTTTGGCATTGTTTCCGGCATCGCCATCGGCAAGGCGGTCTTCCTTCAGCCGCCGGCGCCCAAGCACAAGGTCTTTGCGCAAAATCCGGCGGCGGATGCGGCGCGCCTTGAAGACGGTCTCAACGATCTGCGCCAGTCCGTTGACGCCATGCTCGCCACCAACGCCTCGTTGAGCGGCGTGTCGCGCGAAGTGCTCGAGACCTATCGCCTGTTCGCTTATGACCGCGGCTGGAAAGATCGCCTGCGCGCCGCCGTGTTTTCTGGGCTTACCGCCGAATCGGCGGTGGAGCAGGTGAAGGCGGAAAACCGCGCCCGGCTGTCGCAATCGCGCGATCCCTATCTGCGTGAGCGCATGCACGATCTGGACGATCTTTCGAACCGGCTTTTGCGCCATCTTTCCGGCGACCAGAATGTCGGCCAGCGTGCGCTTTATGATGAGACCATTCTCATCGCCCGCACCATGGGCCCTGCGGAGCTTCTGGAATATGACCGCAACCGGCTGAAGGGGCTTGTGCTCGGCGAGGTGTCCGCGACGTCTCATGTTGCGATTGTCGCGCGCGCGCTGAAGCTGCCCATGGTCACTGGCGCGCCCGAAGCGATCGATCTGGCGGAGGAGGGCGATGCGACGCTGATCGACGGCGAGGCCGGCGAGATCCACATCCGTCCGTCGCCGGAAACGCTTGAAGACTTCCGTGGCAAACAAACCCGTTATCGCGAAGTCGAAGCCAGTTATGTCAGCGAGAAAAGCCTCGCTTCGCGGACCAAGGACGGCGAAGACGTTGCGATCATGATGAATGCGGGTCTTGCGCTCGACATGCCGTTTCTCGAACAGACCGGCGCCGAAGGGGTGGGCCTGTTCCGCACCGAGCTGCAATTCCTGATAGGGTCGCAATTGCCGAGCGTCGCCTCGCAGGAGGCGCTTTATCGTGAGGCGCTAGACCTCGCTGGCGACAAGCCGGTGATCTTCCGCACGGCGGATATCGGCGGCGACAAGACCGCGCCTTATATGGATCACGGCAATGAAGTGAACCCGGCCATGGGATGGCGCGGCGTGCGGATGGCGGTGGACCGGCCCGGCCTGATCCGGCCGCAGTTGCGCGCGCTTCTGTCCGCCGCGGCGGGGCGGACGTTGTGGGTGATGTTCCCCTTTGTCACGCTGCCGGGCGAGGTGGACGATATACGCGAGCTGCTGGATCGCGAGATCGACCGCTCCAGGCGCCGCGAAAAAGAATTGCCCAATGACGTGAAAATCGGCGCCATGATCGAAACCCCGGCGTCCGCCTGGCGGGCGGACCTGATCGCCGAGAAAGTCGATTTCCTGTCGGTGGGCGGCAACGACCTCGCGCAGTTTTATTTCGCCGCCGATCGCGATTCAGAACGGGTGCAGAGGCGCTACGATCCCATGAATCCGGGCTTTTTGAGCTTCCTGAAAAACACCGTGGAAAAAGTGTCCCGCACCGGGACGCCGCTTTCCTATTGCGGCGAGCAGACAGCGGACCCGGTGACGGCGGCGGCGCTGATCGGCGTCGGCGTGCGCCTGTTCTCCTTGCCGGCGGCGTTCGTGGGACCGTTCCGCCGCCTTGTCCGCTCGCTTGACGCAAAAGCGACGGCCGAATGGCTCGACTCCAATATGAGCCAGCCGCAGGTGACGCTGCGCTCTTCTTTCAGGGAATATCTGAAAGACTCCGGCGTCGTGCTTGAATAAATCACAGGTTAACGCATTCCTGCTTAAACATGGGTGATATTTCACCTTAAGGGCGCCATTCGGCGCGGCTTTTTTGCTATGCTGCGAAAAGCCGGGATTCGAAGGCGAGTGCGAAAAAGGGCGCAGGACGCAAAGATGGCCAGCGGAGCGACAGCAAACGGATCAGCGGAAATTGTCGATATGGCGGATGCGCGGGCGCGGCTTGCGGCCGATGCTGGCGAGTTCGAAAATGTCGGCGCGCGGTTGGCCGCTGTTCGCGAAAGCCGGGGCGTTGATCTGCGCGAAGCCGCCGCCCGGACCCATATCCGCGAATCTCATCTGACGGCGATTGAAGCGGTGAATGCGAGCGGGCTTCCCGCGCGCCCCTATGCGCTGGGGTTTGTGCGCACCTATGCGGAATTTCTCGAACTCGACGCCCGCGCGGTTGTTGAGCAGTTCAAATTCGACGCCGGCTACGACGCGCCCCAGAAAATTGAGACAGAAAAGTTTCGCGCCGGGGAAGAAGCCGCGGAAACGCAAGGACGCGACATGTCGCTTCCGGTGTTTGTCGCGATTATCGCCTTCATCATCTGGAGCGCGTGGCAGATCACCCTGACCAGCAAAGTGACGCCGATCGGGGAGGCGCCGGAAGCGGCGACCGTGGCGCCGGTGATTGAGACGCCAGCGCCGCCGCCGGTCGCCGGGGATCTGGTTGAGGCGCGTGTCATCGAGCGTATCGAGCCGGTTTATCCCTATAGCTGCGCCTCCGGGGCGCAGGCGGCGGAGACGGTTACAGTTTCCTTCACCGTCACGGCCGCGGGCCGGATTTCCGGAGAACGGGTGGCGGGCTCCACCAATAGCTGTTTCGATGAGGCGTCGCTCAACGCCTTGCGCCGCTGGCGCTTTGAGCCGCAAAAGGTCGATGGGACGCCCAAACCCGCCTATGATCAGATCCATGTTTTCCGTTTTGAGCGTCCGTAAAACGCGCACTCAGTAAGCTTTCGAACCGGCGAGGCCGCCATTTTGCGCGCCTTTGAGCCGGAGACAGGCTATGGCTGCATGAGCGGGGCTTGACTTCGCCGCCGGGCGCGCAATCTTGGCGGTGAATTTCCAGCGTATTTCAAGGCCCCGTACAGGCCAAGGCAGGTCCCATGTCGTTACGTCCCTGGCGTGATATTGAACGCCGCAAATGCCGCCAGATTATGGTGGGCAATGTGCCTGTCGGCGGCGATGCGCCCATTGCTGTCCAGTCCATGACCAACACCCTGACCTCGGACGCGCAGGCGACGATCCGTCAGGTCAATGAGATCGCGGAGGCGGGCGCTGACATTGTGCGTGTTTCCTGCCCTGATGTGGAATCGACGAAGGCGCTGAAGGAAATCTGCGCCAATGTCCCGGTGCCGATCGTTGCGGATATCCATTTTCACTACAAGCGCGGGATCGAGGCTGCGGAAGCGGGCGCGGCTTGCCTGCGGATCAATCCGGGCAATATCGGTTCGGAAGAGCGCGTGCGCGAAGTCATCAAGGCAGCCAAGGACCATGGCTGCTCCATGCGCATCGGCGTCAATGGCGGGTCGCTCGAAAAAGACCTGCTCGAAAAATATGGCGAGCCGTGTCCTGAAGCGATGGTGGAAAGCGCGCTCGACCATGCAAAAATTCTTCAGGACAATGACTTTCACGAATTCAAGATTTCAGTGAAAGCCTCTGACGTCTTTCTGACGGTCGCCGCCTATCACGCTCTCGCGGAAGCCATCGATTGCCCGCTGCATCTCGGCGTCACTGAGGCCGGCGGGTTGCGCATCGGTTCGGTGAAATCCGCCATCGGCATGGGCAATCTTTTATGGGCGGGCATTGGCGACACGATCCGCGTGTCGCTTTCCGCCGACCCGGTGGAAGAGATCAAGGCCGGCTTCGATATTTTGAAATCGCTTAATCTGCGCCATCGCGGCGTCAATGTGATTTCCTGTCCGTCCTGCGCACGTCAGGGCTTCCAGGTGATTGATACGGTGGAGCAACTTGAAAAGCGGCTCGCGCATATCACGACGCCAATGACGCTGTCGGTCATCGGCTGCGTCGTCAACGGGCCGGGCGAAGCGCGCGAAACTGATATTGGCTTTACAGGCGGCGGCGCCGGTAAAGAACACGGCATGATCTATCTTGACGGCGAAGTCGATCACCGCATCGACAACAGCGAAATTGTCGATCATCTCGTCGAACTTGTCGAAAAGAAAGCCGCAGAAATTCAGGCTGAAGAAGCCAAACAGTCCGTCGCCGCAGAGTAGCGATGCAACATTTTGGACCGCGCGCGAGGAAGGCTTCGCGCGCGGTTTTCTTATCTTATAGAATGGAAATCCTTTCGTGATCCCCCAGGAAAAACTCGACGCGCTGGTCGCGAAATTCGAGAAAATCGAAAAAGCCATGTCGACCGCGTCCGGCGCCGAAGAGATCGTGCGCCTGTCAAAAGAGCATGGTGAACTCAAAAATGTCGTTGAGAAATCCCGCGAGCTCATCTCCGTGCGCAAGCAGATGGCGGAGCTGAAAGAGCTGTCCGAAGGCGACGACAAGGACATGGCCGAAATGGCCTATGACGAATTGCAGGAACTGAAGGAAAAAGCGCCGGAGATCGAGCACGACCTACAGATCATGCTGTTGCCG
Source organism: Hyphococcus aureus (assembly GCF_042643165.1). Classification (NCBI taxonomy): domain Bacteria; kingdom Pseudomonadati; phylum Pseudomonadota; class Alphaproteobacteria; order Parvularculales; family Parvularculaceae; genus Hyphococcus; species Hyphococcus aureus. The sequence continues at coordinate 2,474,621 of NZ_JBHRSH010000001.1, forward strand.
AAAGACAAGGCGGATGACTCATCGGTTATTCTTGAAGTGCGCGCCGGGACCGGCGGCGATGAAGCGGCGATTTTCGCCGGCGATCTCTTCCGCATGTATCAGCGTTACGCCCAGCTTCAGGGCTGGAAGATGGAGGTGCTGTCCGCCTCTGAGTCAGACAAGAACGGCTACAAGGAAATTCAGGCGAACATTTCCGGCGACGGCGTCTTCGCCAAGATGAAATTCGAAAGCGGCGTGCATCGCGTGCAGCGCGTCCCGGAGACTGAAACGCAAGGACGTGTTCACACCTCGGCGGCGACCGTTGCGGTGCTGCCCGAACCCGAAGACGTTGATATTGAGATCAATGACGCTGATCTGCGCATCGATGTGTTTCGCGCCTCTGGTCCCGGTGGCCAGTCGGTGAACACGACTGACTCCGCGGTGCGGATCACCCATGTGCCGACTGGCGTCGTCGTGATCCAGCAGGATGAAAAATCCCAGCACAAGAACCGCGCCAAAGCCATGAAGGTGTTGCGTGCGCGGCTCTATGACGCCGAGCGTGCGCGTGTGGACGCCGAACGCGCGTCGGCGCGCAAAGGCATGGTGGGCACAGGCGACCGGTCTGAACGCATCCGCACCTATAATTATCCGCAAAGCCGCGTGACGGACCATCGCATTGGACTGACGCTGCACAATCTCGATGAGATCATTCGCGGCGACGGTCTCGATCCGGTTATCGAAGCGCTGATTACGCAGGACCGCGCCGACCGTCTTTCCGCGATGCAGGAAGATGCCTGACAATAAAGCAGTTACGATTGGCGAGGCGCTCCGCCAGGGCGTAGCGTTTCTCGCCAATAGCGAAACTCCTCAGCTCGATGCGCGCATTTTATTGAAGCATGCTTTGTGTGCGGATGATAGCGCGCTGATCGCCCGCGCCAATGACATCTTGAGCGCGGCGGAGGCGGCGCTTTTCCAATCGCTTCTGGAGCGCCGCGCCAGGTCGGAGCCTGTCGCCTATATCACCGGCGAAAAGGAATTCTGGAGCCTGTCCTTCAAGGTGACCCCGGATGTTCTGATCCCGCGCGATGACAGCGGCGCGCTCGTTGAGGCGGCCATCAAGCGGCGGCGCCGCGATGAACCTTTAAGGATCGCCGATCTCGGAACGGGGTCGGGCTGTCTTCTCTGTGCGCTTTTGTCGGAATTTCCTAATGCACAGGGAATCGGCGTCGACCGGTCAGAAGCGGCGCTGAAGATTGCAAAAACAAATGCGGCGGCGCTGGGATTTGTGGAGAGGGCGTCTTTCGCGGCCGGTGACTGGCTGGCGCCGCTGACAGGCGTCTTCGATCTCATTGTCGCCAATCCGCCCTATATCGCCGAGACCGAGGCGCCGGGCCTTTCCCCAGATGTTGCGGCCTATGAACCCCATGGCGCGCTATTCGCCGGAGCGGACGGGTTCGACGCCTATCGCGCCATCATTGGGCGATTGTCTCCCTTTCTCGCTCGGGGCGGCCTCGTTCTCATGGAATGCGGGTCGACCCAGACTGAGACTCTTGCGGCCATGCTGCAGGATCTGGCGCCTGAAAATGCAATATTTACCCTTTATGATCTCGCTGGACGGCCCCGGGGCGCTGGATTCGACCTCAGAAAGGGAGAAAAAGGGGATTGAAATGCGCGGGACACACACTATCATGGTTCTCAAGACAGGGGTTCAACGCCTTCGACTTGCTTGAATCTTCGGCGGCCCGGTCTTGCATCCGACCATCGTCCGGTTTTGGCGTGATCCGTTGGGGATTGCTTTGCCCGGAAACAGTCGGCGCTGACCCCGCAGCCTTGCTGCGCCAGGAACAAGACAATCGCATGAAGAAACGGGCGGGCCCGATTCTCCGCCGTTAGCTGGAAAGACTGTTTTCATCGCGAAAAGACGGGAAGCCCCCGCTTTTCGGAAGGGGAATTGTTAAAGGTACTCATATGAAGCGTGGCCGTAACCAACGCCGCCGTCCCGGTGGCGGATCAAATCCAAACCGGGCACTCGACTCCAATGGCCCGGATGTTCGCATTCGCGGCACAGCCAATCAGATCTATGATAAATATCAGGCGCTGGCGCGCGACGCGTCTTCTGCTGGCGACCGCGTCAAGGCCGAAAGCTACCTTCAGCACGCAGAGCACTATTTCCGTCTGATTCGTTCCATGCAGCCGGCGCAGCAGCCTAATTCGCAGTCTTCGGATGTTGATGGCGAACAGCCAGGCGTTGATGACAACGATCAGGAGCAACCGCAGCGCGAGGCCCAACGTGAGGCGCGTGAGGCGCGGCCGCAGCGCGCTCCTCGCCGTAATGACAATCCTCCGAACGAGGCCTCCACCGAGTCGGGGGCTGGCGACGCCGAAGACAGCGACGAGCAATCGGCTCCCGCCGCTGAGGCTGATGAGCCGAAAGCGGCTGCGGAAGAAGAAAAGAAGCCTCGCCGGCGCCGGGCTCCACGGCGCACCACGAAAAAAGATGAAGACGGTTCAGCCGAGACGCCTGCTGCGGCTGCGGCGGAATAGGACGCTGCAGTTTAAATTACTGCATGCGCCCATGTTGCGACTCACTGCGAATTCGTAGTCTCTGCTCACAAAAAGAGGAGAGAGACGCATGGCAGAACCTGATTCGTTATTAGATCTCACGGGCAAGACAGCGATCGTGACCGGCGCCTCGCGCGGGATCGGCGAAGCGATTGCACGGCGCCTGGCGCAATACGGCGCCAATGTTGTCGTTTCAAGCCGCAAGATCGACGGTTGTGAGGCGGTCGTCAGGTCTATCAATATGCTGGAAGGCCGCGAGGCCGCCTTCGCGATCCCCTGCAACATCACTCACAAGGAAGAGTTGCAGCGCCTTGTGGACGAGACCAAGGCCAAAGTCGGCGCGGTCGATATTCTCGTCGCCAACGCCGCGGTCAATCCATATTTCGGGCCTGCGTCGGAGATGACCGACGAACAGTTCGACAAGGTGATCGATTGCAATGTCAAATCCCCGCACTGGTTGTCGCAAATGGTGCTGCCGGATATGCGGGCGAAAAAAGACGGATCGATCATTATCATTTCATCGATTGGCGGTTTTATCGGATCGGCTTCTCTGGGCGCATATAGTATTTCCAAGGCGGCCGATCTTCAGCTCGCGCGCAATCTTGCGGTGGAGGTGGGTCCGGATAATGTCCGGGTTAACTGCATCTGTCCGGGCGTTGTGAAAACCCAGTTCGCCGAAGCGCTCTGGAAAGATCCGAAGATTGAAAAAGTCATGACGGAGCGTTTGCCTTTGCGCCGTTTCGGAGAGCCTGATGATATCGCCGGCGCTGCGGTGTTTCTGGCGTCACCGGCTGCGCGCTGGATGACAGGACAGGCGATGATCATTGACGGCGGCGCCATGATCTCCCTTGGCGAGTTATGACGGACAAGCCATAATTTCTGTCATGGCGGACCCTTCAAGGAATTTTGGCGAAGCGGCGGCGCGCTACACTGCGTTTCGTCCCGACTATCCACAGGAAATTTTCGATTTTCTCCTGGCGCATGTGACGAGCGGTCGTTTGTTCGCCGTTGATCTTGGCGCGGGGTCGGGACAGGCGACGCGGAACCTCGCCGGACTGTTCAGCAATGTGACTGCCATCGAACCTGACGGACGGCTCGTGGAAGAGGCACGGCTTCCGGCGAATGTGAAAATCGAGCTCAAAGCGGCGGAGACGGCGGAGTTTGCCGAGGCGAGCCTTGATGCGGTGATCAGCGCCACGGCGTTTCACTGGATGAACCAGGCGCTTGTTTGCAAGAACGCTGCGTGCTGGCTCAAAACCGGCGGCGCCTTTTTTCCTTTCGCCCCGGACGCGTTTCAGGTCGCCGGTGACGCCAGCGATTACTTCACCGATGAATTTGACAAGTGGCGGCCCTATCGCGACCGGCGCCTTGTGGACTGTTATGACTATGAGGCGGCGTTGAAGGAGAGCGGTGTCTTCGCTTCGGTCCTTCCTTACCGCCAGACTCTGCGCCATCAATTGCCCTCAGCGGCGGCGGCGGGGCTCATCTCGACGTTTTCGTTCGCGCGCGATTACGCCCGCGACCATGGCGGCGAGGATTATTTTCAGTCTGTAAAAGACACGCTTACCCGTTTCGGTGAGACGGTGACGTTTATTGTACCGATCATCGGAGCGCTTGGCGTGAAAGCCTAGATTGCGCGCGTCGCCTTTTCGAACCAGTCCCTGATCGCGGGCGGAAGCAGCGATGACAGCGTATCTCTAACCCGCGCGTGATACTCATTGAGCCATTGGCGCTCATGCTCGGTCAGCAACGCGATTTTGACGAGATCGAGATTGATTGGCGCCAGTGTGATGGTCTCGAACTCCATCATCTCGCGCTCACCGCCGGTGACGGGTTTGGGCGGTGTAACGACGATGAGGTTCTCAATCCGGATGCCGAACGCGCCTTCTTTATAATAGCCGGGTTCGTTTGAAAGGATCATGCCCGGTTTCAGCGCTTGTGTGTTCGGCGCCTTGGCGATGCGTTGCGGGCCTTCATGAACGCCAAGGAAAGAGCCGACGCCATGACCAGTGCCGTGATCATAGTCGAGACCGGCGTCCCACAAGGGTTTGCGCGCAACCATGTCGAGCTGGTGGCCGGTGGTTCCCGCCGGAAATTTCATCGTCGCCAGCGCGATATGGCCCTTAAGAACGCGCGTGAAACGATCGCGCATTTCATCGCTTGCTTCGCCAATCGGCACTGTGCGGGTGATGTCAGTCGTGCCGTCAGGATATTGTCCGCCTGAATCGACGAGATACAGCGTTCCACGGTCGAGTTTGATATTCGACTCGGTCGAGACCCGGTAATGGGGAAGGGCGCTGTTTGGGCCCGCGCCGGAAATGGTGTCGAAACTCAGATCGCGCAGCATGTCCGATTGCGCGCGAATGGATTCGAGTTTTTGCGCCGCGGTGATTTCGTCAATCGCACCGGATTGAGCGTCAGTGTCGAGCCAGTGCAGAAACACCGTGATCGCGGCGCCGTCGCGAATATGCGCAGTTCGCGCGCCAGCGATTTCGGTTTCATTTTTCGCCGCGCGCGGAAGCGCGCAAGGGTCGGTCAGGTTAATGACGACCGCGCCATTGGCTTTGAGATCATCTACATATTTCGATGGCGCGAGCGCCGGATCGACAGCGACTTTTGCGCCTGACTTGCCGAGTTTTTCAAGCGCAGAGGCGACGTCGCTTTCTGCGCGAATATCCACATCGTCGCCAAGGAAACCCGACAAATCATTGCCAGTTTTTTCCGGCGCCACAAAGAACGTCGCCGTGCCGTCCTTGTTGATGAGGGCGCGCCCCAGCGGCAGAGGGGAGCGAGAGACGTCCTGTCCGCGCACATTGAAAAGCCAGGCGATTGACGGCGGCGCGGTGATGAGCGCGGTGTCGGCGCCGGCTTTGGCGACAGCGGCCGCAATTTCCTTGCGCTTTTCTTCGGATGACTTGCCGGCGAATTGAAGGTCGTGTGGTTTCACCGGAGTCAGCGGCGCCGCCGGCTGGTCCGACCATGCGGCGTCCACAGGATTTTGCATGACGGCGACGAGTTCGAAGCCCGCTTTTTCCGCCGCCGCTTTGAGTTTCTGGACACCCGCCAGTGTATGCAGCATTGGATCATAGCCGATGCGCGCGCCGTTGGCGCCATGCTCAGAGAGCCAGGCGTCCGGCGGCGTTTCCATTAAATCCACATAGTCGAAAAAGGCGCTATCCGCCTGTTGGCGCACCTGCACCGTGTAGCGCCCGTCCGTGAACATGATGGCTTTATCCTGCAAGATAAGAGCGGCGCCGGCAGAGCCTGAAAACCCTGTCGCCCACATCAGTCTTTCGGCGTAAGCGGGGATATATTCGTTCTGGTATTCGTCGTCATGAGGAATGAGAAACCCATCGAGATTTTGTTTCGTCATTTCCGCACGCAACAGCGGCAGATGTTTTCCTGCGAAGGAACGGTCGGAAACAGGTTCAAAGGTCTGAAACATAAGTCTGTCCAAAGCTGTGGCGATGGCTGTGACTATCGCGCTTCGCTACGCCGCCCACAAGGGCGGCCGTGACTACAATTTTACGAATAGCAGCACCGGCCAGGTTGGCTGGTCAAGGCGGTTGATCAGGCGAAACCCTTGCGCTTCATAAGCGGAAACAACTCCTGCTTCCTGTTCCGACATCAGGCCCGCCAGCATCACCCGGCCGTTTTTGGCGACGTGGTCGGTCATTCCAGGCGCGAGTTCGGCGAGCGGTCCGGCGAGAATGTTCGCGAATACGAAATCGAATGGCGCCGCCTCCGCAATGGTTTTGTGATTAAAACCGTCCGCTGTGAGCGTAATAACGTAATCGTCAGTGTCATTCAGTTCTACATTCTCTGCAGCTATCGCGACTGAGTCGGCGTCGATGTCAGTTGCGAGAATTTGGCGTTTCCAGATTTTCGCGGCTGCGATAGCGAGAACCGCCGAGCCGCATCCGAGATCAAGCACCTTTTTCGGCGCAAAACCCGCAAAGCGATCAAGCAGCGTCAGGCATCCGGCGGTTGTTGGGTGATGGCCGGTGCCGAAGGCCATGTTGGCGTCGATGCGGATAGCGATGTCGCCTTCATCATCGGGCAGCTTATCCGCGTCGTGAACGCCGTAAAGCACGAACCGGCCGCAACGCACGACGCCCAGCCCTTCGAGAGAATGCGCGACCCAGTCGATATCCGGCAGCTCTTCAGTCTCCACATGTTCGATCGCAGCAAGCATGTCATCGAACGCGGAGAGCTTTTCGCGCAGCGCCGGAATGTCAGGCGCTTCCTCCGCATACGTCTCAAGCGCCCAGACGCCGTCATCGCCTTCTTCAACGGGCTTGTCGAGACGGCGCAGCGACACAGCGGTCTCCATGGTCTCGTCAGCCTCAGTGAAGAACAGCGAGGCGGCCTCCATTTCGGCCCGGTTTCCTTTCCAGGTCGTTTTGAACATGGTGAACGTTTCCGTGCTTATTGTGAAAAGCGGTGATTAATGCTTATTGGCCTACTCGCAAAGCAGGTCATGCGCAACCGGGGCGAGGGGTTCCTCTATGGTGGATCTTAACAGAGCGGCGCTGATGGCGGATTATGCGCGCTTTCGTGTGCAACGCCGTTTTTCGGGCGCTAGAAATCTGTTCGACCAGGCGCAAAAAACCTGGACTGTGGCGCCGCCGGAAACCATCGAAACGCCGCCATCGATTGTCCTGGAGGGGAGTTCGACCGCATCCGCGAGGTGGAACAATGGACGACGCCGGAGGTGGAGCGTCGGCGGATGCAAGGCGGCGCTTTCGACCGCCTGGCGGTGACGGGATATGAGTATAAAGACGCGATCCTCTATCAGGGATCGATCATCGCCGCTGGCGCCGAGAAACGCATTCTGCCCTATGAGAATAATGCACCGCGCTCGAAGGAGCATCCGGTTGAAACTATCGATGAAGGCGCTCTCGCCGGATCTTATTTAGGGCTGATGTATTTCGGGCACTGGCTAAAAGACGACGCGCCCTTGTCGCTGCTGGCGGAAGAGTATGGAACGCCATTCTCACCCAGTCCGCCCGCATGGCATGCGGCGCAATTTCGTGAAACGCATATTGGCGGTTATATCGACTTTTTGGACGTGCCCTGGCGTCAGGCGGAAAATGTCCGCTGCAAAAAACTTGTCCTGTTCGATGATGAGGATTTTACCACCCATAAGGGCGCAAGGCTGGAGCGTTTGCGCGCGAGGGCGATGGAAAAGCTTGGAGCGCCGGTAGAGACAGGGCGGCGCGTTTTCATCAAGCGGGGCATCGCTGACAAAGGTGTGCGGCGCTTCGGCAATGAAGCGGACATTGCGGCGCGTCTCGAAGCGGATGGGTTTTCTATTGTCGATCCGTCAAAGATGAATGTTATCGAAATCGCAACTGCGCTTCACGGCGCGGCGCTGGTGGTGGCCGCCGAAGGGAGCCATCAGGTGCATTCGATATTCACGTTGCCAAAGGGCGCAGGGCTTCTTGCGATCAGCGCGCCGGACCGGTTTTGCACGGTGAACAAGCGCTGGACCGATCTCTTGGGCTTACGCTATGGCTTTATGGTAGGCGATCCAGCTGAAGAAGGCTTCACTGTGGATTATGAGCGCCTGAGACGCACAATCGATCTCTTTGGCGTGTAACAGTCACGCCGCTTCTACAAAACTGTCGATGACTTTTTTCGGGCCCGAATGCTCGAAATTGACGGTCAGTTTTTGTCCCTCAATCGAAGCGATTTTTCCATAGCCGAATTTCTGGTGGAAGACGCGCTGGCCTTTTTTGAACTTTGATTTTCCCGGCGCGGATACCGACACGGTTGCTCCGCGGCCCTCAATCAACGGCGCTTGCGCCGCCGGGCGCGAGGACGCTGCGCGCGCGCGTTTCCACCCGGGATTGTCGTAATAATCGTTTTCTTTCAGCTTCATGCCTTCGAAGGAAGAATGGCTGGCGAGGGAGGAGGCGGCGTTGCCGTAAAGCCCCGGTTCGGACATCACTTCCACATGTTCTTCCGGCAATTCATCGATAAAACGGGAAGGGATCGCCGCCTGCCAGCGCCCGTATATCTGGCGGTTTGCGGCGAAGGAGATGCGGCAGCTTTCTTCGGCGCGAGTCACGCCCACATAGGCGAGGCGGCGTTCTTCTTCGAGGGCGGCGTTGCCTTTTTCGTCCAGCGATCTTTTTGACGGGAAAATTTCCTCTTCCCAGCCGGGCAGGAAGACAACGGGAAATTCAAGGCCCTTCGCCGCGTGAAGCGTCATCAGCCAGATTTGTCCGTCAGCGGAGCTTTCGCTCAGCTCGGACACTAGCGCCACATGATCGAGATAGGCGTTCAGCGTCTCGAATTCGGAGACCGCCTGAATAAGCTCCTTGAGGTTGTCGAGTTTTCCTGGCGCCTGCGGATTTTTCGAGTTCTTCCACATTTCAATATAGCCGGATTCTTCCAGCATCAGTTCGGCGAGGTCGGCGGGCGGCATGTCCTTGGCGTCGCGGGACCAGCGGTCAATGGTGTCGACGAAATTGAGGAGAGACCGACGGGCGGCGGCGGCGAGTTCATTGCTTTCAAGCGCCAGACGGGACGCCGCCATAAGCGGCATGTCATTGGCGCGTGCGATCTTGTGCAGGGTTTGCAGCGCCTTGTCGCCAAGCCCGCGTTTGGGTTTGTTGACGATGCGATCGAAGGCAAGATCGTCATCGGGAGAGCGGATGAGGCGCAGATAGGCGAGAGCGTCGCGGTTTTCTTCGCGCTCGTAAAAACGCGGGCCGCCGACAACCTTGTAGGCGAGGCCAAGCGTGTTGAAGCGTTCTTCAAAGGCGCGCATCTGGAACGAGGCGCGCACCAGCACCGCCATTTGGGAAAGGGAGCGGCCTTTCAGTTGCTCTGACTCGATATCGTCGCCGATGAGACGGGCTTCTTCCTCACCGTCCCAGACGCCGCGGACTTTTACTTTTTCACCTTCTTCAAGGTCGGTCCATAGGGTCTTGCCGAGGCGTTCGGAGTTGGCGGCGATGAGACCTGATGCGGCGCCAAGGATCGACGGCGTCGACCGGTAATTGCGTTCGAGCCGGATCACCGTTGCGCCCGGGAAATCCTTTTCAAAGCGCAGGATGTTTTCGACTTCGGCGCCGCGCCAGCCATAGATCGACTGATCGTCGTCGCCGACACAGCAGATGTTTTTATATTTTTGCGCAAGCAGGCGCAGCCACAGATATTGCGCGACATTGGTGTCCTGGTATTCGTCCACCAGCATGTAGCGGAAGCGGCGCTGATATTCGTCTAGGATGTCGGCATGGTTCTGGAAGATCGTCAGATTATGCACCAGAAGATCGCCGAAATCGGCGGCGTTCAGCGTCGTCAGCCGTGACTGATAGGCTTTGTACAAGGCGATCCCGCGTCCGTCGGCGAAATGCCAGGCTTCGTTTTCGGGAACCTTGTCCGGCGTCAGTCCGCGATTTTTCCAACCGTCGATGACAAAAGCGAGGCCGCGCCCGGTCCAGCGTTTTACATCCAGATTGGCCGCTTCAATGACCTGTTTGGCGAGTCGCGCCTGGTCGTCGGCGTCAAGAATGGTGAAATTGGATTTGAGACCGACAAGCTCTGCATGGCGGCGTAAAATCTGCGCGCCGATGGAGTGGAACGTGCCGAGCCATTTCATGCCCTCGACGTCGCCGCCGACCAGCTTGGCGATCCGCTCCTTCATCTCGCGGGCCGCCTTGTTGGTGAAGGTGACGGCGAGAATCTGCCAGGGCTGCGCACGGCCGGTATGGAGGAGATGCGCCAGGCGCGTCGTCAGCGCCCGCGTCTTGCCCGTGCCGGCGCCCGCAAGCATCAGGACCGGGCCCTCAACCGCCAGCACCGCCGCGCGCTGTTCGTCATTAAGGCCCTCAAGATAGGGCGCATTTTCACTGTCGCCGGCGGCCGGCCCGGAAGGGGGCCGGGCCTGCGCTGCGGCGAGCGCGCGCTCGGAAATGCTGGGTTTGCGGTCGGTTGAAGGGGCCATGAACTCTATGTACCGAAAGGAGAACGATTCTGGAACATTAAGAGATATAGAGGCTTGGCGGAATTGCAATAAATCCGGGAATCGCGACACTGGGGACAGGGGAGAATAGGTCCGGATCGCATATTCGGCGCCCAGATAGGAGTTTTGGCTAATGGCAGGAAAATTTGAGCTTTATAAGGACAAGGCGGGTGAATTCCGCTTCCGCCTCAAAGCGGGCAATGGAGAGAACATCCTCGCCAGCGAAGGCTACAAGGATAAATCCGGCGCTGAAAACGGCATCGCCTCCGTCAAGAAGAACGCAGCCGACAAGGCGCGCTTCGAAGTGAAGGATTCCACCAGCGGCAAACCTTATTTTGTTCTCAAAGCGGCCAACCACCAGGTTATCGGACAATCCCAGATGTATGACAGCGCCTCGGGCTGTGACAACGGCATTGAGTCGGTGATGAAGAACGCGCCTGACGCTGCGGTTGACGACCAGACGGCATAACTGGGCGTCTGATAAAATTCTTTAACGCCGCTCAAAGAGCGGCGTTAATTTTATAAAGTGTCTGTCACCGTCCACACTTATAAAGGATTTTTCGCCATGACCCTTTCGCGCGTTTGGATAAAATCCTCGGTGCTGGCCGCCACGGGAGTTTTGGTTACGGCGACGGGCGCTCTGGCGTCTGATCGTTGCGGCGAGGATCTCGGAAAGGTTTCTTACTTTAGACGGCTGGCGGAGGTGAACTCCTGGGCTGAGCCAATCGTCGGTGTCGGTGAGGTGAGCAAAACGCATGCCCAAAAAATCGCTCATTTCCGCATAGAAGTGGACGGGTGCGGCGCGATCATTGATGCGCAGTATTTTCATGGCGGCGTCCCAAAGCCAATTGACGAAAATTTTTCGTCAAACCGGCTAACGCCCACATCGCATTTGAAAATCGAGCGAGAAGCGAACAAGGCCTTTCTTCATTTCTTTGATCATCTCGATCAGCGAAAAAATGTTTTCGGCGAAATCTTCTCGGTGGAAATTGAATATGATGACAGAGAACGCCCGATATCGGCGCGACTAAATAATGCGAATGGAGAAATTTCGTCCTCGGCATTCGGGTACGCAGAGGTCGGCTGGGTTTGGGACAATGACCGCGAAGGTGTCGAAACGCGTTATGATGAAAATGGAGACCCGATCAAAAGCGGCGCCGAGTTTACCTTTTCAGAGGCCGTCATTGTACGCGATGGATCCGGTTTTTTAACGCGTCTCGCTATCGCAGATGATGATTACAGCGTTGCGATAAAGAGGGACGGCGCCGGTGTCCGGCGATCATGGCGAGCAGTGGATTCCGAGGGACCCCGCCGAGGCGGCGCCGCTCATGTCGCTGGAATAGACTACGATTATGATGAGAACGGTTATCTTCAAAGAGCCGTTTATCTCGATGAACGCGGTGAGGCGTCCCTGGGTCTTTCGGGGCACATGGGATTTCGCCGGCTATATAACGAAGCTGGCAACAGGCTTGGCTATGACTTTGTGGATGCGAGCGGGAATGTCTGGATTCCACCGGAAAGAGGCTATGCCGGCCAGCGGTTTTATTGGCGAGAGGACGGCGTTGTCCGGACGAGGACCGAATATGTGGATGAGCAAGGGAAATTGCTCGATCACCCCACAAGAGGCTATGCTTCGATCGATCATCATTTCAACTCGAGGAATGAGGAGGTCAGGCGAGTTTACCGGACCGCCGAAGGTGAGGTCGTAAACGACGAGAGTAACATCAACTAGTTCAACATCATGCGCGCCAAAGTTAACTTCTCTCATCGCATCGCGACAGCAGCCGACACGGATGCGATCATCGCCGTGATGAAAGCGTCCATCGCTGAAAACATGAAAGATTTTCTGACGCCGGAAGAGGTCACTGCGGCGCAGGAGACCATGGGCCTCGACACGACGCTGATCGAAGACGGCACCTATTTTGTCATAGAGACAGAGAAAGATGGTGAGACTGTCCTGGCGGGATGCGGAGGCTGGGGCAAGCGCCGGACGCTTTATGGCGGGAACCACACCAAAGGGCGTGATGACAGCTACGCCGACCCTTCGACGGACGCGGCGCGTATTCGCGCCATGTACACCCATCCCGACTGGACGCGTAACGGCATCGGCACGTTGTTGATTGAGCTTGGAGAAAACGCCGCCCGCGAGGCCGGGTTCAAAACGATTGAGCTTGGCTCAACGCTTCCCGGTGAGCCGCTTTATCGCGCGCGCGGCTATGAAGAAATCAGCCGCGAAACTCAAATCGCCGCGAATGGGTCCGTCAATACAGTCATTTTGATGCGCAAGGCGCTTTAAAGCGCTTTCAAAATGCGGCGACGCGCGACTAGCTTGCCGCCGAACCGTTTGACGCCGTCTGCGCGCATGTCCTTTGCGGGACCGGCGAGATAGGCGTCCATAGCCGCCATGTCGCGGAGACGATAGACGCTGGTGATTTCGCATTCGTCTTCGGCGCTGACGACTATTTCGCCGGAGAGAAATCCGTCATAAGTCAGCATCTGCGCCATATGTGGCGTTAGCCAGTCAAGATAGTCACCGCGCGCCGCAGGTTCGATGTCAGCGATGACTTCATAAAGGATCTGATTTTCCTGCGACAAAGATTTATGAACCCTCGATGATGAGGAGGCCATCTTCAGGCAGGTCTTCATCGGACTCTACGATGAGGCTCGGCGCTTCCTGTTCGGCGAAATCAGCCAGCACCTCGTCGCAGCCCTCCTGTACAAAAGCGACATCATCGATGAGAAAGCGCAGAATGTCCCTTGCCTGAGACGGGCTGCCGCTCTTCATACTGACTTCGATTTTTTTCGCCCTGCCGCCAATGTAATAGGCGCCGGCCATATTTTTCCAGCGCACCGTGTTTTTGTTCCACTCGAATTCAGCTTCGGCGTCGGGCAGGGCGAAGCCGTTTTCGTCCCATCCCTTGATCAACACGCGGAAAGGTTCGTCCTGTTGGCCGCCGGTTGGATAAATCGCGAGGGTGGCGACGCAAACCGGCTGATCGAATTCAATGGTCAAGGGCGCATTGAGGTAGTCGTAATATCCCGCCGCATATGTCCCGCTTGGCGCTGCTTCATAGGTGCAGATCGAGTCATAATAAAAACGGCGCTGACCTTCGCAGATCTGGCGCGTCACGCCCTTGCCGAAATGCACACCGTATTTCTTCGCATAGTCTTCGCGGATGATTTCGCCATGCCGCCCCGGCGGAACTTCGAAATCAATGACGCGATAGGGGCCGTCGAGATCGCCGGCCGCTCTTTCCTGTTTTTGAATTGGCCTGGTGACGGTGGCTGGATTGGTGTCTCCGTCAGGATCGGGACCGATGCCGTTTTCGTGAACATAGCCGCCCTGCGCGGCGGCTGAGCCAGCGCCCATCAAGGGCGCCATTATGAGATAGGTAGCAAGCAAAAATCTGTTCATCACGGAATACTCCCCTGCGCTAATAATACCGCGCTAGGGCCGGTGGTTCCAACACTTTGCGTCGGCATGAAAAAGCATTGTAAAATCACATCATTAGAGTTGCGAATTGGGTTTTTGATGAGCGATTCGCATACCCGAATGCGGTGCGCGGCTTGACCGGCGCAATCGTGACGGCCCTAATCGCGGCGCTGAAAAATGGAGTTTTCATGGGCGCTGATTTGTCCCGTTTGGTCATCTGCCTTTATCTTTTTGCGCTTGGCGCTTGCGTCACGGTCGATGCGCCGCCTTTTCCGGCAGAGCCTGCGCTGGCGGCAAGCGAGACGCAGGGGGAGGGTGACGCAGCTGCGCGCATCCGCGCCGATGTCGCCTGGCTCGCGGATGATGCGCGCGAAGGGCGGGAAACCGGAACGCAAGGCTACCGGGAAGCGGCGGATTATGTCGCTGCGCGTATGGCGGGATTGGGTCTTGAACCCGGCGCAAAGGGCGGCTGGATGCAGGAGGTTCCGTTTGTCGCCGGAACGCCGGTGCTGGACGCAGCCTCGCTGTCGGTGACATCGCCCGATGGTGCGCTTCACAAATTAGAAAGCCTCAAGGATTTCATTATTTACCCGTCTCTCGCCGCAGACGCCTTTTCAATCATGCAGGCGCCGGCGGTATTCATCGGCTTTGGCGTTCATGCGCCGGAATTCGGATATGATGATTTCGCGGATGTCGATGTCGAAGGAAAAGTCGTCGTTTATTTCTCCGGAAGCCCCGATATTTTCGACAATGAAAGCCGCGCGCATTTCAACTCAAACAGTCTGAAAATGAAAGAAGCGTCCGCGCGCGGCGCCATTGGCGCGATCATGCTGACAACGACACAAGACGAACAACGCACGCCATGGGAGCGCCGGGTCGCCAACCCGAATTATTCAATCATGAGTTGGAAATGGCCGGACGGGCGCGTTGATACGTCGGGAGCGAACATTGAGGCCACCGCCATACTTCATCCGCAACAGGCGGCGCTTTTATTCAAGGGCGCACCCGTCAGTTATCAAGCGGCGCGGGCCGCCGCTGATGATGCGGGCGGTCCCGTGGGCGGGTTCGACCTTGCTGTGCGCGTTTTCATGACCGGCGCGATGAAGCGGAGCAATTTATCGAGCCCCAATGTTGTAGGGCTCATTCCCGGCTCCGACCCGGTGCTGAAAAACGAATATGTGATTCTGACGGCGCATCTCGATCATATCGGCGTCAATGGCCGCCTTGTCGATGAGGGCAAGGACGGGATCAATAACGGGGCAATGGACAATGCGACAGGCGTTGCGACGATGCTTGAGGCGGCGCTGCGTTTTATAGAGGAAGGCGCGCCAAAGCGCAGTGTTATGATCGTCGCGGTCACGGCTGAGGAAAAAGGGCTTCTTGGCGCTGATTATTTTGCGCATTTTCCGACCATCGGGCGGGGCGAGATGGTCGCTAATGTCAATCTCGATATGCCGGTGATGTTGCATGCGTTTACGGATGTAATCGCATTCGGCGCCGAGCGCTCTTCCATCGGACCGGTTATGAAGGCTGCGCTCAAAGAAACCGGCATCGCGCTGGCGCCGGACCCGATCCCTCAGCTTGGCATTTTTACCCGCTCGGATCACTACCGCTTTGTAGAACAGGGTGTGCCGTCGATCTTTTTATGGACAGGTTTCGCCAATGGGGGTGAAGAAAAATTCTGGGACTTCTACAAGAACCACTATCACAAGCCGAGCGACGATATCTCTCAACCGATCTTGTATGACGACCTCGCGCGCTTCGCGGAGATTAATTACATCATCGCGCGCGCCATTGCCGATGCGCCAGAAAAACCGGTGTGGAACATAGGTGATTTCTTCGGCGACCTGTTCGCAAAATAAAAACGGCCCCATGGGGGCCGTTTTCTTGCCAGTTGTCGGAGCGATTTCTATTCGATCTCGTAAACAAGTGAGACAGTGACATTTACTTCTGACTCACCCGCTTCCATGGGGACATTGGCGGCTGAGTCCGCCATCTCCATGCGCGCCGAATACATTTTAGGTTGCGGCGTCTGGGCGTAGCCTTCCTGAATATAGAGAAGCTTACCCAAGCGAACGCCAGCGGCGTCAGTCAGGAGTGAGGCTTTTGATTTTGCATCGGCGACAGCGTTGCGGCGCGCCTCATCATAAAGCGGCTTCGGTTCGGAAAACGAAAAAGAAACGCCGCCCAGATTATTGGCGCCGGACTGCACCGCCTGGTCGATGACCGAGCCTGCATCAGACAGATCGCGCAGGCGCACCGTGACGCTATTCGAAGCGGTAAAGCCGATCACTTCCGGCTGGGACCGGTTCTTTTCATAATTATAGCGCGGGCTGACCGACAGCCCCGACGTCTGAATGTCCTTGGCGGCGATGCCGAGATCTTTCAGTTTTTTGATCGTCGCGCTCATATCTGCGGAATTCTGGCGCAGGGCGGCGGCCGCGGTAGGCGCCTCGCTTTGAACCCCGATAGAGATCACCGCCATGTCCGGCGCCGCGGCGGCGCGGCCTTCGCCGGAGACGCTGATGGTGCGGGGCGCGTCGGCGGAATCGGCGGCGTTGGCGGCAGGCGCGGCGCAGCCCGCCATCATGATGGCGGCTGCGGCGGCGGGAAGGGTGGCTGAACGCATGAAAAAGCTCCTTTTCTTGGTGAAACCGCTGTGGCGGCCTGTCGCGGCGAAAACATGGCGGCGATTTAACCGCAATATGTCAACGCGTCGAAGCGCCTTCAAGTTCGGGTGAGGCGGTTGAAAAAGGGCTTTTCCAGCGGGCTTTCACCGGCTTTCGATTGCTGATAATAGGGCGCTCCCGTCAGGCGGCCCGCCGCCTTCCGGGCCTGTAGCTCAATTGGTTAGAGCTGGCGGCTCATAACCGCTAGGTTGGGGGTTCGAGTCCCTCCGGGCCCACCACTATGCTATAATCTCATTGTGGCTGGCTTTGGCGTTTCCAATTAAAACTGGCCATGGTTCGCAGGCTCCGCGAAGCCATCATTCAGCACCGCAAGCGTCAGGTAAGCGCGTTCCGCCGTGATGCGATATTCGACAAGCGCCTGTTCCGTGAGTGTTAGCGTGCGGCGCGCCGCTGTGAGATCGCCGAGAGCAACCGCGCCTATAGTGTAACCCTTTTTGAGCCGGTCCATTGCGCTCCGCGCTTGGCGGACGGCGTCTTCGGCGTTGTTAAAATTCTTTGAGGCGGTTTTGGCCGCGCGCTTAGCCTGTTCATAGCGGCGTACAGCATCGAGTTCGGACGCTCTCAATCTTGCTGAGGCGGCGACAGCCTGACTGCCCGCTTCCGCCGCGGCGGCGCGGCGCGCGCGACCGCCGAGCGGAATCGAGACTGTCGCCATAACGCTTGTCTCATTGCCGCCGAACTCATTGGCGAACTGAACGCCGAAAGTCGGGTCGGCCAATTGATCGAGCCGCGCCCGTCTCGCCTTGGTTTCCATCTGATCTCGTGAAAGACGCGCTTCGCGTACGGCTGCGGATTCGGGCGCTTCGGCTTCCATCAGCGCAATGATGCGCGCCTCGTCCCACTCGAGCGCGACAGGGCTCGCCGGGATGACAAGGTCGGGAAAAGCCGCAGCGAGATTCGCCATTGCATTTTCCGCCTCAGTCACTTTGCGGTCGGCTTCAAGGAGAAGGAGAGCAGATTCGGCGCTGAGCTGATTAACATAGATCTGACGGCTGGCGCCGAGTTTCACCGCTTTCTCTTCTGCGATAGCCAATTGCTGTGCATCGTTCGCCAGACGCCGGGCTGTCAGCGAGGCCTCTGTGGCTGCGCGCCAGTCTGTCCATAGCGCCACGAATTCGAGGAGAGCGTCTTTGCGCGTATTCTCATAGGCGGCTTCGGTTTTTTCGACCTCGAGCGACGCCAAGTCTTTGTCCGCACGGCGTTTGGCGGGCAGACGTACGGTCCGGCTGAGCCCGGCGTTCCATTCCGTATATTCGCTTTCGCCAAAGGCGGGGTCATCTACGGTCCGTCGCCCGCCGGTTCCGGACACAACCACTTCATACTCGCCGACGCGCAATCGCTTTGCTGTCGCGTGCGCGCGATCAAGATCGGCTTTTGCCGCCATAACCATAGGGGAAGCATCCACCGCCTTTGCAATCAACGGCTCGGGCGGCATGGCGTTCGCCGGTGCGCTGACGAAAGCGAATAGGTATGCAGCGAATAAGAACAGTCTACGCATCGGTCAGCCGTCCAAAATCTTCAACCGGCTCCACCCAATAAGAAATCTGCGGCCGCGGGCAGGCGGTGCGAATCATCCCCGTCACATCCTCAATGCGCGGGCGCGGCAGGATCAGGATGAACATCGCCGTGCGCAGCGCGCCGCGTACGCGTTCGGCGGCGCTGGCGGGCTGCATTTTCGGCCCGCGGCCATGCGCCTCGATCATCGTATAGCCGGGCAATCGCGGTTCCATGGCGTCGAGCGCATCCGCCAGCACTGCCTCGATTTCCCGCGGGCAAATGATCGTCAGCTTGCATAAGGACGCACCCATGCGACCTCCTTGGAAAGTGTTGTGGCTTCGCGTTCAGTGCCGAAACGCCGGTAAAGCAGTGGCAGGAGGAAGAGCGTGAGAACGGTGGAGGATACGAGGCCGCCGATCACCACAATCGCGAGGGGGCGCTGGATTTCCGATCCGGGTCCTGAGGCGAAGAGCAAGGGAACAAGTCCGAAAGCGGCGGTCAGCGCTGTCATCAGAACAGGGCGCAGCCGCCGCACAGCGCCCTGCCGCACAACATATTCCGCGCCGAAGCCGAGCGCTTTCAGATCGTTGAAATGCGTGACGAGGACGAGGCCGTTCAACACAGCGATGCCTAACAGTGCAATGAAGCCGACCGAGGCCGGTACGGATAAATATTGTCCGGATATTGCGAGCGCGATAATGCCGCCTACCAGCGCGAAGGGAATATTGAAAAAAATGAGCAACGCTTGGCGCAAGGAACGGAGCGTAGCAAACAGAACGACGAAGATCAGCGCCAAAGACAAAGGCACCATGACGGAAAGCTGCGCGGCGGCGCGCTGCTGGTTTTCGAACTCGCCGCCCCAGGTAAGGCGGTACCCGGCGGGGAGGGGGCCCATGGCGGCGACGGCGGCCTGTGCGTCTTCGACGAAGCTCACAAGGTCGCGGCCCGACACAAAGGCTTGTACGACTGCATAGCGCGAGCCATTTTCACGATCGACTGCGGCAAACCCGCCAGCGCGAACGACGCGCGCCACATCGGAAAGCAAAACCGTGCCTCCGTCCGGCGTCACCAGTCTGGCGTCCTCGAAACCGTAAACGTCAGAGGCCTTATCCGCGTCCGCGCGGATCAGGATGGGCGTGCGCCGGCCGGGCTCGATCACTTCGCCGGCTTTCACGCCTTCAAGGCGCGCGCGCAGTTCGTCCTGAACGGATAGAATATCCAGCCCGAAACGTCCGGCGCGTTCCGGATCGATGTCAATCTGAAGATATTCCGCAACATCGTTTGACGTGGTGAAGACATCCGCCGCGCCCGGCACGCCGGTGAGCGCCGTTTCAATTTGACCGGCAAGCTCTGCGAGGGTTGCGCCGTCTGGGCCGAAAATCTTCACTGCAACGTCACCGCGGGAGCCGGTGAGCATTTCCGAAACGCGCATTTCGATCGGCTGTGTGAACGAGGTTTCGATGCCTTGGAAATCCTCCATGACGGCGCGCATTTCACCGACGAGCCATTCTGTGTCCGGTCCCCGCCATTCGGAGCGCGGCGCCAGTTCGAGGAACATGTCGCTTTCATTAAGGCTCATAGGGTCGAGGCCGAGTTCGTCCGAACCGATGCGCGCAATGACATGTTTTACCTCCGGCACCCGCTCGATAAGCGCGCGCTGGATGCGCATGTCGTCGGCCTGACTCTGATCAAGGTTGATGGAAGGAAGCGAAGCCGCCTGCATCACGACCGCGCCTTCATTCATAGTTGGCATGAAGTTTTTGCCGACGGAAAAATAGCTGATGGCTGCAAGAAAGATGGCTGCGCCCGCTGCGGCGTAAACCGGCCAGGACCGGCGCATGGCGGCGCTCAAAAGGCGCTCATAGGTCGGCGTGATCACATGCATCACCGGCGCTTCTTTTGAGCGCGCCGTCTTCAAAAGGAAGGCGGCAAGTACCGGAATGAGCGTAAGCGCGAGAATGAGCGCCGAACCGAGAGCGAAGATGATGGTAAGCGCGACAGGCGCGAACAGCTTGCCCTCGAGTCCCTGCAACGTCAGAAGCGGCATGAAAACGAGACAGATAATCAGCGTGCCTGCCGCGGTCGGCGCTGCGACCTCTCCGGCTGCTCGATAGATGATGTGAAGTTTGTTGGCGCGTCCGCCTTCGTTCAAGCGTTCGACGGCGTTCTCCGTGACGACGATGGCGCCATCGACAATCATGCCGATGGCGATGGCGAGGCCGCCAAGGCTCATGAGGTTTGCCGACATGCCCACGGTCTGCATCAGCAGGAAAGCGGCGAGGGCGGAAAACGGAAGGATGAGCGTCACGACAAGCGCCGCCCGGAAATTGTTGAGAAACAGAAGGAGGAGGCCGATCACCAGGAGGACGGCGAGGACAAGCGCTTCGGTGACCGTGCTGACGGCCTTCTCGATTAGATCGGAACGGTTGTAGAAAACCTTGACCTCAACGCCTTCAGGAAAGCTCGTAGCGAGTTCGTCAAGGCGGGCTTCGACGCCCGCGACCACCTTGCGGCCGTCCGCGCCGCGAAGGGCGACGACGATGCCTTCGACGGCCTCGCCTTCGCCGTCCTTGGTGACGGAGCCATAACGCGTCAACGATTCGTTGGTGACGTTCGCCACATCCCCGACTCGGACGACGCCGGTCCCGGTCCGCCGCACCACCAGCGTTTCAATGTCATCAGCCGTGGCGACGGCGCCGAGACTGCGCACCACCAGCGTTTCCTCGCCATCGGTAAGCCGGCCTGCGCCGTCATTGCGATTGTTTTGCTCGAGTGCGCTGCGCAGATTGTTGAGGCTGACGCCAGCGGCGGCCATGGCCGCTTCATCCGGCGCCACGTTGAAGGTGCGCACCCTTCCGCCAAGCGAGTTTACATCAGCGACGCCCGGCAATGTTCTAAGCGACGGGCGGATCACCCAGTCGAGAAGGGAACGGCGCTCTTCGAGTGAAAGATCGCCGCCTTCGATGGTGAACATGAAAAGCTCGGATAGCGCCGTGGAGATCGGCGCGAGTCCGCCCGAAACCGTTGAAGGCAGGTCTGGCAGAACCGCAGACAGGCGCTCGCTTACTTGCTGGCGCGCCCAATAGACATCGGCGCCGTCCTCAAAATCGATGGTGATGTCGGCGATGGCGTATTTCGTCTTGGCTCGCATGACTTTTTGCCGGGGAATGCCGAGAAGCTCCATCTCCAACGGACGCACAACGCGCGTTTCGACTTCTTCCGGGGTCATGCCGGGCGCTTTCATGATGATCTTGACTTGTGTCGGCGCAATTTCGGGGAAAGCGTCGATGGGCAGCCGCAGCGCCGCAACGGCCCCTGCCGCCGCGAGAAGCGTGGCAAGGCCGAGGATGAACATGCGCTGCGTGAGCGAGAAATCGATCAGCCGGTCCAGCATCGCTACACCCCGCTGGCGATATTTTTAAGGGCGGCGAGTCCGGTAATGGCAACCTTGTCGCCCGGCGCAAGCTCGCCGCGCACGAGCGCGTCTTGGCGCGAACGGGAAACGACTTCGACCGGCATTGCATGAAAGCCGGTTTTCGTCTCGACAAAGACGGTTTCAACGCCGCCAATCCTCACCACCGCTTTCGCCGGGACCAGCAGCGCGCCATCGCCCGGAACCGTTTCAAAAGTGAGCGTCAGCATGGCGCCAAGCCGCCAGTTCTGTTCGGACGGAAGCTCGACAACGACATCAAGAGAGCGTGTCTCCGAATCAATTTCCGGATCGATAAAAACAATCCTGCCTTGCTCGGAAAGATGATCGATAGTAACGGAAGCGCCAGTCTTCAGCGCTGCAGCATGGCGTTCAGCCAGTTGCGCGCGCGCCCAGAAGATGTTGCTCGTCAGAATGGAGGCGACTGGCGCGCCGGCACCGATCATTTCTCCGGTAGCCGGCGCGACATGGGTGAGGATGCCGGCGGCGGGCGCCGTCAGGATGAACTGGCCAGGCTGGGCTCCGCGCTGGACGTATTGGAGTTGCGTTCTTAGCGCCTCATAGGCGAGCCGCGCGGAAATGGCGTCGTGATGAGCTTCGTCGGTTTCCTGTTCCGATCTTAACCCCAGTTTGAAAAGCTCGTCCGAACGTTCGGCGAGATGCGCCATATGCGCCATGGTGAGACGGCGCGCCTCCAGTTCAGCAGAGCCGTCAGCGTAGGCGGCGCTGTAGATCACAGCGACAGGATCGCCGGCTTTGACCTCGGCGCCCGGCGTCGCAAGCGTATCAACCATGACGCCGTCAAAAGGAGACGCTGCCGCCTGCAAGGCTCCGTTCGGCGCGATCACCATGGCGGATGCCGTAACGCCTTCGGACGCTTCAATCAATGAAACCGTCGCCGTCTCAACTCCCAGCGCCATGCGGGAGGCAGGAGACAGCTCGATCTCGATTTGCGCTGAAGCCGGCGCATGGATCGCCCATGTGGCCAGAAGAAAAAGCCCTGTCTGGAGTATGTTCCGCACTTTCATCTCAAAGACCCCCACGACCGCTCCATGCCTCGCGGGAACCTTTGTTACGCTGGGCTTGCTGACATTAAGCTGACGGTGACGAGCGCATAGGGGCAAAGCACAAACGAATGCCGGGCCTTTCTGGCATGGCAGTCTGCAATTCAGCGCCATGCGCTTCTGCGATGCGGTCGGCGATGGCGAGGCCGAGGCCGGCGCCGCCACCCGGCGCTCGGTCGGCGCGCATGCCGCGCGCTTTGAAACGATTAAGCGTCTGCTCATCAAGCCCATGGCCGCCGTCATAAACGCTGACGGCGGGTTCCGGCCCAACTTCAACGATGACTTCACCACCGGCTGGCGTCGCTCGGATGGCGTTCACCGCGAGAGTGCGGACGGCGGCGGCGATTGCTTCCTCCAAGCCCGGAACCTTGTGGGGGAGGCCATCCGATTGAAAGGCGATGGCCTTGCCTTCAGCCACGGCCGTGGGCGCAAGTTCTGCGGCGATCCGGCGAGCGACGGCATGAAGATCAACCGGCGGCTGTTTTGCGAGGGGCTCGGCCGACTGGCTGCGCGCAAGCAGTAAGAATTGATCGACCATGTTGGACATGGCGTTCAATTGTTTGCGAAGCCGCGCCGCATCCTCGCGCGGCAGCTTGTCGAGTTCAAGCGCGAGAACCGCGAGCGGAGTTTTCAACTCATGCGCCGCATCCATGGCGAAAGCTTCCTGGCGGCGCGCATAGGTTTCGAGTTTTGCGGTGAGTTGGGACACAGCTCTGGCGAAAGGCTCGATCTCGGCGGGCAGGGTGTTGTTTGTCGCGTCATAACGCTCCAGCCTTTCCGCGGCTGCGATGACATCTTGCGTCGCCGCCTTCAATCTATTTGTTACATGGCGGATGACCCAGAACGCGCCCAAGCCGAACAAGAGCAAAAATACGACGAGCGGAATGATCACGTGATCGACAATCTCAATCCACGTGGCCGCTACAGGCGGAGCGTGTTCGCTGAAGAAACCGTATTGATGGCCGACCAGCGCGACCAGCACGACAGCGCTAAATATGCCGGCAACGATGAGGCCGATGGCGATCTGGCCGCCGATAGATCGCATCATGATGCATCTTCCCTAATGAAGTAACCGACGCCGCGTACTGTATGGAGCATGCCGTCTGCGCCTGCCTCGGAAAGCCTGCGCCGGACGCGTGAGGCAAGGGCTTCGAGCGCATTTGGAGTCACCGCTTCGTCTAATCCGTAAAGCACGGCCTCGATCGATTCCCGCGGCACGACTTTTCCGGCGCGGCGCATCAGGAGCTCAAGGAAATCCGTTTCCTTGCGGCCGAAAGCGATGGAGACGCCGTCATAGCTGACGTTGCGGCTCGCAGTATCGAAACTCAGACCGCCGATGTGGAGCACGACCGGAGTCCGCGCGCCGGGCCGGCGCATCATTGCGCGCAATCGCGCGGCGATTTCATCGACTTCGGCTGGTTTAACAAGATAGTCATCCGCGCCGGAATCAAGGCCTAGCACCCGTTCCGTCAGCGCGCCGCGAGCGGAGAGTATCAGCACTGGCGGGCGATCTTCGGGAAGCGCGTTCAGCCAGTCGACGCCGTCGCCGTCGGGCAGGCCGAGATCAAGAATAATCGCGTCATAGGCGGTTGAAGCAAGACGGAGATCGGCCGCCGCAAGCGTATCGGCGTGCTCTGAGGAAATAGCGCGCTTGCCCAACCCTTCTGTGAGCAAAGAGGCGAAGTCGGTGTTGTCTTCAATCAGTAGTACGCGCATGGCGGCCTGAACTTATTCTTATTGCAGCAGCTTTGTCAGGCTTTCCTGACTATTCGCTGACAGGCTGCCACGCCATTACGGCAGTTCTCTGTTTGCCGGCTAAAGTTCTTACGATGGCGATAATTCGATTGTTATATCTGTTTTGTTGGTTGATTTGTCACCCTGCCGTGTTACCGTTGCAACATGTTGCATTCTGTTAAGGGCATGTTTTTGAAAGCATAATCGAGGTTTTTATTGATATCCCTCCGGGCCCACCATCATCAATGACGCATTCACCCCTGGTATATTCTCCGAGTGAAAGAGCGCTTGGGGCGGGCCATGTCGGCTGAGGCTAATGTTATCAAGCCTGCGCCGCGAGCTGACGGTCGAGCTCATGCAGTGTTCGGTAGCAGGGAAAGACGCTTGCAACGGAGGCGTTCGGCTCACGCCCTTCCTTGATGGCGGCGAAGAATTCGCGATCCTGTAATTCGATTCCGTTCATGGAAATATCAACATTGGATACGTCCACAGTTTCACCTGTGCCGTTGAGCAGGTCGTCATAGCGGGCGATATAGGTGCCATTGTCGCAAATATAGCGGAAGAACGCGCCAAGGGGGCCATCATTATTGAAAGAAAGAGATAGCGTACAGATTTTACCTGTCTCGGTTTTCAGTTGGATCGACATATCCATAGTGATGCCAAGTTCCGGATGGGGCGGCCCTTCAACCGCATTGGCGACGACGACTTTTTCACCGGTTTGATATTGGAAAAGATCAACCGTATGAGCGGCGTGATGCCAGAGCAAATGATCCGTCCATGACCTCGGAGCGCCTTCGGCGTTGGTATTCGTGCGGCGAAAAAAATAAGTCTGAACATCCATCTGCTGTATGGAAAGTTCACCTGCGCTTATTTTATTGTGAACCCATTGATGCGACGGGTTAAACCGTCTCGTGTGGCCGACCATGCAGACAAGCCCGGTTTCCTTCTGCTTCTTCGCAATCGCCTCCGCGTCTTCGAAGGTATCCGCCAACGGGATTTCGACCTGCACATGCTTGCTGGCATCCATGCATTCTATCGCCTGGGCTGCATGCAACTGCGTTGGAGTGCAGAGAATCACGGCGTCCAGTCCTGGCAGATTCAACGCTTCGGACAGGTCGGTAAAGGCATTAGGAACGTTATAATCGGTTGCAACCTTCTGTGTCTGTTCAAGCCTGCGGCCGATAAGGGCGATAACTTCCACGCCGTCGATGTTTTTAATGCCGTCGAGATGCTTCCTTCCAAAGGCGCCGGCGCCCGCGATTGCGACTTTCATTATCTTTGACTCCTTTCAAACACGGGCGTGTTCGCCGATAGGGCGCTTCTGCGGCGCGGATTGCGTCAAACAGGAACTTCGTCAAGCTGGCGCGGCGTTTTAAAGAGTTTTTCCGCCCCATTCTTGGTAACCACAACGCTGTCGCCCAGCACATGATAGCCAGCAATCGGCGTATAGGTGTTGGGGTGAACGATGAGCACAGAATTTTCCTCGAGTACGGTTTCCACGCCTTCAAGGATTAGGACCTCGTCGAGATAAAGCCCCAGGCAGTGGCCGCGCACGCGGGTGTATTCCGCCGTGCAATATTCGCCATATCCATATTTGCGGAAAACGTCGTTCTCGGCCTTGGCGATGTCATGTGCGGTGACGCCGGGTTTGATGACGTCGATGCCTGCAGCAACCGACTCATTGAATAGATCGAATGACTTCTTTTGTGCGTCGCTAGCGGGGCCCATCACCGCGGAGCGGCAAATCTGTGTCCAGTAACCGTCCCACTGAGGGGTCAACTCCGTGCGGACCATGTCGCCTTTTTGAAGCTTGCGGTCGGTCGGCGGGGTCATACCGCGCACATCGTCGCCGCCGGAAGCGATCAGCATGAAATTATCGGCGCCGCCCATGCTGCGCAGCTTGGCCTCGACATTGGCTACGATATCGAATTCATGCGCGCCGGGCACGATCGCTTCGAGAAAGGCGAGCCACGCGGCGTCGCAAATCTCACCGGCGCGGCGCAACTTTTGGATTTCCCAGTCGCTTTTTACAAGGCGAACCTTGTCGCCGATCATGGTGCCGTTGACAAAAGCAGCGCCGGGTGCGGCCTCTTTCAGGCCGGCGAGGAGACTTGCGGGGAGGAAATCCCAACCGGCGACGCCAATTTTTTCAGGCGCCCCGCCTTCACGCAGCCGATCGGCAATCTCTGCTGGAGAGGCGAGTGTGACGCGGCGAACATCTTCGACAAATCCGGCCGCCTTCGTCGCGCGTTCATCTTCCGCGGACAGAACGAAAGCTGTTGGCGCGCCAGTCGCTGGAAGATAGGCGAGAGCGACGCTCGATTGAAGCGCAGCGCCAGTGACATATCGGAAATTCTCGCGCCGCCAGGACGGCGCATAGATAAGCAGCCCGTCCAATCCGGCTTTTTCCATTTCCTTACGAATGCGTCGATAACGCCACTCACGCTCTTCAAGAGGCGGTGCGACAATTGCAGATTGCGCCTTTAGGGTCATGCGGGACTCTTTCTTTAGCTATGCGGCGATGATGCTCGGGCTGCCGGCGAGAAGTCGCACGGTCGCGGCGGAAGTGAACACGCCGTCTGGCGTCTTCAACGTAAGGCGAGGGGAGACAACTTCGCCTTCAGCGAATGAACGATGCGTGTCGTCCGCAGAGCGATAGGCGCCGCGAGTTTCGATTTCGACATGCGACCAGCAGGAAACGGTCAGACCCGTTTCACCGGGCAGGGCTTTTGCAACGGCCGCCTGCAGGGAGCTTTCGCTGGCGTCAGGTTTTAATGCGCTGAACAGGACATCTCTGGCCCGTTGAAGGGTTTCGCCGGCGCCGCCGCCTTCGGTGCGCGCAGCCTCCACCCAGACATAGCGATATTGGCCCCAAGCGTCGATCAGACGGTCGCCTGTGTCGGCTGTGCGGCAATGAACTTCAAGATCGGCGTAACCGGCGCGGCGGCTGTCACCGACCATGAGAGAAAGACGTGCGCCATCCTGAGCTTTATGCGCCGCTTTCTCGATAACATCCGTGAGAATGTGCCCAGCCTCTTCAAGTAAGGCGAGTTCTTCAAGGTCTGGGACACGCCGCACATCTTTTACGAGATTGCCAAGCGGATGCATTTGTGCGCCGGGCGCCGCGTCGCGCAATTGCGTCAAGAGCGCATCAGGCCACCATTCACTGCCGACAAGACCGATCGCAGCGTTGTCGCCGTCTTTTTGTTCGCCAACAAATTCAGCGATGTTCTTGGCGGCATTGGGACCGCTGCGAATATCGTCAAGAATCGTCGTGCGCTTGATCCATGGATTGACGCGCTTGGACAGCTTCATGATGAGCGCAGGTGGGCCGTCCACCGGCACAGCGAGCACTGCTTCGTTCCAGTAGAGACAGAAATTTGTCAGGTAGGAAAGATCGCCGCCGCGCGAAATGTCGGCATAAACGAGACCGATCGTGCAACCTTCTTCCCTCAGCTGCGCGCGTAATTGATCGAGGCGGTCTTCATAGACGGAACGGGGCGTTTCATTGATATCGAGTTTGACAAGGCCGCGTTTCATGCCGTGTCTCCTGCGAGTTGAGGGCCGAGGGCGATAACGCCGCCGCCGCGGATCATGTCTAGAAGGAATGGATCGACAGGATTGCCCTGGAGCGTTTCCCCGGTCCGTTCGTTGACAAAGCGGGCGTTGGGAATATCGACGGAGACTGTGTCGCCTTCTTCAACTGCGGCGCTCACGCCTTTGACTTCGAGGATCGGCAGGCCGATTTCAAACGCATTGCGATAAAATGTTCGCGAAAAATATTCCGCCACAACGCAGGAAACGCCTGTGGCGATCATTGCTTTCACGGCAACGGCGCGTCCCGAAGATTGCCCGAAATGTTTTCCCGCGATCAGAATGTCGCCCTTTTGGACTTCCTTGCCAAAGCGGGGGTTTTCATCCTCCAGGACGAATTTCGCCGCCTCTTCCAGCGGCTGGTAAACGCGCCGCGTCTTGATGATCTGATCGGTCGGAATGAAGTCGCCGACTTTCCAGCACCGGCCTTTGAATGCAAAATCGTTCATGCGTCCTCCCGAACGTCTACTATGTGTCCGGCTTTCGCCGAGGCGGCGACGGTATGCGCCGATGCGAGATACATCTTGGCGAGGGGGCTGCCGTTGCGGCCGGGGAAGTTCCGTGAATGTGTGGAAATCATGGCTTCGCCGTCAGCAAGCGCGCCCATATTGACGGCCTGATTGGAGCCGGTGCTTGGCGGGAACCACAAGGCGCCGGCGTTATGCAGCTTTTCAACGAGCCCTTCTTTCAAGGCGTCAGCGAATGCGTTGCGGCTAGACGGCACGATATTGAAGCGCACCTGCGGGTTCACGCTGGCGTTTTCGAAGACTTTCGCCGCTGTGCGAATGTCTTCGATGCGTCCGCCGCCATGACCGCCGAGTTCGGCATAGTGAATGGTCTCGCCAGCGACGAGGCGCGCGTCTTTGACATTGCCGACGGTTGGCGGGCAGGCGATCTGCGGACCGACATTGGAAATATCGAAATCCAGCGTTTTCTCGAAATCCGCATCTGTTGTCTTCGGAATGTCGAGGTCGCGCCATGCGCCCATGGCGCCGACTTTTTCTGCGAAGTCGAACACTTTTTGATCAGGCACGATGTAGCTGCATTTAGCGCCAACATCGACATTGATCAGCGGAAACAGCCAGCGATCGAACAGGCTCAAGCCTTCGATG
Organism: Hyphococcus aureus; assembly: GCF_042643165.1. Lineage (NCBI taxonomy): Bacteria > Pseudomonadati > Pseudomonadota > Alphaproteobacteria > Parvularculales > Parvularculaceae > Hyphococcus > Hyphococcus aureus. Next base: position 2,503,691 of record NZ_JBHRSH010000001.1, read on the forward strand.
AAGGGGCCGCCAAATTCAAGCGCCTTATAGACCGTTCCGCCTTCGCCGATCTGAGCGACAAGCCACAAGGCGATGTCGCGGGGCGTCGTCCCCGGCGCCAGTTCGCCATGGAGATTGATGCGGATCGTGCTCGGGACTTTGAACCAGGCCTTGCTGTAGGGAAAGACGGTTCCCGCATGAGAATCGTTGCCGAGGGCGGCGGCGAAAGCGCCCATGGCGCCATAGACCGGCGTATGGCTGTCCGATCCGACCAGCACCATGCCCGGTCCGATTGCGCCGGCCTGCAAGACGGCGTTGTGAATGTTGCCGCTGCCGCAATCGTAAAGATTGATCGCGTTTTTGCGGGCCCAGGCGCGGTCAGCTTTCAGCATTTCAGCTTCATGCTCGCGTGGGGGAGAGAAAATGTGGTCGAACACCATGTGAAGCCGTTCCGGATTCTTTATCGGCCGACCGATCTTTTCATCATAAAGGCGCGTGGTCAGATAGCCGCTGATCTCGTGCATCACCATGCCGTCGACTTCGGCGACGACCACGTCGCCCGGCGCAGCGGATTTTTTACCGCTGGCGCGAGCGAGGATATTTTCGATGAGTGTTGTCATTTAAGAACCTCTCGCGGATCGGTAATGCTTCCGGTCAGTGCGGAGGCTGCAGCGGTCGCTGGGCTCGACAGATAGATGTCCGATTCATAGCTGCCCATGCGGCCCCGGAAATTGCGGTTAGCGGTCGACAACGTCACTTCGCCGTCGCCCATGGCGCCCCCGTCGCCGGCGCAACCGCCGCAGCCGGGATTGGTGATGAGCGCGCCTGCATCGATCAGAATACTGAGCAAGCCTTCTTCGGTTGCGCGTTTCAAAATCCCACGAGAGCCAGGCGTCACCATCATCCTGACCGTTGGCGATATCTTACGGCCTTTCAGGATCGAGGCGACTTCCACGAGGTCGTCATACTTCGCGTTGGCGCAGGAGCCGACAAAGACCTGGTCGAGCTTCAACCCGGCGACGTCTGAAATAGGCTTGACGTTGTCGACGACATGCGGGCAGGCGATCTGCGGCTCGAGTGTAGAAACGTCGAGATTAACCGTCTCACTATATGTGGCGTCTTCGTCAGGATAGAGAGCGGAGTTTTCGGGATTTTCAACGCCGGCGGCGCGGCAAAATTCGAAAGTTTTTTCGTCCGGCGGCACATAGGCATTCTTGCACCCCATCTCCATGGAGAGATTGCACAGCGTCATCCGTTCGGAGACGGAAAGGTCCCGCGTCAGGCCGCCGTGAAATTCTATCGATTTATAGGTGGCGCCGTCGGCGGTGAGATCGCCGATCAGTTTCAGCATGATGTCTTTGGGATAGACGCCAAGAGGCAAACGGCCCTCAAGGGAAATTTTGATAGACTCCGGCGTCATCATCCAGATTGTGCCAAGCGCCCAAGCGGCGGTGATCTCGCTGAAGCCAACGCCGGTGCCGAGTGCGCCAAGCGCGCCGTAGATCGTCGAGTGAGAGTCGGTGCCGATGATGACATCGCCGGGCCTGACGCAACCGTTTTCCATCAGCGCCAGATGGCAAATGCCCTCCTGGACATCAAAAAACTTATCGATGCCCCGGGCCTCAGCGAATTGGCGGCTGCGGCGATGCTGACTTGCGACGAGGCTCGTGCGGGCGGGGGAGATATGGTCCATCACCATCGCCACGCGTTCAGGGTGTTTCAGAACCGCGCCGTCAAGCTTTTCAAACGCAGCGATGCATCGCCAGCTTGCCGTGTGACTCATATAAATGTCTGGCGCTACATCGGCGATGTCGCCTGGTTTCAAATCATTGACGCCTGATGCGCGTTCAAGCGCTTTTTGCGCAAAGGTTTTTGCTGTTGTGCTCATTGCGCCTGACGCTGCTCCTCTTTCAATTTTCCTGCGACAAACGGCATAAGCCCGCCGGCATCGAGAATGCGCTGCATGTTCTCGGGGTAGGCGCTGAACCCATAGGTCTTGCCTTTAGCGGAGATTTTTCCGGCGGTGAGATCGATGAAAATCTCGTCGCCATCGGTGATGTCATCCACGAGTTCCGGACATTGAACCGCCACAAGCCCCGTATTGATGGCGTTGCGGAAAAAGACGCGCGCGAAAGACGCTGCGACGACAGCTTTGACGCCGGCGCCGATAAGACAGGTCGCCGCCTGTTCGCGGGCGCTGCCGCAACCGAAATTTCTGCCAGCGACGAGCACGCGCGATTTGTACAGGCGTTGTTGAAACTCTTCGCCCAAGGGCTCAAAGGCGTGTTTGGCGAGTTCTACAGGGTCGATACTGACAAGATATCGCCCCGGAATAACAACATCGGTGTTTACGTGATCGCCGACTGTAATGCAGGGGCCGCCGAGTTTTTCTTCTACCTGGCTCACGGGGTTGTCTCCTCAAGGAACAGATCTGTCGGCACGTCATGGCCAACGCCAGCTTTCTTCGCCGCTTCAAATGCGAAAGCGCCGACGGCTGCGAATTGAAGACCCATGCCGGTGTTGTTGGCGAAGATCGTGACTTCATCATCGCTCTCGCGGCCGGGGACCTTGCCCGAAAGCAAGTCGCCGATGGGCGCGATGTCTTCGAATTTAATGTGCCCGCGTTCTACAGGGCCGAGGATGTCGCTTTGTCCCACCTTCTTGATGATCGGCACGGAGGTCACGGCGATACGCGAGGCCTTGTCGAAACTCGCATCGTCCAATTCGCGGCGTTCGTTTGTCTCATCCGGCGAGGTGATCGACGTCAGATGCGTTCCGGGCTCGACCCAGGAACCGTCGAAGCAGGGCTCCATGGCGGCCGTTGCGCAGGTGACGATATCGCACCCGGCGACTGCGTCGCGCCGGTTTTCAGCAACGACAACGCGCCCATCATAACGGTCTTTGTATTCTGCGACGAACCGCTCGCAATTTGCTTTGGTCGGGCTGAAAACGCGAAGTTGTTCAATGTCGGGGCGGATGTGGAACATGGCTTCGAGATGGGCGCCGGCCTGCCAGCCCGATCCAAAAAGCCCTGCGACTTTCGCGTTCTTGCGCGCCATCTTGTCGATAGCCAATGCAGACGTCGCTGCGACGCGCCATTTCTGCAAAACACTGTCATGAATGATGCAAAGCGGCTCGAGCGTGCGCAGACTGTAGAGCGTTACAAGGCCACAATATTTTTTTCCCGGCGCTGCAGGGATAAGACGGCGGCGCTGTTCGCCGCTCGGGAGCGTTTCAACGCCCGCGATATCGGAAGTGATGCGCAGCGCCCATACGCCGCTTGCGAGATTGGCGCCTTCCTGTGATTTGAATCTGTAGCGAAAGCCCGGATAACGGTCATCTTCTACAGGGAAGAAAGTGTGGGTGCGTTCCCGATTTACAGCTTCCTGGCGTTCAAGTTCGATATAGGCTTGCTTTAGCGGATCGAGACAGTCCGCAAGCGTCATTATTCGTTCAATCTCTTCATTCGAGATGACCAGCATGAAAACTCCAATTTTTAGTTTTTCTTCAAACACCGACCGTCGCCAACGCTTGGTGAGAAGCGCTGGCGGCGACAGGATCGTGACGTGATATGGCGGCGCCGGCGAGGGGCCGGCGCCAACCGTGAGAGTTAGAACTTGTGAGTCAGGCCAAGTACGAACTGGCGACCCGTTCCGTCATAAGAACGCTCGTCAAATGTGAAGAGCGAGCCGATGATAAGCGGCGGCGCCTCGTTGAAGAGGTTATTGACGCCGAACCGCACAACTGTGTTGCTGTCTGGCGAGCCTGAACCCAGGAGGTTCTCCAGTGTCGCAGACAACGCCAGGTCAACGGTTACGAAGTTATCATCGACGCTTTCATTCTGACGATCGACAACCGTCGAAACGAGGCGCGTTGTAACCGCGGCGCGGTAGTTGTAGTTCGGTCCGAAATTGAGCGCCGCGGTATAATTACCACGCCAACGCGGCAGCGGTTCCGCGACGCCGCTCGTCTCATTGCGGTAGCCGACGCCGTCAATCAAAGGCCCATTCAGCTCTTCCTGATACTCATATTTGTTGACGAAAGAAGTGCTGGTCTTAAGCGAGAGCTGGGCCCAGTCACCAAGGTCCGTCTCATAGCCGAGCTTGAAGTCAACGCCGTTTGTCTTCACCGACGATGCGTTGATGATCGGCAAGGTGATCTGGATCGGCCTGCCGGTGCCGTCGCGTAAGATAAGCGGGCTGGTTGGGTCGTTCTGAATCAGCAGTTCCGGATCAAGCTGGATGGCGATGCCAGTGAAATCGTAGTTCCAGAAATCAGCGGTGAAGGAGAAGCCGTTCCAGTTGTAATCCGCGCCGATATTGTAGCTTGTGGATTCTTCCGGATCGACATCGCCGCCCTGTTCAATGGATTGAACCGTATCCTGTTCGCCAGTCACGGGATCAACCGTAACGTTCACGGCGCCGATACGTGTGCCGTAGACCTGGTTCAGACTGGGCGTGCGGAACGCCGTGCCCCATGACGCGCGAAGCGTCAGATCATCGACAGGTTGCCAGACAACGCCGACTTTCGGGTCGAAGCTGTTCAGGCGGCCGCCGAAGTCTTCATACCGGCCAGCGACGGAAAGCTCGAGCGATTCCAGGATGGGGGCGCGTAATTCGAAGAAAGCGGAGATAGCATCCCGGTCGCCTTCAGCGTCAACTTCGCGGCCCTGAAAAACGAAGCCTGGATATTTACTGATCTCGGATACATAGCGGCGCCAGCTCTCGTCACGATACTGGAAACCGACCGCAGCGCCGAGCATGCCGCCAGGCAATTCGAATAGCGGTGTCGAGGCGACCAACTCTGCAGTAAAAAGTTCCGTGCGGCCGTCCTGAACGAGTTCCGGAGAAAGCCATTTAACGACTTCCGGGTCATTGTATTCAGGATCGCCGGGGCTCGCCAGAAACGCGCTGGCGAAGGGATTGAAATATCCGCAAGCGCCAACACCGGGCATGCCGGCTGCAGGATCACAATCAGGTCCGCCATATCCGTTGAGCGCGGCGGCCCATCTTTCTTCGACAACGTCAGAACGTTTGACCAGTGAGTCACTTGTCGCCCAGGTAACGTCGCCTTCCAGCAGGAAGTTTGATTCAAATGGGCGGTAGTCGAAACCGGAATTTAAGCGAAAGTAATCCGTTTCCAGTTGCCCGGGGCCTTCACGCAGGCCAACTGACGGATTTCCGTTCAAGATGCCGCGCTGGAATGTGGCGACAACTTCTTCGCCAAACACGTTGCCCGGGTTGGAAACCGGCACAGTTGAAGCCGCGCGTGATGTGCGCGGAAAGGCGGTCGGCACTGCTTGTGTAAAGCGTTGAAAACGGCCTCGGCTGACGCCCGCTTCGAAATGTGTTTCGAATGAATCAGATACGTCATAATGGGCGCGCATCATTGCATTGAGGCGGGTTTCTTTTGAATTGTAACCGCGTCCCTGTGCGAAGATCCTGATGCACCGGTCACCGTCGATGATGCTGACCGGATTTTCGCCAGTGACGCCCGGATACAAGTCTGCAGCCAAATTATCGAGAGCGGGACTGCCGCAAAGAGGGTCTGGCACGCGGCCGGCGCTTGTGATGAAAGAGCCTGGCGTACTGAAACTTGATGTCGCGCCATAATTGAAAATGCGGTCCGAGAATCTGTTGTCCAGGAAGTTCGGATCGCGCTTTTGGAACTCAATTGCGGTTACAACACCGCCACGATCGCCCTGCATACCCCAAATGGCCTGAGCAGAGACGTCGTCCTTGCCTCCGAATTGCGCACGCTGCCAATTGGAATCGATCTCAAACCCCTCGAACTTGTCGCGCGTGATGAAGTTCACGACGCCCGCAACAGCTTCTGAGCCGTATAGCGCCGCGGCGCCGTCCTTCAGGATCTCAAGACGTTGCACCATGATGGACGGCATGAGCGAGTTCACATCAACCATCGTGATGTTTTTCTTGCCGGGTTCCGGTGTGTCGACTTGGCGTTGTCCGTTAATCAGCACGAGCGTCGAACGAACTCCGAGGCCGCGCAGGTTGAACGCAGTTGCTGTCGAGTCGGACTGGCTCGATTGTTCGTTGTTGTGAAAGCTGCCGGAGTTGAGCGTTGACGTGATGACAAACTGGCCGATCGTCGCTCTGTTGGCGCCGGTCAATTCATCGCGGGATACAAGCTCTAGAGGCGAAGATAAAGGAGTATCGAGGCCAGTAGAGATACGCGAGCCCGTCACTGTAATTATGTCCGCCGATTGAGTAGGGCGCTCGGAAGACGCCGCTCCGTTTCTTTGGCTGGGAACAGTTTCCACGGCGGCTGGATCATCTTGCGCCTGTGCATATTGCATAGCTGAAACATACTGAGTGCTGTTCGCGGCCTGATCGGATCGGATAAGTATTACGCCAGATTCTGTCTCTTCATATGTTAGACCAGTATCGCCCAATAGCTGTTGCAGCGCCTTATCGCGAGGCAACTCGCCTTGAAGAGGCTGGCTGACTCGGCCTTGAACGATCTCGCGTGAATACATAAGTTGAGATTGGGACATGGTCCCGAAGGCGTTCAATGCACTCTCAAGCGACTGCTCAGGAATATCAAAGTCACTGACAGTGTCGCTATTCTGCGCCGACCATGCTGGCATTGCTGCATGTATGGCGAATGCCGCAGACGTTGCGCATAGGTATAGTCTGAATCTTTTAATTTCTCTTTTCATATTCCCTCCCAATACCCGGCTGTTTCGATGTTCTTTTAGAATTTCGTCCGGTACCGTAAATGGTAAGACGCGCTAGGTTGTTCTTACCTCAGCACGTCGGGACAACATTTTTTTGAATTGGCTTTTGTGCAAGAGCGAGAAGGCGCTTCGCTTTGTTGCAGCGCAGGCGCCGCCATCGTCAATGATGGCGCCTAAAGGCGTTTCAGCTGAATGTCGCCATTTTGCTGCATGGATATATCGACTGCAAAATATTGAGACAACGCTTCAACAAAGGCGGCTGTATCTCCTGTATTGAAGATGCCGCTGATGCGTATCTCGGAGATGCTCTGGTCCGAGATGATGACTTGTGTCTGCGAATAGCGATTAATACGCGTAATCGCTGACGATAACGGCTCGTCTTCAAAAATTAACTGGCCGCGCGTCCATGCGACAGTTTGAGAAAGCGCCACTTGTCGTCGAAGCACCGCTTCGCCGCGCTCATCCACTGATAGCTGTTCACCGGGAGATAATTGCTGCTCTTTTGCTACATTCTGCTGACTGGGCAGGGCGTCGGATGGTTTATTCTGTTCATGGTCAAGCGCCTTGTTAATGCCATGGACGGCGACGCGACCTTCCAGCAAGGTGACGAGTGTGTGCAGCGGCATTTTCTCAACATTGAAAGCCGTCCCGAGGGCGACAATCGTCTGGTCGCCGGCCACGACTTTAAATGGACGCAAGGTATCCTTGGCGACCTCGAAAAAGGCCTGTCCACGTTGAAGTTGAATATTGCGCGCCTCAGCGGTGTAGGAGACCAGTAGCTTGGTGCCGGCGTCCAGCGTGACCTTTGAATTGTCGGCAAGCGTAATCACGCGGCGTTCGCCAATACCGGTTTCGTAGGTATTGTTTTTGAACTTGCCTAAAGCCCATAACCCCGTTGCGGCGCAGAATACCGAACCAACGGCCGCGACGGCGGCGGCGCGGCGGGAGACTTCAAATCCGCGGGGATGGCGATGCGAAGCGCTGCGCCGAAGGGCGAGGCTGCGCAGCTCCATCACTTCAGGCTCAGAGGCCATTTCGCCCACCGAGCTCCATGATTCTTCCGCCAGGGCGAAGGCTTCGGCATGATCGTCGCTGGCGCGCAGCCACTGCCGGAATTGCTCCTGCGTTTCCGGGTCTGGAGTGCTCAGCTTCACTTGCATGAACCAATAGGCAGCCTCGTCAGACAGGTCGCCATCGGGCGCGCCGTGTCTGGAGGCGGAATCACTATGTCCGGTGTTGTCTACCATTCGTCCCTGCTGCGGATCAGATGCGCGATTGCCTTCATCATGTGCTTTTCGACAGCGCTCTGAGAAATGCCGTAGAGACTGGCTATTTCCTTGTATTTCATGTTCTCCAGCCGATGCAGAATAAATATATCTCTCGTCACCTCACTCACTGATTCCAGTGCGGCAAGGATCGATTTGAGGCTTTGCTTGCTTTGTAAGACGCGCTCGGGCGAAAGAACCTCAGTTGTATTCGACAAATCCGCATAAGAAGAGAGCGAGCTTGCCTGGGTGGCCTCGCGCCTGGCGTGGTCCCGGAGCAGGTTGGCGGCGGTCTGGAACAGGAAAGCTTCCGGGTTCCGGATCTTGTCGCCGTCTGAGCGTCGAATAATTCTGTAAAAGGTCTCCTGAACTAAATCTTCGACTTCGGCGGTGTTTCTGGTGCGTTTCAGGAAGTAAGCGATGAGGGGGCGTCTGAAATTTTTCGATAGGTCATCAAGCAAAGCGGAGTGTTCCGTTTGCGCTGGTTTCGCGACTTCAGTCATTTAATGTCCCCAGACATATGAGCTCGCCCCTTGGCGGAACTGACGTGCTTCTCCCCATTCGCGCGGGAAGTTAACACATCATTTTTCTTTTTGCGAGGTAGCGCCGGATTTTGCTGAGGTAAATCCGTTATGGCGCGTCTTGTTTTATGCGCTTCGATCTCCTTCGTGCGGCGGGCGGTCCGTTGGTTAAGGGCCGCCTGCAACGAAGGGACAATAAAATATATCACTGCTTGCTTGACGCAAAGCAGCAAAAAACGCGCGCAAGGGAGTGTAGGCCGGGATGGTAAGTCTTTTCAGCGTTTGGTGTTGCTGGCGCAAATATGGACAGCGAAAGCCTATAGCATGACGCAGAACGCCCCTGGGCTGCACGGGGCCGAAGCTTCTGCGCTGCACACAGATTCAGCATTTAGTTGGCTGATGGCGTTTGCAGGGTTTGTCTGCGTCATGTGCACTTACGGCGCCGTGACGGGCTCGCTTCCGCTTATCTATGGCCAGGTGATCGATGAATTCGGCTGGTCGCGCACCAGCGCGGTGAGCATCGTGGCGCTCAAGAACCTGTTTTCGGCCATCACGTCCATCTTTCTGGTTGGCTTTGCGATCAACCGTTTCGGGTTGAAGGCCGTCATGATCACGGCCGGCGTTATTACCGCGCTGGGCATGGCGTCGTTTTCCTGGATTGGCAGCCTTTACAGTTACTATTTCGCAGGCGCGTTAATCGGCATCGGCGTTATGCCGGTCATGATCACCTGTCAGGTGCTGGTGTCTCGGTGGTTTACCCGCAATCAGGGCCTGGCTGTCGCCATCGTGGCATCAGGCGTCAGTGCGGGCGGTATTATTTTTCCTTTTGTGTCCAGCTACCTGATTGAACAGATTGGCTGGCGGCTCGCATTCGTTTTCATCAGCGCTGGTATTTGGGCAATAGCGCTGCCGCTTTTCGTATTCTTGGTGAAAGACAAGCCCGATGGCGCAAAATTCGCCAGACAGGAAAGCCAGCGCAAGGCGCAGGAGGCCGAAAAGGCAAGGCTGGACGCCGCCGATCTCGACGAAAGCTTTTCCGATGTCCTGAAAACGCCCGGTTTCTGGATCGTGATTTCAGGGCTGTTTTTTGTGTCCGCGGCGGATTCGGCCGTTCTGCAACACACATATCTGTTTCTGGAAAGGGAATTGAACCTTAGCGCAGGCGCCGCCGCCATGGGCCTCTCCAGCATATTTGGCTTGGGAATTTTCGCCAAATTATTGGCCGGAAAATTCTATGATCTGTTTTCCATTCGCGGTGTGTCAGTCTGGTACCTGCTCATTGCGATTTCAATCTTTCTTGCCTTGCAGATAAATGGTGCCGGTTGGCTTGCAGCCTTTGCAATTGCCAGAGGCGTTGCTCATGGCGGTTTTGTCATCGTCGCCCCTGTCGTCGCCAAACATTGTTACGGGCCGCGTCTCATCAACAATGTCATGCCGGTTTATATGGGCGCCTTTGCAGTCGGAAACGCACTGGGCCCCACCATCATGTCGGCGATTTACGACAGCGCCGGTTCCTACAATCTTGGATTTGGGTTGTCAGCCACGGTGTGCGTTCTGTCGGCGGCGTCATTGCTTTTGGTCCGTCCAAAATACTGGGATCGTGTTCGCGCTGGCGAACATGGACAGCTATCGAAGGAGAGTTCGTCATAAAGAATAAAATCTTTTTCGGCTGGTTGCTTGTGCCCGTCGCCGCTTTCGGCATGTGCTTCGGCTATCCAGGTGCGTTTATATTTGGATTCAGTTCCTTTGTTATTCCTCTTTCAGAGCAATATGGATGGGGGCGCGGAGATATCGCGCTGGCGATCACCGTATCCAATATCTCGATGATGGCGATGTTGCCCATCTTGGGAACCATCGTAGATCAAAAGGGAGTGCGGGCGCTGCTAATACCGGCGACGATCCTGTTCGGATTGATTTTCGCCCTGTTCTCGCAGGTGTCGCATCTCTGGCAGTTCTATGTTGGCGCTTTTGCGCTGACCGTGCTCGGCGGCGGTGCGTCGACCATTGCATATGTGCCGCTGCTCACCAGCTGGTTTGACAAGCATAAGGGACTGGCGCTCGGTCTCGGCATATCAGGGGCGGGAATTGGCGCGATCATCATGCCGCGCCTTGTCAATTGGATTACGGTGCAAGCAAGCTGGCGTGAAGCCTATATGGCGATTGGCGCTGTCAATCTTCTGATCGTGGCGCCGCTGGTTTTCTTCATGGTCAGGAACAAACCTGCAGATATCGGCCAATATCCCGATGGTGTGTCGCAGCAGGAGTGGCGCACCTCCGGCGAGGCAAGGCTTGCGGCTGGATACACATTTTCGGAATGCCTGCGACAGGCCACATTCTGGAAACTGGTTATCGCCAGTTTTCTTCTGGGCATCGCGCTTACTGGCGCCGTCTCGCAAATCGTTCCGTTGCTTGTCGATCGCGGCATGACCCGAGGTGAGGCGGCGGGTGCGGCTTCTATGCTTGGCGTTTCGATTATCACCTCGCGAATTATCTCTGGTTATCTGATGGATAAATTTCATGCGCCTTATGTGGCCGCGCTTGCGCTGATGACGACGGCGGCGGGCTTTGCAAGCCTTGCTTTCGCGCCGAGCAACGCAACAGCCATTATGACGACGGTCGCGATTGGCATCGGGCTTGGTGTGGAGTTTGATGTGCTCGGCTATCTCTGCGCGCAATATTTCGGGCGGCGGTCGGTCGGCCGGACGTATGGATTTATGTACATGCTGTTCAATGTCGGCGGCGCAGCCGGCGTCTATTTCGCCGGGCTGAGTTTCGATATGTTCGGATCTTATCACTCCGGGTTGATAGTCGCCTCGATCGCAACGCTTGTGGCCATTGTCATGCTCATGTTGATCGGCCCTTACCCGATCTTACCCAGCAATGAAGTTGAACCTTCGCCAGGAAAAGGGGAAACAGCGTGACGAAGGAGAAGAAAGACAAAAGCCTCACCGTTGATCGCCGCCGGCTGCTGACTTCCAGCCTTGCGGGCGGTCTTGCCGCAAGCGCTGCAGGCCCGGTTACAGCGCGCGCACAAGCGCCGGCAGAAAGCGAAAAAGCGCCTGCGCCGACCCGCGCCGAAAAACAGATGGAAGAGGGCGATATTGCTTCCATTGATCAATATGGTCCGGAGTTATCGGACCGGTATTTTGTCGAACGTCCCGGCTCCGATGTCATGGTGGATGTCATCCGGTCGGTCGGCTTGCCCTATATGAGCCTGAATCCTGCATCGAGCTTTCGGGGGTTGCAGGAATCGATCGTCAATTACGCCGGCAATAAAAATCCGCAGATTATTACGGCGACCCATGAAGAACAGGCTGTCGCGATCGCACATGGTTACGCAAAAGCGTCGGGCAAGCCCATGGGTGTGCTCGCCCATGGAACGGTCGGCATTCAGCACGCCGCAATGGCTGTCTACAATGCTTATGTCGACAGAGCGCCGATGATTATCATGGGCAGCACCCATGCGGACTCATCAAAACGTTCAAGTTATATCGACTGGAATCACTCCGCACATGACACGGGAAAAATCATCCGGGATTTTACCAAATGGGATGCGGCGCCGATTTCCATGCAGGCGTTTGCGGAAGACTTCTCTCGCGCCATGAAGATTGCGCTGACGCCGCCTTATGGCCCGGTTTATTTGGCGCTTGATGCGCATATCCAGGAAGAAGAGGCGGCCAATCTTTCCATCGACATCCCGAAATTCATCAAGGGCGCGCCGCCGGTCGCCGATGAAAATGCGGTTGAGGAAATTGCACAGCTTCTGGTCAATGCAGAAAATCCGGTCATCGTGGCGGACATGTTCGCCAACACGCCGGACGGCATGGACTTGCTCATAGAGATAGCAGAGGCGGTGAACGCCCCGGTGGTCGACCTCTGCGGCCGCATGAATTTTCCGACGACTCACTATCTGTGTCAGACAGCCAATGAAGACGATTTGATTCTGGATGCAGATTTTATCCTTGGGCTTGAGGTGCAAGATCCTTGGGGCGTTGTAAATCGTATGACGGGCGGGCGCCGTCATGGCGCGCCCATGCGCAAGGCGCGCGACGACGCCAAGGTCGCGCTGATCGGGGTCAATGACCTCTTTTTGAAATCCAACTACCAAAGTTTTCAGCGCTATTTTCCGGCTGACATTTCCGCTTCAGGCGACGGGGAGGCGACGGCGCCGTTGCTGCTGGAAAAAATTAAGGCGGCGATCACGCCAGCGCATATTACGCGATATGAAGAACGCGGGCAAAAATGGCGGGAAGCTCATAAAGTCCAACGTGAGGCGTCGCTGGATGCTGCGCGCTATGGGTGGGGCGCCTCGCCGGTGAGCCTTGCGCGGCTTTGCGCCGAGCTCTGGCCCAAGATCAAGGATCGCGAATGGATGTTGACGCCACGAGGCGGCGGGACATTTTTGAGCCGCTGGCCTCAACGGCTATGGGACTTTGACAAGCACCACAATCATATCGGCGATTCAGGAGCGGCTGGCGTTGGCTATGGTGCGCCGGCGTCGGTAGGAGCTGCGTTAGCGAACAAAGAGACTGGGCGCCTTACCGTCAACATTCAGGGCGATGGCGATTTTCTATATGTGCCGGGCGCGTTCTGGACGGCGGCGCATCATAATCTCCCCTTGTTGACGATCATGCATAACAATGGCGGCTATCATCAGGAAGTCATGCATTTGCAACGCATGGCGGCGGAGCGCCGCCGCGGCGTTGGCGGTCCTGTAACTCATCACGGATTGAAATTCGAGAATCCGGGCGTTGATTTCGCATCGGTCGCAAAGGGGCTCGGTGTGTGGTCGACGGGGCCCATCGATAATCCGAACGATCTTTCGCGCGTTCTCGATAGCGCGCTTGATGTCATTGGTCAGGGTGAACCGGCCTTGATCGATGTGCTTTGCCAACCGAGATAGGCTCATCCATGTTCTATCAACTGAAAATGTTTTCTCGTTTTTTATTCATTGCCTTCGCCTGCATCGCGCCGGTCTCGTGCAATGCGCAAACAGGCGACGCCAAGCAGAAAGATTCGCAACGAGCGGTCTTCGTGAAATATGGCTGTTATGAATGCCACGGATATGAAGGGCAGGGGGCGGAAACGGGACCACGCCTGGCGCCTGATCCGTTGCCGCTAGAAGCTTTCATGTATTATGTGCGCCATCCCGCGCGGCGGATGCCGCCTTATGCGCCGAGTGTGCTCCCCGACGAAGACCTTGAAGAAATCTACCAGTACCTTCTTTCGCGTTCAGCGGCGCAGGCTGTGGATGATATTCCGCTGTTAGCGGCCCGCAAGGAATAAGCGGAAGTCTTCATCTGCAGATCGTTCTGCGTGGCGGCTTGCCGGTTTTCTTTAAGACTATGTTTTTATTGAGTTAATTGTGTCCCCTCCAGTATGCGTTCGGATGCGCAAATAGCGCCTTGCGACTGGCGGCGCATTTTCAAATAATTCCGGTTGCCATTGTCGGGGGGCGCCTGTTTATTGGCGCGCACTTTGCGGACGTGGCGGAACCGGTAGACGCAACAGACTTAAAATCTGTCGAGGGTAACCTCGTGGGGGTTCGAGTCCCCCCGTCCGCACCACATTTCCCTTCAGATCTTCAGGACACAACGATCAAGAAACCTCGGCGGGCGCACAAGGCTCTACCGCGCGTAAATGACAGACGCAGCGTCTGAAAGAAGGGGGGGAGTTGTTTCTCGCTTGACGGGACGTAAAGAGAAGCTCGACCTGATATTGGTCACGGGGACGACGCTGGAAATCTTCTCTGTAAGAATTTTTTCATATTCCGCCATGCTGTCTACCGCGATGCGCAGCAAATAGTCTGAGTCTCCGGAGGTTAAAAAACACTCCATGATTTGCGGGACATCTGCGACCAGCTTTCGGAACTCATGGTGGGTTGCGATTTTCTGGCTGGCGAGCGTCACCATCACAAAGACGTTCATGCTGCCGCCCAGCCGGTTTTCATCAACAATGGCGGTGTAACCAGTCACATAGCCGCTTTCCTCGATACGCTTTACTCTTTTGAGCGTCGGTGTTTGAGACAGATGGATCTGTTCCGCAAGATTGGCGTAAGTGATCCGGCCGTTCTTACAAAGAGCCCGCAGAATTTTGAGATCTATGAAGTCAAGCATTTGATGAACACACCACGAGACGCCTAAAGCGTAATGACAGAGACTGCGCCGATCAGGGTTGTTTGACAAAATCCAGATCGTCGAAATCGAAGGAGAAGTCCGTCGTTTCTGAGACTGGCGTCATTTCCATGCCGACAACTTTGTCTTCGATAATTTTGAAGATTACATAGGCGTCGGCGTTTAATTTGCGGTCAGGCCAGCGGGCGACAAATTTGTCAGGGCCAACCGGGATGAGCGGCGCGTCAAGCGAATCCGAACGGCTCATGTCGATAAACAGGCCACTGTTACGGGTCTCTATGGATACGGGACCATACCATCTGTCCACGTAAGTTCCCGTATAGTCAGCCAATGGCCGGACGGGCTCAACAGCAATATCCTTTTTAGGATCAGCGCCAAGGCCTGCGTCTTGTTGCGCCGTTTCCTGATAGTTTGAATAATATTCAAAGAGGCGGCCTATCCAGTCCGAGTCTGAATTGGGCGCCGCGGCGTCATTGAGAATTTGCAGCGCAAGCCCGCTGACGCCAAACGCAAAGTCATTGCTTGTCACGAAGACGCCAATGTCTTCTTCAGGCAACAGGCCGAAATAAGAAACGGCGCCTAACAATCCGCCGCTATGGCTGACCAGCAGCTTGCCGTGAAAATCGTGAAGCCCCCAGCCCAGACCGTATAGTGAGAAATGGGTTCCGCCCAAATCGGCCATCATCGGATTGACAGGTTGCGGGGTGACGCCTGTCCACAGTTCCTTGACCTGCGCCTCCGAGATCAATCGTTTTCCGGAAGGGGCGGTTGCATCATTGAGCCAGAACTGGGCCCATTTTGACAGATCGGCGATGGAGCAGCTGATCCCGCCGGCTGGCGCTGTGCTGTCGCCCATGACGTATCGCGGGTCTATGGGCTCCCCCTCCCAACTGCCTGGGATGCGCAAATGCTGGGTGATTGTATTTTTTGCCTCGGCGCCTTGCGACGGAAGCGCCTTGCAGGATTTCATCTTGAGCGGCTTGAAAACACGCTCTTCGATAACCTTGCTCCATGGACGGCCGTCAATGCGCGAGAGAACTTCGCCAGCGATAATATACATGAGATTGTCGTAGGCATATTCAGAGCGGAAGCTCGTTGCGGGGGGCAGGTATTTCACTGCGGCGAGAATATCTTTGATGTTCGGATTCGCATCGGGAAAGACCAGCAAGTCGCCAGCGCCAAGGGAGAGGCCGGAGCGATGAGTGACCAGATCACGAACGGAAAATTCCGCCGTGATATAGGGGTCCGACATCTCGAATTCAGGAATATAGTTGCGAACGGGATCGTCCCAGTTGAGTTTTCCTTCGTCGACCAGCATGGCAAGAGATGCAGTTGTGAATGCCTTTCCAATGGAAGCGAATGGAAAGAGCGTGTTTTCGTCCACTTTTATGTCAGGCTGCCGGATGTCACGCACGCCATAACCGTGCTGAAATATGATCGAGTCACCTTTGACGACGGTGATGGCGAGACCCGTGATTTTGAAATCATCAACAGTCTTTTTTGCGTAAGCCTCGATTTGTTCCGGCGTTGGATCCGCAGCGCTGACAGCGCCGGTTGTCAGGGCGATGGCTGTGACGAGGGAGGCGAGGGCGGCTTTGCGCATAAAATTCTCCTGCATGCCCGAAATGAAAGAAGTCGATGTCCAGCCGCTGTGATCCGCCTGGTCGCAAAAGGCCTTGCGGCGTATGGAGTCTTTGCGGTTCATGGCTGGCGCTCAATGTTTGGTCTGTGTGATCCCTCCGATAACGCTAGCCCAACTGTGAAGAATAATACAGCCTTAATCTATTATAAGGCTCTCAAAAGTACATTTTCTGGCTCGTGCGGGCGAAAAATATGGAAAATGACAGCGGAATGCTGCAGTAAAGCGCGATGAATAAGGCGGCTGGCGGCAAGAAGAAAAAGCAAAACGGCGGGGATTCCATCGCCGCCTACGATCTCATCATGGATGCGATCGTGACCCAGAAGCTCGCGCCCAGTCAGAAAGTGTCAGAAAACATTCTGACCGAGATGTTCGATATCAGTCGGACAACGGCGCGGAACATCATGGAGCAACTTACCGCCCAGCAGTTTCTTGTTTCTATCTCCCCGCGGGTGACGCGGGTCGCGCCGCTGACCCTGCTCGATGTGAAACAGAATTTCGCCATGCGCAAAATGTTGCAGCCGAATCTCTTTGCTATGGCGGCCGCGCATGTGGATTACGATGAGCTGGTTAAGCTGAACGACGCCATATCCCACAAAGGTCCGATTAGCGGGGATGACGCTGCATTGGCGTTATTAAAGGCGAATAAGCGGTTTAACGTGTTTATTGCGCAGCAAGTGAAGTATCCGCTGCTCATCCACTGGGTGAAGCAGCTTGAAGACACGACCATGCGGATCTACTGGCTTTATGTTCAGATGAAGCGCGTGATGCCGTTCACCTGGGAGCATCAGCGCGAATTGCTGGAAGCGGTCAAAAGCGATCACGCCACCGAAATTCGTGAGCAAACCCACAAAATTCTTTCGCTTTGCGAGGAACGGGTGTTGGACGCCATCTTCCTGCATGACCAGCTTTATACGCAGGATCTGCGCGTTCCGCCCGCACCTTAAGGGCTCTCTCAGGCTCTCCGCCTGACCCCACACTTCTCTTTCTTGTCACCAACCTCAAGCATTTTCGCCTTTGGCTTGTCCGCGGCGGCGGCTCTGCACGGCTATGCTGTGATCCGTACGCCACAGGGGTAAGAACATCCGTAAAATTATATAAAGCGGGTATTCACGCCATTAAAAAAGCCATATACAAAAATAATACAGCCAAAATGGCGGAATGCGCTCGCATGCGGGCGCCGGGGCAAAGGAGGTAAGAATGGCTTGTGGAACCAAAATAGCGCTCTTGGCGAGCTCGGCCATGGCGGCGTTGACTGTTTCAGCCCATGCACAGGGCGAAAATGGCGACGGCGGACCGTTAATGGTTCGCGATGAAATCATCGTCACATCGCGCTTTCGCGAAGAATCCATTCAGGATATCGGCGCAAGCGTCGCCGGCCTGTCAGGGGACGACATCAATGACCTTGGCGTCCGCGACCTCGAAGATGTGGCGCGACTTGTCGCCGGATTGCAAAACATCAAGTCCCAACAGAATTCCAACGATATCGCCATTCGCGGCGTGAAAGACGCAAAAGCCGGCGCCTATGCGACGAGTTCTGTCTATAGTTTGTTTTTAGATGACGTTTCTGTGGCGTCGCCGGGACAGCAGCGTGATTATAGCTCAGTCGATCTTGAACGCATTGAGGTGATCCGCGGCCCGCAGCCTACGCTTTTTGGTGAGGGCGCAGTTGGCGGCGTTATTCGCTATTTTACGGCGGACCCTGATCTTGATGGGCCGGGCTTTACAGGCGTTGCGCGCGGCCAGCTCGAAACCATCAAAGATGGCGGCCTTGCTTATAGCGGCGAAAATGCGAGCTCTCTTATTTTGGCGCCAGGCAAGCTTGGCCTTAGGGTTTCCGGTTTCTACCGCAAAGACGAAGGGTTTATCGACAATCCGAGCGAAGGCGAGGACGTCAACGACTTTGACAGCTTTGGCGGACGCGCGGTTCTTCTGGCGCGCCCGACAGAAGCGCTTGAAGTCCGGCTTTCTGCATTTCTCATGCGGGACGATCTTGGCGAATCCACACAAGTCGATCCGGGCTCTGACCCTGAAGATCTTACATTCTCGTCTTCGCCAATGAGCGGTTTTGTTACGGACGATTTTGACCTTTACACGGGCAAGATCAGCTATGATTTCGGCGCAATCAAATTGACCTCCATCACCGGTTACTATGAGCGTGACAACATCGATACGCGCTTCAGTGCGGGCAACTCATTTGGCCTGCAGGCTTTCTTCGCTTCCGATACGCCGGGAGGCTCAATCGATACGACGACGTTCCAGAATACCGCCACAAAGCAAGAACAGTTCTCCCAGGAGTTTCGCTTTGTTTCGGATTTCGACGGTCCGGTGAATTTCACCTCCGGTCTCTATTATCGCGATAAGGACATCATGACCGTCGCCGGCCTTGACTGCGCCGGATGTGCTGCAGTGACGACGCCAGCGAGGGACTATATCCTCAGAGAAACCTCGACGACCAACTCAACGCAATATTCCGGTTTTCTTGAAGTGACCTACAGCCTGACCGATCAGCTGCGCTTGATCGGCGGCGTGCGATATGTCGATGACAAAGTTGTCGCGACATTCATCGACAACAATGTGATCAATCTTGTGCCGCGTTTTGATATGGGTGGAAACCTCATTCCATGGACAGAATCGGACCCGATTGATTTTGTCGATTTTGTTGATCTGCTGCTGAGCATTGGCGCAAGCGATGTTTATGACTTCCATCTCAAACGGTTCCTGCCGCGCGGGGGCGTTGAATTTGAAATTAATGGCGACATCCTTCTATACGCCAATGCGGCGGTTGGCGCCCGCAATGGCGGCGTCGGGCAGGGCGTTTCAGCATTGGCGATCGCCGGTCCCGATCCGATGGGCATCGAAGATGCGGTCAAGTTTGATGAAGACAGCGTCCTGACCGTCGAGGCTGGCGTCAAATCGTCATGGCTGGACGGAGATTTGATTGCCAATCTTGGCGTGTTCCATACAAAATTCAAAGACACGCAGATCATTATTGCGGCGCCGGCGACACAGCCCTTGAACGGGCCGGACCAGCGCATCATCGGTCTCGAGCTGGAAACACTTTATCGTTTCGACGATAACTTCTCCGGCTTCTTCAATATGGCGCTGTTGGATGCGGAATTCACTGGGCAGTTTGCGACGCTTGATACGCCGCCACCTGGCGCCCCCATGGGACAGCCTTTCTATGATATCAAGGACGGCAACGCCGCGACCCATGCGCCGAAGCTTTCTTTCTCAACCGGCTATTCCTATGAGCGGCCACTGGGCTCAGGTGATTGGAAGCTGACATCGACAGGCGTCTTCCAATATATTGGCGAGCGCTTCGCCACGGTGCAGAACTATCCATCCTCAAGGCTTGATTCACTTGAAAATCTGAATTTACGGATTGGGCTGGAAAACGACCGGGTTGCGCTGAACCTTTTCGCAACGAACTTGCTCAATGACATCGAAGTGATCAATTCCTCAGCCAACCTCTTTTCCCAGGCTGTTGATGCAAACGGCATCCTCGATGCGCCTGCGATCTCGGCGTCCGTGAATAGACCGCGAACACTCGGCGTAAGTCTGACCCTGCGTTATTAGGGTAGCGTGAGAAACGCCCGGCAACGTGTTTTTGCGCTGCCGGGCGAATAGAGTAAGCAGACCCGGAAATGGCGTATGGGGACTGGCGCAGCTTTCCGGCACGAACCAAGGCTTTCTGGGGCGCATAGTTTCTAGTTTCATCCAGACTCAAAAAACCGCGAGGGCGTCATGTCTTTTAAAATAACAATATATAGTTTGTTCGCTGCGTTGATGATGGTGGTTTCGCTACCGGCGTCAGCTCAAACCGATCCTATGGCTGAGCCGCTGTCTGTTGACGATGCATTGAGCGAAATTGTGGAGAATGACGCTGAAGATATGGCGCCTAATACGGTGTCTGTTGAACCGGGTCTGCCGGATGAGGCGGCTCCGTTCCTGACTAAAGCCGATGTTGATGACTGGCTTGACGGATACATGCCCTATGCGATCAGGAAAGCAGATATTGTCGGCGCCGTAGTGACCGTCGTTAAAGACGGAGAGATTCTGACCAGCCGCGGCTTTGGCTATTCGGATCTTGAAAGCAAGACGCCTGTTGACGGCTTTGGAACAATGTTTCGGCCGGGCTCTATCTCAAAACTGTTCACATGGATTTCAGTGATGCAGCTGGTCGAGCAAGGAAAAATCGACCTCGACGAGGATATCGACACCTATCTAGATTTTAAAATTCCGGACGCCTTTGGCGAGCCGATCACCATGCGCAATCTGATGACGCATACGCCCGGTTTTCAGGAAAGACTGAAAAACCTGATTATTGGCGATCCGGAATTGAATATGTCGCTGGAGGAATTTTTAAAAGCGTCTCCTCCGCCGTCGCGGATTTTTGCGCCGGGCGTAACCCCTGCCTATTCTAATTACGGCACCGCGCTGGCGGGCTATATTGTTCAGCGCCTGTCAGGTGAGACATTCGAAGCCTATGTCGAGCGCCATGTTTTTGAACCGCTAGGGATGGATCGCGCTACGTTTCGCCAGCCACTGCCGGCGGAGTTCGAACCTTTTATGTCAAATGGCTACAAAAGCGCTTCGGATGGTGAGGCGCAATATTATGAGATTGTGCCGATGGCGCCGGCGGGATCGCTCGCTGCGAGTGGCGAGGCTATGGGCCGCTTCATGATTGGCCTTCTCAAACAAGACGCCGCCCTCATGAAGCCGGAAACATGGCGGGAAATGTATGAGACGATCTATCAGCTCTCTCCGCCTTTGAATGCGATGGCGCTTGGCTTCTGGCAACTGGACAAGGGTGATTTGCGCATTCGCGGTCATGGCGGGGACACGGAGTTTTTCCATTCCGATCTTAATGTCCTCGTCGATGAGAATGTTGGCATTTATGTTTCAGTGAATAGCGCCGGCGAAGGCTCGGGCGTTTTGCGCTTTGCGGTCACCACAGATTTTGCCCTGCGATATTTTCCTGAAGCGGCCACACCTGTTGGCCCGCGCCTGGAAACCGCCAAGGAGCATGGTGAACTGGTTGTTGGCGAGTATGAGAGTTCGCGCACAGTAGCCACCAACTTTGCCGCGATCATGAGAATTTTAGGTCAGGAAAAGATCGCTATGAATGAGGATGGCGATCTGCTGCTTCCGCTCTTTGGTGTGGAAACGCACTGGCGCGAGGTTGAGCCTTATGTCTGGCGAAACACCAATGGGCTGGAACGCCTGACCGCCGTTCTCAAGGACGACGGAAAGCTCGACTATGTCACTTTTGAGCCGGTCTCCCCGATCATTCATCTGACGCCAGCGCCATGGTATCGCTCTTCATCGCTCATGACGCCGCTGCTGGCGGGCGCGATTGGCGCACTTTTGCTTACGCTGGTTCTTTGGCCTGTTCGCGCCATTGTTCGCGGGCGCTATGGCAAAAGCTTCGGGCTGACAGGACAGGATGCGACAGCGCACCGGCTGGTTCGCATCGGCGTTGTGCTTGTCTTCGCTTTCCTGATCGCATGGGTGCTGGCCTTCCAGACCTTGTTTACCAATCTCACGGGGCTTGGGCCCGGATTTGACACTCAGTTACGGGTGACGCAGTTCACACAGATCCTTCTCTATGCCGCATTTGTTATCGCGTCGTGGAATCTGTTTGTCGTCTGGCGGGGCGCCCAGAGCTGGTTTGCAAAACTTTGGAGCATTGTCATCCTGGCGGCGATCTTTGTCGTTATCTGGTTCGCGGCGACGAATGGGCTTCTTAGCCTTGAGATGAATTATTGATGGATAAAACCTCACCTTACCCGGCACAGCAAGAGGTAAGCGTGAATAAGAAGGTCGGCGGCGTGCGTCCCTCCGTGCGTCGCCGACACCAGGGTTACAGCTCGATCCGGGCAGCGTGTTCGAACACAATTGAGGAAGGAACGCTGTAGCCGCATTGGCGAAAGCGGCCTGCGAAAAAGGTAATAGCAGTCGACATGACGCGCAGTTTTTTTCAAACCTACCTGCTTCCGGGATTTGTATTTCAATCCGTTATTATTGGCGGCGGTTATGGAACAGGCCGTGAGGTTGCAGAGTTCTTCCTTGCGCATGGCGTCCTCGGCGGCTTGTTGGGCATGGCGGTGACAGCTATCGCGTGGTGCGCTGTTCTGGCGGTCGCTTTTGAGTACGCGCGGCTTTCTCGAGGTTACAATTACCGGACATTCTTCAAAAGCCTGCTTGGGCCTGCATGGCGGGTTTTTGAAATTCTCTATTTATTGATCTCAATCTTGGTGCTGGCGGTGTTGGGTTCGGCCGCCGGAGAAATATTTTCATCGTCTCTGGGCTGGCCGCATGTTTTTGGCGTGATTGCATTGTTGGGCGGCGTTGGCGTGTTTGCTTATCTGGGCGGCAAAGCGATTGAGCGGATGCTGGCCTCCTGGTCCATTATTCTTTACGTCGTGTATGGCGCTTTTCTGGTTTGGGTGGCCACAGCGTTTGGAGACAATATCGCCCTTGCCGTTGAAACCGGCGAAGTAAATGGCGCGTGGCATATCGACGGCCTTCGCTACGCTTCATACAATCTTTTGGCCTTGGGCGCTGTATTGTTTGTCCTGCCATATCTGAAAACGCGGCGCGAAGCGCTTATCTCAGGCGGCCTCGCAGGCCTCATCGGCGTCATTCCGGGCGTCTTCGTCTATCTTGCGATGCTGGCGCAATATCCTGAAATCCAGACGGCGCCTGTGCCGGTGCTGACGCTTTTGGAGAGCCTGAATTCGCCCTGGTTTTTCATTGTCTTTCAGATTGTCCTGTTTGGAACCTTTATAGAGACGGGCACTGGAATCCTGCATTCGCTCAATGAACGCGTTGCGTCTGTCTTTGAAGAAAAAGGCCGCCGCTTTCCGCACTGGGCGAGGTTCGTAAACGCAGTTGGTGTGCTGGCCTGCGCGATCTTTCTCGCTCGCGCCGTCGGTATCATTGATCTCATCGCACAAGGCTATGGCGCTTTGTCATACGCCTTCATAGCAGTCGTCATTTTGCCGCTTGTGACCGTTGGCTTGTTCAAGATCGTCACCGCGAAGCAAAACAAGGAGATGGAGGCAGCTTATGAGCTTGGCTAGCCAGAGCTTTGCTGAAAAAGTGGAGCCGCGCGAGGGTGCGGGTAATGAAGGCGTCAAACGCTTCAAAGCGCCATACCTCATTTATTTCGGCGATATCGAACTTACAGGTTACGCCAAGACCGGCCTGGGTCTGATCGAATGGCGTCGCAATCTTTGTATCGGGCAATATCGTACGCCACAATGCAGCATCGATAGCGGCCTGCCGGATATGACGATCGAAGAAGCGGTGCAGGCGGGTGTCG
This sequence comes from Hyphococcus aureus, assembly GCF_042643165.1. Lineage (NCBI taxonomy): Bacteria > Pseudomonadati > Pseudomonadota > Alphaproteobacteria > Parvularculales > Parvularculaceae > Hyphococcus > Hyphococcus aureus. The sequence goes on from NZ_JBHRSH010000001.1 coordinate 2,527,256, forward strand.
GCTCGTTTGTCATCGGCGTTGCGCCGGCCGGCGGCTATATACCCGATCGCTGGTTGCAGGATCTTGTCAAAGCGGCGCGGGCGGGGCTGGACATTATTTCCGGCATGCATGCGCGGCTGACAGATTTTCCGGAAATTGTTGAGGCGGCCTTAGCATCTGGCGCACGGCTTTTCGATGTCAGAACGCCGCCTGCTGATCTGCCATTGGGAACCGGCGCAAAGCGAACCGGCAAAAGATTGCTGACAGTGGGAACGGACTGCGCGGTTGGAAAGAAATACACAGCGCTGGCCATTGAAAAAGAAATGCAGGCGCGGCGATGGAAAGCTGATTTCCGTGCGACCGGTCAGACAGGCGTCATGATCGCGGGCGCCGGGTTTGCGATTGACTGTGTGGTTGCGGACTTCCTTTCCGGCGCGGCGGAATTGATTTCGCCAGCTGCTGATGACGACCATTGGGATGTGATCGAAGGGCAGGGCGCCCTTTCTCATCCAAGCTTCGCTGGCGTCAGTCTTGGTTTGTTGCATGGTTCACAGCCGGATGCGCTCGTGCTCTGTCACGATCCCACAAGAGTGTATAATCTTGGTACGGAGCGAAAGCAGCCTTATCCTTTGCATAGCTTGCAGGAGACGATTGAAGCTAATCTCCTGATGGCGCGTCGGGTCAATCCGGATGCGCGGTTTGTCGGCATGTCGGTCAATACAAGCCAACTCCCCCTTTCAGAAAAACCTGCCCTGTTTGAACGTCTTTCAGCGGAGACAGGTTTGCCGGTCATTGACCCCATCAAGGACGGCGCAAAATTGATAGTCGACAGAATTGAAAAGGAATTTCTCCTGTGAACCGTAAGCTTAGCGTTCATAAAACATCATGGCCCATGATCGCGCCTTTCCGGATTACCGGGCATGTCTTTGAAGTGATTGACATGATTGAAGTTGAAATAAGCGAGAGCGGCAATGTCGGCCGGGGCGAGGGATGCGGCGCCTATTATCTGAATGATTTCGCAGACGGGATGCTTGACCAGGTCGAGGCGTTGCGCCGTGATATTGAGGGCGGACTTTCGCGCGAAGACTTGCAGGAGGTTATGTCCCCATGCGGCGCCCGGAATGCGCTCGATTGCGCCTTGTGGGATCTTGAGAGCCAACAAAGCGGAAAATCTATCTGGGAATTGACAGGAATTACGCCGAAAGACCAGCGCACGGTGTTTACAATCGGCATTGAAGCGACGCCGGAAAAAATGGCGGAAAAAGCAGCGCGCGCCGATGGATATCCGATCCTCAAAATCAAGCTCGATAATGAAGCGCCCGTTGAACGCATTACCGCCATTCGCAAAGCGCGGCCCGATGCGGCGCTCGTGATTGACGCCAATCAGGGATTTACGCTTTCTCAATTGGAAGAGGTCGCTCCTCAGCTTGCCGACCTCGGAGTCGCGATGATCGAACAACCTTTGCCGCGCGGGGATGATGCAGGTCTCGAAGACTTCAAGTCGCCTGTGCCGATCTGCGCCGATGAAAGCTGCCTTCATCGCGGAGAATTACCGGCCGCGCTTGAGCGCTATGACATGATCAATATCAAACTCGACAAAACAGGCGGCCTGACGGAAGGGCTGGCGCTTGCACAGGAAGCGCTAGACGCCGGCAAACGCCTAATGGTTGGCAATATGGTGGGCACATCGTTGTCCATGGCGCCATCCTTCGTCGTTGCGCAACTTTGCGATTATGTGGATCTGGATGGCCCGCTCAACTTGAAGTCAGATCACCTTGGCGGCATGTCTTATAAAAACAGTCTTGTCTCTCAGCCCTCTGCAGGCTTTTGGGGCGGCATGCGCTGATCCATCCGGCGCCGTATGCGATAGATAAAATGGGACGCATCGCATGATCGCTGCCGATAATATTTTTTCCTTGCTTGCAGTGTTGTTGTTTATATCGGCCGCCGCCGCAATCATGGAAACGACGCGTGTCGGGCGCAGGATTTCCGGCGTCGGGTTTGTTCTGATTGGCGCCTTTGTTGCGGCGCATTTCAATCTTATCCCGCGCAGCGCGCCGCTTTACGACGTGATCTGGGCCTATCTGGTTCCTCTCGCCATTGCGCTTTTTCTTCTAAAGGCGGACCTGATCAAGGTTTTCACTGAAGGGGGCAGGGTGCTTGTCGCTTTCGCCATCGGCGCCATTGGCGCCGCTGCAGGCGCGGTCATCGGCGCGCTTTTGTTCGATCTCGGGCCGCATGAACCGGCGATTGCGGCGATATACAGCGCCACCTATATCGGTGGATCGCTTAATTTCGTCGCCGTCGCAGAAGCGGTCCGGCTTGACGATCCTTCAGAGCTCGCTGCGGCGCTTGCGATTGATAATATTCTTGGCGTCGGCTTCATCATCTGCATGAATTTTGTGGCGGGTTGGGCGTTTTTGAAGAAAAGATTTCCATGGAGACTGGAAAGCATTTGGGGCAGCGCTGAAGACGGGGGGGCAAGCGACAGCGGACAAGCCTATTCATTTGCAAATCTTCTAACCGCGATAGCGCTTGCCGCTGCTGTGGTTGCGGTGAGCACGTCTATTGCCGCCTATCTCGGATATGAAAGCTATTCATTGTTGTTCATTACAGTTGCGATGACCCTGGTCGCTACGGCCGGACGCCGCTTTGTTTCCAGATTGCGCGGCGAAGATATTGTCGCGATGATCTTCATGTATCTTTTTTTCGCGATCATCGGCGCCGGCGCCGACCTCAACGCCATGCTCAACTCGGCGCCGGGGCTTTTTTTGGAAGTGCTGATGATTTTCGCAGTTCACTTGGTCTTCATCTTTATTGCAGGCGCAGCGCTCAAGTTAAACCATGCGGAAATCATTATCGCATCGCTCGCCTGTATCGCCGGGCCGCCGATTGCGGCGGCGATTGCGATCTTGATGAACTGGCGCAATCTTGTTGCGCCCGGGATCATGACCGGAATTCTCGGCTATATAATCGGCAATTTCGTGGGCATTGGAATTTTCAGACTTCTTGGAGGCGTACTCCAGTAAATGAGAATAGAGATCAAGGCGGCCGCACTCTGTTCTGATATGAAATGCCTACTGTTTCACGGTTCTACGAATGGGTTTGCCGGGCAGGACTGTCGTGTCCAGAATACCGTCACTCACCAGCGGCGTGCCGCCGACTATCACATAGGCGAAACCTTGCGATGTTTGCGCAGGCTCTGCGAAGGTTGCGCGGTCGCTGACCGTGGCCGGATCAAACACAATGATGTCTGCGTCGGCGCCTTCTTGCAGTCGCCCCTTGCCACGCATTTGCGGGACCGAATCTTCAAGGATCTGGGCCGGGATGAGGCTCATTTTTGCGATCGCATCAGAAAGGCCGATCGACTGGGTCTCGCGCACATAAACACGCAGGAATTTTGAAAAGGTGCCGGCGCTGCGCGGGTGGGATTCTGCTTCGGCCGGGAGCGGCCATGCGTCTGCCGCAACCATTTCTCCGTTGAGCGCCCAATCGCCGCCGTCCGAAGCAATAGCGCCCCCAGGGAAAAGCACGGACTGCGAAAGCAGTTTTGCATCTTCAGGCCGTTCCTCGGGATGAATGAAATGGACAACGATGCTGGTTCCCGGCGCCTCGGCCTGAAGCCGGTCGAATTCAGCATCCGAGAGCGGCGTTCCATCAACGGTGAAGTCTGATTTCTTGATGTCGCCCATGCGCGCCTGCCAGTTATCTCCGCGGAACATCGCCGCGCCAATGGATGTGGCGCCGGCGCCATAGGGATAAGCCTCAACAGTGATGTTGACACCATTGGCCTGGGCGTTTTCGATCATGGGACGGATAATTTCGATGTCGCGCAAGCTGATGCTGTTGAGGTGGCATATATGCATATGCGCGCCGGTGGACGCCGAAACCGCAATCATCTCCTCATACCCTTCGAAGGAGCTGTCAGGTTCGGCGTTCGATAAAAACCGGGCATGGGTGAATGTCGGCACGCCTTTCCTGGCGGCAAGCTCATGCAAGGCGTAATATTCTTTCCTGCCGGAGCTCGGCGCGTATCCCAACAGAACGCCAATACCGAGACCGCCTTCGTCCAGACCTTTTTGGACTTGCGCCATGATAGCGTCCAACTGTTCGCTGTTCGCCAGTTCATATTGCCACTCAGGGTCGCTCATATGCTGCTCGAACCAGTAGATGTCGGATCTTGGTTCTTCGCCGACAAACGCGGAAATGCGCGCATGCGCCCAGCCGACAGAGGCGCCGTAATTGATGGCGCGCCCTTCCTTTGCGGCGGCGTCATAGAAGTCAGAGATCGGCAGGACCCCAGCTTCAAGCTCCAGCGCTGTTGTTACGCCGTCCAGCGCCTGCACCCTGCCGGCGGGAATCGATTGTCCGTGAGCGTGGAGATCAATAAATCCCGGCGCAACGACTAATCCATCGGCGTCGATATTGCGGGCGCCGTTAATTCTCTTTTTTGTTACAGCGGCGATTTTTCCATCGCGGACGCCAACATTGCGGGGCGCGTCGAGGCCGGTTTCCGGATCGATAACGCGGCCATTGAGAATGACGAGGTCAAAATTTGCGTCTTTCGCGCTAGTGACGGGCGTAAGGCCCGCCATTGCGGCAAGCGCGAGGCTAACCGTAAAAAATTTTCTCATCGGGTGTTCTCCATGGGTTGCCACTAAGACGCGCTATTCAGCGGCTGCGCGGCGTCGACGATCTGTGTGCCCCATAACCTGCTGTAAATCTTACGGCTTTCTGGTTTTCGGCGCATTATGGCAATGACTATAAGGCATCCAATACAAAGATAACAGCCAATTTTAGAATTATAGCATCCAAAATATCGGATGCAGTGAGTGGCAAAGGAACCAACCCATGACAACCGTTGCGGCGACCCATCTTGGGGAACGGCGTTGCGGCTCTCGCCGCGAAACCGTGCGGCGCTAGCGCTCAAAGTGCAAATGTCAGGTTTTCGAAATCTGCTTTATTTTGCGCGAAACACGCTCGGCGACATGCCGAAGGCGCGCTGAAAAGCGAAGGTGAAGGCGCTTAAACTGTCATAGCCGACGGTAAGAGCGACGCTTGTCACCGTTTCGCCTTCTGACAAACGCGCAGCCGCTTCCATCAGGCGAACCTGTTGGCGCCATGCGGCAAGCCCCATGCCGGTTTCCTGCTTGAAGTGGCGCGTAAAACTTCTGCGGCTCATGCCGGCGATTTCCGACCAGTCAGAAATCTCCCGGTCATCAGACGGGTTCGCCAGGATTGCATCGCAAACCTGACGTAATCGCGTGTCCTGAGGAAGTGTAACGCGTACGGATAATGCCGGAACCCGCGAGACTTCTTCAAGCAGGAGACGGACAATTCGCCCCTCGCGCTCCTGCATATCGTAGTTCAAATCGAAACCGATGATTTCGTGAATGAGTCCACGCACCAGCGGGGATACATCAAAAACCCGGCAACTCTCGGGCTGTTCACCGATACCGGGATCAATATAAACGATCTGAAAGTGCATGGCGCTGCGTGAAGCAACCTGATGGCTTGTGTTCGCGGGAATCCAGATCGCGCGGCCGGGGGGCAAGATGAAGTTTGCATCTTCGGTCATCACCGACATGACGCCGCTCAAAGAGAATGAAAGCTGCGCCCGGTCATGGGTGTGCTCGGGATATACATAGCCAAGGGGGAACTTGTCCTCATAGGCATGCACAGGCCGGCACGCTATGGGCAAATATTCCCGGCGATCCACACCGAAGACGGTTGAGCTAAAATCCAGCATTGAACAATGATGCTAACAGCCAGTTGTATTGGTCAATAGGGCCGGGGGCTGAGTTATCATCATAAACCCGACAATGTTGGTATAGTGATGAAAATGCGCCTTCGAAGCGCCGTCGGCTCTACGCGCGCAATTTTCTGTTGCGTTGCTGTTGAGCCGCAGATTTTGAAAATACACGCTATGACCTGATTGCGATGGTTTTCGACCCGCGCGGGAAAGTGAAACAGGGGGCGTCGCCTTTAAGCTTCATACAGAATCGTCAGGTTCGAATGCGTCATGAGACAGCGATGTTCTTCTGATGATTGCATTGAAAATGCGAAGCATTTGCAATAAAGTCACATCCTGTTTTAAGCGCGCCCAGCGGAGGGGTAATTATGGTATTGAAATTAAAAGGTTTCTTTGTTTGCGGGGTGGCTTTGTCAGCGCTGGCGTCAGCGCAGGCGCAAGAGGGCGGCGGCGCGGCTTCTGAAGGGTCGCTGGAGACCCTCAGGGAAAATGTCGACGGCGTCGATGTCATTATTGTCACCGCCCCGAATTATGTGCCGTTCGGCAGTGAGTCCGCCAACAAGGCGGACATCCCACTGATCGAGACGCCGCAATCGGTGTCGGTCGTCACCCGCGACCAGATCGATTATCTCGCGGTTGTCGATGTGCAGGAAGCGATTCGGTATTCCTCCGGCATTGTCGGCGAGAATTACGGGCCTGATCTCCGTTTTGATTTTCTTACCGTGCGCGGCTTTACGCCAAAGCAATATATCGACGGGCTACAGGCGCCGATAACAACGACCATCTTCAATGTCGGCGCAGATATTTATGGGTTTGAATCCGTCGACATTCTGAAAGGCCCGTCATCGGTTCTATATGGCAACGTGCCCCCGGGCGGCATTTATAATTTGCGCAGCCGCCGCGCCGCCGACGAGTTTGGCGGCGAAGTCAGCTTCAAATATGGCACGAATGATTTCTTCCAGGGCGCGGGAACAATCACCGGACCGCTCGCCGACGGGCTTTCCGCAAGACTGACCGGAATGTACCGCAATCGTGAATCGCAGGTGAATTTCGTTGACGCTGAACGGATCTATGTGGCGCCCACATTCACCTGGGAAATCGGCCCGTCGACGACCTTTACAGGCCTCGGCTATTATCAGCGTGATGAGGTCAATGGCGACACCAACGGTTTCTTGCCGTCCGAGGGGACGCGTTTTGACAATCCGCTGGGCGTTGTGCCGATTTCGACCAATCTGGGTGAGCCAGATTACAACCGCTACGAGCGCGATCAATATGCAATTGGCTACAATCTCGTCCATGAATTCAGCGAGACAGTGAGCTTTGAACAGAATTTCCGCTGGAGCGATTACGATGAATATCAACAGGTGATCTACGGCGCCGGTCTTCTAGATGGCGACTTTAACGGCGTGCCTGATGATTATCGCACAGTGAACCGTTTCAGTTTTCCTTTTGCGGAAAAGGTAAGCGGTCTTACCGTTGACAGCCGTGTCGCTATCAAAGCGGCGACTGGTGATCTTGAACACAACATCATTGTCGGCGTCGACTACCGAAACCTTGCCAATGACGCGACTTTCGGTTTTGGCGTCGCCAATTCGATCGATTTGTTCGACCCTGTTTACGGCATGACGCCGTTTGTCACGCCGGCGCTGAGTTCGACCTTCAACGATCAGCGCGTGAAACAGACCGGCGTTTATATTCAGGACCAGATTTCCTATGGCGGTCTGGCGCTGACGCTTGGCGGCCGGCATGACTGGGTCAATCTGCATGACCGCGCGGCGGATGCGACAACGAAACAGGAAAAATTCACCTATCGGGTCGGTCTCAATTACGTTTTCGAGAACGGGATCGCGCCTTATGTGAGTTATTCGACGGCGTTCGAGCCGGTGCTCGGCACTGACTCGCTGACGCTCACGCCTTTCGAGCCGTCAACGGCCCGTCAGATTGAGGGCGGCGTTAAATATGACGGACGCACGCTTAATGACGATGTCAAAATCTTTGCGACCGCCGCTTATTTCAACATTCGTCAGAAAAACCTGGTTGCAACCCAGAACGGGCTCACGCCTGTTTTCGGAACGCAGATTGGCGAAGTCGAAGCCCAGGGCGCGGAAGCGGAGGTGACGGCGCGCATTCGCGATCAGCTCACCATCAACGCATCCTACAGCTATACGGATACGGAAGTGATTGAGAGCGCGAATGGCGATCTAGGCGATCCCTTGCCAACCACGCCAAAACACAAGGCGGCGGCGCTTGTCGATTACACGCTTCAGCGCGGTCTGCTTGGCGGGCTTGGCGCCGGGATTGGTGTGCGCCATTTAAGCTCCAGCGCCGGCAGTCTTGTTGGCGCCTTCAACCCAGTGGTGATTTATTCCGAACCGACAACACTGGTTGATGCGATTATTCACTATGACCTGCCGCGCTGGCGGGTTGCAGTGAACGCCTCCAATCTTCTCGACAAAAAATATGTCGGACGGTGTTCGTCGCCGACAAACTGCATTTACGGCCAAAGCCGGCAGATCATCGGCACGGTGACTCTGAAATTCTAACGTCGAAATTCTAATCCCTAGCAGGCGCCTGACGCCCGCCTAATTCGCGGAAATGATCCTATGGCGAGAAAGCCGCAGACAAATATCTGGCTTTGGCTTCATCGCTATATGGGGCTTGTGACGCTTGTCTTTCTGGCTATCGCCGCTGTCACAGGCTGTATCCTCTGTTTTGCAAAGCCGCTGGATGCAGCGCTTAACGCCGACCTTTTCAAAACGAAGAACAGCGGCGAACAGATCTCGCCGATTGCCGCCGTCGAAGCGTTTCAGACTGAGCATCCCGATCTGTTTATCCACTCATTTCCATTAAAGGTCAGGAAAGGGCGCAATATCCTTGTGCAGGTTGAGCCGAAGCCGGGCGCCACAATTGAGTATGAGAATATTTTTCTTGACGGCGTTACGGGTGAAGTCATTGGCGGCCGGGAGGGCGGCCCCGGCTGGGGGCGTCGGCATATTGTCGAAGGCATGCTTTTCTTTCACTACACGCTGCTTGGCGGCAATTGGGGCCGGTGGATCATGGGCGTCGCAGCGCTGGGCTGGTTCGCCGGTAATCTTATCGGTTTTTATCTGACGTTTCCAAAACGCGGACCATTCTGGGCGAACTGGAAAAAATTCTGGACCATCAGTTTCCGCGGGCCGCCGGCGCGTTTCCTGCTTGATCTTCATCGCGCATCGGGGCTTTGGGTTCTTATTGGTGTGACTGTGCTCGCGTTTACATCCGTCGCCATGAACTTTTTCTTCGAAGCGTTCACGCCAGCCGTTCAGGCCGTGTCGCCGGCCAAGCCGTCACCCTGGGATGCGCCCGCGCCACAGACAGCGCCTAATCTTGATCCGATTGATTTCGCAGGCGCGCTTGAAAAGGGAACCCTTTGGGTTACGGCGGAGAGACCCGCATGGAAACCGACGAAGATGCTCACCGATCCTGAGCGCGATCTTGTAGGCGTGCTCTATACGCGCAATGGCTATGAAAATTACAGCGGCCTGGGGCCGATCTTTTACTGGATGAAGGGGCGCACGGGCGAGTTTGTCTATGAAGACAATCCCTATCGCGATAGTGCAGGCCGAAAGTTGAGCCGATCCCTATATCCGTTGCATAGCGGTGAAATCGCCGGTTGGTTTGGCGTTGCAATCATCTTTTTGCTGGGCCTTGCAACGACGGAAATGTGCGTTAGTGGACTTTACGTGTGGTGGAGGAAGCGCGGGCCGAGAATCGCGCAGAAAAAGGCCGCCCGTCAATCGGCGCCTCAGAAAGCCGCGACCGGCGCATAACTGAAATGCGACATGCGATTAGTCCGTGTGGGTCTCGGTGAAGCGATACTGGCTCGGCGGAACCCCGAATGATCTGTGGAACATGGCCGTAAAAGCGCTGGGGCTGTCATATCCGACCGCATAGGCGACAGTGGTTACGGACTGTCCCGATGAAAGCAGCGAGAGAGCTTCGAGAAGGCGCGCCTGCTGGCGCCAGGTAGCGAGTCCCATGCCGGTTTCTGTGCGAAAGAGCCTCGTGAAGGTGCGGCGGCCGAAACCGGCGAAGGCGGCCCATTCGTCCAGATTGCGTTTGTCAGTGGGGTTTTTCAAAAGCTCCCGGCAAACCGCCGCGAGCCTTTTGTCTGTTGGCATCGGGACGTGATAGGGAGCGGCGGGCATGTCGTTGATCTCGTTGGATAGCAATTTGATGATGGCGCTCTCACGCTCTTGGTTGCTGTTTGCCGGATCAAACTTCACCACTTCCAAAATGAGGGCGCGTAGAAAATCCGAGACCTCGAGTATTTTGCATTCTCCCGATGGCGTGTTGTCGCTTTCCATAAAATACAGCGTTCGCAGTGAGACGCCGCCGCGGCAGGAAACCTGATGCACGACGCCGCGGGGAATCCACAAGGCGCGTTGAGGCGGCACGACAAAGCTCGCGGATGCAGCTTCGACCGACATGATGCCGCTGGATGCGTAGAGCAGCTGGGCTCTTTTGTGACTGTGAAAAGGGTCGGTGAAGCCGGTGGCGTATTCGTCCGCCAGACCAATGACCTGACGCGCCGGATCGTCTATGTCCTGATAATGCTTCATTGGCCTGATTGCGACGATTTCGAGCTGATTATTTATAAAATGCTAGGTAGCTGTCGACCGCCAAGTCAATATCACAGCATGGTTTTTCATGGTTTTGCCCGAACCAGCATGCTTTTGTCCCGTCACCTAAGGCGCTTTAGCGACCATCGTTTCATGAGAGGTTTCAGGCTGGTATTCCCACAGACGAAAATGGGGGCGGGATGACGTCAATAGAGACTGGCTCGGCCGAGATTAACGATGTCGATCCCGCCATTCGTGAATTTCACCGGATTATGAACAGCGACTATGCGCGAAATTCCGTCGGGTTTGACGGCGGCGCTGTCGCTCGTCGTCACATCGCCGAACAGGTAAGGGCGCCATGGCGCGCAGGCGGACCGGCAATGGCCGGGGTAGAGGAAACAAAGACGCCTTCCGGCGTTGGATTACGGATTTACACGCCTCATAACGTCAAGCCTGGCAAGATCCTTCTGTATATGCATGGCGGCGGCTGGGTCATGTTCTCGCTTGACACGCATGACCGGCTGATGCGCGAATATGCGCACCGTTCCGGCGTTGTTGTTGTAGGCGTCGATTACGCTCTCTCTCCCGAAGAAATCTATCCGCGTGCGCTCGATGATATTTGTTCCGCTTATGAATGGATCGCAGGCGGCGGTTTGGGCGCGAGTGTTGAGGCGCCCTCCATCATTCTCGGAGGCGACTCCGCCGGCGCCAATCTCGCCATTGCGACCGCGATGCGCTTGCGCGATGAAGGAAGGCGAACGCCTGACGGGCTTCTCCTCAATTACGGCGCGTTTGATACGCAAGAGCGCCCGTCTCATATGCATTATGATGGCGACAATTACATGCTGACACGCGCCGAAATGGCTGCGTTCTGGCGTGATTACCTGGGTGGTGAAAGCCCGGAAGGGTGTGTCTATGCACGCCCGCTGCGCCTCGACGGCGCGGGGTTGCCCCCAACTTTCATGTGTATCGCTGAGTGCGACATTCTGCGTGACGAAAATTGCGAAATGGCGGCGCTGTTGCGCAAAGCCGGCGTTGATGTGGAGGAACATGTCTATGCGGGCGCGACCCACAGCTTCCTTGAAGCTGTGAGTATTTCTTCCATAGCGGAAAAGGCGTTCGATGACGCCGCCGCGTGGCTCAAAAAGACGATGTAGCGTCGGCTGGTCTATGGAGACAATTCTTGACCAAGACATTATCCGGTTGATCCGGGAGCATCCGCTGGCCTGGGTTCTGCCGCAGGATCAGGGTGTTTTTCCCGTGCTGCTCCCAATGCTTGTCGAATGCGATGCGACGGGCGCGCCGGTCTCGCTTTTGGGCCATGTTCCCAAAGCGCACCCGCTTGCCGTGGCGTTCAAAAGCGATGGGCGCGCACGTTTTCTGTTTCTCGGTCCTCATGGTTACATTTCGCCGGAGCTGGTGAGCAATAAAGACTGGGCGCCGACCTGGAATTACGCCGCCCTTCAGATCGATGGCGATGTCACCATTGACGAGAAGCTGACGGATGAAGCGCTGGGTGCGCTGGTTGAGCAGATGGAGCAGGGGCGGGCGTCGCCATGGTCAGTATCCATGCTGGGCGACCGTTACGACCTGTTACGAGCGCGTGTGGTTGGATTTCGCGCGCGCATATCGAACATTCACGCCAGATTTAAGCTGGGACAGGATGAAAGCCAGACGGCCTTTGGTGAAATCGTCGACTGCTTGAGCGATCCGGACCTCTCATCATGGATGAAACGGTTCCGCCCTGCTGATTAACCAAGGTGTGGCCCATCCGCGTTAATCAATGACCCTTGATAAGAAGCGCCTGCTCATGACGCCTTTTAGCATACACAACTTAAATCGCTAAAAAGCGGAGGGGTATATGTCTGATTTTACCGCAAGAAAAGGTTTCTTGTTGCTTGCCGGATCTGTCGCAGCGCTGACATGCGCGTCTGGCGGCGCCTATGCCGCAGAAGGCGACGACGTGATCATCGTGACAGCGACCAAGCGCAACACCGACCTGCGCGACATCGCCGGATCTGTCAGCGCCGTGACGGAAGAGAGCCTGAAAGATATCAACGCTCAAAGTCTTTCCGACTATATCACGCGCGTGCCGGGCGTTGTGTTCAACGACTATCAGCCAGGCGTGTCTGAAGTGGTTATTCGCGGGGTCGCCTCGACGACCTATCACGAGGCCAATCAAGCGACTACCGGCTATTATCTCAACGAAATCCCGCTGATTGAGCCTGGCTTTCCCCTCGCCATTCCAGATGTTGACGCCTTCGATCTGCAACGGGTTGAAGTGCTGCGCGGCCCGCAGGGCACATTGTTCGGATCGTCATCGCTCGGCGGCGCGATCAACTATGTTGTGAATGAAGCAGACGCCAGCGGATTTGACGCTGGATTTGAAGGCAATATTTCGACGACGCGCCGTTCCGGCGAGCCGGGATACGCCGTCAAGGGCATGATCAATGCGCCGCTGATCGAAGACAAACTCGCCGTGCGCGTTGTCGCCTTGCAGCGTTTCGACGCCGGCTATCTCGACAACCCGCAGGCCGGAATTGAAGGCAGTAACGATCTGCGGGTTCGCGGCATTCGCGGCTCTATCGTTTTCACGCCAACCGACACGACGACTTTGTCTACGTTGAGCATGTATCAGGAATATAATCTTGACGATCAGACCTATGTGATCTTCGGAGCCGATCCGCAAGTTCCGACTTACGATCGCGCAACCAACGTGCCTGAGTTTCAGGACACTGATTTCATGCTGCATAGCGTGAAGCTGGAACAGGATCTCGGCTTTGCCGCGTTCACAGCTCTTGGCAGTTATGTTGAGAAAAGCAGCGACCTCGCCTTTGACGATTCGATCTTTTTCGGCGGCGATGATCCGCGGACCGGCACGCCGCAGCTTTCGTCGTCCTTCGGTGAGTCGAAGACCTACTACGGAGAACTGCGGCTGGCGTCGGTCGGCGACGGCCCGTTTTCATGGTTTGTCGGCGCCAACTACACAAAGATGAATGCGGACAGCACCGGCGCTGTGTTTATTGAAGGCATTGGCGCTTATATCGATGCTAATCCCGGCATGTTCGGCGGACAACCAAGCAGCCTGATCGCGCCGGATGATCTCACACAACGCACCGTTAGCGATAGTCAGGTAAGAGAAATCGCGCTGTTTGGTGAGGCGTCTTACACATTCGCCGATGTGCTGACCCTGACCGTGGGCGGACGGGTTTTTGAATACACGTCCGAACCGCGTCTTCAGTTCTTGCCGAACGCCGATCTTGTTCCGCCATTTGATTTCCAGCCAAGCCCCAGCAAGGAATCGGATTTTATCCCGAAAGTGTCGCTCAGCTATGAACCGACAGACAATTTCATGATTTACGGGCTGTATTCCGAAGGCTACCGGATTGGCGGCGTGAATGTTTATTCGGCGGCGACGCCGGGCTTGCCATTGTCCTTTGAAAGCGACGCAACACGGAACTTTGAAATCGGCACGCGTATTGATCTTGCCGATGGCGCCGTCATTGTGGATCTTGCCGCCTATCATATCGACTGGAGCAATATTCAGGCGCGTTTGTTCACGCCCATCGATTTCAACGCCTACACTATCAATGGCGGCGGGGCGGATATTAACGGGGTTGAGTTGAGTCTGGTTCTCAATCCGACGGATTATGTCTCTTTCTCCTCGAGTGTGTCCTATACGGATGCGGAGCTTTCCACACTGCTACCCGACAGTTTTGCGCCGGGCGGCGGATATGCGGAAGGGACGCAACTTCCGGGCGCATCGGACTGGGTGCTTGCCAATAATCTCGAATTCCATTTCGACGATATGGCGCTTAAGCCGCGTTTCAGCATCGCCCATCGCTATCTGACGGAAGCGCCTGTCGCTTTTGGCGCCACACTGCAAAAAGGCGGTTATCACATTGTCGATCTGAACGCCTCTATCGAAGTTACCGATCAGATTGAATTGGGTGTGTACGCCAAAAACCTCTTTGACGAATATGGCATCTTGAATGCGCCGTTTTCTTTTGCGGGCTCGGTGACACGGCCGCGCACTATCGGCGCCCTTATTCGCTGGAATTACCAGTAAGCTGATATTGCGAGGTTGCCGGATTTCCGGCAGCCTCGGGCAGCGCCTGACTTTTGCGGAGCATGCGAGCGTTCAACATGAAAGCATTCTTCGCCAGAGAGCAGTTGCTGCATGACCAGAGCGTTGAGTTCAATCGCGGTGAGCTGACGGCGCCGTATGAAAGCGGCAAGCGCGCCGAAATGCTATTTTCTGCGCTGGAGGCTGCTTTCCCAGGAGCCGCCAGAGATGCGGCCGAATTTCCAGTATCGCATCTGCTCGACATTCATGACGCCGATTACATCGGTTTTCTTCAAAGCGCTTTTGGAGAATGGATCGCGGAAGGACGCACCGGCGACGCTTTTCCTATGGTGTGGCCGGTCCACGATATGCGCGGCGAGAAGATTCCAAACACAATTGTCGGCAAGATTTCCCACTATTCCTTCGAGATTTCGACGGCCATAACCAAACATAGCTGGATCTCGGCGCGCCGCTCCGCTGAGACGGCGCTATCCGGCGCGCAGGAGCTTTCGCGAGGCGCCAATATGGCGTTCAGCCTTTGCCGTCCGCCCGGGCATCATGCGGGGCGAGGATATTTTGGCGGCTATTGCTATCTGAACAATGCCGGCATTGCGGCCCAGTATCTCCGCAATGAGGGCGCCTTGAGAATAGCGATCCTTGATGTGGACTATCACCACGGCAACGGCACGCAGCAGATATTTTATGACCGTGACGACGTGTTTTATGTCTCGGTGCATGCCGACCCGGATACGGATTTCCCCTATTTTCTGGGCTATGCGGACGAGACCGGCGCCGGCAAGGGGGAGGGGTTTAATCTCAATATTCCCTTGTCACGCGGCGCGGCGTGGCCTTCCTATGGGGAAGCGCTGAGCCATGCCTTGAATCGCATCGGAGACTATGCGCCGGATGCGCTCATTGTCTCTTTGGGCGTCGATACAAGCGCCGGAGACCCGCTGTCCGGATTTTTGCTGACGCGTGATGATTTTGCGCGCATGGGAGCGGCGATTGCAGCCCTCCAGCGGCAAACGCTGTTTGTCTTTGAAGGCGGATATGCGATCAATGACGTAGGCGGCAATGTTGTGAGCGTCCTTAATGGATTTCTCGGTGCCGCTCACTCAACCCCGTAAAGCCGGGAACCGCGGATGCTCGACGCCATAGAACAATTTTCCACCAGTCTGGTGCAGGTGGTTTTTTCATCGGTTCGCCTCGGCGGCGTCGACATTCAGCTCATCGTTCTATGGCTTGCCGTCGCCATGGTGTTTTTCACCTTCAGACTGGGTTTTCTGAATGTGCGCGGCTTTGGCGCCGCTGTGGATATTCTGCGCGGTCGGAGGGCGGACCCATCGGCGCCCGGCGAGATTTCGCAACAGGCGGCGCTTGCGACGGCCCTGTCTGGCACCGTCGGTCTCGGCAATATCGCCGGCGTCGCCATCGCCATTTCCATTGGCGGGCCAGGCGCCGCGTTCTGGATGTTCGTCATCGGCTTCTTCGCCATGAGCCTGAAATTCGCCGAGGTGACGCTTGCGGTTAAATATCGCCAGCAGACCGCGGACGGGCGATATACCGGCGGGCCCATGTGGACATTGCGGAATGCCTTTGCGTCCAGAGGCAGACCACGCATCGGCAAGGTGCTTGGCGGGATTTATGCGGGCTTTGCGATCTTTGCATTCATCCAGATCATTCAGATCAACCAGTCCTACGCTCAGTTGAACGTCATCATGGGGTTCGGCGAGACGAAATGGACGGCGTTTGCTTATGGTCTGATCGTCGCCTTCGCCGCGGGGATGGTGCTGATCGGCGGCGTTAAATCGATAGCGCGGGTCACGACGGCGCTCGTTCCCTTCATGGGCGGCCTTTATGTCATTGGCGTTTTGATGATCCTCGCGCTGAATGTGCGGGAAATTCCCGGCGCGCTTGAGCTTATCTTCAGTGAAGCGATGAATCCGTCCTCCGTTCAGGGCGGCGTTCTCGGCGCCTTTGTCGCCGGCATGCGGCGGGCGGTTTATTCCAGTGAGGCGGGCATCGGATCGTCGGCGATCGCACACGCAATTGCGAAAACGAGATCGCCTGCGTCAGAAGGATTCGTCGCCCTGTTAGAGCCATTCATTGACACGGTCGTCATTTGCACCGCGACCGCGCTGGCGATCGTCACGTCCGGCGCCTGGCGCCTTGGCCTCAATGACATCGCCATGACGTCGGCCGCGTTCGAGACTGTATCAGTATGGTTTCCTTATTTGTTGGCGGTGGCCGTTTTTCTGTTCGCTTTTTCGACCATCATCGCGACCGGATATTACGCTTTGCAGGCATGGAAATATCTCGCCGGGAGTTCGCGAACCTTATCGCGGCTCTATATGCTGTTCTTTTGCGGGTCTTTGCCGCTCGGCGCGCTGATCGATGTTTCAACCGCCGTGAATATTATTGACAGCCTGTTTTTCCTGCTGGCGGCGCCAAACATTATCGGTCTTTATATTTTCTCCAACGAAATCGCGCGCGACGCCGGCGCCTATCTTCAAGAAGCGCGACGCAATAAAGAAATTGAACGAAATGAGGACTAAATACATGCGCATGTGGCTTATAGTGTTCAAATTCAAGAGGACCTCTTCTTACTTGTTTTGTCGCTTGATCGCGTTCACGGTCGCTATCGCTTTTACATCTTCACACGTGCTCAGCCTTCAGCCGCAGGCGGATAAGACCGCCTTACCGCTTGCGATGGCGCGCACTCTCGATTTTGAGGTTGATGAAGGCACATGGGTGGCGCTTGACGTTTCACCGGATGGCGGGACAATCCTGTTCGACCTTCTCGGCGACATTTATGCGCTTAATATCGATGGCGGAAAAGCGCGTCCCGTGTTGCAAGGGCCGGCCTTTGAAACGCATCCGGTATTTTCGCCGGACGGAAAACAATTCGCTTTTATCAGTGACCGGTCTGGCAGCTCAAACCTCTGGATCGCCAATGTCGATGGAAGCGGCCTGAAGCAATTATCTCACGACAAGGGCGTGACCCTGTTCACTTCTCCCACATGGAGCGCCGATGGCGAGGCGGTTTTTGTTTCGCGAGCCGTGCACTACGTTCTGGCGTTTGAACTCTACAAGTTCAGCGTCAATGGCGGCGAGGGAGAGCGTATCACCAACGCCAAACCATCGGGGCATGAAACATTCGATGCGCGCCACAATGCGCTCGGCGCCATTGCTTCGCCAGACGGGCATTACATCTATTATGCAACCAAACATGGCTCCACATGGACCGATGAAGACCCGCCCAATTGGGCGATTGCGCGCCGCGATTTGAAAACCGGCGTTGAGGATTTGATCGTTGCTGCGGTCGGCGGCGGGGGCATGAAACCGGCCTTGTCCCATGACGGACGGTTCCTTGCCTATGCAAGCCGCTATGGCGAACAGACGGGTCTGCGCTTGCGCGATCTTGAAACCGGTGAAGACCGCTCGCTTGCTTTTCCGGTCGGCCATGACGGCCAGGTTGGCGGTTATTATGCCGACCTTTTTCCGCGCTTCGCCTTTACTCCTGATGACCGGAATATCGTCTTCAACAAGGATGGAAAGTTTCATCGGATTTCTATCGAGAGCGGGGCTGTAAGCGGCATTCCGTTTTCTGCGCATGTTGAGTTGGGGCTTGGCCCCATCACGCGCGTTCCACAAAAGGATGACGCCGGTCCGGTGCGAGTCCGCGTCATCGAGGAAACCAAACTGTCTCCCGACGGTGAATCGATCGTTTTTTCCGCACTTGGCGCCATCTACCTACAGGAACTGAAGGAGGGCGCGCATCCACGAAATATCAGCGCTCCAGAGACCTTTGCGTTTCAACCCTCATGGTCGCCAGACGGAAGCCGCATCGCCTATGTCACCTGGTCCGCCAATGAGAAAGGTCATGTCTGGTCTGTTGCGGCGGAAGGCGGCGCGCCGCAGCGTTTGACGCAAAGTGCAGCTTTTTATTCTGACCCTGTGTTCTCACCGAAGGGCGATCTGATCGTCGCTATGCGCGCCAATCATTATGAGCGCCTGCGCAAAATATATGAGATCTCGCCGGAACGACCGACGGATATTATTCGCCTCCCTGCTGGGGGCGGTGAGGCTTCTCTCATTGTGCATGCTTTTGGCGCGCGCCTGCCGCAAGTCAGTCCTGATGGGACGCGCGTCCGTTATTATACGCCGGAGGGCGCCAAGTCGGTTCGGCTCGACGGAAAGGATATGAAGACCCGCGCCAAGGTCATCGTACCGAACTGGAATCAGTATTTCGCAGACCAGCCTGCGACGGTCGATGATCTCAAACTTAATCCTCACGGGGATCAGGCGTTAGTGAAGACGGGCTCACAGCTTTATCTGGTGCTGTTGCCGCCGCCAGGAGCGGGCGAAGCGCCGACCATTGACCTGACAAAGCCGAATTTAATCGTAAAGAAACTCACCGATATTGGCGCCGACTTTTTCGGCTGGTCTGCGGACGGCAAAAAAGTTTTCTGGACGATCGGCGCGACATATCGGGAGATTGCTGTCAACGCTATTGCCTCATTGAAGCCAGGTGAGGCGGAAGATAAGGCCAAGTCGGTTGCAATTTACCTGGAGTTGCCGCGAGACAAGCCTGACGGCGCTATTCTGTTGCGCGGCGCGACGGCGATCACCATGAAGGATGACGAGGTGATCAGGAACGCCGATATCCTTGTAGTGGAGAATCGCGTCGCCGCCATAGGAAAGCGCGGCAAGCTGGACGTTCCGAAAGACGTGACCATCCGCAATGTTAGGGGGAAATATATTCTGCCGGGCTTTGTCGACACTCACGCCCATTGGGTTGAGGTCAGGCGCAAGCTGCAGGAACCGGGACACTGGAATTTTCTGGTCAATCTCGCTTACGGGGTCACATCGGGCCTCGACGTGCAGCCCTTCACGGTGGATGTGTTCGCCTATCAGGACATGATTGACGCCGGGCTGATGATCGGTCCCCGCGCTTACTCAACAGGGCCGGGCGTTTTTGTGAACAGCCGCATGGACACAAAAGAGAATGCCATAGATGTCTTGACGCGTTATCGCGATTATTACCGCACCCGAAATATCAAATCCTATATGGTCGGCGGGCGTGAACAGCGACAGCATATGATAGAGGCGGCCGCCGAGCTCGGCATGATGCCGACGACGGAAGGGGCCAGTGATTTATGGCTGAACCTCACGCACGCGATTGATGGGTTCTCAGGTGATGAACACACCTTGCCGGTGACGCCGCTCTATGGCGATGTCGTTGAGCTTTACGCCAAAAGCCGGATTGCCTACACGCCGACATTGCTTGTGGGCTATGGCGGCCCGCCCGCATGGGACGAGATGGTGATCAGCGATTACGACCATTTCGATGACAAGTTGCGGCGCTTCATGCCGGAACATATCATTACCGATAAGCTGAGAAATATTCACTGGCGCCCGCCGGAAGATCAAACCTACCCTTTGTTCGCCGCGGACGCTTTGAAGATATTGCGGGCAGGCGGTCTGGTCGGGGTCGGCAGTCACGGAAACATGCAAGGGCTTGGCTATCACTGGGAGATGCAGGCCCTGGCCGCCGGCGGCGCCACGCCTCATGAAGTGTTGAAGGCTGCGACCATAGGATCAAGTGAGGTGATCGGGCGCGCGCTGGAGATCGGCAGTCTGGAGCCCGGAAAATTCGCCGATTTGTTAATTCTTGACGAAAATCCGCTTGAAGACATTCGCAATACGATGTCGCTCGAATTCGTCATGAAGAATGGACGGCTTTACGACGCCGAGACCCTTGATGAAGTCTGGCCGCGTCAGCGGCCGCTTGGAAAAAGCTGGTTTCAGGATGAAGGCCCTGTGGCGTCATCGGCCTTAACTGACGGCTGATCAGGGCTCTGGCGGGCGATTCCGGTACGCCGATAGCGAAGTTGTGCTTTCCTTGAAGTGGGATGGAGACATATCGCCTGGTGCGCGCTATGCACAGGATCGTGTTACGCTTGTACATCTTCTGAAATATGTCTCAAAACCAGCCATATCGATTCTGCGTTGCACCGTTGATGGACGGCACAGACCGCCATTGCCGTTATTTCCACCGGCTGATGTCGGCGCGCGCGCGGCTTTATACGGAGATGATCACCGCAGAGGCGGCGGTCCATGGGGATCGCGACTATCTCCTCGGTTTCGATCAAAGCGAGCATCCGATCGCGCTACAGCTTGGCGGTTCCGAGCCTGAAAAGCTCGCTGAGGCGGCGCGCCTTGGTGAGGCTTTCGGCTACGATGAAATCAATTTGAATGTGGGCTGTCCGTCGGATCGGGTTCAGTCCGGCGCTTTTGGCGCCTGCCTGATGAAGACGCCCGACCTTGTGGCGGATTGTGTGGCGGCGATGAGAAGTGCCGTTGAGATCCCGGTTACAGTTAAGTGCCGCATTGGCGTTGACGATCAGGACCCGGAAGAAAGCCTGTTCGGTTTCGTTGAGAAGATTTCCGCGTCAGGCTGCGATGTATTCATCGTTCATGCCCGCAAGGCGTGGCTCCAGGGGTTGTCGCCAAAGGAAAATCGCACCATTCCGCCGCTGGATTACGATCTTGTCCGGCGCCTGAAACGTGAGCGGCCGGACCTGACGATCGTTTTGAATGGAGGCATTGAAACTGTGCAGGATGCCGCCAGTCTTGTTGTTGATTTTGACGGCGTCATGCTCGGCCGCGCTGCTTATGGCTCGCCTTACATTCTTGCGGAGGTCGATGAGGCGATGTTCGGCATGATGGCGCCTGCCTTGTCGCGTGAGGATGTGGTGCGGGCGATGTCAGAATATGTGAAGGGCGCTTTTGAGGCTGGCGTGCGGCCCCATTCCATCACCCGCCACATGCTCGGGCTGTATCACGGCGCGCCGGGGGCGAGGGCGTGGCGGCGGTTCCTCTCAGAGAATGCGAGCGCGGCGCGCGCAACCGTTCTTGATGAAGCGCTTGACGCCATGCGCGCCCGTGAGCCTGCCTGAGATGAGTTTTCTCGCTGAGCACTGGGTGTTGATCGTTGCGCTTCTCGCAGCAGGCTTCGCCTCGGGGTTCGCGGGCGGGCTGTTCGGCATTGGCGGCGGGGTTATCACAACGCCCGCGCTCTATGCGATCTTTCACCTGCTTGGCTATGAAGAGGGTCCGAGCCTGAAAACCGCGATCGGTACATCGCTCGCCGTTATTATTGTGACGTCTGTGCGATCCCTCGCGACCCATCATCGCGCGGGCCATGTGGACGGGGAAATGCTGCGCCATTGGGCGCCATGGATTGCGGGCGGCGCCGGGGCCGGCGGTCTGCTGGCTCATTGGGCGCCGGCGGAGCTCTTGACAATCATCTTTGCGGGCGGCGCGTTTTATGTCGCCTATCGTCGTCTCTTCGGCAGAGACCGCGGTCATGTGAAGACCATCAATCTCAATCGCCGCCGGATGAAAGTTCCGCTTGGTTTTGGCACGGGTTTTTTCTCAAGCCTGATGGGGATTGGCGGCGGCGCCATGGGCGTCATGGTGATGACGCTGGCCGGGCGCACCATGCATCAGGCGATTGCGACCTCGGCCGGTTTTGGCGTCGCGGTCGCGGCGCCCGGCGTTGTCGGTTTTATTATCTCGGGCCTTGCAGCCGAGGCGCTGCCGCCCATGTCGCTCGGCTATGTGAACCTTCCAGCATTTGCGGTGATGGCGCTGATGGCGGGGATCGCCGCGCCATGGGGCGCAAAGGCTGCGCATCACCTTGACGCCAGTCTCCTTTCCAAGGGCTTCGGCGCCTATGTGCTCTTTGCCGCCGGGGCGCTCGCCTTCGATGTTTTCACGGGCTGAACGGCTTACCTTACAATTTGTGCAGTGCGGCGAATTTATAGTCGTCATGATCGCCACATGGGCTTAAGGTGGCCTTATACGGCATTGGGGGAAGAGCGATGGCGATGATTGAGACGATAATTTCAGGTGTAGGGTCTTATCTGCCTAAAAACGTTGTCACCAACGAAGATCTCGCCAAAATCGTGGAAACCTCGGACGAATGGATTCGCAGCCGCTCAGGGATCGGGCAGCGCCATTTCGCCGCTGAAGACGAGGCGTCCTCTGATCTCGCCACGGCCGCCGCCTGGGCCGCTCTTGATCAGGCAGGCCTCAAACCACGGGACATCGGCCTCATCATCGTCGCCACGGTGACGCCGGACAAAACCTTTCCCTCAACGGCTGTCTATGTGCAGGACAAGATCGGCGCGCCGCCTGGGATCGCGTTTGATGTGTCGGCCGCCTGCGCCGGATTTTTATACGCCATGAATATCGCCCATGACTTCATCAGAACGGGGCAGGTGAAGCACGCGCTGATTATCGGCGCGGAAAAACTTTCCTGTTTTCTCGACTGGGATGACCGGGCGACCTGTGTCCTGTTCGGCGATGGCGCTGGCGCCGTGGTGCTCACCGGGGAGGAGTCGCAGACGGCGCGCGAACCGCGCGGCATCCTCGCGACCTATCTGTCTTCTGACGGCCGTTTAGCCAAACATCTTTACGCCGATGGCGGGCCGTCATCGACGGGCACGGTCGGAAAAGTGCGCATGAACGGCAAGGAAGTCTTCCGCAACGCCGTTGAACAGATTTCAAATGCGGTCTTCGAAGTGACGGAGCGCGCCAAGGTGAGCCGGCATGAAATCGACTGGTTCGTGCCGCATCAGGCGAATATCCGCATTATCGAATCCTGCGGTAAACGGCTGGAGCTCAATGAAAGCAAAGTGATTGTCACCATCGACAAACACGCCAACACGTCTTCGGCTTCAATCCCGCTGGCGCTTGACGCCGGCATCCGCGACGGACGCATCGAACGCGGGCAATTGCTGGTTTTCGCAGCGCTTGGCGGCGGTCTCGCCTGGGGCTCGGCGCTGGCGCGTTATTGATTATTCGGCTGGAATCACGCCCGGCGCCTTTTCTTCCTTCGTCCGCACCAGCGGCCATAAGAGCTGTTCGGCGGCGGTGGTGTCGGGAAGGTTTTCGACGCCAAATTCTTCCGGATAGCGGCGGGTGATTTTCGCTGTGCCGAACAGGACATCCCAGAAGAACAAAAGGTTTCCGTAATTGCCCTTGTAGTTGGTCACTCCGTCGGCCTGATATTTGCCGTGATGGGCGCTATGGGTCGCCGGTGTAGAGATCACACGTTCGACGACCCACAGCGCGGGGGAGAGCCATTTGATTTTGTACAGCGGTTCGTCCCAGCGCACGTCAGAATGCGCGCCATAGATGACCGCCATTTTGACGATGATGTAGCCGGCGTAAATCCAGCCGAGGCCGAGATAGATCAGCGCGCCTGAAAACCACAGGCCGGGCATCAACAGATAATAGAAAAGATTGTTGCGGTAGACGACGCGGATCGAAAGATACTCGCCATTGTGATGCGGGCGATGGAGATTATAGAGCCACGGCAGGCTGTGCGACGCGCGATGCCACCAATATTGCATCATATCATCGAAGATCAGAAACAGCGCGATCCCGGCGATGAGGGGAATGCCGGAAAGCGCGCCAGCGGCGCCGGGCGCGATAAGCGCCGCGAGGGTGGCGCCGCCCAATAGGGCGAGCGGTTGGGTGACGAGGATCAGCGATAGCGTCGAAGCGATTTCAACAATCACGTCAGCGCGCGTCTGGTTCTGCTTGCGGAAGAAATTGGTGAAGACGATCTCGAGCAGGGCGAACATTGCAAAGATGCCGAGAATGACCAGCATTTCCGTTTTCATAGACGTCTCTCCCTGCTGCATTATTTTATGCTTGCTTCTTGATTAGCAGTGCCGAGAGGCTCAGAATGCTAATAATTTAGCATTTGGACGTCATGGCGGATTTGCTCGATTTCGGCTCAACGCCGCTGCTTTCGATCCTTCCGGAAGCCATCGCCAGGCGGCTCAGCGCCGCCGCGTCTGTCGTTGAGTATGATGACGGCGAGACCATCCATTCCCGGGGCGACGCCAAGCCCGGCCTTTCCATCATCCGGTCAGGCGCCGTGCGGTTCGCCAATCCGGGTGTGGACGGCTCCTATGTGACGACTTCCATTCTGGGCGAGGGTCACTGTTTCGGCGAGGCTACGCTGTTCGCGCGATTGCCGCGCGCCTATGACGCTATCGCCGAGGGGCAGACCGTAATCGAACAGATAACTAAAACCCGATTCGACCGGATCTTTAATGAAGAGCCGGAACTTGCCCGCGCGCTTGTGGTCGCAATGACGCAACGGCTCTATTCGGTGCTTGATTTTCTTGAGGACGTTCGGCGATTGCCGCTCGATGTGCGGACAGCGAAACTGATCGCCGGCATGGAGCGCACGGCGAAGCATAGCGGGGGCGTTGAATGCAGCCAGTCCGACCTTGCTTTTACGCTCGGCGTTTCGCGCGTTTCAATTGGCAAGGCGCTCGCCCGATTGCAGGGTGAGGGACTGATTGACCTTGGCTACGGCCGCATCGGCGTGCCGGACCGCAAAAGTCTCAGTGACTGGATCGCTACGCGCTTGCCAGTGGAGCCGCTGCAGCGCGGCGAATAGCCCTATCTTTCGAAAGTATCTTGCCGGGGACTGGCGGCTTATGCTTGTGGTCTATCCCCGAACAGAGTTGTGATCGTTTCATGTTCTCACAAGGCCGCATCATGACGAGCAAACACCGCGCTAGCGCGGATAGTTTGTCATGGATGCGCGTGTTTCTGCTGGCGGCCCTGGTCGCAGCGTCACTGCGAGCGATCACGCCGATCGGCTATATGATCGGACATGATATGGCGACGGGCCGCATCGCCATTACGATTTGTACCGGGATGGGTGAAAAGCCTGCTTTTTTCAATCCTGAAACCGGCGAAGTGACGGAAGATGACGGCGCGCCCGCGCCATCCGTCAACGAAGCGGGCCAGTGTCCCTTCGCATCCTTCAGCCTGTTATTTACGCCGGAAAGCGCGCCTGACGCTTTGGGGCTTCCGGTCGCCTTTGCGCAATCGCCTTTGTGGCGCGCCCAATCCGTTTTTCATGACAGCCAGAGCGCTGTCTCGCCGCCGCCCTCTCGCGGGCCGCCACTCCACGCCTGATCCGACATTTTCCTTTTTGATCAGACATGCGCCCCGCAGTCATGCGGGCGCGCGACGGAGTACAGCAATGAAATCCTATCTATTTTTGTCCGCGAGTTTCGCGGGCGTCATGAGCCTTTGCGGCGCAGCTCAGGCGCAATCTTCCTCGTCCGCTTTAGAAGATGTGATCGTGGTGACGGGATCGGCGCGTAGCGCCATGACCATCGATGCCACGGCGCCGGATGTCACCCCGGATGGCGGTCCCGATGTCGCTGGCATTGTGGCGCGTCTGCCCGGCGCGGCAATCATCGACAATGGCGCGCTTTCCGGACAGGTGCAGTATCGCGGCCTCTTTGGCGAGCGCTTGAATTTACGCGTCGACGGCCAGTCCTTTGCGTCGGGCGGTCCCAACATGATGGACCCGCCGCTGCATTATGCGCCTGCGCCATTGGTGGGGGTGATTGTCGTCGACCGCGGCGTCAGCCCGGTGCGAAATGGCCCCGGTCTCGCGGGCGGCGTTGACGCGCAATTCAAGCGTGTTGATTTCATCGACGGCTCAGACCTGAAATTCGGTTACGATGCGACCGTGCTCGCGCGAAGCGTCGATGACAGCATTGCGGTGGGCGGTGTCGCCGGGGCGTCTAACGAAACCTATCGCTTTGACGTCCTCGGTTCGTATGAAGATGGAGACGATGTGGAGTTTCCCGGCGGTACGATTGCTTCTTCGTCGCACAAGCGCGCTGTTTATGGCGCCTCGGGCGGGGTGAAGTTAGGCGACCAAGAGTTCGGCGTTGATCTCCGCCGCCAGAAAACGGGGCCAACGGGCAATCCGCCTTTCCCGATGGATATCCGCTTTTTTGAGACGGATTTTGCCCGCGTCAAATGGAACGGAGCATTTGGCGGGATCAAATTCGAGAGCGCGTTCTCCATCGCTGACGTCGAGCACGCCATGAATAATTTCGATCTGCGCCCGGCGCCGGCCGATCCCATGCGTTTTCGTGAAACACTTGCTGATGCGCGTACGCTCTCCGGTAAGTTCGCCATTATTATCCCTTCCGCCGGTGGCGATTTGCGTCTCGGTTTCGATATGGATGACGCAGACAAGGACGTCACAATCACCAATCCCAACAACATCAACTTCTTCATCAATTCGCTCAGCGATATTCAGATGCAAAGAAAAGGCGCCTTCGCGGAATGGACGGGTGAATCCGGCTGGCTCAATGCTGAGCTTGGGCTTCGCGCCGATTTCCACGACGCCAGCGCAGGCGAAGCCTCGCTTGGGTCCGCATTGCCTATGGGCCCCGTCAATCTCGCCAATGCGTTCAACGCTGCAGACCGCAATTGGGACAAGACGACGGTAGATGGCGTTATCCGTTTGTGGACCAAGGAAGCAAACGGTGTTTCCTGGCGCATGACAATGGCGCACAAAACACGGGCGCCGGGCTATGTTGAACGATTTTCATGGCTGCCGACGGAGGCGAGCGGCGGCCTCGCGGATGGCAATGTCTATGTGGGTGATTTGCAGTTGAATAGCGAAACCGCATGGATCGCGGAAGCCGGCGCCGACTGGCGTGGCGAAAACTTCTATCTACGCCCCACTGTCTTTTATCGCCGCATTGACGATTATGTTCAGGGCGTTCCTTTCGATGCGACCGTTGGCATTCTCGACAGCCCTCAGGAAATGATTGCGGCGATGAACGGCGATCCGACTCCTCTGCGTTTCGCAAATGTGGATGCGGCGCTTTACGGCGTCGATGTGGATGGTGGTGTGGCTTTGACGGATTATTTTCGCCTTGACGGCGTTATCTCCTATGTTCGCGGCAAGCGTCGTGACATTGACGATAATCTTTATCGCATTGCGCCTCCGCATGCCTCGCTCGCCGCCACCTATGAGCATGCAAACTGGTCCGTCAGCGCTGAAACGGTGCTGGTCGCGGACCAGAACAAGGTCTCTGCAACCAATAGCGAGCAGACAACCGACGGCTATGCGCTGTTTAACCTGACAGGAAACATAGACATAGCAGAGGGCGTGTCATTTTCCGCAGGCGTCTCGAATCTATTCGATAAGAACTATCGGCAGCATCTCGGCGGATATAATCGTATCGCGAATTCCGACGTCGCGATTGGCGAAAGGTTGCCGGGGAACGGCCGCGGGGCCTTTGTCCGGGTCCATCTTTCTCGCTAATGAAGAGGCGGGGCAGGCGGCATAGTGTCTGCTCCGCCTTTTCATGTGGGACATTTTGTCTTGGCCATCCAGCGCTGGATTTGTGTTTTTGCGCCGTTAAACAGGGTTGTGACGGGAAATTAGAAAAGGGCGGCGAGAAACATGAGTGAAGGCACTTCTGAACAAGCAAAGAAACCGGCGCGGCGCGCCGGCGGCTATCTGTTCCTTCCCAAGGATCTGCAAACCAATGCGATTTTGACCTGGCTTCGGCGCAGCCATGCCTGGACCGGCTTTTACGGCGCCTTATTCTTTTTCTTCCTTGGTCTGACAGGTTTTTATCTCAATCACCGGACGTCGATCATGCATATTGAGGGCGGCGTCACGAAAGAAGTAGCGTCCCTGTCAGCGCCAGTTGAGCCGGGGCTGATCACGAGCGAGGAAACACTGACCGCATGGATGAAGGAAGAATTCAGCATTGACGCCGAACCGTCTCGCGGCAGGGGGCGACCGGGCGGTCCGGTTTCCTTTGGCGGCCGCATGGCGGAGCAAGCGCCGACTTTCACGGTGACATTTCGCGGGCCTAACGCTGTCATCACCGGGGAGTATGAACTTGGCGCCAATCGCGTGTCGGTCAAACGCAGCAATCCGAGTCTCCTCAAAGGGCTAATCGATCTGCACAAGGTTGCCGGTGTCAACAAAGTCTTTATTCTGATCATGGACACCATGGCCGGAGCGATGATGTTCATGGTGATGTCCGGAATCTTGTTATGGACACGCTTGCATGGTCCGCGTCTTGCCGCCGTGGGTATTCTTGGCGCAGTTGCGGTGGCAACCGCTATCGCGCTATCGGGAACCTGGATCGGCTGGGCGGCTTAGGGCTTATAAACGCGCTGGCGACGCAAAGGAGTTTCCCGATGACAGATCATGATGCGCTCTTAATACGAATTGAGAAGCTTGAAGAGCGCTCTGCCTTTCAGGAGCAAACGATCGAAGATCTCTCCAAGGCGCTAACGGATCAGTGGAAGCTGTTGGAGACGTTCAAACGCGACGTGTCGCGTCTCAGCGATGAAGTGAAGGCGGTGGAAGATGCGGTGGACCATGCCGGTCATCGCGAACCGCCGCCGCCGCACTATTAATGTCTCAGCTGCCCCGGCTTTAAAAGCTTCGGGGCAGGGAACCATTCTCTTCAACCTGCTGTTTGGCGGGTTATGAGAAAAATTGTTTCATTCGCGATGACGGCCATTGCGGTCGGTGAGGGCGTTATGGCTCTTAAACGGTTTATCCGGAAAGTCCGCGTCAACCGGCTTTTGGTTTCAGGCGACGCTATGGAAATCCGAACCCCGGATGGCGAGTCCGTCATTTACAAACCCGTCAATAAAGACGGCGAGTGCGTCGATACAATTGCGGAGGCCAAAGGCGCGACGGAAAAACCGCATCAGGACAAACCAAGCCAGATGGGCCTTGCCAATTAACGCCGGCTGAAATCCCGGCTACTCGCCGAAATAAAGCGCCCGGGCTTCGTCAGGCACCGCATCCATGCGGATGGTTATGCCTCGTGCGGACGCCACCCTGCCGATCAGCGCGCCCATATCCTCTGCGGACGCGGGCTTTTCAGCCTGGACCGCCATAGCGACTTCATCGAAGAACTTCTCGAAATTGCCCTGCGACGCAGCCAGCAACAAAAC
This sequence comes from Hyphococcus aureus, assembly GCF_042643165.1. Lineage (NCBI taxonomy): Bacteria > Pseudomonadati > Pseudomonadota > Alphaproteobacteria > Parvularculales > Parvularculaceae > Hyphococcus > Hyphococcus aureus. The sequence goes on from NZ_JBHRSH010000001.1 coordinate 2,556,498, forward strand.
GGCCTCTTCATCTGTGTCGTTCCAGAAAGCATGGAGGTTGTTGCGTGTCAGCGATACAAATGTTCCCGGTCCGCCCGACACGACTGTCTCCCGGTCCAGGAAGGACACTTTGCCGGAAACGACATAGAAAAACTCGTCTTCTTGCGTGTGAATATGCGGCGGTGCGGCGGCGGTTTTTGGGGGAACACGGAATTCATAAAAGCTGAGGCCGCTTTCATTCTCCTCCTCCGACAATAACAATGTAGTCGGATGAAACGGAACAGCGACGGGCTTGCCTTCGCCGGGCATGACGATCTTCGGCTCATGCGCGTGAGCGGCGCCAGTGAGTGAAAACACAGCCGCGAAGGGAAAGAGGAGCCTGTTTTTCATTGGATTTATGTCCTTGGCGTCGTGAGCGATCAGATTTTCTGGTTATACTCGCCGACTTCGGAATGTTTGCGCAGTTCCGCATCCATCTCTTCGAACATCTTTTTCATATTCTCTTCCGAGGTCGGGCTTTCGATGACTACAACAAGTTCAGGCTTGTTTGAAGAGGCCCGGATAAGTCCCCATGTGCCGTCTTCCGCCGTGATGCGGACGCCATTGACTGTCACGACGTCGCGGATTTTCTGGCCGATAATCGTCCCGCCAGATTTGGCGCGGTCTTCGAACGCTTTCACCACCTGTTCGACAACGCCATATTTCGTCTCGTCAGCGCAATGGGGCGACATGGTCGGCGAAGACCATGTTTTTGGCAGGCTCTTGCGCATATCGGATAGTTTCTTGTCCGGGTTGCGGTCCAGCATCTGCAGGAGGGCGATCGCGGCGACAAGGCCGTCGTCATAGCCGCGTCCGATCGGCTCGTTAAAGAAGAAGTGGCCGGACTTTTCAAAACCGGCGAGGGCGCCCATCTCGTGGCTCTTGCGCTTGATGTAGGAATGGCCAGTTTTCCAATATACGGTCTTGGCGCCGTTCTCGATCAGTACGGGATCTGTAACGAAAAGACCTGTGGATTTCACATCCACCACGAATTGCGCGCCTGGATGCAGCGCCGAGAGGTCGCGGGCGATGAGAACGCCGATCTTGTCGGCGAAAATTTCTTCTCCCTCATCATCGACAACGCCGCAGCGGTCGCCGTCGCCGTCGAAGCCGAGCGCCACGTCGGCGCCGTGCTCTTTGATGGCGGCCTGCATGGCGTGCAGCATTTCCATATCTTCTGGGTTCGGATTGTAGCGCGGAAATGTGTGGTCGAGCTCGGCGTCCATGGGGATCACCTCCAGCCCCAAACGCTCCAGCGTTTCCGGCGCATAGGCGCCGGCGGTGCCATTACCGCAGGCGGCGATGACTTTCATCTTCCGCTTGAACGAGACGCCGTCGACAAGGTCGGCGATATAACGCTTGCGCAAGCCCTCGACATATTTATAGGCGCCGCCGGGGAAAGATTTGTATTCGCCTTTCAGGACGATCTCTTTCAGCCGGCCCATCTCTTCGGGACCGAAGGTGAGGGGGCGCGCCGCGCCCATTTTCACGCCGGTCCAGCCATTTTCATTGTGGCTCGCCGTCACCATCGCGACGCAAGGAATGTCGAGATCAAATTGTGCGAAATAGGCGACAGGCGACAAGGCAAGGCCGATGTCATTGACCTCGATCCCGGCTGTCATTAGCCCGACGGTCAGCGCCTGTTTGATCGACATGGAATATCCGCGGAAATCATGGCCGACGACAATGCGCGGCTCCTTGCCCATTTCCCGGATCAGCGTGCCAAGCCCCTGTCCCAGCGCCTGGATGCCGAGGAGGTTGATCTCCTTCTCCAGAACCCAGCGGGCGTCATATTCGCGGAAGCCGGTGGGTTTGACGAGCGGGGTCACCTCATAGTCGAGCGTGTTGGATTTGAGATCGGCGCGCGGCGCAGGCAACATGGGCTTTTCCTTCAAAGTCTACCTCTTGCACCGCACAATAGAGCCCCCGGCGCGGCGCGCAAGCGGCAAAGAATCTTAACAGAATCAGTGACAAGGGCGCAGCAGTTGCGCATAGTTCCTGCTGTCATAAAAGGGCTGGTTAATACCGGTTGGGGCGCAGTGCAGTTGAGGGGTTCATGGATTTGCCATTCGAGTTGAGCGACATCGGTCTGCGTGGCCAGAGCGCTCTGGGCCTCGTCGCCTTCATCTTTATCGCCTGGCTGTTTTCCAGCCAGAAACTGCGCTTCCCCTTTTTCGCAGCGGTTTGGACGGTTGCGGCTCAGATTCTGATCGCTGCTTTCCTGCTTTATCAGCCATGGGCGCGGGCGGGCCTTGCCTCACTGCAATCGGTCGTTGAGGTGCTGCAGGCGGCGACGCGCGAAGGCACGACTTTCGTTTTCGGTTTTCTCGGCGGCGGCGCTGCGCCATTCGAGGTGGTGAACGAGGGCGCCATGTTCAGCTTTGCTTTCGGCGCGCTTCCGCTTGTGATTTTTTTCTCCGGCCTTTCCGCCGTGATGTGGCATTGGGGCGTTCTGAAGATTTTCGTGCGCGGCTTCGCTTTTCTCCTTGAAAAGGTGTTCCGTGTCGGCGGCGCCGTGGCGCTGTCGTCGGCGGCCAACACCTTTCTGGGACAGACAGAGGCGCCGCTGTTGATCCGACCGTATCTTTCCAAAATTTCGCGCCCGGAATTGCTGATCGTCATCACCGGCGGTTTCGCCACTGTCGCCGGATCGGTGATGGCGGTGTTTGCAATCATCCTTGCCGATATCGACCCCTCCATTCTGGGCCACATCATCGTCGCGTCGATTATTTCCGTTCCCGCAGCCATTTTGATGGCGCAGGTGATGATGCCGGAGGAAAAAGGCGTGACGCCGACACCTGTCGAGGCGGCGGATGATTTCGGTTATGGCGGCACCATGGACGCCTTCATGCGCGGCGTCACAGATGGGCTCGGCCTTTATCTCAATATCATCGCCTCCCTGATCGCTTTCATTGCGGCGGTGGCGCTAATCAATATCATCTTGTCTGCAGGACCTGATTTCGCGGGCACCCCGATCACGCTGGAGCGCATACTGGGCTATGTGTTCGCACCGTTCATGTGGCTTGCTGGCGTGCCCTGGTCTGAGGCCAAGGCGGCGGGTGAGTTCATGGGGCTGAAAACTGCGCTCAACGAATTTGTTGCTTATCTGCGCCTCGCCGAGGTTCCGCCGGGTACATTCTCCGAGCGCAGCGTACTGATTGTCATTTATTCGCTTTGCGGGTTCGCCAACTTCTCCAGTCTCGGCATTGTCATCGGCGGATTAACAGCGCTTGCGCCGGACCGGCGTATGGACGTGATTGATTTGGCGCCGCGCGCGCTGGTGGCGGGCACGCTGGCGACCTTGATGACCGGCGCCGTTATCGGGCTTATCTGGGTTGGATGATGTCCGGCTTGAAGACAGGAAGATGCCATTGCGGCGCCGTGACTTGGGAAGTGGACCTTCCCGACGAGATCGTCGCCGATGAATGCAATTGCTCCATATGCGAGATGGTCGGCTTTCTCCATGTCATCGTCCCGCGTTCGAAATTCAAACTGCTCACGGGCGACGATTGCCTCACGGAATATCGCTTTAACACAGGGGCGGCGCGGCACTGGTTCTGCAAGACATGTGGCGTCAAGTCGTTTTATGTGCCGCGCTCAAACCCTGACGGCTATGCTTTGAACCTGCGTTGCATGGACCGCAGCCAGTTTTCAAAAATCGAAATCCGTCCCTTTGACGGCAGGAACTGGGAAGCAAACGCAGGCAAGCTCACCCACCTCTCGAAGGAAGACTAAGACCGCTTTGGCGGCCATTCTTGTGTGTCATGATCGGGATGCTGGCGGTTCGCGGCCTTCATCGCCGTATCTTCCGGAAAATCGGCCTCCTCCAGCGCCGCTATATTCGCAAACCAGGATACCCTTGATTGCGTCCCCATCTGATTGTGCGGCGGAAAATCTTCTGGATGGTCCATCGACCCGATGGTGAGGTTTATCCGGTCATTATCGAGGGAATTGTAAAATAGCGGCGTGCCGCATTGGGCGCAAAAACCCCGCTCGGCGAAATCGGAGCTTTGGAAAACCGCCGGCTCGCCTCTGGTCCATTTCAGCGCACCATTAGGCGTCGCTGCGAGGGCGGCGAAAATATTTCCCATGGCCTTCTGGCACATGCGGCAGTGGCACAGATGCGCGTTGTCGAGCATTCTATCGGTATGATATCGCACTGCGCCGCATTGGCATCCGCCTGTGACCTCCATCTTGATGGTTTTCATATGACTTCACCTGATTTTGAAAGCCTTGGCGGCATGATTGCGATGACATTTCGGACGAAGCCAATATAGCAGTTCGATGGCTACGAAAAAACAAACTCTCCCATCGCTCCTGAAAGAAATCCGCGCCTGCCGCCTCTGCGTCGAGGAGCCTAAAGGCGCGCCATTGCCACATGAACCGCGTCCTGTCCTGCGCGCCTCATCGACTGCGAAGCTCGCCGTTTTTGGCCAGGCGCCGGGAAATCTGGTTCATCAAAGCGGCAAGCCTTTCACCGATCCGTCGGGCGTTCGATTGCGCGAATGGATGGGCGTCAGCGATGAAGAATTCTATGACGAAAAGAAGATCGCCATTATTCCCATGGGGTTTTGCTTTCCGGGGTATGACTCGAAAGGCGGCGACAAGCCGCCGCGCAAGGAATGCGCAACTGCATGGCGCGCAAGGCTCATGGCGGCGATGCCGAACCTCAAGACGGCGATCCTGGTTGGCGGTTACGCCCAGAAATGGCATTTGGACGATGACGCAAAAAAGACGCTGACGGAAACAGTGGAGAACTGGCGCGCTTATAGCCCGCGCTATTTCGCGACGCCGCACCCGTCCTGGCGCAACAATACGTGGCTCAAAAAGAACCCTTGGTTTGAAGACGAGTTGCTCCCCGTATTGCGCAAGCGGGTGAGGGCGTTGTTGAAGTAGATTTTTTTAGCGCCGGTAATTACGCCAATCGTCAAAGCGGGCGTAGATCACGAACAGCACCGACAGGATAATGAGGATGACGAGCGCAAACTGCACCTGCGCCTCCACAGCATGAACCTCATGCTTGGACGGCCGGTCGGGAACTTCAATCATCTCGCCCGTGTCGTTTTCAGCCTGGCCCGGTTGATCCGTCGACGGCGATCCATCCGCGCCGTCTTGAGTTGTCCCGTCCTGCGTCTGGCCGCTCTGTGTTTCTCTTGAGGGCGGGCTTGATCCTTCGCCGGCATCGGGATTTTCGGTCATGCCGGTCCCGTTCTCGATATTGGTCTCGATCTGGTCGAGCTCTTCGGCGTTGTCCTTGCCCATAGTCGATGCGGCGACGCCGGCGCCGCCGGCGATGGTCGCGCCTTGCACGGTCCGGCTCTCGGCGACATTGCCCCGGCGCGGCGAGTCCTCAACAGGTGTCGCCCGGGAATTTTCCTCGATTTGTTCCGGATCCCGCACCTGCGGCAGGGCGGTCGGCGTCAGGAAGAGGGCGCGTTCTGCGGCGCGGCGGCGGGTAAGGCCCAACACTTCGCGCAGCACTCCGCCGACGGTCGCCTTGTTCCACCATGTCAGAGCGTCAGCAGCGCCGACGCGGTCTCCCTTGTTGAGACGCTTTAAGGCTGTGGAGCCGCGAAAGGCGGCCGCGCCCACATTGTAGACAAAGCTGACCAACGCATCGAATTCGTTCTGGTTCAAAGGGACTTTTACAGCGCCCTCAACGGCTTGCTCGCGCGGCTTAAGATCGCGCCGTAAAAGCTCTTCGGCGTCGCGCTCGCTGATTTTCATCCCCGGCTGCACATCGGCGCCCGTATGGCCATAGCCTATGGTCCAGATGCCGGCGATGTCCTGATAGGCTTCAAGCTCAAGCCCCTCAAATCGCTTAATCAACTCAACGCCGTTTTCAGAAGTTCTCACGACTACACTCCCACCCCTCTAACGGCGCTACCTTAACCGTAAAAAGGGGCGAAAAGTAGAAGGGCCGAGGTAAATTCCTGGCTAATACGGCGTCTCCGGAAAATCCAGATATTTGTTATAATAATAATAACTTAGCGGCCGATTCGAGGCTTCGAAATCATCGAGAGCGGGAAACGCGTTCAATCACATAGCGGTGGGAAGCAGGATGGCGGCGGATTGTTCAGGCGATTTGACCGCAACCCGTGGCGCTTTCATCCTTATGATTTCCAGATGTCTCATCGAGAAGCGCCCTTTGATGCGCCGCCCGCGCTTCGAAGGTGACCGTGACAGCGCGCAGGCGCGCCAGCATCGCCTGGTCTACACTGGAAATGCTCGCACGATCCGCCGCCACTGCCCGGATAGACTGGGCATAAGCCGAGGCGAGGCGCGCCTTTTCTTCCTGAAGAGGCGCTGCGTCTTCGACGCGTTCTTCTTCAATCGCCTCATTTTCTTCCTCGAAAATGAGGTTGAGGGATTCGGTGATGTCGATGAGCGTGGCGATGCGATCTGCTGCGTCCGGGGCCGGGATCGTTTCGAGAGTGGTCATGCCGTTATTCCTTCAATTCCCGCAGTGCTTGAGGCCGCATGATCCGTGTCCTGAGCGTTAGCGTACGCGCCGGCATTTGGGGCCGAACGTGGCGCAAGGCGCGGCGTGAGGGCTTTCATGGCTCGCACTGTGTTTTCCTTGTTGCCGCAGGGCCTTTCAGGCTGCGGGTTGGTGTTTCCCGTCGGGGACGCGCCCTCTGGCTATACGAAACCCGGAAGAACAAAGGTTTGCGCATTTGAGTGAAATTGTTTGCATCTGCCCCGGGCGGCGCGCATGGTCCCGCGGGCGCTGCTGGCCGGTTCCGGAAAGCGGGCGCCCAAGAATGCTGCGGCGCAGCGAAATCAGTCCCCAATCCGCCCCAGAGCGGCTGAAACCGGGCAAGGCAACTGAAAATCAAGACTTGGAAAATATGAATTTTTTTCGACGGCGTCCTGGGCGGGCAAACCCTGCTTGAGCCCATGGGGCGGCGCCGTTATAGAGAGCCGCGACTCAGGGCCGGATCGGCTTTGGGGAGGGGGCGTGTTAGTTGGGAGAAGGCCATGTCTGCGTCCGAGATTGATGAGTATCGTCCGTCCGAAGACGAACCCTTCATGAACGATCGTCAAAAGGAGTATTTCAAGAAGAAGCTCCTTTCCTGGAAACAGGATATTCTGAAGGAAAGCAAAGGCACGCTGACCAATCTTCAGGAAGACGACAATCACTTGCCTGACATCGCAGACCGTGCGTCGAGCGAAACCGAAAAGGCGCTTGAGCTCAGGACCCGCGATCGCCAGCGCAAGCTGATCTCCAAGATCGATTCCGCGCTGCGCAGGATCGAAACCGGCGAATATGGCTACTGCGAAGAGACGGGTGAGCCCATCGGCGTTCGCCGCCTCGACGCCCGGCCTATCGCGACCCTCTCTCTTGAGGCGCAGGAGCGCCACGAGCGTGAGGAAAAGGTTTACCGCGACGACTGATCGATGGCCTTAACCGGTAATACTACGAGCAGGGTATGAGCGACGATTGCCGTATCCGGCCGGTAGCGCTAGCAGATATTCCTGAACTGCATGCCATCCGAAAGGCGGCTTTTGCGCCCGTCTTTGCATCCTTCCGAAAGCTGGCGGGCGAAAGAATTGCGTCCGTCGCTTTTGCCGAAGCCGAAGCGGAGCAAGCGAACCTTCTCGACCGCTATTGCGCGCCAGGCTCCGATCGCGAGGTCTATGTGATTGAGCGGCATGGAGAGGTTTGTGGCTTTTGCGCCCTCGCGCTCGACCCAAATACGCTGGTCGGGGAGATCGATCTGAATGCCGTTAACCCGAATTGTCAGGGCGAGGGGCTTGGCGAAAAGCTCTATGCTTTCGCGCTTCAGCGCATGAAAGAAGCAGGAATGAAAGTCGCCACGGTCGGAACAGGCGGTGACGAGGCTCATGCGCCTGCGCGGCGCGCCTATGAAAAGGCCGGCTTCACCGCCGCCATCCCGTCGCTTTATCTTTACAAAGCGATCTAAAATTAGGCTGAAAAAACATGTCTTTTCGTCTCTTGCGAAGCGGCGGGCGGACGCCTATATCTGTCGGCGCAATTTCTGTTTTGGGCCGCAGCCGAACCGCGGCCGATGCTAATACCGTCTGCTGAATTTCGACGTTTCCAAGACACGAGCTTGCATACACCGGACGGCGTCCTTCGGGGCGGCGGCCAATAGCCTGCGGGGGCATATGACTTCGCAGGCGCGCCTTATGTCGAAGGAGACTAGAAATGGCGACTGGTACTGTAAAATGGTTTAACGGCCAAAAAGGTTACGGCTTCATCCAGCCTGATGATGGCGGCAAGGACGTATTCGTCCATGCAACTGCTGTCGAACGCGCTGGCATGTCCGCTCTGGTCGAAGGCCAGAAGATCGAGTTTGAAATCGTGACCGATCGCGGCAAGTCCTCTGCGGGTAACCTGCAAAAAATCTAAACCGGTCTCCGGTTTGATAGGAAAACGGCGCCTCTTGGGGCGCCGTTTTTTTATGGGCTTTTAGTTGATCGAAGGGATCCGCAAGGTCTGTCCCGGGTAGATTTTATCGGGATCTGACAGCATGGGCGTGTTGGCCTCGAAGATCACCGGATATTTCATTGCGTCGCCATAATGTTCCTTGGCGATTTTCGAGAGTGTGTCGCCGCTTTTGACCGTGTAGAAAACCGTCTGTTCCGGCTCATCTTCGATGTCGATATGCGCCTCGACTTCGCCGACGCCAGGGGTGTTGCCGGCGGCGACGATGGCTTTCTCCGCCTCGGCGCGATTTTTCGCTTTGCCTTTGAGGACGATGCGGCCGTCGCCCGATTCCTCGACTTTAAGGTCTTTCACTTCGGTTTTGTGGCCCTGAATGCGGTCTTTGATGCCTTCCGCCATATTGGTGACGCCTTCGCGGAATTTTTCACCCGCTTCTTTTGCGAATTTGAACAGCATACGGAATACCTCCTTTGAGTGTTATTTTCGTCCGAATAGGCCGCCAAGCAGTTTCTTGCCGGCCTGTTCGAGTAAATCGTCCTTGAAATCGCCATCGCCGTCCTGATCGAGAAAGCCCATAAGGCCATCAAGGGCGGCGGGTGCTGATTTTTGCACACGCACGCTTTCCTCGGTGACGAGGCCCGCCAGCGCCGAGGCGTCGAGACCCTGTTCGCGTTTGGCGCGGCCGAGAGAAGCGAGAACAGCGGGTGCCGCCATGGCGAGAAGCTGTGCGACCTGGCCCTGATCGATCCCGGCGGTTTTCGCAAGCGCCCGAGTTGTCTGATCCTGTTTGCCGCCGAGAATATGGCTGAGAATCCGCTGGCCGTCAGCGAGGACATCGTCATTGGCGAGTGCGGATACATTGTTCAACAGGCTGCCGTCATGGCGCTCGAGCGCATTGGCGAGCGCTTGCGCGCCATCAGGCTGCGAGGCGTTCTTTTTCAGCCCCGCCATTAAAGCGGCCATGGCCATGGGCATCATCTGTTGTGCAAGGCCTTCTGAAAGGCCGGTTTTCTGCGCCGCCTGGCCAGCCATCTGGCCGACGACGACATCTGTCAGTTGATCCATCAATGACATGAATTTCTCCACCCTGAATGTGCGGTCCCACGATCGGAGCGGGAAGTGTAGGGTGCATATTCCCCCGTCGCAAACGGTTTAGGACAGCGCGCGCAGCCCGGCGTTATAACATTCGGAAAGGATCGCGTTGTGTAGTCGCGTCTTAAAAATCCTGCCGCAAAACGAGCGTCGTCGCGACAAGAGCGCCGCCGAGCATAAAGGCGGCTAGGAAGTATGGAGAAAGGCCCGCACTTGTCAGTTCCGGCGTAGCGGCGGCGCCAAGGGTGCGCGCTAGCGCTGAAACAACGCCGGTAAACTGCGAGGCGGCGAAAGCTGCGCCCAGTCCGCCGGCAAAGGCGACGACGCCGAGCCGCGCGCGCCGCTGTGCGCCAAGTTTGAACAATATGCGTTCTGCAAAACGGTCCCGCTCAAGCCGGTCTGTCAGGGCTTCGAAATCCGCTTTCAAAGCATTTTCGATTGGATCAGAGGACATAATGCTTTCCATTTGCTGGTTGCGAAGTGGCGGTTTTGCGTATGGGCGCGTCCGAAGAGGGGGGAAGTTCTTCTGACAGCGCCGCGCGCATTTTGTCTCTGGCGCGCGCGACATAGGTTTTAACCGAGCCCAGCGGCGCGCCGAGGGCCGACGCCGCTTCCGTATGAGAAAAGCCAGCGGCGTCGCATAATAGGATCGCCGCGCGCTCCATCTCGTCGAGCCCGGCCAGCGCTTGTTGAAGGTCGAGCGACATACTGGCCGTAAGGCCGCCAGCTTCCGGCGTTTGCCCCTGAAGACCCGCCGTTTCTTTTCTCAGGGCGTCTTCAAGTCTCGCGGCGGCTTTCGCCTTGCGTGCGTCCTGAAGGAATTCGCGATAGGCGATGGCGAAAAGCCAGGAGCGAAAAGAACCTCCGCCGTTGAACCCTGCAAGCCCGGCATGGGCTTTGATGAAGGTATCCTGCGCGATATCGTCAGCAAGAGCGGGGTCGCCGCAAAGCCGGATCAGAAAGCCTCGCAGCCGCGCCTGATGGCGCCGCACAAGCACGGCGAAGGCGCGCTCGTCCTGAGCGGCCTTCGCAAGCGTGACGAGTTCGATGTCAGCAGGCTCCATGGAGCGGCCTCCCGCCGCGAGCGCCTATACCGCCAATCCTAGACAGTCGCCTCTCTGGGCGCAAAGAAGTGGAACGCCACATAAGCAAGTCCGATCAGGCCCGGAAAGGACGCAACGCCGATCATGGGGCCGACGGCTTCTTCATCGGGAATGGAAAAGCCGAGCAGGATAAAGGCGGCGGCGACGGCGATCAGGATGATGCCTTTGCGCAGATCCGCATAGGGGCCGACATTATCGCGAATGATCGCCTCTACGAGCGCCGCGTCGACCGTGCCGGTTTTTTCGATGGCGACCTTGATCGCGTCGTAAACGACAGTCCGCTTTTTGTAGCTGAAATAAAACGCTGACACGACGATGACGGCGAGGGAGCCGAAAACCACGAAGGGGATGAGAACATCTTCGCCCATAACTCAAATTTCCTTTTCTTTGCTTTTGACGTGTTTGCCGGCTTTTTCGCCGGCTTGTACCCCCTTGGATGCGCCGGGGCCTCAATTTGGATGTGGGGGCCGGTGATTTTCCTTCAGAAAACGGCCGGTTGAGGCTTTTGAGCGTTGAATTGAGCCGTTTCCGGGGCATGGAGGCGGCCTGCCGCACTGCGCCAAAAACCGGTTGAAACACTCTGAGACTCCGCTATGAAGGCCCATGGAGCGACGCAATTCTTCAACAAAACCGCCTGCGAAGCGGCACAAACGCGCGAAAAAGACCAATATCGCGACGACGGCGCTTGGCGCAGAGCCTGAAAAACGCTCGCGCAAAAAAGACGCGCCCATGGCCGGAGAGGCCAAACCCCGCGAATTAAACATTCATGTGAAGACGGCCAAGCGGCGCGATTATGCGTCGACGCTCTGGCTCAAGCGGCAATTGAACGACCCTTATGTGCGAAAGGCCAAGGCCGAGGGCTGGCGGTCCCGCGCCGCCTATAAACTTCTTGAACTGGATGAGAAGTTTTCCTTGCTGAAACCGGGCGCGAACATCGTCGATCTTGGTTGCGCGCCGGGCGGCTGGCTGCAGGTGGCGGTGAAGGCGATCGGCGCCAAGGGCAAGGTGGTCGGGATCGACTATCTTCATGTGCCCGCCGTTCCGGGCGCCGATATTCTGGAAATGGATTTCCTCGATGAAGAAGCGCCGGTCAGGTTGAAAGAGATGCTGGGCGGTGAGGCGGATGTCGTGCTTTCTGATATGGCGGCGCCGACGACGGGCCATCGCTCGACGGACCATTTACGCATCGTTGCGCTGGCCGAGGCCGCGCTTGATTACGCCGAAGATGTGCTCGCGCCCGGCGGCGCGTTTGTGTGCAAGGTCTTCGCCGGCGGCGCCGAGGGCGATCTCCTGATCCGCCTCAAACAGAATTTTGAAAGCGTCAAGCACGCCAAACCGAAAGCCTCGCGTTCGCATTCGGCGGAGAAGTATGTTGTCGCCACCGGCTTCAGGGGACGGGAATGACGGTCATCACCGCAATTTATGATGCAAGCGAGCAAGTGACATGGCTTGGCTCCAACGGCCGCGCCACGATTGGCAGCTATGTTGGGCCCTCGGTCGATCATAAATGGTATGCGATTGATGGCTGGGCCATCGGCATTTCTGGAACTGGACCGAAACTCGAAGCCCTGGAAGCGCACCAGAAAGATTTTCCGAAACATGCAACGCGCCCGTTCGAAGTGCTGACCTTTATGAAAGACGCCTATGGCGCTTTTGACATCGGTGAGATGGAAGAGGGGCTGAAGCGCTATTGCGGCAATGGCCTTCTCATTCACAAAAGCGGCGCCATCTGGGATTTCGACAATTCATTCTGTTTGACGCCTGTGACTGAAGGCGGCTTCTGGGCGCGCGGCTCCGGCATGGATCTGGCCCTCGGCGCCGGGCTGGCGCTGAAAGAATTCATTCCTTCGCCAAAGGCGCTGACGAAACGCGTTCTGGAAATCGTTATTGCGAATGACGTCGACAGTCCCGGCGAAATTCTCGTGCAATCTTTTGACGCCAGGGGCGTCCTGTCCGATCCGATCGAGGTGTGAGGTTATTACTATGCAAATCCGTGAAGCGCTGACATTCGACGATGTGCTTTTGGAGCCGGGCCCGTCAGAGGTCATGCCGTCCGGCGTTGATGTGAAGGCGCGGCTGACGCGCACGATTACGCTCAACATTCCGGTGCTCTCTTCCGCCATGGACACGGTGACCGAGGCGGAGATGGCGATCGCCATGGCGCAAAATGGCGGCGTCGGCGTGCTTCACCGCAATCTTTCGGTTGAAGTGCAGGCGGAACATGTGCGCCGGGTCAAACGCTTTGAAAGCGGGATGGTGGTCAATCCCCTGACCCTGACCCCGGACGACAGCCTCGCGACGGCGCAGGCGTTGATGCTGGAAAAAAGCATTTCAGGATTTCCCGTGGTGGAGAACCGCGACGCAAACGGCGTCGGCAAGCTTGTGGGCGTGCTGACGAACCGCGACATGCGTTTTGCGCGCAATCTCGACCAGCCGGTGCGTGATCTGATGACGGCGGTGGACCTTGTGACGGTGAAACCCGGCGCCACACAGGACCAGGTGCGCGAGCTTTGCCATCAGCGCCGCATTGAACGTGTGGTGGTCGTGGATGAAGATTATCGCTGCGTCGGCCTGATCACCGTCAAGGACATGGAAAAGGCGCGGGCCTATCCGCTGGCCTGCAAGGACGCCGAAGGGCGCCTGCGTGTCGCGGCGGCGTCTTCCGTCGGTGACGCCGGTTACGAGCGCATCGAAGCCCTGATCGATGCAGGTTGCGACGTTATCGTCATCGACACGGCGCATGGTCATTCCTCGAAAGTCGTGGAACAGGTCGAGCGCGTCAAACGCGCCTCCAGTACGACACAGGTGATCGCCGGAAATGTCGCCACCTATGAGGCGACGAAGGCGTTGATCGACGCTGGCGCCGACGCGGTGAAAGTCGGCATCGGTCCCGGCTCCATCTGCACGACACGCATTGTGGCCGGCGTGGGCGTGCCGCAATTGACAGCGGTCATGGACGCCTCGCGCGCGGGCCGCGAAGCAGGCGTTCCCGTCATCGCCGATGGCGGTGTAAAATATTCCGGCGACATGGCGAAGGCGCTCGCGGCTGGCGCCGACTGCGTGATGATCGGCTCGCTGCTCGCGGGCACGGACGAAGCGCCGGGCGAGGTGTTCCTCTATCAGGGACGGTCCTATAAATCCTATCGCGGCATGGGCTCGATCACGGCGATGTCGCGCGGCTCCGCCGACCGCTATTTCCAGGCGGATGTGAAAGAACAGATGAAGCTCGTTCCCGAAGGAATCGAAGGCCGCGTGCCCTATAAAGGCCCCATCGGCCCGATTCTCCATCAGCTTGTGGGCGGGGTTCGCGCCTCCATGGGCTATGTGGGCGCGCCGAGCATCGTGGAGATGCAAAAGCGGGCGAAATTCGTGCGCATCACCAATGCCGGCCTGAAAGAAAGCCATGTCCACGATGTCGCCATCACCCGCGAGGCGCCGAACTATCCGACGCCGAACTAGGGTTCTCGCGGAAAAGGGTTTTGGCTTCCCGGGCAGTCTGTTCGAAAGGGACTGAATTGCGCTAGGCTCTCTTTGGGCTGGCTGGGAAGTCGCGCAGCGTCCGGCAAGGGGGCCCGTTCAAAACGTAAAAGACTTTAGGGAGTCATCCATGAAAAAAGCTTTCATTCTTGCGGGCGCCATGGCGCTCGTCGCCGGCGCTGCGCTTGCCGGCGATTCACAGTCGGCTTGTGAAGAGTTCGCAGCGACGAACGGCGTTTCAGCCGAGCCATGCGCTTGCATCGCTGACGCCGTATCGGGCGACGCAGACCTTCAGGCCGAGCAACTCGCGCTCGTCACCATGGAAGATTATGAGAATGCTTCCGCGGAACTGCACGCTGCGCTCGATCCCTGCATCGAGGGATAAACGAAGAAACAACACCGAACGCCGCGATTGATCCGTAAAAGGATGATTGCGGCGTTTTTCTTTTTTGAAAGGCTTGATAAATGCGATTCGGCGGCCGGATATCCGCGGCGATAGAAATTCTAAGCGATTTCGAGGCGCGGCGGGTGCCGTTGAAAACCGCAATCGCAGACTGGGGCCGGTCGAACCGTTATGCAGGCTCGAAAGATCGCGCCTTTATCTCCGGGCTCTGTCTTGATGCGCTGCGCCGGCGCGCGTCACTGGCCGCTACGATGGATGACGATGCGCCGCGCGCCGTCATTCTCGCGGCCTTGCGGTTCCTGTGGAAGACGAGCCTCGAAGATGTCGCAGCGGCTGTCACTGAGGAGCATGGTCCCGGCGCATTGACGGAAAAAGAACACGAAGCGCTTTCTGCGGAGAGGCTGGCGGAGGCGGGCGATACGCCCGAATGGTTGACGCCGCACCTCACGCGCGTCTTTGGGGAGAGAGCCGCGTCGGTTATGAAGGCGTTTTCGGAACGCGCCGATATCGATCTGCGCCTCAACACCTTAAAGACAACGCCGGAAAAAGCGGTTGCGGCGTTGAAAACGGTCAAAGCCGAAGCCTCGCCCTTACTGCAAACCGCTGCGCGCATCGCCGCGCCCGAGCCGAGCGAAAAAGCGCCGGGCGTGACGGTCATTCCCGCTTTCAACAAGGGCTGGGTCGAGGTGCAGGATCTGGGCAGCCAGTTGGCGGCGTCCGCGGCGGGAGAGATCAAGGGCGCGCAGGTGCTGGACTATTGCGCCGGCGGCGGCGGCAAGACGCTGGCGCTGGCGGCGATGATGGAGAACACCGGCCAGCTCTACGCCTATGACCGGGATGCGCGGCGCCTGAAACCGTTGTTCGACCGGGCCAAGCGCGCAGGCGTGAGAAATGTGCAAATCCGCTCACCGGCAGGCGGCGAGGGGCTCGACGATCTGGCGGCCAAGATGGATGTGGTCTTCGTCGATGCGCCCTGCACCGGGGCGGGCACATGGCGGCGTCACCCCGACACGAAATGGCGGCTCACGGAAAAACAATTGCAAACACGGCAGGGTGAACAGGATACCGTGTTGAAAGAGGCTTCGCGATTTGTAAAGCCTGGAGGCCGTATGGTCTGGGTCACCTGTTCATTTTTGATGGAAGAAAACGAAGACAGGCTTGCGGCGTTTCTGGAAACCCATGGCGATTTTTCGAGGGCGCCTGCGCTGTCTTTCATTGAGCAATCGGGATTGTCGACGGAGGAAGGCAAGACTGCGCTTTCAGCATGCGTTACACCCGACGGCGCCATTCGCCTCACGCCTGATAAAATCCGCGCTGACGGGTTTTTCGTGGCGGTGATGACAAGGCGAACATAGCTCGCATAAAAAAGGCCAGCCTTTTCGGGCTGGCCTTCTCCATTTAAGCGTTTGCTGCTTAGCTTTGGCGCTTGCGGCGTGCTGCGCCCAGACCGGCAAGGCCCATAAGGAAGAGGGGCAGTGCGGCCGGCAGCGGCACTTCGCTTGCTCCGAGCAGTGACAACCGTGAAAAATCAAGCGACCAGTTGTCGCCACTCCCATCATTGATCAGGGAGATCGTATTCACGCCATCATTTACGAGCGCTGCGGAAAACAGAAACGTAAGATTACGAACCTGTTGCGCCAAATAGGTGTCGGCGGCGGTAACCGTGTCGATTGTGCCGACCGATACTCCATTAACTTGCACATCGTAGGTGTTGCCAATATCCGCCATCGCCCATACCCGAAGGTCGAGAGAAGCCTCAGTCGCAGCGCCGGTATTGGAAATCGACTGCTCCCACGACTGACTATCGAAAACGTCTGGCCAGCGATCCGTGAGCGGGGTGCTGTCCGCGACCATTGCCGCATTAAAGTCGTTGAAATCTGAAAATGTGCCCGATCCGCGGACGCCATCATTACAGACCTGGTTGGTTCCGAAACAATCGACATCGCCATAAAGGCTGGTTGCGATGACGCCTGCTTGCGCACTTGATCCAATAGCGATCGCCCCGGCGACCAACGACACTACTAAACGCTTCACTTTGTACCCCTTGAAAAAACCAATGCCGCATGATGTAGCATACAGAGATGACTAAGCAAACGAGCACACCAATTGATAGAATTGCGGCCCCGTGTTTCACGCGGAAAGCGCGATTATTTTAGCAATACATGCCGTATTTCGTAGCCAAAATGGCCTGCCGTTTACGTTACCATGAAAAAGTGTTGAAGCATTTGCGCCCTGCGCCGAAATTCTTCTCAAGGCTTCCTGATGATCTTGCCGCCTTTCATGACGAAGCGAGCATCGGCCAGCGTAGCAATGTTCTGTGACGGGTCGCCGGCGAACGCCGCAAGATCAGCAACTAGGCCGGGTTTGATAGAGCCGGTTTCATTTTCTAGATGCAGGATTTTTGCGTTGCCGGAGGTTGCGGCTTTCAGGGCGTCGATTGGCGTGACGCCATAATCGACCAGTAATTCAATCTCCCACGCATTGTCGCCATGATGGAAGACGCCGACATCGGAGCCGTTGCACAGTGGTGTTCCGGCGCGAAGGATGCGCGTCATCTGCGCGTGCTTGTCCGCGATGCGTTGCGGCGCCGTTTCCGCTGCGCCGTTCCAGCCGCTATAGCGGGAGATGGCTTCGACCGCGCCGAGCGTCGGACAGATCGCAATCCCCTTGCGCGCCATCAGGCGATAAGTTTCAAGCGATCCGCCGTCGCCATGTTCGATGGTCTCGACGCCCGCCTCAACGGCGCGGCGCATGCCTTCGTCCGTTCCGGCGTGTGCGACCACCGGCGTTCCGGCCGCGGCGGCGCTGTCAACGATCGCTCTTAATTCGTCCACGGAGAATGTCGGCCGAGCGAGGCCGCCGGGCCCCCAGCGATAGTCGGCATAGACTTTCACCCAGTCGGCGCCGCCGCCGATCTGCGCCCGCGTTTCGGCGATGAGATTCTCAACGCCGCTGACTTCAATTGCCCCTTTCGGAACCGCGACGCCTTCATGAAAGCCGGAAGGGCCATAGGCGCCGGTCGCCACAATCGCCGGTCCCGCAACGATCAGCCGCGGCCCCGCGATCACGCCTTTTTCAAGCGCCTGTCTGATCCCAACATCGGCGAACCCTGCGCCTTCGGATCCGAGATCGCGCAAGGTCGTGAACCCGGCGTCAAGTGTCGCCTTCAAATGAGTGACGGCGCGGGCCGACCGCTCCGCGACGGATTCTTTCAGGACCTGATCGTTCCACGACGTTTCGTCATAGGGATGAAGCAGGACATGAGAGTGCGCGTCGATGAGGCCTGGCGTCAGCGTCATGCCGGAAAGGTCGATCACCTCCGCGCCGGTCTGATCCACTGTGGGGCCTGCGGCGCTGATGCGGCCGCCCTCGACCCGCACTTGCCAGCCCTCATGCATGGCGTCGCCGTCAAAGACGCGGTCCGGCGCCAGCACATAAATTTGCGCCCCGGCCTGAGCCGTCGCCAGCATCCAGAAAATCGCCGCCAGAAATCTCATAACGCTGTCCCTTGTTTCGCCGGTTCAGGGTCGGCGAGTGCGGCGCAGCGGTCAAGGCGGACGCTAGAAAGGCGCCGAAAATGCTTCAGGGGTGATGGGGGCGGGCGGTACTATAAGGCCATTTCAGAACCCGTGGATAAGTTTTCACGGGGTTCCGCGAGGCCCTATAGTCTGTGGGAATTTCACTGTTGCGCCCGCGAAAAGAGGCGTGACCCCGCGTCCAGACTCAGCTAAAGGCTCAACATGCAGCCCAATTCTCAAGCCCCCGCTTCTCACGCTCAGGTCCATGACCGGGCGCTCATTGTCGATTTCGGCAGCCAGGTGACCCAGCTCATCGCCCGCCGCCTCCGTGAGGCCGGGGTTTATTGCGAAATCCACCCCTTTAATCGCGTCGATAAGGCGTTTTTGGATGATTTCGCGCCAAAGGCGATCATCCTCTCCGGCGGGCCCGCCAGCGTCAAAACCGAGACCAGCCCGCGCGCGGATCAGTCGGTCTATGATTATGGCGCGCCGATCTTGGGGATCTGCTATGGCGAGCAGACGATCTGCGCCCAGCTTGGCGGAGACGTAGAAAGCTCCGATCATCGCGAATTCGGCCGGGCCATGATCGACGTGGTGAAGTCGAGCCAGCTTTTTGAAGGTGTGTGGGAGCCGGGCTCGCGCCATCAAGTCTGGATGAGCCATGGCGACCGCGTAAACGCGATCCCGGACGGTTTCGAGATCATCGCCAAATCCGAAGGCGCGCCTTTCGCCGCCATCGCCGATGAGGCCCGCAAGATTTATGCAGTGCAGTTTCATCCGGAGGTGGTGCACACGCCGGACGGGGCCAAGCTGCTCGCGAATTTCGTGCAAAAAATCGCCGGGCTTACAGGTGACTGGACCATGGCGGCGTTTCGCGAGGAAGCGATCGCCCAGATCAGGGCGCAGGTGGGCGACGCCCGTGTCATTTGTGGGCTGTCCGGCGGCGTCGATTCATCAGTCGCGGCGGTGCTGATCCACGAAGCCATCGGCGAGCAACTGACCTGCGTGTTCGTGGACACAGGGTTGATGCGGGCGGGCGAGGGCGAGGAGGTCGTGCGCCTCTTTCGCGACAGCTACAACATTCCGCTCATTCATGTTGAGGCGGAGGATTTGTTTCTCGGCAAGCTCGCCGGCGTCGACGACCCGGAAAAGAAGCGCAAGATCATCGGCGCGCTCTTCATTGATGTGTTCGACAAGGAAGCCGGCAAGATCGAGAATGCGGAATTTCTGGCGCAAGGAACACTCTATCCGGATGTGATCGAGAGCGTCTCCTTCGATGGCGGCCCGTCAGTGACAATTAAGTCGCATCACAATGTCGGAGGCCTGCCGGAGCGAATGAATCTGAAACTTGTCGAGCCTTTGCGCGAGCTTTTCAAAGACGAAGTGCGTGCGCTTGGCCGCGAACTTGGCCTGCCGGAGCATTTTGTTGGACGCCACCCGTTCCCCGGGCCAGGCCTTGCTATCCGCATTCCCGGCGAAGTAACGAAGGAAAAAGCGGACATATTACGCAAGGCCGATGCGATCTACCTCGACGAGATCAGGAAAGCCGGGCTTTACGATGCGATCTGGCAGGCTTTTGCGGTGCTGTTGCCGGTGCGCACTGTTGGCGTGATGGGCGATGAACGCACTTACGATCATGTGCTGGCGCTCCGCGCCGTCACCTCGACCGACGGCATGACGGCGGATTATTATCCGTTCCCCCATGAATTTCTTGGCGCCTGCGCGACGCGCATCATCAATGAAGTGCGCGGCGTCAATCGGGTCGTCTATGATGTGACGTCAAAACCACCCGGTACAATTGAGTGGGAGTAAGGGCTATTTACGCCCTGCCTTGAGCGCTTCAAGAATTTCTGCGCGATCGCTTTCACTCAAAGCGGCGAGAGTGGCTTGGCGCTGTTCTTCTGTCATATTCGCGAAAATGTCTCTGGCGCGCTGTTGGTTGCGTCTTAAGACGAAACTGCTGCCTGCATAGAATACCAGCCAGAAACCGAGGAGAACCGCTGAGCCGGCAAGGCCCCACATACTGAAAACAAAGACAGCCAGCGCAGCCATCAACACGATTGCACCTAACCAGGCGAGCTTGCGGAGAATAGGGTTGTTCATCGTTCTGGTTCCTGTGGTTCAATCAGGACATGACATAGCAGTGCTGGAATGACGACTAACAAATACGGTTAGGATAGGCAATTTCTCCGTAAGGGCGAATATGAACAGAAAAAGCTATAATCTTTTCTTTGCTATTTTGCCCGATCAGGAGCCGGCGGGTCGTCTTGAAATGCTTGCAAGACGTTTGTGCAGCGCCCACAAATTAACCGGCCATCCTTTTGAGGCCGACCGCTTTCATATTTCACTTCAAAATCTTGGTGAATATTCATGCGTGCCAAATGAAGTGGTTGACGCCGCCGGGCAGGCGGCGGCGAGCGTCAACGCAGAGACCTTCAAAGTCACGTTTGATCGGGCAGGGAGTTTTGATACAAAGTCAGGGCGCTTTCCGCTTGTATTGCTAGGTGACTATGGGCTCATCGCCTTGCGGGATTTTCATCGCCAGCTGGTCTCTGCATTGAAAAAGGAGGGTCTCGGCCGGTTTGTGGATTTTAATTACACGCCGCATATAACGCTACTTTATGCGGACCGGCTTATTGAGGACCATCCTGTTGAAGCCATAAGCTGGCAAGTGAAAGACTTCTTATTGATTTTAAGTCATATTGGAGAGTCACGATACGACTTTCTGGGGCAATGGTCCTTGCATGATAACGCTCAGTAAATTGGCGCTCACTCTTCTGACGGTTCGGCGTCTTTGTAGCTGTCGTCGAACATGTCCGGAAGTCCGCTATCGGCAACGACAACACGCTCTTGAAAATACCAGACGCCATTACGTTTTACGAGCGTGTCATATTCCCGGCCTTGTTCCTGGAGTTTGGGTGCGCCTTTAAGATCTTCATTCATGACGCCGGTCCAGATCATGCTCGCCGTTGCTGTGTCGCCGTTGACGTCTATCTGCAGATTTGTCAGCAGCATGCGAAATCTGCCGCGGCTCATATTGTCAGAAATGTCATCAAAGCTCGCATAGAGCGCTTCGATGGCGTCGCGGCCTTCATATTTCAGACCGTTCAGGAGGAATACGCTGTCATCCAGAAAATACTCGCCGAAATTATGATCGCCAGACCCGAGTTCGGCGTAGTAGCCGATAATTATGTCTTGGATCTGCATGCGGTCAAGCAAGCTTTCTTTCGTCGCTGTTGGCGGCCTGGCGGAAGCAGCAGACATGATTGCTGCGAAAGAAATCAGGACTGTGAATAATGCTCCAGTTCCATGGTGGATGATCCTTTGTTTCGAGTTTTTCATTTCTTTTTGTCCTCCCATATTGACGCCCTGACCTTATGCCTTCGCCGCCAGCTTTTCCTCTATGTGGACGGCATCCAATCGATGCTTATAAAGAAATCGGCGCTATTTCGGCGCCGGGTTCGGATTATAGTTGTAGGGGGCCGGAGCATCCATAAATCGACAAGGCGAATTGATGTTGCGATGTATTGAATTCACAAGCATTTCGTTCAGGATGATACTGGATTCGTTTATTAACTTTCGGGGTGCGCCGCCTTATGAGCTGGGACGATTATTTTGCTGAAGAACAGGATGGGCGCGCTGCCGCGCAGAGCGGCAAAAAACGCACTATCACTGTTGGCTGGACCGTGCGGACACAAAAGGGAGCTGTAATCTGGGCGCCGCCGCAGCCATTTTCCCGTAATGATCCGAAGCCTGTTTCTTCAAAATCCGTACAAGTTTGTCCGGCTGCGGTGGATTTTGACCGACGGCATTTTGTTGTGCCATGTCCAATCGATCTGACGTTGCAGTTTGATCGTCAGCCAAATGGACAGTTTACGCTTGTTGACGCTGACGGTGAAAAATCCGGGATGCGCCAGACAGGCTTGCGCGAAATGATGATGCTACATCCCCAACATGAATGGCGAAATCCTGAGCGGCCTTTGATCCAGATTATTGCGCCTTATGTTTTTGTGGCTGATGATCCCTGCTACATTGTGCAGACGCCGCCTTATCTTCATTATTTCCCGACGCCCCGGCCTGGCCTCCAAATGGGCGGACGGTTTCCGGCGCATATCTGGCCACGGCCATTGAGCTGGGGCTTTGAATGGTACGATGTGACGAAGCCGCTGGTTTTGAAACGCGGCGAGCCATGGTTTTACATTAGTTTTGAAACTGAAAATCCGTCCGCCCATGTGCGTTTAGTGGAGCAGGAGATGACGCCTGAGCTTGAAAAATATATGGCGAGCATTGTTGATGTTTCAAACTATGTGAACAAGACTTATTCGCTGTTTTCCGAAGCGCAACGACTTCGTCCGCCATCGCTTGTCAAAGCGAGAAAAGAATAGACTTTATTTTTGGGCGGCGTCCGGATGATTTTTCAGCGCCGGGTTGACGCCGAAAGTCATCAGCCGCTTGCCGATCTTTTCATCGAAAACGGAAAAACCGTTTGCTTCAAGGAGTGTGCGGCATTCGCGATGGGTGCGCGCACCTCGGCGTTCGGCGCCTGTATCGAGCGCTATTACGCGAATGTTTGGAAACATCGCGCCAATGCCTTCCAGAATTTCAGGCTCGGCGCCTTCGGCGTCGCATTTGAGCAGGTCAATTTGCGCAATCATATTATCGGCGCAAAACCGCTCCACCGTGACAGCGGGCTTGGTGATCTTATCGCCTTGCCCCTCATCGAAAACCGAACTGTCTGCGGTATCCGGCGCTGAGAAAAAAGCGAGATCGGCGTTTTCTTTCCAGATGAGCGCATCATAGATGGAAACACCTGAGAGTGCGGATGTATTGGCCTTCAAGCAGGCGAAGACTTTCGGGTCCGGTTCTACGCAATGAATACGGGCGCCATAACGCGCCGCGACATAGGCGAATTCGCCGGCGTTGGCGCCGATATCGAGAATGGTGCTGACCTCGTTCAGGTTCATGTGCCGGCCGACCCCATATTCCCGCTCCAGTTGATCGAGACGCGCCGCCCAACCTTTCTTGTAAAGTTTCCAGCGCAGCGCAGAGGGAGCGTAAACCGACATGCCGTCAACATGGATGACGGCGCCCAGCGGATCGGCGCTTACCGACAGGGGAACGTGACCGCGATAGGACAGGGCGGCGTATGCGCGCTGGCGCAACAGCTTCAGTTTTTGCTTGAGCGGAAAACCTTCGATGGCGGCGGCCATTCCTAGCTCCGCCGCAAGGCCATCTTGATCGGACCTTCCGCCCTTCCGTGCACGAACTGGTCGACCATGGGATTGCCGGAGCGTTCAAGGTCTTCCGGTTTGCCGCGCCAGATGATGCGCCCCTGATAGAGCATGGCGACCTCGTCGGCGATCTTGCGAGCTGACGCCATGTCATGAGTGATGGAGATGGCCGAGGCGCCGAGGGCTTTCACCCGTTCGACGATAAGGTTATTGATGACGTCGGACATGATCGGATCAAGACCCGTCGTCGGCTCATCAAAGAAAAGGATCTCCGGGTCGGAGGCGATGGCGCGCGCAAGGCTCACGCGCTTTTGCATGCCCCCTGAAAGCGCCGCAGGATGAAGGTCGCCGATCTCAGGTGAAAGGCCAACTTGAGCGAGGCAATCGATCGCTTTGTCCCGCGCTTCCTTGCGTGATTTCCGGTCGGCGTTGAGCAGGCGAAAGGCGATATTTTCCCAGACCTTGAGACTGTCAAACAGGGCTGATCCCTGAAACAGCATTCCGGTGCGCTGGGTCATATAACGCCGGTCGCTGTCCGTATGCCGCGCGATGTCGCGCCCATCGACTTCAACAGTGCCGTGATCCGCCCTCATCAGGCCGATAATGCATTTGAGCAGCACAGACTTGCCGCTGCCGGAGCCGCCGATGATGACCAGAGACCGGCCTTTATCCACATCAATGTCGACGCCGCGCAGGACCTGATTATTCTCGAAGCCTTTGTGAAGACCGCGCACGGCGATGGTGTGTGACGTCTCGCTCATGGGTTTGATTAAAACTCCACCAGGAAAGAGGTCATGACATAGTTCGATGCGAGGATCGAAACCGCCGCCGCCACCACGGCGGTGCGCGTCGCAGCGCCGACGCCTTGTGCGCCGCCGCGGCTGCGATAGCCGTAATAGCAACCCATCACCGCGATGAGGAAGCCGAACACGCCCGCCTTGAAAAGCCCGCTGACGACGTCGCGGTTTTGAAGGAACTCGGAAATGTTGCGAATGAAAACGGGCCCGGAAAAGTCGAGACCGTACACGGCAACAAGATACCCGCCATAAACGCCAATGATGTCGGCGATGAGCACGAGGATCGGCAGTGCGAGGGTTGTTGCGATAATCCGCGGCGCGATCAGATATTTGAAAGGATCGACAGCCAGCGTCGACATGGCGTCGATCTGTTCGGTGACGCGCATGGTCCCGATCTCCGCCGCCATGGCGGAGGAACACCGTCCGGCGACCATCAGCGCCGCGAGCACTGGCCCCAGCTCACGCACAATAGACACGCCCAGAATCTGCGGCAGAAATGTTTCGGCGTTAAAGCGCAACGAGCCGTCATAGATATTGAGGGCGAGCGCTGCGCCGGTGAAGACGGCGGTCAGCCCGACAACGGGCAGCGAGGTGAAGCCGATGCGGACCAGCGAGGAGAAAAAGGCGCGCCAGTAAAATGGTCCGAGAATGCTGGCGAGGGCGCCGCGGCCCGCGAAGACCGCCATTCGGCCTGTCTCGCGCAGGGCGTCGAGGGTGACGCTGCCGGTTATTGCAAAGATGTTCATGGACGCTCCCCTTGACCGTCTAGAGGTAGCGGCGATCGATCCGCCCGCCAAGCCCTGTGAGCAAGTCATAGGGCACGCGATGGGCGGCGGCGGCGGCTTTGAAAAGGCGCAGGCGCGGGCCGAAGAATTCCGCATAATCTCCTATTTTTACAGGATTCTTTAGGCTTGTAATATCGAGAGTGATGAAGTCCATGGAGACGCGCCCGACAATAGGAGCAAGGGCCCCATTCACGATAGCGGCGCCCGCTGGCGTGTCATTACGGGGATAACCGTCGCCATAACCAAGAGCGACGGTCGCGATTCGCACCGGGGCCGTCGCTGTGAAGGTCGCGCCATAGCCGACGGTTTCACCGGGGCGAAGGTCGCGCAACTGAACAATCGGCGCTTTCAGGGTCGCCACATCGCAAATGCGCTCGTCATCCGCATCGAAGGGGCTGCCGCCATAAAGCGCGATCCCGGGCCGCACGAGATCGAACTGATAGGCCTTGTCCATCAATGCGCCGGCCGACGCAGCAAGGGAAAGCCGTGCGCCGGAAAAGCGCCGCGCGGCTTCGACAAATTTTTCACGCTGGTCTTTGTTCTTCGGATGCGTCGGGTCTGAGGCGCAGGCCAGGTGGCTCATGACGATGCTGACCTCACGGCCCGCCGCTGACAGGGTCGCGGCAATCGCCTGCGCTTCGCTCATCGGCGCGCCGAGGCGATTCATGCCGGTGTCGATGTGAACCACCGTGGGGCCTGCGCCGCGTTTCGCCCACAGCTCTGCCTGGGTCAGCGAATTGATGACGGGCGTCATTTGCACGCGCTCATAAAGCGCAAGCGTTTCTTCCGATGGTCCGGCGAAACAATAGATGCGGGCGGCCGCATTGTTCAGCGCTTCGCGCAGGGCTGCGCCTTCCTCCGGGTAGGCGACGAAAAATTCATCGCACCCCCCGCGCTCAAACAACGCGCGGGAAATAGGCGTGAGGCCGAGACCGTAAGCGTCACATTTCACCGCTGCGCTGACGCGCGCCTCCGGCGCGGCGTCGCGGATCATCGCGTAATTGGCGCAAAGGGCCGAAAGATCGATCTCGACGATCGGCCCGTGAGCGGGCGCGGTTTTTGGGTCAACGGTCATAGCCACCGAGCTTTAAGGGGCTTTTTGCGGCGGGAAAAGGGCAAGCGCTGGCGCCGCCGCGGCTTCCGTGAGCCCGAACGTAAAAGGCAGAGAGGCGCGGGGCGTGAAACGTCCATCGCAATAGAAGTATAAGGGCGCATCACGCCCCGCATTTGCAGCGTTGTTCAGCGTCGGCGGGCCCGGCCGTAATCATGACCGCCGGAGGGTGTTACGCCCCAGACGTTGAGCCATGAGAAAGCCCGGGCTCTGCGACCGGCCAGCGTGCGAGGAGTTTCCGTTTCGCAACCCTCGCGCCCTGCGCGCCGCGATCCGGACCAGTGGGAACGGCAGGCCACACCGCCTCTCAATGTCCGGACTGGGAGCATTATAGGGCCATCTGAAAAGCGGTGAAAACTTATCCACGGGTTCCAAAACGGGTGTATACTTGCCGCCGCCCCCTGCATCCCCCCGATTTGAATATGTCTTGTCTATGAAAAACGCCCGGCGCGTTTTCGGCGCCGGGCGGTCTCAATCGTTCGTCGCCTGTATCGCGATTAGCAGCGATCAGAAGCGGTCGGCGTTCATCACCTTGGTCCAGGCGGCGACAAAATCGTCGGCGAATTTGTCTTCCGCGCCGTTAAAGGCGTAGACCTCGACGACAGCGCGCAGTTCCGCATTAGAGCCGAAGACGAGATCGTTCTCGGTCGCCGTCCATTTCAGATCGCCAGTCTGACGATCACGGCCTTCGAAGACATAAGGCGTATTCGATGGCGCCCATTTCGTCGACATATCGAGCAGGTTGACGAAGAAATCATTCGTCAGCGCTCCCGGCGTGTCAGTGAAGACGCCATAGTCAGTTCCGCCTGCATTGGCGTCGAGGGCGCGCATGCCGCCGACCAAAACCGTCATTTCAGGCACGGTGAGGTCCAGAAGGCTCGCACGGTCCACAAGAAGCTCAGACGGTGACTTATCGTTAGCGCCGCCGAGATAGTTGCGGAAGCCGTCCGCCTTCGGTTCAAGAACGGCGAAGGAGGTAAGGTCCGTCTGTTCTTGCGAAGCGTCCATGCGGCCCGGCGTAAAGGGAACGTTGACCGGATTGCCCGCATCCTGCGCCGCCTTTTCGATCGCCGCATTGCCGCCGAGCACGATCACATCGGCGAGCGAGACTTTCTTGCCGCCGCTTTGCGCATCGTTGAAGTCCGTCTGCACTTTTTCAAGCGTAGTCAGAACTTTTGACAACTCGGAGGGATCGTTGACCGCCCAATCCTTTTGCGGGGCAAGGCGGATACGCGCGCCATTGGCGCCGCCGCGCATATCGGTGCCGCGGAAGGTCGAAGCCGACGCCCAGGCGGTGCGCACGAGTTCCGGAACCGTCAGACCTGACGCAAGGATGTCAGCCTTGATCGATGCGGCGTCAGCTGACGTGATCAGCGGGTGATCAACCGCCGGGATCGGGTCCTGCCAGATCAGTTCTTCAGCAGGCGCTTCCGACCCGAGATAACGGGCGCGCGGGCCCATATCGCGGTGGGTGAGCTTGAACCAGGCTTTCGCAAAAGCCAGTTCGAACTCTTCCGGATTTTCAAAGAAGCGCTGTGACACTTTCCGAAATTCCGGATCTTCTTTCAGCGCGAGGTCCGTCGTGAACATTATCGGCGCGTGACGCTTGTTAGGATCATGGGCGTCCGGCGCCAATTGACCCGCTGCTTCATCGGTCGGCACCCACTGGATAGCGCCTGCCGGGCTGCGCGTCTGTTCCCATTCGAAGTTGAACAGGTTCGAGAAATACTGATGTGTCCACTCGGTCGGGTTCATTGTCCATGAGCCTTCGAGGCCGCTGGTGATGGTGTCTTCCGCATTGCCTTTGCCGCATTTATTCACCCAGCCGAGACCTTGTTGCTCCACGCCGGCTATGGCGGGTTCGGGGTCAAGACATTCATCTGGCTTGTGCGCGCCATGGGCCTTGCCGAAGGTGTGGCCGCCAGCAATGAGCGCAATCGTTTCCTCATCGGTCATCGCCATGCCGCGGAAGGCCTGACGGATGTCATGGGCCGCCGCGAGAGGGTCTGGATTGCCGTTCGGACCTTCCGGATTAACGTAGATGAGGCCCATCTGTGTCGCCGCCAGCGGTTTGGCGAGCTCCCGGTCGCCATGGAAACGCTGATCGCCGGCGAGCATGGTGTCTTCCGTGCCCCAATCGACGACTTCGGCTTCCCAATCATCTTCGCGCCCGCCTGCGAAACCGAAAGTTTTGAAGCCCATGGACTCCATCGCGACATTGCCGGTCAGCACCATAAGGTCGCCCCAGGATAGGGCGCGGCCATACTTCTGCTTTACCGGCCAGAGAAGGCGTCGTGCTTTGTCGAGGCTGACATTGTCCGGCCAGCTGTTCAGCGGCTCGAAACGCTGCTGTCCGCCGCCGGCGCCGCCGCGGCCGTCATACATGCGATAGGTGCCTGCCGCGTGCCAGGCCATGCGAATGAAGAACGGTCCGTAATGTCCATAGTCTGCAGGCCACCAATCCTGTGAGTCCGTCATGACGGCTTCGATGTCTTTTTTCACTTCGGCGAGGTCGAGTTTTGAAAACTCGGCGGCGTAATCGAAGTCTTCGCCGATAGGATTGGATGCTGCTGCGTTATGGCGAAGGGGGCTGAGATCAAGCGCATCCGGCCACCAGAAGTCGTTTGTTTTGGATTCGCTTTCCGCCGGCGCCGCGTCTTCCTTCATGGAAATTGTTTCACCAGCGGAATCCTCAACGGCCTCCGGCGTTGGCGTCGTGACTTCGCGCGATTCATTCGAACCGCCGCAGCTTGCCGCCAGAGACAGCGACAGGACCGCAGCTGTCGCGAGCAAGGCGGATTTCGTATTTGTTTTCATGTTTCCTCTCCGGTGCAAAAATTCAGAAGACACATCCGGGGGCGCCCTGATGTCATCAGGCTTGATGTCACCAGGATTGTCGCCGCCAGGGTTGAACCAGGTTTGTCTTTGACAAACGAGACCAGTTACTACGTGACCATTTTCAGATGCGATAAAGCCGCTAGCCCCTTGGCGAACCGCGCCCCTTTAAATTCGCATCACAAAGAAACCCTATGGGCGCCCGATTTATATGTAAAAAAGATAATATTCATGGCCGAAATTGGAAAAATCGATCATGCGTCTCTGTTCTGTGCAATCGCGCGCTTGTCATTGCGAAGCTGTGCTGTTGCGGCCAAATTCCGTATGATTTGAATCAAAGGGACGCTGCTTTGCTCGAACTTTATCATCATGGGTCATCGGCTTGCGCGGCGAAAGTTCGCTTCGCACTTGCGGAAAAGGAGCTCGACTGGACAGGCCACTATGTGGACATCCTGAAAGGTGAACAGTTCGACCCGGCCTATTTGAGAATCAATCCTAAGGCGGTCGTGCCGGCGCTGGTGCATGATGGTGAAGTGATTCCGGAATCGACCGTCATTTGCGAATATCTGGAAGATGCGTTCCCCGAGGCGCCGCGGCTTTTTCCAGAGGGCGCCGTCGAGCGCGCGCGGGCGCGGCTCTGGACAAAGGCGGTCGACGAGGAATTGCATCCCGCCTGTTCGGCGCTGACTTATGCGCTTTCTCATCGCCACATGATCTTGCGCAATGGCGCCGGCTCATTTGACGATTTTCTACAAGGCGCAGGGGCGGAGGGGCGTGCTGCGCGTGAACTCAAATGGAAATGGATTCATGACGGGCTGGCCGCGCCTGGCGCGGCGGACAAGATCCGTCTCTATGACAGCTATCTGAAAAAAATGGAGACTGCGCTTGAGCGGCATCCCTGGCTAACCGGCGATGAGTTCTCCATCGCGGATGTGGCGCTCGCGCCTTATCTTAACCGGCTCGCCGCGCTTTCTTGTGACGGCATGTGGCGCGACGGGCGTCTGCCGCGCGTTGAGGCGTGGTTCGCGCGGATCCAGGCTCGCCCGACTTTTTATCCTGCGTTTATGGAATGGATGCCTGACGAGCTTGCAGAACAAATGCGCGCCAATGGTGCGAAATCATGGCCGGAAGTGAAGAGACGTTTGGAAATTTGAAGGAGGTGCTCATGCCCATTGTAAGTTTTTCAAATCCGCCGGGACTGATTGACCCGACGGATTTTCATTTCTCGCAAATGGCGGTGGTTGACCCCGGCGCGCGAATGATTTTTCTCGCCGGGCAGGGCGGTTTTGCGGCGGACGGAAAGCTGTCATCCGATTTTGAAGAACAGGCCCGGCAGGTCTTTCAAAATATCGCTGTGGCTTTGGAAAGCGCGGGCGCGCATATCGGCGACATTGTCAGGCTCACCGTTTTTATCGTCGGCTATGATGTGGAGCGAATGAAGGCGTATCACGCCGCGCAGCTGGACGCGTTGGGCGAGCATCGCCCGGCCGCAACGCTGATCCCTGTGGCGCAGCTTGGCGCGCCGGCAATGCTGATCGAGATCGAGGCGACGGCGGCTTCGTCTGCGTGAGGGCGCCTAATATTCGCCGCCGCCATAGCGGTCGGTGACGAGATCCGAGAATTTCGTGAATTTTTCTTCGAAATGGAGATCCACCTTGCCGATGGGGCCATGGCGTTGCTTGCCAATGATCACTTCGGCGGTGTCGCCGACTTCATCCAGGCGCGCGAGCCACTTCATGTGTTCTTCGGTGCCTTCGCGCGGCTCCTGACGGCCGAGATAATATTTTTCGCGATACACAAAGAGCACGACATCCGCGTCCTGCTCGATCGAGCCAGATTCCCGGAGGTCGGAAAGCTGCGGGCGCTTGTCTTCGCGCGCTTCGACCTGACGCGAAAGCTGGGAGAGGGCGATGACCGGCACGTCCAGCTCTTTCGCCAGCGTCTTGAGCCCCTGAGAGATTTCAGTGATCTCCTGCACGCGGCCGTCATTGCGTCGTCCGGAGCCCGTGAGGAGCTGGAGATAGTCAACCACGAGAAGGTTCAGGCCATGCTGGCGCTTGAGGCGCCGGGCGCGGGCGGCAAGCTGGGCGATGGAAAGGCCGCCAGTGTCATCAATGTGAAGCGGCAGCTTTTCCAGTTCGCGCGCGGCGTGATAAATCTTGTCGAACTGTTCCTGATCGACCTCGCCGCGGCGGATCGCCGAGGAGGAGACTTCCGCGACTTCGGCGATAATACGCGTCGCGAGCTGTTCGGCGGACATTTCCAGCGAGAAAAAGCCGACCACCGCGCCTTCAACCGTTTTCATCGTGCCGTCGGGCTGTCTTTCGGTCTTGTGCGCCTTCGCAGCGTTCAGCGCGATATTGGTCGCAAGCGATGTTTTGCCCATGGAGGGGCGGCCGGCGAGAATGATCAGGTCCGATGGATGAAGGCCGCCGAGCATGCGGTCGAAATCGCGAAGGCCGGAGGAGACGCCGGCCAGACCGCCGTCACGTTTGACGGCGGCGTTTGCAAGCTCAATCGCTTCGGTGATGGCGGCGCGGAAAGTTTTAAAACCGCCGCCATATTTTCCGGTCTCGGCGAGCTTGTAGAGCGCTTGTTCCGCGTCTTGCAATTGCTGTGAGGGCGAATCCTCTAGCGTTGCGATCTTCGCGCGTTCCGACATTTCCGAGCCGATGGACATAAGGCCCCGGCAAACGGAGAGATCGAACACGATCCTGGCGTAGTCGGTGGCGCCGGAAGTTGACGGCACATTCGCCGCGAGCGTTTCGAGGTAACGCTTGCCGCCAGCGTCGATATAGCCCTGCTTGTTCGCGAGATAGGTGTCGATCGTGACTGGAGAGCCGAGACGGCCCGAGTTGATCAGATCGCCCGCCGCTTCAAAGATGAGCTGATGAACGGGATCGAAAAAATGCTCGGGCTTCAGGAAGACGGAGACCCGGTAAAAGATTTCGTTATCGAACAGAATGGCGCCGAGGATCGCCTGTTCAGCATCGAGGCTTACGGGGAGTTTATTCTCCGTACCCTGATTTTTATTGGGTGCATTGGTTGCGCCGTCAGCCATTCAGCCCTTAGATCAAAAAAAACGCCGGCTGAGAAGACAGCCGGCGTTTATATTTTTCCACCTTTGGGGGTGGGGAGAGCCTTCGCTGTTGCAAAAGCTCCTTTATGTTATTTTGTTATTCTTCGGTTTTTTCTTCATCCGCGTTTTCAACGGCGGCGTCGGCGTCTTCGTCGAAGAACTCGGGCGCAGCTTCCGCGGCCTGTTCCTCTTCGGCTTCATCCTCAGGACGGGCGAGGACGTTCTCGCCGCGGGCCTGACGTTCAGCTTCATCAGCAGAGCGCGCAATGTTGATGTTGATCTTCACGTCGACTTCCGGATGGAGGACAACGCGGACAGGCGTAATGCCGAGCGCTTTCAGCGGTTTGTCGAGACGCACCTGCGCGCGTTCGATGGAGAACCCGCCTTCTGACGCCGCTTCCGCAATATCGCGGCTCGAAACGGAGCCGTAAAGAACGCCCAGTTCCGACGATTGCCGAATGACGATAAAAGAGGCGCCATCGATTTTTTGAGCGACCTGTTCGGCTTCTTTCTTGCGTTCGAGGTTGCGCGCTTCAAGATCGGCGCGTTGAGCCTCAAAAACTTTCTTGTTGTCGTCATTGGCGCGAAGCGCCTTTTTCTGGGGCAGAAGGAAGTTCCGTGCATAGCCGGCCTTCACTTTGACAACATCGCCCATCTGGCCGAGATTTTCGACCCGTTCGAGGAGAATGACGTCCATCGTGCTTACTCCGATACGTAGGGAAGAAGCGCAAGGAAACGGGCGCGCTTGATGGCGCGCGCAAGCTCACGCTGCTTCTTGTGAGAGACGGCGGAAATCCGCGACGGAACGATCTTGCCGCGTTCGGAAACAAAACGCTGAAGCAGTTTCGGATCCTTGTAGTCGATCGCCGGCGAGTTATCGCTGGAGAACGGACAGGTTTTGCGGCGGCGGAAAAATGGTTTAGCCATGATTGATCCCTTTCCTGATTACCGGCGGTCGCCGCGATCGCCGCGGCCACGATCGCCGCGGTCACGGTCTCCACGGTCGCCGCGATCACGGTCGCCACGCTCGCCGCGATCATTGCGGTCACGGCGTGACAACACGGGGGACGGCTCTTCATTATGTTCTTCGACACGCACGGTGAGTGCGCGCAGAACGTCGTCATTGAGCTTTTCCTGACGCTCAAGTTCGAAGATCGCTTCGGCCGGCGCTTCGATGTTGAAAAGGCTGTAATGGCCCTTGCGGTTTTTCCTGATTTTGTACTGGAGATTGCGAAGGCCCCAATATTCGGACTTTGCAATCTTGCCCCCGAGGTCTGTAACGACTTTGGTGAGCGTTTCGGTCAGGCCCTCAACCTGCGCAGGCGAGATATCCTGACGCGCAATAAAGATGTGTTCGTATAGCGGCATGTAGCCAGCTCCTTATAGGGCGACGGAGACTGTTCGGATCTGCTGGCGATCCGGAACGCCTGTGGCTCATGAAGCTAAGGGACCATCCCTTGAACCCGCCCGATTGGGGGCGAGCGCCCATGACCATCGCTCGTGAAGGCGCGGGAGATAGCGGAGTGAGCGGCCTATTGCAAGCGCGAAACCGGCTATTTCTCGCCGAACCAGCGGACGAGGACAGTCTCGAAAAAGGCGATCGTCCTGGCCTCGCTGCAATTGGCCTCGGCGAAGTCTCTTGCGGCTTGCCCCAGGCGGTTCGTCAGCGCTGGATCGGCCTCAAGTCGGGTGACAGCGGCGGCGAGGGCGGATGCGTCCCCGGGGGGGACGAGAAGCCCGGTTTCGCCGTCCCTCAGATAGTCGGCGGCCCCGGCGGCGTCGGTCACTATTTGCGCCTTGCCGATATGCATGGCCCCGACAAGGGTCACGAGCCCGCAAGGGGTCTCACGCGAGCGCAAGGGAACAAGCGCCGCCCTGGCGTGCTGGACGATCTCCCAGGCCTCCTCAAAGGGCAGGTTGAACCTTACCTCGAGATTTTCGGGCGGGTTCAGCCCTTCGAAATTATGGGGCCGGGCGACGGCGACAAAACGGGTCCCGGGAAGGGCCCGGGCGGCCTCGCACAGAACTGCATAATCGCGCGCCTCGCCGCCGAGGGCGGCGAAATAGTCCCCTTCGATGGTTCTGGGCTGAGGCCCGGCTAAAGGCGGCGCGACGCCCCAGGGCGCGCGCCAGAACCGGCTCCGGTCGATATTGAAATAATCGGCGTAAAGCCCTTGTTCCGCATCGGTAAAAACAGCGAAAGCATCGACGCCGTCAAAGGCGCGTTTCATGACCGATTTACGGAAGCCGGTGGGCAGGTCGGTGAAATTGAAGGAGAAGGCGAGGTGGCGCGCGGGGTTCTCTTTGGGGCCCTTTGCGGCTTGTCCGACGCGCTCCACCCAGGTCGTCATCCAGGGGCCGTGCGTGATGATGAGGTCATAGGGCTGTTTCCGCGCACCCGATATGAGGCGCCGCACCCCGGCGTAGCGATAGGCGAATTGCAGCTTTTTTCTTGGGGCCGCCAGCGAATAGGGCGTCCAGTGGAGCCGCCGGCCGGCGATTTCGTAATCCGGCGCCATCAGGTCCCGAATCCACGCCCAGTCCGGGTCGGGGGCGTCAGATAATGTGGCGATGCGGATAGGCGGCTGGGTCATCTGCGGCTGATACCAGCGCTCGCCCCTTCCAGCAAAAGGTTTGGCGGCAAAAGAAACCGTAACATTTGGTGAGCGCCAATCCTTGCCCTCGCGCGCCAGCGTCGCTATGTCCGCGAATTCAGAATTTAACCAAGGAGCAGGGCCGCGATGACGCGAGCTTTCGTCTTTCCGGGACAAGGTAGCCAGAGTGTGGGAATGGGCGCGAGCCTCGCCGATGCTTTTCCGGTTGCGCGCGAAGTTTTTGAAGAAGTGGATGAGGCGCTCGGTCAGAAGCTTTCAAAGCTGATGCGCGAAGGCCCCATGGAAGAGCTGACCCTGACGGCGAATACGCAACCCGCCTTGATGGCCCATTCGATCGCCGCCATGCGGGTGCTGGAAGCGGAAGCTGACGCTGACATTGCCAACGCCATGTTCGTCGCCGGGCATTCTCTCGGAGAATATTCCGCCTTGTGTGCGGCGCGATCCATCAGTCTCAGCGACACGGCGAAGCTGTTGCGCATTCGAGGCGAGGCGATGCAGGCCGCTGTTCCGGTGGGCGAAGGCGCCATGGCGGCGCTGATCGGCGTCGACATGCAAGCCGCGCAAAAAGCCATCGACGCCGCCAAGGGTGACGGCGTGTGTGAAATCGCCAATGACAACGCGCCGGGACAGGTTGTGATCTCCGGGGAGAAAGCACGCGTCGAAGCCGTTTGCGCCGGCGCCAAGGAGTTCGGCGCCAAGATTGCGAAATTGCTGCCGGTTTCGGCGCCGTTTCATTCTTCATTGATGGCGCCTGCCGCTGAACGGATGAGGGAAGCGCTGGCGGAAGTGAAAATCGTTGCGCCTGCGACGACGTTAGTCGCCAATGTCACGGCGAAGGATGTCGCCAATCCGGCGTCGATCCGTGACCTTCTTGTGAAACAGGTGACGGGACGCGTGCGTTGGACTGAAAGCGTCAATCACATGACGGCCGAAGGTTGCGAGCTGTTTATTGAAGTGGGGTCAGGCAAGGTTCTGTCCGGCCTCATCAAGCGCATCAACCGCGATGTGCAGAGCCTCAATGTGAGTGAACCGGGCGATATCGAAGCCTTCGTAAAAGCTTAAAGCGAAGTTCTCCGTAATCAAAAGAAAGGATGCGGAATGTTTGATCTTTCGGGCAAGCGGGCGCTTGTCACTGGCGCCACCGGCGGCATCGGCGAAGCTGTCGCAAGAGCGCTGCACGCGCAAGGCGCCAGCGTCGCCGTCTCCGGCACCCGCGCGGAAAAACTCGAAGCGCTTGCGGGCGATCTGAAAGACCGCGTTCATGTGACGCCGTGCAATCTGTCCGATCTCGATGCGGTGGACGCGTTGCCAAAGACCGCTTCGGAAGCCATGGGCGGGCTCGACATAGTTGTCTCGAATGCAGGCGTCACCCGCGACACGCTGATGATGATGATGAAACCGGCGATGTGGGATGAGGTCATCAAGATTAATCTCACCGCCTATTTCCATCTGGCGAAGGCATCCTTGCGCGGCATGACGAAACAGCGTTTCGGGCGGATCATCGGCGTGGCCTCCGTCGTGGGCGTCACCGGAAACGCCGGGCAGGCGAATTACGCCGCCTCCAAGGCAGGGATGATTGGCATGTCGAAATCGCTGGCGCAGGAAGTCGCAAGCCGCAATGTCACCGTCAACTGCATCGCTCCGGGTTTCATCGCCACGGCCATGACCGACGCCCTGAATGACCAGCAGAAAGAAGCGATTCTCGGCAAGATTCCCGCAGGCGCCATGGGCGCGCCTGAGGATATTGCTGCAGCTGCGGTCTATCTCTCTTCAGCCGAGGCGCGCTACGTCACCGGCCAGACCTTGCATGTCAATGGCGGCATGGCGATGTTATAAGTCAGGAAAATGACCTCGGCTGCGGCGGTTTTGGCGTTGCAACAATCTGCAATATGCCGTAATTGCGCCCCCGAACCCGCTCAAGAGGCGGCCCCGTTTAACACCTGCTGACAAACCACCTTTCAGGTTTTATCTGAAAATCGTAAATAACCGTTTTTACCAAGGAGCGTTGAATGTCTGATCTTGCAGAACGCGTGAAGAAAATTGTTGTCGAACATCTTGATGTGGATGCCGCCAAAGTCGAACCAAAGGCGAGCTTCATCGATGATCTCGGCGCCGACAGTCTTGATATTGTCGAACTCGTGATGGCGTTCGAAGAAGAATTCGATGTTGAGATCCCTGATGACGCAGCCGAGACTATCCAGACGGTCGGCGACGCCATCAAATTTATCGAAGAACAAAAGTCCTGATCGGCTGTTCTTCCCGATAACGAGCCGACAGGGCCGTTTCGCCTGACGGCGCCGTTGAAGGGTTTTTGAAGAAAACCGCATCGGCGCCAGTCAATATCAGCGCAAAGGCCTGTCGGCTTCCCAAATCCGGAGTAGGTCTATATGCGCCGCGTTGTCGTTACAGGAATGGGATTGGTCACGCCGCTCGGGGTGGGGCTCGATTCCGTATGGCGTCGTCTCATCAATGGTGAGAGCGGCGCCGGACCTATTGAACAATTCGACGCCGCGAATCTTCCCTGCCGGATCGCGGCCTCCGTTCCATTAACTGACGGAACCCGCGGCGGCGACAAAGCCGGTGATGCGGCTTTTAACGCCGATGACTGGGTAGAACCGCGCGAACAGCGCCGCATGAATCCGTTCATCGTGTTCGGCATGGCCGCCGCGCAGATGGCGTTCAAGGATTCCGGCCTTGAGTTCAAAAACGAAGAAGAACGCGAACGCGCCGGCGTCATGACGGGCTCGGGCATTGGCGGCCTTTCCGGCATCGAAGATGAAGTGCTGGTCCTGAATGAGAAAGGCCCGCGCCGCGTGTCGCCGTTTTTCATCACCGGCAATCTGATCAACCTCGTCTCTGGCCAGGTGTCGATCAAGCTCGGCATGAAGGGGCCGAACCACGCGGTGGTGACGGCGTGTTCGTCAGGCGCTCATGCGATTGGCGATGCGGCGCGGCTGATCGCGCTCGGCGATGCGGACGCGATGCTGGCCGGCGGCGCCGAAGCTGCGATCTGTCCCATCGGCATTGCGGGCTTCTCATCGTGCAAGGCGCTGACAACTCATTTCAATGACACGCCGGAAAAAGCGTCGCGCCCCTATGACAAGGATCGTGACGGGTTCCTTATGGGCGAGGGCTCCGGCTTCGTCATGCTCGAAGAGTATGAAAAAGCCAAAGCGCGCGGCGCGAAAATTTACGGCGAGATTATCGGCTATGGCCTGTCGGGCGACGCTTATCACATCACGTCGCCGGCCGAAGACGGCAATGGCGGCTATCGCTCTATGGAAATGGCGCTGAAACGCGCGGGGCTTGCGCCGAAAGACATCGACTATGTCAACGCCCACGGCACATCGACGCCGGTCGGCGATGAAATCGAACTGAGAGCGGTTGAGCGCCTCTTCGGCGATGCGGCGGACGGGCTCGTCATGTCATCTACAAAATCCTCTATCGGGCATTTGCTTGGGGCCGCAGGCGCGGTGGAGGCGATTTTCTGCCTCCTCGCCATGCGTGACGGGATCGCGCCGCCGACCCTCAATCTCGACAATCCGTCCGTCGCGACGCCTATCAATCTCGCCGCCAAAGAGGCGGTCAAAAAGCCGATTAACGTGGCGTTATCCAATTCCTTCGGTTTTGGCGGCACAAACGCCTCTCTGGTGATGCGGCGCGTTGACGGCTAAACTCCCCTCATGAATCGAGCGGGAGCTGGCGGGAGGCGGGATGTCAGGTAAAGATCAGACGAGGCGCGCCCAGCGCAGATCAAGTCAGCGCGGGGGCGCGGTGAAAAGCTTTCTCTTTTTTATCGGCGGGCTCGCGCTTCTGGCGGCGATTGCACTCGGGGTTGGCGGGTATCTCGGCTACCGCGAAGCGGTGAAGCCCGGTCCATCGCGGGAGAACACGATTGTCCTCCTGCCGCCGGGGAGCGCTGTCTCCACGATCGCTCACCAGCTGGAAGATGTCGGCGTTATCGAGCATCCGGAAATTTTTATTGCGGCGGTGCGTCTTCGCGGCGTGCAAAGCGAGATCAAGGCAGGTGAATATGAAATCCCGGCCCGATCAAGCGTGATCGCCATTATCGATCAGCTTCGCGAAGGCAAGAGCATCCTGCATTATTTCACAGCGCCCGAGGGGCGCACGACGGCGCAGATCATCCGATTGCTGAACGAGAACGACGTGCTCGAAGGCGAGGTGTCGATTGAGCCGGGCGAGGGTGAACTGTTGCCTGAGACCTTCGCCTTCACACGCGGTGAGACCCGCGACAATCTCGTGCGCCGGATGATGAAAGACCAGGACGCGCTGATTGATGCGATTTGGGATGACCGCGCTATGGAGCTTCCATTTTCAACCCCGGCTGAGGCGATCATTCTCGCCTCCATCGTTGAAAAGGAAACCGGCGTCGCTGAGGAGCGACCGCGCATCGCTTCGGTCTTTGTAAACCGCCTCAAAAAAGGGATGCGGCTTGAGAGCGACCCGACGATTATTTACGGCCTGACTCAGGGCGAGCCCCTTGGCCGCGGTTTGCGCCTCAGCGAGCTGCGCGGGGAAACCCCTTATAACACATATGTCATTCGCGGTTTGCCGCCGACGCCGATCGCCAATCCCGGCAAGGCGTCGATCGAAGCGGTTCTCAATCCTGCGGATACGGATGATCTCTTTTTTGTCGCCGACGGCACAGGCGGGCATGTGTTCGCGCCGACCTTGCGTGAACACAACGCCAATGTCGCCAAATGGCGGAGCATTGAACGCCAGCGCGCCACGCAAGGCGGAAAGTAAAACAGCGGCCAATCATCGACCGCATATGAAGGAAAACAATTGACCGGAAACCTTTCTTCCATGACCGGCTTCGCCCGGATTGAAGGCGCACATGACGGCTGGCGCTATATCTGGGAAGTGCGCTCGGTTAATGGGCGGGGCCTTGAATGGCGTGCGCGTCTACCGGCCGGATTCGATGCGCTCGATCCTGAGATGCGAAAACTCGCGAAACAGAAACTGGCGCGCGGGACGCTCAATATCGGACTGACTCTGAATAAAGACGGGCAGGACGCTGGCTATGCGATCAACGAGGCGATGCTTGATAATGCTGTCGCCATGATCGAAAAAATCCGCTTGCGGATCGAATGCGCCCCGCCCCAGGCGGAAGGTCTTTTGGCGCTGAGGGGCGTTATCGAACAAGCCGAAGACGAAATGAGCGAGGAGATGCGCGAAGCCCTTTGTGCCGCGTTGATGACATCCTTCGCTCAAGCCCTGGACGGGCTTGCCGATGCGCGCCGCAAGGAAGGGGTCGCCATGGGTGAGGTGCTCGCGGGGCAACTCGACATGATTGAGAAACTGACCGCCGACGCTGCAGCGAACGCCGCCGCAATGCCCGCGGCGATCCGCGACCGGATATCAGCCCAGTTGAAAGAGTTACTGGAGGGCGCTGTCCCTGAAGACCGTCTCGCTCAGGAGGCCTCGCTTCTCGCCATCAAGGCCGATGTCAGGGAGGAGCTGGATCGGCTTTCCTCGCATGTCGGCGCGGGCCGGGCGCTTCTGGCGAAATCCGGTCCCGTGGGCCGGGACCTCGATTTCCTCACCCAGGAGCTCAATCGCGAGGCCAATACACTCTGCTCCAAGGCGCAGGATATGGAGCTGAAACGCATCGGCCTTGACCTCAAGCGCGTGATCGATCAGGTCCGGGAACAAGTGCAGAATATCGAATAGGGAAGACGAGATGATCGGCGGCGACCTCAAAGTGGCCCGCAGAGGCCTGATGTTCATCCTGTCGAGCCCGTCGGGCGCCGGGAAAACCACGCTGGCTGAGCGGCTTCTGACCAAGGACGGCGATATGGTGCTGTCGATTTCCGCCACCACGCGCCAGCGCCGGCCCGGTGAAGCGCACGGCAAGGATTATTTTTTCGTTTCCGAGGAAGAATTCATGCGCATGCGTGACAATGGCGAGTTCATGGAGTGGGCGAATGTGTTCGGGCATTATTACGGCACGCCGCGCAGCCTCGTCGAGGACACGCTTCGTCAGGGCAAGGACGTTCTGTTCGATATCGACTGGCAGGGCGCGCAACAGCTTGACGAGGTCGCGGGCGAGGATGTGGTCAAGGTGTTCATCCTGCCGCCCTCGCGCGAGGAACTGGAGCGGCGCTTGCGCCAGCGCGCGCAGGACCCCGAAGACGTCGTGCAAAAGCGCATGGCCAAAGCTGACGCCGAAATGTCCCACTGGGCTGAGTATGACTACGTGATCGTCAATTACGACCTGAATGAGTCGGAAGAGTTATTACGTTCCATCCTCTTCGCCGAACGCCTGAAACGCCGCCGCCAG
This sequence comes from Hyphococcus aureus, assembly GCF_042643165.1. Classification (NCBI taxonomy): domain Bacteria; kingdom Pseudomonadati; phylum Pseudomonadota; class Alphaproteobacteria; order Parvularculales; family Parvularculaceae; genus Hyphococcus; species Hyphococcus aureus. Next base: position 2,597,279 of record NZ_JBHRSH010000001.1, read on the forward strand.
GTTGGTCTCGCCGCGATTGTGAAAGAGATGATCGGCGACGGGTAAGCGCTTATTCTTCGCTTTCTTCATCTTGCGGCGTAAAGGCGACGGTCGTCGCTCTGACTTTCCATTGACCATCAACTTTTACCAGATAGTCCGTCCCGGCATAATAAACGGTGCGCGGAGAGCCGTCCGGATTGCGCAATTCTTCTATCGCATTGAAGCGCGCGAACGCTGTATTCCCGATTACGCTTATATCGGCGAATTGCGCAGTGTACGAAATGACTTTGGCGCCTTGGCCGATATAGTCGCGCACTCTTTCCATATGCGCAGGTTTTTGCCGAACCGTGGGCTGTCCAGCGAACCAGACTGTCCACTCTTCATGGTACTTGTCTTCCCAGTTCTCGAAATTGGTCTCGATATTCATCGGGCCGTTCTTAAGCAGGTCGACAATCGCCTGTTGTTCCGGCGTCCATTCTTGCTTCTCCTGCGCCAGTGAGGGAGAGCAAAAGAGCAGCAGTGCAGCCAACACAGTTCCGCGCACACGAAATGCGACCGACAAATATGACATGAAATCCCTGCTTTCGGTTCAAAATGATCTGGTCTGGTCATACGGGTCCAAGCCCACCGAGGGGAGCGTGAATTCAATCAGCTAGACGCGAAAACCGGGCAATTGATCTCAAATCAGGGCATACGCCGAGGAATTATTCTTGCTGCATGAAAAAGCGCGCCTTTCTTTCGAAAGGCGCGCGCTCAATAAATCAAAATTCTCAGTAAACAGCGTTTACTTGAAAACCACTTTCGCGATCTCATAAGACCGTGCGCCGCCAGGTGCTGCGACTTCGACGCTGGAGCCTTGCTCCTTGCCGATCAGGGCGCGGGCGATGGGCGAAGAGACGGAGATGCGGCGCTGTTTCACATCGGCTTCAAGATCTCCGACAATCTGCCAGACTTTCTCCTCTTCGGTGTCTTCGTCTATCAGCGTGACGATGGCGCCGAACTTCACAGATATGCCGTCGAGCTTGGATACGTCGATCACTTCGGCGCGGGTGTATTTGTCTTCAAGGTCGAGAATCTGGGATTCAATCCAGCCCTGGCGCTCTTTCGCGGCGTGATATTCGGCGTTTTCGGACAGGTCGCCATGGGCGCGCGCTTCCGCAATCGCCTGGATGACAGCCGGGCGTTCTTCATTCTTCAGTTTTTTCAGGTCGGCTTCCAACTTCTGATAGCCTCCAAGGGTCATGGGGAATTTATCCATGTCTCGCCCTCTCTCTCCTCATAAATGGCGAACCCGCATTGGTCCGCCTTGGCCGGTCCTCTTGACCGTAAAACGAAAAAAATAGCGCGGCCGGGCGGTTTTCGCCGGGCCGTCGCCTATTTTCGAGCCGGTTATCTAAGCCTACTTTGCCGGAAATTCAAGAGGATTTGCGGCGAAACTGTCTTAACTGATTGAAATTTAATAGTTTTTCTATATCGCGGCGAAGTAGGCCTGAAGCGGGGCGACCTCAAGATCCCCGGCGCGCATGGCCTCGATGGCGCGGACGGCGGCCCGGGCTCCGGCGGCGGTGGTGATGCAGGGGATTTTCTGGGTCAGGGCGGTCGTGCGGATGGAGCGCGAATCCTTCACCGACTGAGCCCCCTCGGTGGTGTTGAAGACCATATGGACTTCGCCGTTTTTGAGGGCGTCAACGATATGCGGGCGCCCTTCGAGCACCTTGTTTACGCGGGCGACATCTAGACCCTGACTATTCAGGTAATCCGCCGTGCCGCCAGTGGCGATGATCGTGAAGCCCATATTGAGGAGCTTGCGCGAGGCGTTGACCATTTGCGCCTTATCGGAATCTTTCAGCGACACGAACACGCAGCCTTTCATGGGAATGCGCGCGCCGGCGGCGATCAGGCTTTTCGCCCGCGCCTTGTCGAAATTGACGTCGATGCCCATGACTTCGCCGGTGGAGCGCATCTCGGGCCCAAGCACCGTGTCGACGCCGGGGAAACGCGCGAAGGGGAAGACAACTTCCTTGACGGCCACATGGGTGAATTCGGGCCATTTGAGATCAAGGTCCTTGATCTTGGCGCCAGCCATCACTTTTGCTGCGATCCGCGCCACGGGCAGGCCGACAGCCTTGGCGACGAACGGCACCGTACGCGAGGCGCGCGGGTTCACCTCGAGAAGATAAATGACGTCGTCCTTGATGGCGTATTGCACATTCATCAAGCCGACGACGCCGAGCTCAAGCGCCATGCGCGTTGTCTGTTTTTTCAGCGCTTCAATCATGGCGTCTGACAGCGTATAGGGCGGAAGCGAGCAGGCGCTGTCGCCGGAATGCACGCCGGCCTCTTCAATATGCTCCATCACGCCGGCGATGAAGACATCCTCTCCGTCGCAGATGGCGTCCACATCGACTTCGACGGCGTTCTGCAAATAGTGATCGAGAAGAAGCGGCTCGTCTTTGTTGATTTCGATCTGGGCCGTCGCGAGATAATGGGCGAGGGCGGTTTTGTCGCGCACGATCTCCATGGCGCGCCCGCCGAGCACATAGGAAGGACGCGTGACAAGAGGATAGCCAACCTCTTCCGCGGCTTCCGCAGCGAGCTCACGCGAAGGCGCGGTGGCGTTTTTCGGTTGCACCATGCCGAGCTTTTGAACGAGCTTCTGGAACCGCTCACGGTCTTCGGCGAGGTCGATGGCGTCATAGGGGGTGCCGAGGATCGGCACGCCTTCGTCTTCGAGAATGCCGGCGAGTTTCAGGGGCGTCTGTCCGCCATATTGAACAATGACGCCGAGAAGCTCGCCATGTTCCCGTTCCTTCGCGACGATTTCCAGAACATCTTCGGCGGTCAGCGGTTCGAAATAGAGCCGGTCAGACGTGTCGTAATCGGTCGACACTGTCTCAGGGTTACAATTCACCATGATTGACTCGACGCCGATATCGGCGAGCGCGAACGCCGCGTGACAACAGCAATAATCAAACTCAATGCCTTGGCCGATGCGGTTCGGTCCGCCGCCGAGAATGATGACTTTTTTCCGATCCGACGGGTTCGATTCACAGGCCGGAGCTCCGGCGAAAGACGGTTCGTAGGCGGAATACATGTAAGGCGTCTTGGCGGCGAACTCCGCGGCGCAGGTGTCGATGCGCTTGAAAACGGGGTGGACCTTGCGTGCGCGCCGGTGCTCGCGAACTTCCTTTTCCGTGCCTTCGGCAAGCTCTGCGAGGCGTTTGTCGGAAAATCCCATGGCCTTAATGAGGCGCAAGGCTTCGGCGTCGTCTGGCAGACCATCGCGCGCGATCTGTTTTTCCGTTGCAATGATTTCCGCGATCTGTTCGAGAAACCACGGGTCATATTGCGTGATGGAGCGGATCTGTTCCAGCGGCAATTCATGGCGGAAAGCCTGCGCCGTCACGCGCAGCCGATCCGGCGTCGGCGCCGCGAGCGCCGCCCTGAACGCATTGGCGTCATCGCCTTCGCCAAGACCGGCAATCTCGATCGGGTCGAGTCCGCAAAGCCCGGTCTCAAGAGAGCGCAGCGCCTTCTGCATGGACTCTGCGAATGACCGGCCGATGGCCATGGCTTCGCCAACCGATTTCATCGCCGTCGAGAGCGTCGCCTCGGCGCCCGGAAATTTCTCGAACGCAAAGCGCGGAATTTTGGTGACGACGTAATCGATGGTTGGTTCAAACGCTGCGGGCGTCGCGCCGGTGATGTCATTGTCTAACTCGTCGAGCGTATAGCCGACCGCGAGTTTCGCTGCGACGCGCGCAATCGGGAAACCGGTTGCTTTCGAAGCCAGCGCGGAGGAGCGCGACACGCGCGGGTTCATCTCGATCACAACGAGGCGGCCATTGTCGGGGTTCACCGCGAACTGAACATTAGAGCCGCCGGTCTCGACGCCGATTTCGCGCATCACCGCGATGGAGGCGTTGCGCATGATCTGGAATTCTTTGTCGGTGAGGGTCAGCGCCGGCGCCACCGTAATGGAATCGCCCGTATGAACGCCCATGGGATCGACGTTTTCGATGGAGCAGACGATGATGCAGTTGTCCGCCTTGTCGCGCACAACCTCCATCTCAAATTCTTTCCAGCCCAAGAGGCTTTCATCGATCAGGACCTGTCCCACCGGCGAGGCTTCGATGCCGGTGCGGACATAATGTTCGAATTCTTCGCGATTATAGGCGACGCCGCCGCCTGTGCCGCCAAGCGTGAAGGCCGGGCGAATGATCGCCGGCAGGCCAATATCGTCCAGATATTGCATGGCGTTGGCGACGCCTGACACGCGATCATAGCCGATGATCTTTCCTGTATCGTTTTTGATCGCAGGGCAGGCGGCGATGACGGAGCGCGGATTTTCAAGCCCGATCTTTTCCATGGCGACACGGAATTTTTCGCGGTCCTCGGCTTTCTGGATGACGTCGGCGCGCGCGCCGATCATTTCCACATTGTATTTTTCAAGAACGCCGGCTTCTTCCAGATCCAGCGCGCAGTTCAGCGCGGTCTGGCCGCCCATGGTCGGCAGGAGCGCGTCAGGGCGCTCCTTGGCGATGACCTTTTCCACAAATTCCGGCGTGATCGGTTCGATGTATGTCGCATCGGCGAGCTCCGGATCGGTCATGATCGTCGCCGGGTTCGAATTGACGAGGATGACCCGGAAGCCTTCCTCTTTGAGCGCCTTTACGGCCTGCACCCCTGAATAGTCGAACTCACAAGCCTGGCCGATAACGATGGGCCCGGCGCCGATAATGAGGATGGAGGAAATGTCGGTCCGTTTCGGCATACGTTACTCGCGCGCAACCCCGCGCGAGGCGAGCAGAACCGGAGCGGCCGCTCGCGCACGGGAAATGGAATCAATTGTCGGTTAAAGCGGTGTCTTAGGGGATGATGGCGGGTAGGGGAAGGGCTGTAGCGCAAGAGTTTTGCAAGTCACATTGACGCTTGACATGATACCAAAAGGTTTCATATAAAGCGAAACCATAAGGTTTTACGTTGAGGCCGATAAAATGCCCGCCACTCCTCAGGATCAACCCATATTCCGCGCGCTTGCCGACCCGACGCGCCGGGCGATCATCGCTATGTTGTCCGAGGGCCCCCGGTCGATCTCCGAAATCGCCGCTGAATTCGACATGACGCGTCCCGCCGTCGCGAAGCATCTCGCAATCCTGAAGGACGGCGGGGTGATCTCAGTCGAGCCTCACGGCCGAGAACGTATCAATCGCCTGAACCCGCAAGCCCTCAAAACCGCCGCCGATTGGCTCAACACATTTGACCGTTTCTGGGATGACCGGCTGGCAGCCCTCAAAACTCTCGTGGAGACAACACAATGACCATGAAGATCGTCAAAACACTTTTTCTGAAAGCCCCGCCCGAACATGTGTGGAAATTCCTGACAGAGGCCGACCAGCTCGCATTGTGGTTCCATCGCGGCGCCGCGGACCTGAAAGAAGGCGGCGACTGGACCCTTGTCACCAACACCTATGGCAAGGAGGGCGAGAAAATGTGCTGGGGAAAAGTGCTTGAAATGAAAAAGCCGGAACGGCTGGTCCACACATTCACCCACAATCATCTCAAAGGCGTTGAAACCACCTGCACCTGGACGCTGGAGGCGGTGAAAGGCGGCACGATCCTGACCCTCGTTCATGACGGCTGGGAGAAATATGAGGACGATCCCTTCGGCATGGCCGCGAACCACGACAGCGGCTGGGACGAGCATTTTGGCCGTCTGAGACGGGTGGCGAGTTAGGGGTCAAACTAACAAAAGTTTTATCTCCCTTTTGGCCTTCCCGCGCGCGGCGCATGCTATGAATGCGCCATACATCAACGGGGGATGCTGGGAGGTCTGTATGAAGCTTGTCAAAGCGGCCGTGGCGCTATGCGCACTCGTTTCCCCCGCTTTCGCTGCGGAAACTGTCGATATCCGTGAGTGGAAAGTTCCTTATGAAGAGTCGCGTCCGCGCGATCCGTATGCGGAGAGCGCCAGCTCCGTCTGGTTTGTCGGCCAACGCACCGGCTATCTCGCCAATCTCAACACGCAGACAGGCGAGATTTATAAGGTCGATCTGAAAGAAGGGTCGGGCCCGCACAATCTGATTGTCGGCTCTGACGGGATCGTCTGGTATGCCGGCAACCGCAACGCGCTGATCGGGCGTTTTGATCCAAAGACAAAAGAGATCGAGGAAATCGCCATGCCGGACAGCGCGGCGCGCGATCCTCATACGCTTGTGTTCGACGATGATGAGAAAAACATCTGGTTCACGGTGCAGGGTGGTAATTTTCTTGGGCGCTTGAATATTGAAAGCCGTGCAGTTGATTTGATCGCGTCGAAAACCGAACGCTCGCGTCCCTATGGAATCAAGATGGCGCCTGACGGTTCGGTCTGGGCGGTTCTTTTCGGGACGAACAAGCTGGCGCATATTGATCCCGCGACGCTGGAGCTGACCGAGATTGACCTGCCGCGCGAAGAGACACGCCCGCGCCGGTTGGAAGTGACCGCCGATGGGCGCGTCTGGTATGGCGATTACGCCAAGGGCATGCTTGGTGTTTATAATCCGAAAACGAAAAAGGTCGACGAGTGGACGATGCCCCAAGGCGAAGGCGCGCGTCCCTATGGCATGGCGTCCGACGGCAAGGGGCGCATCTGGATGGTCGCCACCGGCGTGGAGCCAAATGTCTTCACCGGATTTGATCCGGAAACGGAGGAATTCTTTTCCGAAACGAATGTGCCTTCGGGTGGCGGCGCCATCCGGCATATGCACTATCATACGCCCACTGGCGCGGTATGGTTTGGCGCGGATTCGAATTATGTGGGCCGCGCGATCGTCGACCCGCCGGTCACAGATTGAAAAAGGACATAGCTCATGAAACCGGTTGGAATTCTTGCGGGTTTTCTCATGATGTGGGGCGCCGCAGTCGCCTATCCTGAAGGGGCGCCCTGGGGCGCCGCTGAACTTGACGGCGCCGAAACCTGTTCAACCTGTCATTTCGACTCTGAGGTCGAAAAGGACTCCGGTCTGATCACGCTAGACGGATTGCCGGAGCGGGTGACGCTGGGTGAGACCTACAAGCTATCGCTCCAGTTCGCGCCGAGCGGCGCAGCAGTTGCCGGTTTTATGCTGACCGCGAGCGCCGGCGCGTTTCATCATGCGAAGAAGGGCACGGAAGCCAATGAACAGGATGTGCGTTCGACGGCGCCGGTCCCGGCGCAAGACGGCGCAAGCTGGACGGTGACCTGGACGGCGCCGGAAGAAGCTGATGGTGAGATCTTGTTTTTCGCCGCCATCAACGGCGCCAATAATGACATGTCGTCTTTTGGCGACCGGATTTATTTTAGGACTTTTGCAGTCAACCTTGGCGAGTAAGAAAACTTACTGCCAGCGCTTGGACAGTTTCTGATCCATCTCATTGGCCGGTGTCTTCGCCGCGCCTTGATAGCCGGTGACGCTGTCCGCAACAAAGGGATTTGACTGGCGTTCGCGGTTGAAGGTCGAGACGGGCCCATGGCCCGGCACGAATTGCACATCGCCGAGCGGCCAGAGCTTTTGCGTGATGGATGAGATCAGCGTGTCGTGATCGCCGCGAGGAAAATCCGTGCGCCCGATGGAGCCCGCGAACAGGACATCGCCCACAAAAGCGATATTTGCATCCTTGTTGTAGAGCACCACATGGCCCGGCGTGTGGCCGGGCGTATAGACGACGTCGAATTTGGCGCCGTCGAGCTCAAGTTCATCGCCGTCATTGAGCCATTTGTCTGGCGTGCAGTTCTCGCCCATGCCGGGATGGCCGTATTTGGCCCAGTGATCGGCGATCTCGTCGAGCCAGAAGGTGTCTTCCTTGTGCGGACCGATAATCGGCGCGCCGGTCGCGCGCTTCAGCGCCATCGCGCCGCCCGCATGGTCGAGATGGCCATGGGTGATCCAGATCTGTTCGATCTCCGCGTCGAAGTCTTTCGCCGCCTGCAGGATTTTCTCAGGCTCGCCGCCCGGATCGACAACAGCCGCCTTGCCGTTGGCCGCGCGGATGATGGAGCAGTTCTGCTGGAACGGCGTCACGGGCACAATGCGAACGGTGAAGGGCGGTTTGGCCTCGTGGGCATGGGGGGTCTGGCTCATGGCTCATACCTAAACGCGAGGAGGCCGAATTGCCAAGCTCAAAGGGTAATTGATTTTAGAGTCACCAGCGCCGTCGCGACCATTTCCCGGTTGCCGCCGGTTTCGGCCCAGACATCGGAGCGCACAACGCCAATGGATGCGCCGCGGGAGAGGGCGGTTGCTTCCGCGACTAGCATGTCGCCCTGCGCCGGTTTCATGAAGTTGATCTTGAGCTCGATGGTGAGGCACGCCTTGCCTTCGGGGAGGACAGACGCATAACACGCGCCGGCGGCATGGTCGGCGAGGCCGGTGACGACGCCGGCATGGACATAGCCCATGAACTGCACCAGCTCTTCCTTGGGCGCAACTTCGAGGGCGACAAAGCCCTCCTTGAAATCGCGGACATGAAAGCCGGCCTCTTTGGTGAACCCGCGGGCGGCGGTGAGGTGTTCAAAGGTGTCTTTAAGGTCGCTGCGCATGAGCGAAAGCTAGCGGGGCTTTGAGCCTCGCGCCAGCGGCTTGCGCAGTTGGCGCGCCTGTCGTCAGGCCGGTTTTTTCCGGATCAGATAACGGTAAACGCCAAGCAGGTTGATGCCGGTCAGTGCGATATTGGTGACCAAAAGGCCGTGGTCATTCTCCATCGTCGCAAAGCCGATCCACAAGAGCGACGAGATAGTGAAGACGACAAAGGCGATGCCGGTCGCCTTCTGACTGATATGGGCGGCGATGGTGCTGGCGGCGACGATGGTCAACAGCGTCGCCGTCCATTGAAGGAAAGCGTTCACGACTGCTTACGCCGCTTTCAACTCATCTTCGTCGATCGGCATGATCGCGGCGAGCACGACTTTTTTACGGGCGTCGAAGCGCTTGCCCATCAGGTCGGCCTGTTCCTTGGACAATAGTTTGCGCGCTTTCGGGAAGAAGTCTTTTTCTTCTTCATCCATATGGTGCTCGATCAGTTCGGAGAGCGCGCCGAATTTGACGCCCCATTCGTCGCTTCCCACAGGGAAGGTGTCGAGTTCTTCAAGAAGGCCGTTGGCGACATGGTGCTCGTTGAGCGCTTCATAAGAGTCGTCGCTCATCTTCGTGTCGTCGCGGAGAAAAGAATAGAAAACAGCTTCCTCGACCTTGTGGTGCGCCCACATGTCGAGCTTGAATTCATCAAAGAGCTTGTGGCGTGTTTTTTCCGCGCGCGCCGTTGTCTCTTTCAGCTTCTTCATGACCTCGCGGGCGTGGTCGTGGTCCTGTTTGATACGGTCGTAAATATTCACGGTGTCCTCCCGGCTGCATGTTCCGCCAGAGAAACACCGAAAGGAAGGCTTGGTTCCGTAAGCGGCTTACGCCGCCTGTTTCAGGCCTTCAACAAACCGCCGGAAAATATAGAAGCTGTCTTCGGGGCCGGGAGAGGCCTCGGGGTGGTATTGCACCGAAAAGGCCGGTGCGTTTTTCAGCGCGATGCCGGTGTTGGTCCCGTCGAAGAGCGAGATATGGGTTTCCTCCACATTGTCGGGGAGGTTGTCGCCATCGACGGTGAAGCCGTGATTCATGGAGACGATTTCGACCTTGCCTGTTGAGAGGTCTTTCACCGGATGGTTTGCGCCGTGATGGCCCTGGGGCATCTTTTTGGTCTTGGCGCCGGCGGCGAGCGCCAGCATCTGGTGGCCGAGACAGATGCCGAGGATCGGCACCTGCGCTTCGATCAGCTTTCGGATCACCGGCACGGAATATTCGCCCGTCGCCGCCGGATCGCCCGGTCCGTTCGACAGAACAACGCCCGCCGGGTTCTTTTCCATGATGTCTTCGAAGCTGGCTTTCGCCGGAACAACGCTGACGCGGCAGCCTTCGCTTGCAAGGCGGCGCAGGATGTTTCGCTTCACGCCATAATCGATGACCACAATATGCGGACCCGAGCCGTCATGGGCGAGGTAGCCTTTGCCCCACTCCCAGCCTTTTTCATCCGATGCATATCCTTGGCTAGGGCTGACATCCCGCGCAAGGTCGCGGCCCTCAAGCCCGGCCCATTCCGCCGCGCGTTTTTGCATGGCGTCTAGATCGAACTGACCGGAAGGCGAGTGAGCGATGACGCCATGGGGCATGCCGGCTTCGCGAATGCGCGCCGTCAGGGCGCGAGTGTCGACCCCGGCGATGCCGATTACGCCGCGACGGCGCATCCAGGCGGAAAGGTCTAGCTGCGCGCGATAATTTGAGGGGCTGGTCGCCATGGCGCGGAAGATCGCGCCGCGCGCCGCCGCCGCTGACGCCGGGGAGGCATTTTCAACATCCTCTGCGTTCACCCCGACATTCCCGATATGGGGGAAGGTGAAGGTGATGATCTGGCCCGCATAAGACGGGTCCGTCAGGATTTCCTGATATCCGGTCATGGCCGTGTTGAAGCAGACTTCGCCAACAGCCTCTCCCGCCGCGCCAAGTCCTTGGCCGTAAATCACTGTTCCGTCAGCTAAAACCAGGGCTGCGGTGGGGCGGTCGGAGGGTGCTTGACTAATTTTCATGGATAATTATCTGTTCGCGGCCTTGTTGCATTGCAAGATTGCGCGGCGGCGCTGGCGATTAGCGGCGCCCACCGCGCGCAAATTGCGCCGGAAGCTAGGCGAAGGGACCGCAAGGGTCAATAACGGATAAACCAAGGATTATCCACAAAAAACAATTACTTATAGTGGGGCTAAAATCGGCGGCGCGGATTTTGAATCTGCTGGCGCGCCGGCAATGGAGAATCAGATGCTCAGAGAGCAAATCGACACAACCTTAAAGACCGCGATGAAGGCCGGAGACGCTAAGCTTCGGGTCGCGACCTTGCGGCTCATCAACGCCGCCATCAAGGACCGGGATATCGCCGCCCGCTCGGAGGACCGCTGCGACGGCGCCACGGAGGAGGAAATCCTCGCTATCCTGACCAAGATGGTGAAGCAGCGCGAGGAAAGCGCCGCCGCTTTTGAAAATGGCGGGCGCCCCGATCTCGCCGAAAAAGAGCGCAGTGAAATTGAGGTGATCCGCGAATTCCTGCCGCGTCAGCTCTCCGATGAGGAAATTCAGTCCGCCGTCGCCGATGTCATCAAGGAATATGATGCAAGCGGATTGAAGGACATGGGCAAGTGCATGGGTGCTCTTAAAGAGCGGTATAACGGCTCGATGGATTTCGGCCGCGCCGGCAAACTGATGAAAGAGAAGCTGACCTCGGCCGCCTAAAGCTCGCTAAGGACTTTCGCGAGAGAGTCCGCGCTGTAAGGCTTGGACGCCACCGGCGCATCCGGAAGCCCTTCCGCCGTCAGTTTGTCTTCTCCATATCCCGTTGTGTAGATAAACGGCACGACTTTGGCTGCGAGCTTTTTCGCGATGTCGAGAGCGCTTTCATCTCCGAGATTAATGTCGAGTATGGCGTAATCGAAGTCGTGCTTGTCGATGGCGGCGAGCGCGGCTTTGACCGTCGATGCAAGGATAACCTCTTTTGCCCCAAGCTCGGTGAGGATGCTTTCCGCTTCCATGGCGACGATGACATTGTCTTCGACAATCAGCGCACGGCCCTTGATAAAATTTCCGGGCGCGGGTCCGGCTTGCGGCGGCGGCGTCTTTGGTGAGGGGGCTGTAAAAGCGGCCACGTAATTCAAAGGCAAGGTGAAGGACGCCTTTACGCCGTCAGGAGCGTAATTGATGCGCGCTTCGCCTTTCAGATCGTAGGGCACGGTGCGTTCTATGATTGTAGAGCCAAAGCCGCGCCGTGTCGGTTTTTTCACTTTGGGGCCATTTTGCTCGCGCCAGTTGATCTGCAGGCCGTCCGCCCTTTCTTCAAGCGCCACCAGCACTTCGCCCTTCCGGTCCGAAAGCGCGCCATGTTTGGCTGAGTTGGTGATGAGTTCATGAATAACCAGCGCCATGGTGGTGAACGCCGCCGGATAGAGCATGGCGTCCGGACCTGAAATCCGCACCCTTGTTTCCTTGTCGCTGAGATAGGCTGAGGCCTCGGTCTCAATTAGTTTGTAAAGGGAGGCGGGGTTCCAGTTTTCTTTTGTAATCTGGTCATGGGCCATGGCCAGCGATTCAATCCGTGCGCCGACAATATCGGCGAAGGTTTCGACCGAAGCGGATTGGTCCCGTGACTGATTCACAAGCCCCTTGATCAGGTTCAAAATGTTCCGCACCCGGTGATTGAGCTCGGCGATCAGCAAGGTCTGTTGCTGCTCGGCCTTCTCGCGATCCTCGCGTGCGGCTTCGGTAAGGCGCAACACGACTTCAAGCAGGGTGATGCGCATGGCGTCTGCGGCGTCGAGTTCGCCGCTTGTCCAGGGCGCGCTTTGGCCGCGAACCTCTTCCCGCCACAACTCAAAGCTTTTGCGTGGGGTCAGGCGTACGCCATTGGGGCCAAGCTCTGCCGGTTTGGCCGGGTTGCCAGCCCAGTTAACGGTGCGAACAAGCTCCTTGCGGAACAAAATGATATAATCGCGCGGGTCGCGCGAGACCGGCAGCGCCAAGACGCCGGCGGCGGTCGCGGCAAAGTCCTTTCCGGGACCGTGAGTCTTGCCGAGCCTATCCGTCGCGAATATTCGGGCCGGGGCGGCGGCGTTCAGAAATTGCGCCAGTCGCTGGATATCGTCTTCTGTCGGCGTTTCGCCAACTGTCAAAATCTCGTCGCCGATCACGGCGGCGGCGCCGTCATGCGCGATCACCTCCTGAAAAGATTGGCTCACCTCATGAAAATTGCTGGCGAGAGAGGCTTCGCCTGCAAATTGCTGCATCAGTTTGGTGTGGATCGCGCGCGCCTTTTGATGATGGGCGCGCTGAACTTCTGCGGTGCGTTGTGACAAAACAGCGGAGAAAAGTTCACCGAACAGCTCGGCGCCGGTTCGCACATTCTGGGGCAGCACTTTCGCCGACATATGATGGCAGGCGAACAGGCCCCAGAGCTTTCCATCTTGCAGGATCGAAATCGAGAGCGAGGCGCCGACACCGATATTTTTCAGATATTCGATATGGATTGGCGACACTGACCGCAACAGGCTGAGCGACAGATCCAGCGGCTCATTTTGTGAGTCCTGTGGGGGAGAAATTGGCACAGGCTCCGCGTTGACGTCTGAAATGATGCGCAACAGGTTACGGCAATAAAGGGTGCGCGCCTGGCGTGGGATGTCTGACGCGGGATAATTGAGCCCCAGATAGGATTCAAGATCGGCGCGGGCGCTTTCAGCGATGACCGCGCCATGACCATCCGGGTCAAAGCGGTAGACCATGACGCGATCGAATTCGAGATAACGCCGAAGTTCCGCCGCCGCCGCCATGCTCGCATTTTCAATTGTATCCGAAAACTTGACGGCGTCGGCCATGGCGCGGATTTGCGCGATGCGGTGGGCGGCGCTGTCATCCGCGGGCTCGGCTTCGATGATGACGGTGTTCTCGCCAGACCGATGTACGGCGACATCATAGTCACCGGCTTTATCTGAGAGTTTTATAGCTCGCAGCCGTTGAACACTGTCCGGCGTTTTCAAGTCCCCAAGGCTGTTGCGAATCTGATGGATCGCCTTGTCTGTAAGGAGGCTAGACAATGCCGTTCCGATGGCTACATCGAAGGCGACGCCGAGAAAATCTTGAATATTGCGGGACGCGTGCGTGACGATCCAGTCCGGCGACACCGCTAACAGAAAACCGAATTGCTGAATCGCGCCGAGCTGATGGATCGGTTCGCGATCGCAGTTGGTGAGGTCGACCTGAAAATCGTTATGATCAGACATGTCGCTTCAATTGCGCTGCGACGGCGGTGTCACAAGCGGCTTCAAAAAGCGCAAAAGCCGCGAGGGCGCCGTTTAAGATCAGATTGCGGTTGAGAGAAATTTCTTCGAGCCCGTTGAGACAGCTGCAAAAGGTCCGCCAGTCACCGAAAAGATTTTCGTGATCGAGATAGGCGCTGGAAAACCCGCTATCGGGAAATCTGGCGCGCCATTGCCGGGCGATCATTTTTGAGCCGAGGCGCGATCCCGCGAGTGTGTAGGCCGCGCCGGCGCACTCAGCGGCTGTTGTAAATCCTTCCGTCAGGACAGGCGCCGGCGGTGTCACGCCAAGGCGCTCAAGATCGCAGGCTAAGAGGGCAGTGACCTGGGTGGGGTCGAAATCGCTGCCGAAAGGCAGCGAAGGCTGCATGCGGATGCGCAAGCAAAGAGCCGGAGCCGCCAGGGCATGCGCCGTCAGTAATTTCTGAAGACCTGGCGCGCCTTCCTGAAGAAGCGAACCAAAGGCGACGTCCGCCCGGTCATGCGCTTTCTGTGTTTTTGACCGCAACCATTCACGCAACGGCGCATGGTCCAACTCAACATCAATCATGAATGGCTTTACGCCCCGCAAATGAACCTAGCCGTTTAAGGCGAGAGCACCCCCATGCTTGTTCAAACTGCGAAGCCTTGCCCGTTCTGTCGTTAACATAGGTTAAGCTTGTCGCGATAACGGCGGCTGCCCGGCACGATTGCGCCGTTTTTCATGACAATCTTTACGTCGCCTTCGCCGGTCGGTTCGATGCGGGATATGTAATCGGCGTTCACAATCCAGGAGCGGTGAACCCGCATGGCGTTGGCGCCGGCGTCGCCGAGCTGGCGTTCTATGGAGGCGAGGGTTGCGCGCGCCAGATGTTCCGCCGCCGGCGTTTTCACTTCCACATAATTCGAAGCGGACTTCGCCCAGATGACGTCTGAGGCATCGACGAAAATCGACCGCCCGCCGCATTTCAGGGTAAGGCGGTGGGATTTTTTCGCATCCTCTCTGGCGGCGGCGAGTTCGCGCTGCTGTTGCGCCAGCTGGCGCCCGAACGTGATGAAGAAGGCTATCAGGGAATAGGAAAGAACGTCCTTGCGATACTCATAAACAAACTCGCGCAGGATATTATCGGTGAAGATATAGGGCTCTCCGTAAAAGGTGATAATCGCCAGTTTTCGGATGGCCACCATGGCGCTGATGTGAATCGCAGAAAATGCAAAGCTCGCTGCCGCGTGAACGGCGATGACATGCGTCCAGCTTCGCTCGCCCGGCGTAGCCAAGGTCACCGCTCTGGCGATCCCCCAGAAGAGGGCGATGATCACCGAGACGCTGGAAATTTCGTAGATGGCGTATTTGAATGGATCGAGATCCAGATTGAAGCGGGCGTTCTCCGTCAGTTGGGAAAGAATATCGACGACCAGGAAGGCGACAAAAAACGCCGTCACCCAGAAAAAAGTAAGACGGTCGGCATGAGCGTCGTCGCTGCGTGGGTCGGCGTTGAGTGGGGCGGGATCACTATGCTGCATCCGGCATTTCTATGCCGCGTTCGCAGCGACCGGCAATGCGCGTTCGGTCTGACCGGGTTCGAATTCCATCCCACCAGACCGCCGCTAGTCCCTTAAGGGTTGTTTTTCCGGCCGTTTGTCACGCCGCGCCGCCGGGCGTGGCTTGGCGGTGGCGGCGCTGAACGGACTGCGGCACGAAGTTTTCCGAACAAAACGGGAGCCCCAAATCATGGCGGTAGCAGACACCACCGGCGCCTTTAGGGACGCATATAAGCGCCGCTACGATCTCGACTGGCTGCGTGTCATCGCGTTCGGCCTGCTGATTTTTTACCATGTAGGCATGTTCTATGTGACGTGGGGCTGGCATGTAAAAAGCGTCTATGCCGGTCCCGCCGCCGAGCCATTTATGCTGCTGGTCAATCCATGGCGGCTGGCGCTTCTTTTCTTCATTTCCGGGGTGGCGATCCGATTCGCCTCTGACAAGGCGGCGCCTGAACCCGGCGGAACCTTGCGCTTTGTGCGCTCCCGGCTTTACCGGCTTGGCCTGCCGATCATCCTTGGGATGGCTGTGATCATCGCGCCTCAGGCTTATTTCCAGTTGCGTCAGGCAGGGATCATCGAGCCGGGCTATCTCGTCTTTTGGGGAAACTACCTAAAGGTCGAGCAGCTTTATCCAATCATTACACCGACATGGAATCATCTTTGGTATGTGGTCTACCTGCTCGTCTATATTCTCCTGATCGCTCCCTTCCTGCCGGCGCTACGCTGGCTCGCAAATGGCTCCGGCGCGCGGGCGCTTTCCGTTGTCGCCGGCGGACCGGTGCGGCTTCTTCTCCTGATCATTATTCCCTTTGTGATTTATGAGATCACCCTCAGCCCGTCTTTTCCGACAACGCACACACTGATTGGTGACTGGGCGAACCATGCGCACCGGTTCACCATTTTTATGCTGGGTTACTTTGCGGCAAAGCATGAGGGGTTCTGGCGTTCGGTCGACAGGGCGCTGCCGCTGGCGGCGGTGTTAGCTGTCGGGATCTGGGGGCTCGGCGCCTATGTGGATGCGCAGGAAGAGATGATCGCTGCATCTTCGGTTGCGCGCATTCCCTTTATCGGTGTTGTCGAGATTGCGTTGAAAACGCTCTACGCATGGAGCTGCATCGTTGTGCTGTTTGCTCTTGCGCAGCGATTTTTGAACCGGCCGTCAAAAATGCTGACCTATCTCACGGGTGCGGTCTTATGTTATTACATATTGCATCAGACCATCATTGTTATAGCAGGCTATAACATAACGAAGCTGCATCTCGGCGCATGGCCAGAATTTTTGCTGATTACCGTGATCACGATCGGCGGATGCGTGGGCGGATATGAAATTTTCCGCCGCATACCACTGTTGCGACCATGGATTGGAATTAAACGCTAAGTATGCGGAACATTTTATATGTCAGCGCGGCGCAGCGAAATTGATATGACGTCCTAAATGATGCGTTCCGCATTGTGGAACGAATTTCTCTATCGACAAAACTCGCGGATTAGGCTCGTGTTGGCGCCTTAGGGGGAGAGAAAGCTGAGCGTCGATGAAAATCGCCATTGGGGGGGCGGGCATCGCGGGACTGGCTGCTGCTGCGTTTTTTGCGCGCGCAGGGCATGATGTTTCGGTTTACGACAAGGCGCCAAAACCGGCGCCTGTCGGCTCTGGCCTCATTATTCAGCCTACAGGACAGGCGGCGCTATCGGCGCTGGGGCTGCTTGATGAGCTTGCGCAAAGCGCCGCCCGGCTTGAACGCCTAGACGGGCGGCTTGAATGCGGACGCAAGGTGCTGGATGTGCGCTACGATGCGCTGGGCCCAAATATGGTCGGCTTGGCGGTCCACCGGTCGGTCCTGTTTGATCTGCTCCATAAGGCTGCAGTGAAAGCAGGGGCTGTCTTTTCCTATGGGCAAGACGTTGCAGGCGTTGAGCATGAGAATGACGCCATGCGATTTCGGTTTGTAGACAGGGAGCTTGCGCCGCCCGCAGCCCTTACTGTCGACGCGCTCGGTCTGCGCACGCCGTTTATCGAACGCGAGAATTGTTATCTCGACTATGGCGCGCTGTGGGCGAATACGCCGTTTCCGTCCACGGACGGATTTTCAGAGCATGCGCTGGCCCAGCGTTACCGCGGCGCGAATGTTTCCGCAGGCGTGATGCCGATCGGAACCTTGGGCGGCCGGCAGGAAAAGATGGCTGCGTTTTTCTGGACCTTGCGGCCTAAAAATTACGAAACCTGGTTGATGACGCCGCTGCCCCGCTGGAAAGGCCAGGTGTTGAAACTCTGGCCGGAGGCGGCGCCCGTGCTGGATCATCTGATGTCCCATGATGATTTTGTTCTTGCGCGATATGCGCATCACACAGCCTCGCAGCCGGTCGAAGGCCGTCTCGTTCATATTGGCGATGCGTGGCATGCGGCGAGCCCGCAACTGGGGCAGGGCGCCAATATGGCGTTGCTTGACGCCTGGGCGTTATCGAATGCGCTGGAAGCGCAGAAGGATGTTGATGCGGCGCTTGATGAGTTTGTGAAAACGCGACGTCGACATGTGAAAATTTATCAGACAATCAGCGACCTGTTCACGCCGGTCTATCAGTCGGACGCGAAAATCCTGCCGGCTTTGCGCGATAAGCTCGCAGAGCCTTTGTCGTCCTTCTGGTTCATGCCGAAGCTTCTGGCGGCGATGGTGTCGGGAACCATCGGCGACCCACTCAAGAATTTGCAATAAGCTTTGAATGGTGTTGAAAAGGCCCCGGTGTAACAAGCGAGGTTGCCGGTATGCGTTCAGCAAACGGTTAGCGATGAATTTTCTGATCCTACTCTTTGACCCAGAAATCAATTCCAGCCTGTGTGTAAGCAACGTTGAAATTTTCTGATGACTGGCTGCATAGATTTAGAAGATCACTTTTTGTACGCCAATGACCTATTTTCCAGCCGCGTTTCCTGAGGGCGTCAACGCTTTTTGCTCCTAAATTAGAACGAATGTCTGGTTCAACTTTGCCTTCCGCATTGAGTTTGCAGAACTCTTCATAGTCATGAACCATGCGCATGCCGTCTCTCCCGATTATATGAACGTGGAAGAGAAACGCAAATTATCGGAAACGTCAAATCAGGCGTTCTCTTTCGCCCGTCTTTTCCGCAGATGCGGCTTCAGCGCAATTTTCCGCAGACGGATGGATTTCGGCGTCACTTCGACCAATTCGTCATCGCCGATATAAGCGATCGCCTGTTCCAGCGACATGCGGCGAGGCGGAGTGAGTTTCACCGCTTCGTCCTTGCCGGAGGCGCGCATATTGGTGAGCTGTTTCGCCTTTAGCGGATTGACGTCGAGATCGTCGGGTTTTGCGTTCTCACCGACAATCATACCCTCATAGAGCACCTCGCCGGGCGAGATGAACATGACGCCGCGCTCTTCGAGGTTCCAGATCGCATAAGGCACCGCCGTGCCGTCGCCATTGGAAATCAGGACGCCATTGCGGCGGCCTTCAATGGCGCCTTTATGCGGCTGATGCTCAAGATAGGAGCGGTTCATGACGCCGGTGCCGCGTGTATCGGTGAGGAACTCGCCGTGATAGCCGATCAGCGCACGCGAAGGGGCGTGCATGACGAGACGTGTCTTGCCGGCGCCCGCCGGTTTCATTTCTGCAAGTTCGGCTTTTTTCTGGGACAGCTTTTCGATGACTACGCCGGAATACTCGTCATCCACGTCGATGACGATTTCCTCGATGGGTTCGAGCACTTGCCCGTTCTCATCGGTGCGCGTGACGACGCGCGGGCGCGACACGGCGAGCTCGAAGCCCTCGCGGCGCATATTCTCAATCAGAACGCCGAGCTGCAATTCGCCGCGTCCCGCGACTTCAAAGCCGTCTTTTGTTTCAGTTTCGGTGACGGAGATCGCCACGTCGCCCTCGGCCTGGCGCATCAGGCGCTCGCGGATGACGCGCGACTGGACTTTGTCGCCTTCGCGGCCGGCCAGCGGTGAATCGTTCGGCGCGATGGTGATGGAAAGCGTCGGCGGATCGATCGGCTGCGATGGAAGCGGTTCGGTCGCCGTAAGATCGCAGAGCGTGTCGGAAACCGAGGCTTTTGAAAAACCGGCGATGGCGATGATATCGCCGGGGAAGGCTTCGTCTACCGGCTGGCGTTTGAGACCGCGAAAGCCGAGGACTTTGCTCACCCGCGCCTGTTCGATGGTTTTTCCGTCGCGCGACAGCGCTTTCATGGTGACGCCGGGTTTTGCGGTTCCGGAAATGACACGGCCGGTCAGGATGCGGCCAAGAAAGGGATCGGCTTCGAGCGTCGTCGCCAGCATGCGGAAAGGCGCATCCGGGCCTTCCGCGACGTCAGGCGCAGGCACATGCTCAACCACTGTTTCAAACAGCGCGTCGAGATTGTCGCGCGGCCCGTCAATGGTCTTGTCGGCCCAGCCGTCGCGGCCGGCGGCGTAAAGCACCGGAAAGTCGAGTTGTTCGTCATTGGCGCCGAGCGCGGCGAAAAGATCGAAGGCGGCGTCGAGCGCCTTGTCGGGGTCGGCGCTTGGCCGGTCGACCTTGTTGATGACCAAAATCGGGCGCAGGCCCAGCGCCAGCGCCTTGGACAACACGAATTTGGTTTGCGGCATCGGCCCTTCGGCGGCGTCAATCAGAAGAAGACAGCCGTCGACCATGGAGAGAATGCGCTCGACCTCGCCGCCGAAATCGGCGTGACCCGGCGTGTCGACGATATTGATGCGAATAGGCTCGGCGCCTTTTTCCCAGACAACGCTGGTGCATTTGGCGAGAATGGTGATCCCGCGCTCGCGCTCGATGTCGTTGGAATCCATGGCGCGCTCGGCCATTTCGGCGTTGTCGCGGACGGCGCCGGACTGGCGCAGCATCTCATCGACGAGCGTGGTTTTGCCATGATCGACATGCGCGATAATGGCGATATTTCTCAAAGCCGGAGTCATTAGTTTATAGTGTCCTTTGTATCCCGACTGGCGTCATGCCAGAGAGCGGGGCTCCGGGCGGGATATTGCGTTGCAGTATTGGGCCGGGCAGTGCGCGGTTTTTGCCGCTTTGGCAAGGGGGCAGGTGGGGAAAAGCGGTTAACTGAAACGCTAGGCTCCGCCTCTTGAGCCCCCTATATCTCGAGGCCGCCCTATATAATAAGAGCCCATGGCCCGTTTCACCCCAGAATTCCTTGATGAGCTGAAGGCGCGATTGCGCCCGTCCGACGTCATCGGAAAATATGTGAAGCTACAGAAGCGCGGCAACGCCTGGTGGGGTCTTTCGCCCTTCAAACCGGAAAAGACCCCGTCTTTCACCGTGGATGACCGGCGCGGGAGCTATCACTGCTTTTCGACCCAGAACCATGGCGACATCATCACCTTCCTGATCGAGACCCAGGGGCTGACTTTCCCGGAGGCTGTAGAGCGGCTGGCGGCGGACGCCGGTCTGGTTCTGCCGATCGAAAGCCCGGCGGAGGCGGCGCGCGCTGAAAAGGCGCAAGGGCTGGCGGAGGCGTGCGCCGCGGCGGCGAAGTTTTATCAGGCGATGCTTCACCGCGCCGATGGCCGGGGCGCCATGGACTATTTACGCGGGCGCGAGGTGACGGATGCGCAGATCGACGCCTTCGGCATCGGCTTTGCGCCATCAAGCCGACATGCGTTGAAAGACTATCTCTTGAACAAAGGTTTCGCCGACGAGGTGCTGGTCGAGGCGGGCCTCCTCATCAAGCCAGAGGATGGCGGCGCCAGTTATGACCGGTTCCGCAATCGCATCATGTTCCCGATCCTCGGCACCCGCGACCGGGTGATCGCTTTCGGCGGCCGCGCGCTCGATCCGAACGCCAAGGCGAAATATCTGAACTCGCCGGAAACGCCGCTGTTTCATAAGGGCTCGGTGCTTTATAATTTCACCAATGCGCGGGCCGCGTCGGCGGACGATAAAAAACCGCTGATCGTCTGCGAAGGCTATATGGACGTGATTGCGCTCTGGGGGGCGGGGATCAAGCGCGCCGTCGCGCCGCTCGGCACAGCGCTTACCGAAGATCAGCTTGCGCTGCTGTGGCGTTCTTCTGATGAGCCGGTCCTGTGTTTCGATGGCGACAGCGCCGGCGTTCAGGCCGCGCATCGTTCCATTGACCGCGCGTTGGCGATGCTCAAACCGGGCAAGTCGTTGAACTTTGCTTTCCTGCCGGAAGGTCAGGACCCGGATGATCTGTTGCGGTCGGAAGGCGTCGCCGCGATGAATGATGTTTTGGAAAAAGCGCGGCCGCTTGTTGATGTTCTTTGGACGCGCGAGATTTCGATCCGTGATCTTGAAACGCCGGAAAGGCGGGCCGCGCTGCGGTCGCATTTGCGCGAGCTCGTCAAGCAAATCACCGACAAGGATGTGCGCGGCGCCTATGGCGAGGAATTGTCCCAGCGGCTCAACGCCCAGTTCAAACCCGCGCCAAGAGAAAGCGGATCGGGTCAGGGCGGCTACGGGCAGGGCGGCAATCCTTTTCGCCAGAGTGGCCAATGGGGCGGACGCCAGGGACAGGGCCGACCGGGCCGGGGCCAGTTTGACCGGGGCATGGGTTTTCGTTTCGCCGCCCCGGCGCGACCGACGCCCGGCCTCAAAAGCCCCTCCCAGTGGGTGCGGGAGGCGAGCCTCGTCCTCGCCGCAATCAACCATCCGGTGCTGCTGGAGCGCCATGAGGCGGCCTATTTTGAGCTCGATCTGGTCGATCCGGGGCTAAAAGCCCTCCTTGGCGAGGTTCTTTCGGCAATTTCCACAGATCCGGCTCTTGACAGCGCCGGATTGAAAAGCCATCTCACCAAAACCGGCGTGGCAGGCACATTGGAGCGGGTGACACATGATCCCCAGCTCGGAAACCACAGATTCCTCCGCCCCGAGACTGAGATTGACGAGGTAGAGCAGGGTTTTCGAAACGCCCTGGCCCATCATCTGTTTGAGTCTACCCACAAGCAGGAGGTGGCCCGCTCGGCGTCTCAAATATTCACCGATGGCGACGATGCGTGGAAAGCGGCGGCGGCCGCGCGCGAGGAGTTGATCAATTCGAGTAAGCCGGAAGAAGACGGGGATGAGGGCGATTCCCCGAGGCGGTTCACGGATGCGCTCGAAAAGATGAAACAGACCGTTGAGAAAAAATTCGGTCGGTAAGGATTTTACGGCATGGCGAAAAAAGCGGCGGCGACGAAAGAGACTGAAGCGGTGGAACCGGCCGACGGCCCGATCCTCGATCTGACGGATGCGGACGTCAAGAAACTGATCAAGACGGCGAAGTCACGCGGTTACGTCACCTATGACGAACTGAACAAGGTGCTGCCGTCGGAGGAAGTCTCTTCCGAACAGATCGAAGACATCATGGCCCAGCTTTCCGAGATGGGCATCAATGTCGTCGAGCATGAAGAAGACGATGATGATGACGGCGCCGACGCCGCCAATGACGATGACAACGCCAGCGCGTCGAAAACCAAAGCCGTCGCCGTCAAGGACGAGAAAAAAGGCGGCCAGGTCGTCACCACCAACACCGGCGCCTCCGCTGACCGCACCGACGATCCGGTGCGCATGTACTTGCGTGAAATGGGCACGGTTGAGCTTCTCTCCCGCGAGGGCGAGATCGCGATCGCCAAGCGCATCGAGGCCGGCCGCGAGACCATGATCAGGGCCTTGTGCGAAAGCTCCCTGACCTTTGAGGCTATCACGGTCTGGCGCGACGAACTTCAGGAAGGCCGGGTGCTCCTGCGCGATATTATCGACCTTGACGCCACCTATGGCGGCGGGCCGGAAGCGCGTCCCGATATGACCCAGCCGGAAGTCGCCGAGCGTGTGAACCGCGAAGAGGCGGAAAAGGCTGAAAACGCCGAAGACGATGAAGACGATTTTGACGAAGGCGCGCTGTCCCTCTCGGCCATGGAGGCCGAATTGCGCGAAGGCGTGATGGCGACCTTCGACAATATCTCCGACGAATACAAAAAACTGCGCCGCCTTCAGGACATCATGATCGAGGAGCAGCTGAAGGGTGAAGACCTTTCCTCTTCGCAAACGCGCCGCTTCAAAAAGCTGCAAAAAGATATTGTCGAGCGCGTGCGGTCCGTCCGTCTCAACAATCAGCGGATCGAAGCGCTGGTCGAACAGCTTTACGACATCAACCGCCGTCTGATGGCGCTTGAAGGCAAGCTTGTGCGTCTTGCGGATTCGTATGGCGTCAATCGCCAGGAATTTCTTTCGGATTATATCGGATCGGAACTCGATCCCGAATGGTTCGATCGCATCTCCGCGAAGACCGGCAAGGGCTGGCAGAATTTCGTCAAGAAAGCCGAAAATCAGGTCGTCACGATCCGTGAAGAGATTGGCGATCTTGCGACCGAGACCGGCCTCACCGTTCAGGATTTCCGCCGCATCGTCTCCATGGTGCAAAAGGGTGAACGCGAAGCGCGCATCGCCAAAAAGGAAATGGTCGAAGCGAACCTTCGCCTCGTCATTTCCATCGCCAAGAAATACACCAATCGCGGCCTGCAATTCCTCGACCTCATTCAGGAAGGCAATATCGGCCTCATGAAAGCGGTCGATAAGTTCGAGTATCGCCGCGGCTACAAATTCTCGACCTACGCCACCTGGTGGATCCGTCAGGCGATCACCCGTTCGATCGCCGATCAGGCGCGCACCATCCGTATTCCGGTGCACATGATCGAGACGATCAACAAGATCGTGCGCACGTCGCGCCAGATGCTCCATGAAATCGGCCGCGAGCCGACGCCGGAAGAACTGGCGGAAAAACTCTCCATGCCTTTGGAGAAAGTCCGCAAGGTGATGAAGATCGCGAAGGAGCCGATCTCTCTCGAAACGCCGATCGGCGACGAAGAAGATTCGCATCTCGGCGATTTCATCGAGGACAAAAACACGATCCTCCCCATCGACGCCGCGATCCAGTCGAATCTGCGCGAAACGACGACGCGGGTTCTGGCCTCGCTGACGCCGCGCGAGGAACGCGTCCTTCGCATGCGTTTCGGCATCGGCATGAACACCGACCACACGCTCGAAGAGGTTGGCCAGCAATTCTCGGTGACGCGCGAACGCATCCGCCAGATCGAGGCGAAGGCGCTGAGGAAACTCAAGCATCCGAGCCGGTCGCGGAAGCTGCGGTCGTTCCTCGATAACTAAGATCAAAAAGCCCCGGCATCGTCCGGGGCTTTTGTTTTTCGGCAAAATCGGAATACGATCTGCTTAGATCCAAATAACCATGATGAAGGGGAGAGCGCATCATGAAGAAGGCCGTTACGCTAATTACTCTTATTGCCGCTGTGCTTGCCGGCTGTTCGTCCGGGGAGGGCGAGGACGTCGCCGCGCGCAACAAGGAAACCGCGCGCCACTTTTACGAAGATCTCTGGTTCAGTGAGAACACAGACAAATATGCCGATTACGTGGCCGAGACCTATGTTGTTCATGATGTAGGCCCGCGCAAGGGCGTCGAAGAAGAGGCGGTGGAGCAGAAGAACATCGCCGACCTGTTTCACAGCTTCGGCGAGATGACGGGCAAGATCGACTACCAGATTGCGGAAGGCGACAAAGTAGCCACCCGTTGGTGGATTTATCTCGAACCTAATGAACAGGCGCAAGCCATGGGCATTACGCCTGTCGATGGCGTCGCCATAATCAATGTCTTCCGCTTCAATGAAGACGGCAAGATCGTTGAGGTGTGGAACCATCGTCACGATGTGGAGTTGCCGCAACCGCCCGGCGACCGGCCAGATGGGCTTTAGCGGCGGGTCGGGAAAGGAGAGCATGCGGAATTTGTGTCTGTAAGGAATTGCCGCATTCCTGCTGGCGAATTTGATGGCGTAGGTTGAGGATGCGTCCGTGCAAGATGCTGCAGAACTGCCTCCGCTGACTAAAAGTTTACCAGATAACGAAGATAAAAACCCCGGCGTCACCGGGGTTTTTCTTGTTTGGCTTTGAAGGTTGCCTATCTCGCTCTGCGGGCGAATGGTTTCTCGCAGGCTTTTCCATGCGTGATGAGTCTGTCCGGAAACGTGAAAAATCTCTGAGGGGCGATATGAAGATTGTGAAATTTGGTTTGTTTGTGGCCGGCGCGGTCGTGGCGATCGGCGCCTGGTGTGCGGTGTCTGTCTTCGGCGGGCTGTATGGCTGGTGGATGAAGCCGATCGTTAAAAAAGGCGATCACCAGGCGTTTTTCGCCGAAGCGACCCAGATCATCGACGATAAGAATGCAGGAAATGCGGCGTTTATTCTCATCCATGATGGCGACGTCGTTGGTGAATATTACGCACCCGCCGGGCGCGAGGTGAATGCGCAGACCGTGTTTCCAACATCGTCGTTCAGCAAGTGGGTCACCGCCTTTGGCGTCATGAAGCTCGTCGATAGAGGCGAAATATCGCTCGATGAGCCGGTCTCTTCCTATCTGACGCGTTGGAATTTGCCGGATGGCGCGTATGATGAAAGCGCGGTGACGGTCCGGCGCTTGTTGAGCCACATGGCCGGTTTGACTGACGGGCTGGGGTTTGGTGACTATGAGCCCGGCGAAACTATCCCGTCGCTTGAGGAAACGCTTGCAAATCCGCGTGCCTCATCAGGTCGCGAGGTCACGATTGAAGTGGGCGCCGAGCCGGGTGAAGAGTTCGCCTATTCCGGCGGCGGCTATCTGATCTTGCAGCTTCTGATCGAAGAGGTTTCCGGTCAGGATTATGAAGGCTTTATCCAGGAGAAGGTGCTGGCGCCGCTCGGGATGACGCAATCCTCATTCCGGTTTATCGGCGATATTGAAGGCGCAACGCAGTCGTTTGACGCTACTGGCGCGCCCGCGCCGCAGTTCCAATACGCCGCCGCCGGCGCGACCGGCTTTTCAAGCTCGGCCGCCGACCTCCTGAAATTGGTTGCTGCGCTCACCGATGGCGGGGAGGGGTTCATTCTGCAGCCGGCGACTCTCGCCTCGATGCGTCAGCCGGAGGCCACTGTTTTCGGAAGCCCGATCTGGGGGCTTGGAACCATCCTGTTCGCGCCGACAAAGTCCGGCGATTTCATCTATGGGCATGACGGCGCCAATGAACCGGCGATCAACGTTTCGGTGCGGATCAATCCTGACAATGATGACGCCTATATCATGCTGGTGAACGGTCACCCGTCTCTGGCGTCTGATATCGGGGGGGAGTGGGTTTTGTGGCAAACCGGCGTGCCCGATATTCTCTCAACAGAGAGGGCGATAAAAAGCGCGCTCCTGCCGGCAGTGGTCGGATCGCTGGTTATCTTGATCCTCGCGTTTTTCCTCGCAAGGCGGGTGTTTTCATCCAGGAAGAACTGACGCCTATGGCGGATGTCAGGATAGCGCTTCAAATAAGAGGCTTCAAAAGGAGTGCCCCCATGACCGCGCCGAATGTCGGATCGAAAGCCCACCCGTCGCAATTTGATTGCTATGACGACCTCGCCGAAGACGAGCCCTATTTCGTCATCCGCGCGGGCGATTCTTTGCCCGGCGCGCTTATTGTTCTCCACTCTTGGTTCGCTGCGGCGCCATGCCGAGCTCACGTCATCTCAGACCCGCCGGGCATTGCTCGGGATAAGCGCAAGCAGTTGCTTCATCGAAAATTGACGCCCCTGGCCCACGCCGCGCCCTTTCAAGCACATTCCCATTTGCACCGGCGGGCGGTATAGGCGCTGAAGCAAAAAGTCGGAGGAGACGCGCATGATGGACAAGACCTTGCGATGGGTGGCGACATGCCTCCTCATCCTCATCACCCTAGTTTTCGTCCATCTCGGCCTCGCAGTAATCTCCGGGCAGACCAATACGCTGTTTGAGACCTTTCTCGACACGACCTGGCCGCGCGTCGCGGTCGATGAAGCGGTCGCGTCCGGCGCCGAGGCGCGCGAAGAACTCGCCTTCACCATTCTCAATTACGGGATCACCGCGCTCGGCACCGCCTGGGTCGCGTGCTTCGCCTATCTCATCGTCATGCGCAACCAGCAGCGTCAGGCCGAGCAGCAGCTTTCCATGGAACGCCTTCGCCTGACAGCGGAGCTCGACGAGAGCATTCTCGAAATTCTTGACAGCGACAGCGTCTACGAGATCGACAGCGCCGGCAAGGTCGCGCGGACGAAACTCCTTTCGGCCTGCGACCGAAATACGGTCTGGCGCGGCGGTGCGGACCGGGAGTGGAATTATCGCGACGGCGAGCGGACAACCCCGTTTGTCGAAACGTCTAAGTCGGTCAGCGCCTCCGCCGAAGTCGGCCTTACCGCGCTGCACCGCTATCTCGGGTGGATCCGGCGCATTGTCCGGGCGGTCGAAACTCATGTCCTCCTCGAAAAGGACGTCCTTTTGTTCTGGCGCTGGGTGGTGATCGGCTGTTACCGGAACCGCTATCCGTTTTTGTGCAGCATCTTTTTCAAAGACGATCTCAAGGACTTCGTGCGGCTCGTCGACCAGATCGTTCTCACCGGCGAAAAGACCGGCAGCGGCAAGGATTTCGTGAAATATCTGCGCTCGGTCGGCGATCCGTCGCTGATTTCCGAATTGTCAAAGGAGGCCCGCGCGATTGTCGAACGGGGTGAGTAGGGCGGCGGCGCGCGAATCGCCCAATACATCTCATTCGGCTAGCAGAGGACCTTACGCCCATGACCGCGCCCGATAAAAATTATGTCGGATCGAAATCGAATCCGTCACAGTTTGACTGCTATAATGACCTCGCGGAGAACGAGCCGTATTTTGTCATTCGCGCGGACGATCCGTTGTCCGACGCCCTGATTGAACTGCACGCCTATATCGGCGCGGGCCAGTCCGGCGCGGCGCACAACAAACTCGCCGAGATCATGGAACTGACCCGCGACCGGCCGCCGCGTCCCTCGGATTCGCCCAAATACCGCGAGACTTTCGCCATATCCCAGGCGATGGAAAGCTGGCGCCGCGCGAAGCCCAAAAAATAAGCTGCGCCTTCCTCTGCAACCTTCCTGTGCTAGACTTGTTCTGACAGGCGGGGAGGCGCGCGTGCGGGGGTACCCCGCTGGACGTTCTAGCGCGCCGCAATCAAACCGGGAGGGTGCTATGGGAAATTTCAACGCAGCGTTTCGTAAGATATTGGTCTGCGCGGCTGCGGTGGCGCTGGTCGCTTGCGCATCCACGGGCGGACCGCTGGGGCTTTCCGATCAGCAAGGCCTTGCGCTGGGCGATCAGGAGCATCCGAAGATTGTCGCGGCTTTCGGCGGCGAGCTGAACGATCCACAACTGACCGCTTATGTACAGCGCATTCACAATCGTCTCCTTGCTACCTCGGAGGCGCCGTCCCCTGAATTGAGCGCAATTGAACTCACGGTGCTCGACAGTCCGGTGGTCAACGCCATGGCGTTGCCCGGTCATGTTTATGTGACGCGCGGCCTTCTGGCGCTGGCGAACAGCGAGGCGGAAGTCGCCGGCGTTATCGGTCATGAAATCGGCCATATTTACGAACGCCACACGGCGCAGCGCGTCAGCCGCGGCAATCTCGCGGGGCTCGGCGCGGCCGCGGTCGCCATCCTCACCGGTGATCAGGATACGGCGCAACTCGCCGGTCAGGCGGCGCAACTTTACCTCATGAAGTTCTCGCGCAGTCAGGAATATGAAGCTGACCTGGTTGGTGTACGGATCATGGACAGGGCCAAATACGACCCTATCGGCCAGTCTGAGTTTCTGGACACGCTTGGCAAATGGTCGAGCCTTGAAAGCCGGATCGCCGGCGTGGAGCGTCCACCGGAATTCCTGAATACGCACCCCAACACGCCGGAGCGTGTGCGCCGCGCGGCGCAGGAAGCGCAAGTGCTCGGCGCCGGGTCGGGAGAGGGGCGCAATCGTGACGCCTATCTCGCCAATATTGACGGGCTTCTTTACGGTGATGATCCGGTAAAGCAGGGCTTTATTCGCGGGCGCGACTTCGTTCATCCGGGTATCGGCATTGCGTTTACGGTCCCGTCGGGCTTCGAGCTTCAGAATTCGTCAACGGCTGTGCTGGCGCGCTCGGCTCAGACCGGCGCGCAAATGCAATTCACCGGGGCCAATTCGGCGGAGAGCCCGCAGGCGATCATCGACGGGCCCTTGTCCCAAAGTCTCGGCGTTGATCTCGGCCAGTCCCGGGCCATCAATATCAGCGGCCGTCCCGGCGCAGTGGGCGAGGCGCGCGCGAACACCCAGAGCGGAGCCGTCGACGTCACCGCCTATGTGGTGAAATGGAAAGGCGACACGAACTATATTTTCCTGTGGGTGGCGCCCGCCAGCGTCTCCCAGCAACTGCGGTCGCCAATTCTTGCCAGCGTCAGGTCCTTGCGGGCGGTCTCGCTACAAGCGGCGAATCCGCCGCCGGCCCAGCGCATCGATGTGGTCACGGTTCAGCGGAGCGATTCCGCCGCGAGCCTTTCCAGCTACATGGCCTTTGACGCATATAAGGAAGAGCGTTTCAGGGTGATGAATGCGATCGAACCCACTGAATCCGTAAGAGCGGGTGAGCGGGTCAAGCTGGTGCGTTGACGGGAGGCTCGTGAATTGAAAAAGCGGCGCCTTGCGGCCGGGTTCGCTGCGGCTGCCCCTTGCGCGGCAAGGCGCAAACGCTAAGGTCTGCCGCGACTTGAGAAGCGCCCCGGAGGCGGGGCCGCAAAGGAGGAAATCATGGCCATTGACGG
The DNA here is from genome assembly GCF_042643165.1 of Hyphococcus aureus. Taxonomy (NCBI): domain Bacteria; kingdom Pseudomonadati; phylum Pseudomonadota; class Alphaproteobacteria; order Parvularculales; family Parvularculaceae; genus Hyphococcus; species Hyphococcus aureus. Next base: position 2,627,268 of record NZ_JBHRSH010000001.1, read on the forward strand.
CAAGTGGAACATCACGATCAAAACCCCTATGGGCGAACAGACCGCGACCCTGACGCTGAAGGAAGAAGGCGGCGCGCTCACCGGTGAAATGTCCGGCGCAGCCGGCACATCGCCGATTGAAAACGGCAAGGTTGAAGGCGACACGCTGAAATGGGATGCGAAAGTAACAAATCCCATGCCGATCACGCTCTCCTTCACGGGTAAAACCGAAGGCGACAACATTTCCGGCAATGTGCAACTCGGCGCTTTCGGAACGTCGACCTTCTCCGGCGCGGCTGTCTAAGCGGCGCCCCAGTGACCAGGCTCGCCGCTACTCTCGCCGCCATTTTTGGCGCAGGAGCCATGCTTGCGGCCTGTAACGGCGAATCAAATGAGGCGGGCGCCGACAAGGCGGCCCGCCTTTCCAATGCTTCAGTTGAAACAGCAGACGGCGCGCCGCGAGATGCTTATGTCGCGGCGCAGGAAACTTCGGCGAGCCTCAATTCCCTCGGGGAAGCTTTCGTCAAGCTGGCGCTGGGCGTCGGCGAACATGATCCTGACTTTGTGGACGCCTATCACGGTCCCGTCGATTGGGCCGAGGAGGCGAAGCGACAGCAGCGCCCGCTCGACCAGCTCGAAGCAGACGCCCAAGGGCTATTGATCTCCATTTCCCGCGCCAATGCCGGTGGGGCCAGCGTTCGCGGCGCGATGCTTGAAAAACAGTTCCGCGCAGCGCTCACCCGCATTCAAATGGCGCAGGGCAAGACATTTTCCTTCGATGAGGAAACCCGGCTTCTCTATGACGCCGTGGCGCCGCAATACGACCTCGCGGAATTCGACGCCGCTCTTACTGAAATCGATGCGCTGTTGCCGGGTGAAGGTACGCTATCGGACCGCGTAGAGGCGTTTCGGAATTCCCTCGCAGTTCCTGAAGACAAGCTGCAGGCGGTCTTCGACGCCGCTATCGCCGAATGCCGCAAGCGCACGCTCGCCCATTATGGGCTGCCGGAAACTGAAAGCTTCCGTCTGGAGTTTGTCACTGACAAACCCTGGAGCGGCTATAACTGGTATCAAGGCGATTACGAAAGTCTCATTCAGGTCAATACGGATTTCCCGATCATCATCGACCGCGCTGTCGACCTCGGTTGTCACGAAGGCTATCCGGGCCACCATGTATGGAACGTTTTTATCGAGCGCGACCTTCTGGATGGCGCAGGGTGGATCGAATACTCCGTCTATCCGCTGTTCTCGCCCATGTCGGTGACCGCGGAAGGCTCAGCCAATTACGGCATTGAGCTCGCCTTTCCGGACAAGGAAAAGATCGCTTTTGAACGCAATGTTCTTTTTCCGCTCGCCGGGCTCGATCCTGAAAAAGCGGCGACGCTTGAACAGCTCAATGATCTGCGCCGCAAACTTTCCCACGCGCGCAATCACATCGCGCGGGAATATCTCGACGGGCGCCTCAGCCGTGACGAGGCGGTGGAGCTATCGATGAAATACCGGCTAGAATCCCGTGAGCGGGCTGAACAGTCGATCCGTTTCATCGAAACCTATCGCGGCTATGTGCTGAACTACAATCTTGGTCGCGACCTCGTCGAAGGCTTTGTGGAGCATCAGGCTGCGCTGAATGGCGGCGACCGCTGGGCGGCGTTTGAAACGCTGCTGACGACGCCGCTGTCGGCGTCCGACATTGCGCAAGCCTCATCAACATCCGGCGGCGCAGGCGAATGAAAGCCAAAACCTGGGTTCAGCGCATCCATCTCTGGGCGGGGCTGATCCTCGGCATCCAGGTTCTTCTGTGGATGGCGTCCGGGGTAATCATGAGCTGGTTCCCCATCGAGATGGTGCGCGGTGAAAATGTCGCTTTCATCTCGCCGCCGATTGAGCTTGAGGCGCAAGCCTATGCATCGCCGGGCGGAATTATTGCGCAGGCGGCGGGCGCCACCTCAGTGGAGCTGAAGCGGTTTGGCGGACGGGTCGTTTATCTCGCCTCGAACGCCGACGGCGCCATCGCCATGTTTGACGCATCAAGCGGTGAAAGGCTGACTCCCTTGAAGGAAAGGGATGTGCGCGGCATCGCCAAACAGGATTTTGTCGGCGACGGTGAGATCGTCAGCGCACGCCTGATTAGTTTTCCGCCACAGGAATATCGCCGGGAGACGCCGGTCTGGCGCGTTGATTTCGACGACAAATACAACACACGTCTTTATATCTCGCCGTCGAGCGGCGAGGTGCGCGCGCGCCGCAACGATATCTGGCGGCTCTACGACTTTTTCTGGATGCTCCACATTATGGATTATGAGGACCGTGAGGATTTCAATAATCCATTGGTGATGACCGCCGCCGCCGCTGGGTTAGTCTTTGCGCTGTCGGGGATCATCATCGTCATCATGCGGTTGACGCGCGGGCGTTACAAACACGACCTGATGCTGTTGGCGCGCGCAAAACCGCGTAAGCGAGACGCGCCATCCAAGAAAACTGAAATTTCAGACGGTAGTGAAACCCGGGACTAGAACGCGAAGTAGATCGGCTCCGGTCCTTGCGGGGCGCTCTTGTCGCTCTTTTCGTCTTTGTCAGACTCAGCGAGCTTGGTTTTCTTTTCTTCCGGACATTCGCTGCTCTCGGTTTCAACACCGGCCGCGGCGGTTTCTTCTGCGTCGATGCGGATGAAGCGCTGCATCATGTTTTCAAGCGCAGAACTCGCCTGATCGGTGGAAGCGTCAGATCCGCTATCGGCAAAAAGGGCCGATCCGCCGCCGAAAGGCAGGGAAGGCGCGGCGTGCGCGTGAGCAAAACCCAGCGCCAAGCCCATTCCGGCGGCGACGGCAAAGCTCTTGAAAATAGATTTGCGCATAATGTTCCCTCTCTCCGGCGCGACTATGCCTCTGATCGCGCGCTTTCGGCAAGCTTTATCCCGGAGGACCAGAGCCGGAATTGCTTACCATCAAGTAATATTTTCGCGAGCTTTCAGTGTTTTTGCGCCGCAATATAACAGCGCCCGGCGATGGCCGGGCGCTGGGTTAGAAAAAGCTTATGGGTCAGGCTTTTAGAGCATCCGCCGCAGGGGTGTAGTCGACCCCGAGGGCCTCTGCGACCGCCTTATAGGTGACCTTGCCTTTGTGGATGTTGAGCCCGTCCTGAAGATGCGCGTTGTCCTTCAGCGCCTCCAATCCGCGGTTGGCGAGTTGCAGGCCAAAGCCCAGCGTCGCGTTGTTGAGGGCGTGCGAGGAGGTCAGCGGCACGGCGCCCGGCATATTGGCGACGCAATAATGAATGACGTTTTCGACCACATAGGTGGGATCGGCGTGGGTGGTCGCGTGGGAGGTTTCAAAGCACCCGCCCTGATCGATGGCGACATCCACCAGCACAGAGCCTTCTTTCATGCCTTTCAGCATCTCGCGGGTGACGAGCTTTGGCGCCGATGCGCCGGGGATCAACACGGCGCCGACCACCACATCCGCGACGTCGGTTTCTTCGTCGAGGGCTTCATAGGTGGAATAACGGGTCTTGGCGCGGCCTTCGAAAAGCTCGTCGAGCTCAGCAAGGCGACGGTTAGAGCGGTCGAGGATGGTGACATCCGCGCCGAGGCCTACAGCCATGCGCGCCGCATGGGTGCCGACAACGCCGCCGCCAATGACCAGCACTTTCGCCGGCAAGACGCCCGGCACGCCGCCCATCAACAGCCCGCGCCCGCCCTGGTGCGCCGTCAGCGCATAGGCGGCGGCCTGGATGGAAAGGCGTCCCGCGACTTCGCTCATGGGCGCCAGCAGCGGCAGACCGCCGTAGGCGTCCGTGACAGTTTCGTAGGCGACAGCTGTGACACCTGATTCAATGAGGCCGCGCGCCTGATCCGGATCGGGCGCCAGGTGCAGATAAGTGTAGAGGAGCTGACCTTCGCGAAGCTGCGCCCATTCTGTCGGCTGGGGCTCCTTCACTTTGACGATCATGTCGGCTTTTTCGAACACAGTCTTGGCGTCTGGAGCGATCTTGGCTCCCGCGGCGACATAGTCGGCGTCGCTCGCCTTAATCCCGGCGCCGGCGCCGGTTTCCACCAGCACCTCATGCCCGTTCTGCACATATTCGCGCACGCTCCCGGGAACCAGGCCGACGCGGTATTCGTGATTTTTGATTTCCTTTGGAACGCCAACAAGCATGGGAGTCTCCCTCGTGATTTGTTCGGGGCGGATTATATTCAGAATTTAGAGGATATTTTTGATATTTTACGCCATTTTTGATAATTAGAAGAATTATGTATCGTAATCTATGAATTTAGGAGAATGGAATTCAATGCCATGGACAAGTTCGACACAGCTATCTTGAACGTCCTTCAGGAGGACGGCCAGACCCCCTTCACGGAGTTGGGGGAGCGGGTGGGGCTGTCGCCGTCGGCCTGTCACAAGCGGGTGAAGGAGCTCTGGCGCACCGGCGTCATCACCCAGCAGGTGGTGATCGTCAATGAACGCGAAGCGGGGTTGGAAACCTCGGTCTTCGTTCAGGCGACCCTTAAAAATCAGCAACAATCGACGCTGAACGAATTTGAAAAAGCGGTGACGCGCCATCGCGAAATCATGGAATGTTACCTGATGGCCGGCCTGTCGGATTATCTGTTGCGCATTCTTTGTCTCGACGGCGCCGATTATGAGCGCATCCACACGGAAATTCTCACGCGTCTTCCGGGGGTTGACCGGGTGATTACAAATTTCGCGATCCGCAAGGTGTTCCGCCGAACCGCTGTTCCCCTCTAAAAAAGATGCTCAAATAAGGCGCAACCGGCGCTGAATTGTGGCGAGAATGCGGCGGGCGTTAATAATACAAGCCCTTACGCCGCTTACTTTCTGACAATGAATATAAATTTGGCGTTAACGTCTTAAGCGGGCGGCAAACCTTAGGCGCCATCCTCCCAATCAAGTTTTATAAGTGAGGATGACATGCTTACCACTGCGCGTGTTGATATTCCCGCTCCTGTTGTTGCGCGTCTCAAGCACGCTGCGGATTACTCCGACAATGTGAATGATTATGCGCGCGAGGATCTGATCGGGTTCAAACGACCTATTGCGGCGACCTTTGCGCTTTTGGCGCCCTTGGTTCTCGCCTTCAATTATTATGTGGCTGGCCTGATGATGACGGTGCAGGTCGCGGCGATGATGATCCTTTTCGTCGCTGGCGGGCTTTTCGTGATTGGCCGGCAGGAATGGCCGAATATCGTCGCCAAGTTTCAGGGCTGCGTCATGGCGAAGCGCAAAGCCATCGCTGACTTAAGATGCGGCTTCGGCGAATCGTCTTTTCTGAGCAATGGCCGCGCGCCGGCATTTTATGAACATGCGAATGGCGTGCTCGTGCTCGCCGACGCAGGCGATCTGAAAACGCTTTTCTTCGATGTTTCGAAGGATGGATCCGACCCGCGTTGGGAGCTTTATCAAAGCGGCGAGATGCGCCGCCGGGTCTGGCGCTGGTTGCGCCTGCCGGTGTCGCGCGAGGTGGTGAAGTTCTCCACCGAAGGCGCGCAGCTCGCTCGTGTCAGCGCGGCGCCGACGATCCCTTCCATAGAAGCCTGGGAGGCGATCAATGTCTCCCTCGGAGAGCCTATGGACGGGGCCATCATCCATCGCCCGTTTGACGAGATTATCGACGACGTTAACCGCTTGATGTTTTAGGCGGTTTCGCCCCTTCCATCAGTCCCTGCGCCCAGCTGGCGGCGCCCCTTACAATACAGGGGCGCCGCTGCTACATGGAGCGCCATGGCGACGATCATAGACACAATCGGCGGGGAAAAGCCCCGCCATCCGGAAAAACAAAAACGCGAGGATAGCCCGATCCTGCGCAAGCCCGAATGGATTCGGGTCAAGGCGCCGGTCTCCAGGGGCTATGCGGCGACGCGCGAGATTGTGCGCTCGAAAAACCTGCACACAGTCTGCGAAGAGGCGGCGTGCCCCAATATCGGCGAGTGCTGGGATAAAAAGCACGCGACCATGATGATCATGGGCGACACCTGCACGCGCGCCTGCGCCTTTTGTAATGTGAAGACCGGATTGCCGGCGCCGCTGGATGTCAACGAGCCTGGAAATGTCGCCGACGCGGTGGCCGAGATGGGCCTCAACCATGTCGTCATCACGTCTGTTGACCGCGACGACCTCGAAGATGGCGGCGCCGATCATTTCGCGAAGGTTGTGAAAGCCATTCGCGCCCGCGCGCCCGGGACGACGATTGAAATTCTGACGCCGGATTTCCTGCGCAAGGATGGCGCGGCGGAGATTGTGATCGATTCAAAGCCGGATGTCTTTAATCACAATCTTGAAACCGTGCCGCGTCTCTATCTCTCCATCCGACCCGGCGCGCGTTATTACAATTCCATGCGCCTGCTTGAAAAAGTGAAAGAGCGTGACCCGACGATGTTCACGAAGTCGGGCATTATGGTCGGGCTTGGCGAAACCCGCGAAGAAGTGATGCAGGTGATGGACGACATGCGTTCCGCCGGCGTCGATTTCATCACCATTGGCCAATATCTACAGCCCACACGCAAGCATGCGCCCATCGACCGCTTCGTTCACCCGGATGAATTCAAATCTTATGAAACGCTGGCGCGCGCCAAAGGCTTTTTGATGGTTTCGTCCTCGCCGCTGACACGGTCATCGCATCATGCAGGCGAGGATTTCGCGAGATTACAGGCGGCGCGCGCCGCCAAAGGCGCTTAGCAATTGCCGCAGGGACGCCGGCATTGGGACTGCAACAGGCCCTTCACATCGCCGCAAACCTTCAGAACGTCCTGATCCTCGATCCGGTCTCCGGTTTGCGCGTCGTTTTTCTGCCGCTGATCGTTATTCTGGGTCATGGTGTTCTTGTTGTTGACGATGACGGCGGGTTTGGATTTCGCCTTGTGGCCATGATCGGAGCGGGGCTTGCTTTCGATCCGGCGGAGATCCTCAGCGAGATCTGAAAAGCGTCGCTCGGCGTCCTTGCGGTCGCTCGCGGCCATATAGCATTTCGCTTCATCGTAACGCTGCACCTCAAGACAATGCATATGCGTTTTGCAGCGCTGCACGACGGCGTTGTAAGCGGCGTTGATCTCGGCCCGGAAAGCGTCCAGCGGCGCCTTGCTGGCGTCGGGATTGCTTGCGCCCGCGGCGATCGCGCCCTGAACGGCTGAAAGATAGTTTTGCTTTCCGGCCGTATATTGCGCTTCGCAGGTTTCTGCAGCGATGTCGCGCCGCGCCTGCGGCTCTCCGGCGGGAATGATGGTCTCATTGCGGACCGTGAAGTCGTCAACTGCGACTTTGTGTGTGCAGCCTTGCGTCAATGCAGCGAGCGCGGCGATGATGACAAGATATGTTTTCATAAAAACCCCCGTTAAAGGACCGGCTTTTTGCGGTCTGTTTGAAAACTGAAAATGTGAAGGGCGCTCAGCCCTCAAAATCGAACTGAAGTTCAAGCGGGCCGAAGCAGCAGGGCGCGGCGAAATACCCGGCCTTCAGGCCTGCGCAATATCCGATTGCGAGCAGGACGACGGTGACGAGAACGCTGACAGCGATGATCGTCATGACATTGGATTTCTTTTCGGGCGCCGCTGATTTCTTCTCAATATTGAAGAAAGCAATGTCCTGATATCGTTTTTCTGCGTCTAAACTCATCTTTTCCCCTCCATTTAAAGTAAAGAACAAATGAAAAACATTTATTTATTACACTCTATAGTTGCAGCTTGTCGAGTCTTCCCGTCTGGCGGTCGGGCTACGACGCGCGCGCGTCTTGCGAGGGGCGTTACGCGCGGCTAAGAGACGGGCGGGCCGCTTCAAGGCTCGCTGGAATGCCGCTATGGCCTTGAAATTATACGATCTTGCGCTGGCCGATCCCGATATCAGGCCGAGCCCGTTCTGCTGGATGGTGAAATTCGCGCTTCTCCACAAAGCGCTGGAATTCGAGCCCATTTTGGTCGGCTTCGCCGACAAGACCAAATATCCCGATCCGGAATATGGCCGCATCCCGGTCATCGTCGATGGCGAGGAGATGGTCAAAGACAGCGCGGCGATTATGGCGTGGCTCGACAAGACCTATCCTGAAAACCCGCTTGTCGCGACGCAAGGAGAGGCGGCTGCGGCGGAATTTTATCGCAGCTGGTTGTTTTCGTCTTTCTTTCCGGCCGTGTCGCCAATGCTGGTCTCGCGTATTCACGCCCTCGCGGCCGAAGATGACAAACCCTATTTCCGTGCCTCGCGGGAGGAGCGATTCGGCAAAACGCTGGAAGAACTCGCCGCATTGCCGGGGCAAAAAGAAAAGACCGAAGCGTCGTTGCAGATTTTGTCAGCGCCGCTGGGGCGGTACCGGTTTCTCGGCGGCGACGCGCCCAATCTGTGCGATTACATTGTCATGGGCGCGTTCATGTGGCCGAGGCTTTCAACGGCGGAAGACATTTACGAAGCGCCGCAATCTGTCGCTGCATGGTTTGAACGTATGCTCGACCTGTTTGACGGCTATGCGCGCAATGCGAAACGGCCGTCATGACACATATGCTCGATCTTTTTGATGGACCCGCACGAAAGGCGAAGCGCCTCCCGTGACATTCCGGCATACCCAAACTGACGTACCCTACACGGCCGACCAGATGTATGCGCTGGTCGCCGATGTCGAAGCCTATCCCGAATTTCTGCCCTGGTGTGTCGGGCTGCGGATCGTTGAGCGCGGCGAAGCGAACATCACCGCCGACATGATCGTCGCCTACAAAGTTTTCCGCGAACGCTTCCGCAGCAAGGTCGCCCTCGATAGCGAGAGCAAGCGCATCGACGTTGCTTATGTGGACGGGCCGTTTCGCAATCTCGAAAATCGCTGGCGCTTTACGGACAAGCCGGAGGGCGGTTCCGTGATCGACTTCGAGATAAAGTTCGAGTTCAGGACCTTTCTATTGCAGGCGACGGCGCAGGCGGTGTTTGACAAGGCCTTTGCGCGCATGTCCGAAGCGTTTGTAAAGCGCGCCGACGATGTTTATGGCGGCTAGTCGATTTCAGGCAGGGTGAAGGAAACGACCTTGCCGCTGGGCCGGCTGATCGCCCAGACGCGGCGCGGGTCTTCAGGATCGAAAGCGAAGGCCTGACCCTCCGCGGGCGCTGCGATGGTGGCGACATGGGTCATGACCGGACCCATCTCGGGGAAGTCCAGAACATACATCTCCGGCAGATCATGACCCATAACATAAAGTCGGCCGTCATCGCCGATCGCGCCGCCTGACGCCGCCTGCGGCGCCATTTTTTCAAGGATGGAGGCGGGCAGGGCGTAGCCGCCGGTTTTTCGCCAGTCCCGGTCATAAGTGACGACCGATGCGTAGCTGTGATCCTTAAAGGGTAGTCCGGTTTCGTCATCATAATGGGCGAAGCCTGCAATCCATCCGTCTTTGTAATGGTCGAACCAGACGAGGGAGCCTTCATCCATCACGCCGAAGCTCTTGCTCTCTACATGGGTCATGGTTTTCGTATCGAAGATTTCAATAGAACTCGCCATAGGCAGTTGCGGATGGTTGGAATTGGCGCAGTAAAGCTTGCCCGCTTCGGCGTAGCAGCTGTTCATGTGGCGAATGAGGCCGCCGCGCTTGCCGATCCATCGTTTTATGAGGGCGCCGGTTTTGCGCTCATATTTTGCAAGGACGTAATTGGCGACGGCGTAGAAATATTTTTCGTCGGCGGCGACGCCCTGTGTCGCTTCCAGCGCCGTGAAGTCTTCAAGTTTTGTGGCGGTCAATTCCTGTGGGACCGGAGGCTGATAGTCTTCAATGCCCATCGCCATCCAGGCGGCGCGCCGAGCCTCGCGTCTTGCGTCTTCGTTTTGCGGTTCCTCACCATGAGCGGTGGCGGCGCTGAAACAAATAACGGCGAGGAGAGCGGCGGCGATGTTTTTCATCATTGATTCCCGTATCGCAAAAAACTGGCGCCCTTCAATTTTTTTGAAGAGCGCCAGCATTGGCATGTTTAGAAGGATGCGTTGAAGCCGACCCAGAACGTGCGGCCGAAACGCGCGTCTTCCTGAAGGAATTGTGCGTCCGGGCCGGTGAGTTCCGTACGGCCTTCATCCGTGACGTTCACGGCTTCGGCAACCACGGAGAAATTCTCGCTCAGATTGACGCGCGCCTGAAGATCAAGCTGGCCGCGTTCGTCCCAATATTCATCGTGGTTGGGATCACCGGCGTTCAGCAGGTCGAGGAATTCACCTGTGTAGTTATATGACCCGCGGACTTCGAAATATTCGTTCGCGTAGAACAGGGTCAAATTGTAGGTGAGATCCGGTTGTTGCAGCAGCGACGTGGAGCGCGTTGTTCCATCGCCGAGCGGCACCGTGAAGTCGGTGTCGAGCCAGGTGACATTGGCGCCGACGCCGAGCCCGTTCCATGGCGCCGGCAGGAAGTACATGACCTGCTGATATTGCGCTTCAAGACCTAAGATTTCGGCGTTCGCTGCGTTTTCCGGCTGGGTGACCCGATCGAAGACAACGCCGTCCACGGTGAGGTTGGCGTCGGTTGTTGTCAGGACAAAAATCTCGTCAGAGATGTCCTTGTAGAATGCGCCAACCGAAAGGATTCCTTCGGGAATGTACCATTCCAGCGAAGCGTCAATATTGGTCGATTTGCGCGGATCAAGCTCCGGATTGGAACGCGACAGGGTGAGGTCCGTGCCGTCTGTGCCCGGTGTAAAGCCGCGTGTAAGGTCGGAAATGTTTGGCCGGCCGATGGTCCGCGAGGCGGCGAGACGCAACACTACCTCGTCCGCGAGATTAAAGCGGGCGACCGCGCTGGGGAGAATGTTGGTGTAGTCGCCGGAGACCTGTTCACCGCCGACAGGGCCGCCATCCCATGACGTATGTTCGACGCGCACGCCGCCGGTGACGGAGCCGACCCCCAGATCAAGCGACCCCTGGACGTAGCCTGCGTAAACCTGCTCGGAGGCGGACGATGCGGATACCGATGTGGCGGTCTGCGTAAACGGATTGGCGGCGAAGAAAGCGTTCGCGGCGTCGCTGTCAATGCGGAACAGGAATTTGTAATTGCCCTGATAATCGACATCGGCGAGTTTGGTGTCGGGAACATCGGCGAGCGTGTAGGGGGTGTCGGATACGAAACGCGCGAAGTCGAAGCCTTCATCCTTGCTGCGATCGCGATAGACGCCGCCTGTTTTTACGGTGAAGGCGTCGAATTCAAACTCGCCATTCAGAGCAATTTCAAGAATTTCATCTTCTGCGTAACGATCAAGCTCGCCGCGATTGGTGTGCGCGTAGCTTGCCGGATTGTAGTAGCTTTCGGGATCGAGCGGATAGGAGCGCGGGAAGAAATCGGTTGTGTCATAGAGTGCGCCGAATGTTGTGTCGGTGACGAAAGCTTCGGTCGATTCCGGGTTGTGTAATTTAGCGCCGGAATAAGTCGCGCGCAGATCAAATGTCGCATTTTCCGTCGGGCGCCAGATGGCGTTGGCCTGGCCGTTGTAGATTTTCCGGTCGAGTATGAAACGGCCGATGCCGACGACGCCATAGCCGGTCTGAGTTACGCCTGAGGTGATGGTCTGATCCGTGATCATGCCGGGTTCAGAAGCCGCGCCGCTGGTTCCCAATTCATAGGTGTATTCGTCACGGCGTTCATCGTCATTGAACTGGGTGTAGAGGCCGGACAGGGTGACCTCGAACTGATCGCTCGGGCGCCATTCGACCTTGCCCGAGCCGCCAATACGCTGGCGGGTGTTGTTGTAGAAGAAAAGGCGGTTGTTGGTCGGCACAATAATCCCGTTGCCATTGCCGAGCCCGACATTGACGCCTGCGTCGTCAAATTCGGTGTAGTCGGCGTCATCGACTTCGACCTGTGGAATTTCGAAGTTGCGCACGGAGTAATCGAAGCCGATTACGACGCCGAACTGGTCGTCTGGGCCGAAAGTTGTGCCGGTTGCGAAATTGGCGCGCCATGGCTGCACTTTTTCGCCGTCGCTCAAGGTCGAGCCGTCGCCTGATTGTTCGTGAAAGCCGACAAACCCAGAACCGTAAAAGAAGGCGTCTTCCTGATCGAAGGCGCTGCGCGTAACGACGTTGATCGTGCCGCCGATAGCGTTACCGTCGAGCTCCGGCGTCACCGATTTCACAACTTCAAGGCGGCTTAAGAGCGAGGCCGGGATGACGTCGAGCGGCACAGCGCGACCTGAGCCGCCGCGTTCCGGCGAAGAAACAATGCCGCCGTCGATGGTGGTGCGGTTATAGGTTGGGTTCAGGCCGCGAATGATCGGAAACCGCGCTTCCGCCTGATCGTTCTGCACCGCAATGCCGGTGATGCGGCGAATGACAGCGGCGGTGTTGAGGTCCGGCAGGCGGCCAATGTCGTCCTGCACAGTGGCGTCCATGATGTTTGTCGCGCCGCGCTTGGCGTCGATGGCTCGCTTGAGTGAGACCGCTTGACCGTAGACGACAATTTCATCTTGCTCGTCTTCATCTGCATTCTGCGCCAATGCCGGCGCAGTAAAGCAAACGGAAAGCGCCGCTGCGCAGCAGGTGCGCATGAAACGGCGGTTGAATTTTGGGCGAGCGAAATCGCCGCGTGAAAGCGTGCGTGAAGACATTACTGTGACCCCTCAACAGGTTTTTGAAATTCATTGCGCGATGCAATATCGCGGCTTCAATCACAGAGCTGCGTCAGTTTCGTGTCGGTTGGGTGTCAGTAATGTTAAACATGTCGCAAAAGCGATATAAGCCTGAAGAGTAGTCAGTATACAGATATATAAAGCGTTTATGAAACGGGAGGTTGTGCGAACTCAATCGTTGTACAATTTGTGTTCTGCAAATTTTACCCAATGCGCATTGGCTGCGCATCGTCGCGATTCGCATGGGGCGCCGTTCAATATCTATGGTCGAAAATGCGTCACAACAGGCGCAACATCAGGTGCAGCGCAGTCTCGGTCGCTTTGGTTCTGACGAAATCGCGCGAGCCCGTGGCAAAGACCCGGCGTTCGACACGCGTGACGCCGTTCCTGTCCGCGAGGCCGAACCAGACAAGGCCGACGGGCTTGCGGTCCGTGCCGCCAGAGGGCCCGGCGATGCCGGTGACAGATACGGCGACATCGGCGCGGGAGTTATAAAGGGCGCCCTTCGCCATGGCGCGGGCGACCGGCGCGCTCACGGCGCCGTTTGTTTCAATGATCTTCGCAGGCACGCCGAGCATCTCGGTCTTCGCTTCGTTGGTGTAGGTGATAAAGCCGCGCTCAAAGATCGCGGACGCGCCGGGCACATCGGTGAGCGCAGAAGCGATCATCCCGCCTGTGCAGGATTCCGCCGCGGCGACCATCATGCCTTCGGCGCCGGCCTTGTCGATGATCGCCTGCGCCAGTGACCAGATGCGATGGGTCTGGGTCACTTCTGGTCTTTCAGATGCGTGCGGCTGATTTCGTCGCCTAGATCGGCTTCGCGCATAATGCGCAACGCCTGGTTGAAGTCGTCATCGGGCACAAGTATGCGCCTCGGCAAAGCGCCGATAGAACCATCCATGACGCTCGCATGCTGGTCAGCGAGGAGATAGTCGATATTGGCCTGGCTCATCAGGTTCTCGACATAATTGATCAGCGCCGGATTGTTGGTGCGTAAGAGCTCTTTCATGGCTTACTCCGAAACAGGCAAAGCGACGCTTGCGGTCGCCATGGCGGCGATGCCTTCGCGGCGGCCGGTAAATCCTAGTTGCTCGGTTGTTGTCGCCTTGACCGACACGCGCCGCTCATCAATGTCGAGAATTAGCGCGAGGGCGGCGCGCATCCGGTCGCGATGCGGGCCGATCTTCGGCGCCTCGCAAATCAGCGTCACGTCGCAATGGGCGATCTTGCCTTTGGCCCGCGCGACGAGGTCACGGGCTTTTTCCAGAAAGACATGGCTCGGCGCGCCTTTCCATTTCGGATCGGATGGCGGGAAGTGATCGCCGATATCGCCTTCGCTGATCGCGCCGAGAATGGCGTCGGTCAGCGCGTGCATCCCGACATCGGCGTCAGAGTGACCTTTCAGTTTCTTCTCATGGGGAATTTCAACGCCGCACAGGATAACGGCGTTTCCTTCCTCAAAGGCGTGGACGTCATAGCCATGACCGGTGCGGTATTCCATTTTCTTGTCTTTCCTGCCGAGCAGCGTTTCGGCCATGCCGAAATCCTGGGCCTGGGTCAGTTTCATATTGTCGGGCGAACCGGGAACAAGCGTGACGGAAAGCCCTGCGGCTTCGGCGACAGCGGCGTCATCGGTCAGCACTTTTCCTTCGGCCTCGCGATGCGCGGCGAGAATCTTGTCGAAGTGAAAGCCTTGCGGCGTCTGCGCCCGCCACAGCGCTTCGCGCGGCACTGTCGCGGCGATTTTTTTGTCGGCGCCTTCGCGCTTGATCGTGTCGTGAACGGGGAGAGCGGCGATGGCGCCGTCCGCCGTATCGAGGGCGTTGATGACCCGCGTGATGGTTTTCTGGTCGATGAAGGGCCGAGCTGCGTCATGGATCAGAACGCGGGACGGATGGTTCGCTATAATGCTTTCGAGGCCGAGCCGCACGGAGTCCTGTCGTTCCGCGCCGCCGGTGACCGGATCGAGCAGCTTTCTGTGCTTCAACAGCGCGCCCATGGCGGCGTCATATTCGTCGCGGTCGTCGCGATGAATGATGACGCGAACGCCGTCGATATCCGGATGACCCAGAAATGCCTCCACGGTCCGCGCGATCACGGCTTGGCCCGCCAGCAGTCGATATTGCTTCGGCCCGCCAGCGCCGGCGCGGCTGCCGCGGCCTGCGGCGACGATGACGGCGATTGTGTTCAGCTTAACCATGGTTTTCCGGAACGATTTGTAAGTCTCTGCTTTAGCGGGTAAACAGCCGCCACGCCAACAAGTTACATGTAGAATGTTTTCGATCGCTGACATCAACTTAAAGAACAACGTCGCGCTGGCGCCCATGTCCGGCGTCTCCGACCTGCCGTTCCGGCGGGCGGTCGCGCGTTTCGGCGCGGGGCTTGTGGTGTCGGAGATGACCGCGTGTGAGGAGCTTGTTCGCGGCCGGCCCGATGTGGTGCGCCGGGCCGAAGGCGATGGCGAGATCTTTCCCTTTGTGGTTCAGCTTGCAGGGAGGGAGCCGCGCTGGATGGCGGAAGGGGCGCGGCTTGCAGAGGCTGCCGGCGCAGACGTCATCGATATCAATATGGGTTGCCCGTCGCGGCAGGTGACGGGGGTTCTGTCGGGCTCGGCGCTGATGCGCGATCTTGACCACGCGCTGACCCTGATCGAAGCAACCGTTGCGGCGACCACGAAGCCGGTGACGCTCAAAATGCGGCTCGGCTGGGACTGGGATTGCCTGAATGCGCCGGAGCTGGCTGTTCGCGCGGAAAGCGCCGGCGTGCAGATGCTCACCGTGCATGGCCGCACCCGCAACGACTTCTACAATGGGACTGCGAACTGGGAGGCGGTGCGGGCGGTGAAAGACGCCGTGTCGATCCCGGTGATCGTCAATGGCGATATTGTTGATGTCGAGACGGCGCGCGAGGCGTTGAAGCATTCCGGCGCCGATGGCGTTATGATCGGCCGCGCTGCAACGGGGCGGCCCTGGTTGCCGGGCGCCGTCGCCAAAGCGCTGGAAACGGATGATGGCCGGATGGCGGCGCCGCCCCTCGATATGCAACGAGACGCTGCTGTCTCGCATTATCAAGAGACCATCGCCCATTACGGCGAGGTTCTTGGCGTCCGCATGGCCCGCAAACACCTCGCCGCCACTGTGGATCACGCGCCGTTGGATCTGGATCCGGCGCAGCGGCGGGCTTTCCGCGCTGACCTTTGCCGGATCAACTCGCCGGAAAAGGTCATTGAGGCGCTGGCTGGCTTCTTTGAAGGCTCTGTCCGTCTGGCGGAGCGGGCCGCCTGAGCTTCCGGATCGCTTTGGCGGCGCGCTGAGGCGGCGGTCCCGATCCGGTGTTTACCCTGTTTCATTTTGGCAACAAAAGTGTTGATTTTCTGCAACAACACAAGCACCATCCCCATAGTTTGGGGGAGGTTGAGCCGCTTGCGGCGGTCCCGGCGCGGGATGGCGTCTGGCGGCTGTGACGGCGGAGAAGGACTTCGGGCCGGAGAGCCCCTCAGGATGGCGTCGGGTTGAGTATTACGGAACAGCATTTCGACACACCGGATAGCGCGCGCTCCAGCGCCGCGCCGCGCCGTTTCATACCGCAATGGCTGCTTTCCAATACAACGGTCGCCTCCGCGCTGATCGGCGCCGCCGCAGTCGCTTTTCTCACCACCTGGTTTTTGATGTCGCCACTGGTGGAGCGCGTCGACCGCTCTTTCCTGATGTGGATGATCATCGGCAATATCGTGATCGCCGCCGGCTTCGCGCTGCTTGTCGGGGTGCGGCTGTTTCATGTGTGGTCAAACCGCCGCCACCAGCTTGCCGGCTCGCGCACCCATATGCAGCTTGTCTGGCTGTTTTCGGCGGTCGCGGCGATCCCGGCGGTCATCGCTTTTCTGTTCGCCTTCACCATCCTGCGCGCCAGCCTCAACGATGTTTTCAGTGAACGGATCGACAATTATCAGGAAACGGCGCGCGATCTCGCCCGCGGCCTGATCGAATTCAATTCAGCGGAAGCGCAGCAGACAATTCGTGAAATCGCCTACGATCTTCACCGTCAGGAAGTGGACGGCATCGGATTTGAACAGACGCCGATTTCGTTCCGCCGTTATGTCTTTGCTCAGGCGCAGGTGCGTGGTCTTTCGGCGCTCTATCTCCTTGACGGCGACATGAATCTTTTAGTGCGCGCGGAGCTGGAGTCCGGGACGTTCAATCTTCCCTCGGGCGATATTTTCAAACAGATCGAGGAAGTCGCAGCCCCCGGCGGTCAATTCGTCTTCGGCGTCAATGACGACGAAACCTATGATATGTTCCGCGGCACGCTGCCGATCGAGGATTACGGCGGCGGCTATCTCATCGCCTATTACCGGATCGACCCGAAGACGACAGCGCGCATTATTTCTGCACGCGAGGTTGTCGCTGATTGGGAAGAAGCCAAGCTCGGCCGTTCACGGCTCGAAAGGGTCTTCCTCGCCGGCTATGTGGTCCTCGCGATTATCATTCTCTTTGGCGCGATCTGGCTGGCTCTCGTCGCGGCGACACGGCTGGTCCAGCCGATCGGGCGTCTTGTGAAAATGTCCGAAAGGGTTTCCGGGGGCGACCTTGGCGCGCGCGTCGAGGTTTATAAAGACGATGGCGAACTTGGCGCTCTCGCGCGTTCCATGAACCATATGACGGCCCAGTTGCAGACACAGCGCGACGACCTGATTGATACGAACCGCCAGTTCGATGAGCGCCGCCGCTTTACCGAAGCCGTCCTGTCGGGCGTGTCGGCAGGCGTCATCGGTCTCGCCGGCGACGGGCGCATCACGATTGCGAACACATCGGCTGCGGATTTGATCGGCGAAGACAGCAACCGTCTTACGGGGCAAAATATCAAGGACATCATCCCGGAACTGGGCGGTCTTCTCGACCTTGCGGCGTCGTCCTCTGAAAATGAGGTCGGCGATCAGGTTGACGTCACCCGTCATGGCCGCACGCGGACGCTGAATGTGCGCATTGTGAAGGACGCCGCCGGCCAGGGCGATCGTTATGTTGTGACCTTTGACGACATCACCCAGCTTATTTCCGCTCAGAGAAACGCCGCCTGGGGTGACGTCGCCCGGCGCATCGCTCATGAAATCAAAAACCCGCTGACGCCGATCCAGCTTTCAGCGGAGCGACTGCGCCGCAAATATCTTGGCGAGATCCAGACCAATCCGGAAGTTTTCGAACGCTGCACCGAGACCATTATCCGTCAGGTCAGCGATATCGGCCGGATGGTCGATGAATTCTCGTCTTTCGCCCGCATGCCGAAACCGGTGATCGGGCGCGAGGACTTGCGCGAACTTATCAAGGCGGCGGTGTTCCCGCAGAAAGTCGCTTTCGCCGATGTGACATTTACGGTGGAGACGCCGGAAATGCCGGTGACGTCCGAATGCGATGGACGCCTTATCGTGCAGGCCTTGTCCAATCTTTTGAAGAACGCGGCGGAATCGATTGCGGGCCGTCTCGCGGAAGATGAGCATGGTCCGAAAGGCCGTATCGTTGTGAAGCTCGAAGCCGACGGGCCGATGGCGCGCATTCATATTATCGACAATGGCGTCGGCTTGCCGAAAGCGGAACGCCATCGTCTCGCCGAGCCCTACATGACGACCCGCGCCAAAGGGACGGGGCTGGGGCTCGCCATTGTGAAAAAGGTCGCCGAAGAACATGGCGGTTCGCTTGAGTTCGCCGATGACGCCACGCTCGGCGAAACAGGCGCGCGGATTACGATGTCACTACAGCGGGTTGGGGTAGACGGTGCGGCGCAGGTCGCCGCGGCTGCGGAATGAGAAGACGGAAGAAGGCGTAGGGATTTTATGAGTATTGATGTTCTGGTCGTTGACGACGAAGAAGACATTCGCGAGCTGATTTCGGGCATTCTCGAAGATGAGGGATTCTCGCCGCGCATGGCGGGGAACTCGACCGCTGCGCTGGCGGCCGTGCGTGATCGCCTGCCGTCGCTCGTGGTCCTTGATGTCTGGCTTCAGAACTCGGAAATGGACGGGATTGAAATTCTCGAAGCGTTGAAAAAGCTTCATCCCGGCCTTCCCGTGGTCATTATCTCCGGGCACGGAACGATTGAAACGGCGGTCGCGGCGATCAAGAAAGGCGCCTATGATTTCGTTGAAAAGCCATTTAACGCCGACCGTCTGATCCTCGCGGTCAATCGTGCGCTGGAGGCGGCGCGCTTGACCCTGGAAGTCTCTGAATTGCGCGAGCGCGCGCCAGACTGGGGGCTCATCGGCTCGTCCGCAGCGGTCGGATCGTTGCGCAATATTATTGAGCGTGTCGCCGACGCCCGCTCGCGTGTGCTGATTTCCGGTCCTCCAGGATCAGGGAAGGAAATGATCGCGCGGCTGCTGCATGCGCGCTCGAACCGCAAGAACCGTCCTTTTGTCGTCGCCAGCGCCGCCTCAATCGCGCCGGACCGTATGGAGGAGGAGCTTTTCGGCATTGAAGGCGAGAATGACGAAACGCAGATGATCGGCCTGATGGAAAAGGCCCATGGCGGAACGCTCATGTTTGATGAGATTTCCGACATGCCGCTGGAGACGCAAGGCAAGATTTTACGTGTTCTCGTGGAGCAGCGTTTCAAGCGCGTTGGAGGTTCGAAAGCGGTTGAGGTTGATGTTCGCATCGTGTCGACGACATCGCGCGATCTTCTCGGTCTCGCCACTGAAGGAAAATTCCGCGAGGACCTGTTCCATCGTCTCAATGTGGTTTCGATCAACGCGCCCGGCCTTGATGAACGGCGCGAGGACATTCCGGCGCTCACGGCGTTTTTTGTCGACCGCATCGCCAAATCTTCCGGTCTGCCCAAACGGCCCTTGTCGGCGGAGGCCATGGCCGCGCTTCAGGCTTGCGCCTGGCCCGGCAATGTGCGCCAGCTTCGCAACGTCATCGAGCGAACCCTGATTTTAATGGGCCGTGATCCGGAGATTGAAATCACCTGTGAGCATCTCCCCACCGAAGTGATGGATTCGGGTCTGACAATTCCGGCGGGCGAGGGGCTTGAGCAGATCATCACGCTGCCGCTGCGTGAGGCGCGCGAGCGTTTCGAGCGGGAATATTTGATTGCGCAAATCAACCGATTCGGCGGCAATATCTCCCGGACGGCGGCGTTTATCGGCATGGAGCGGTCCGCGCTTCATCGAAAACTGAAAGCGCTCGGCGTTAACGGGCAGATGCGCGTGGAAAGCGCGTGACGTCGGGCATATAAGGCCAGACGAAACATGAGGATTTAAAGATCATGCGCGTGATCGTTTGCGGCGCCGGCCGCGTGGGCGTCGGCATCGCACGTCGTCTTTCCGCAGAAAATAATGAAGTGACGGTAGTCGACCAGTCCAAGGAACTGGTGCGCGCCGTGACCGAGCGGCTTGATGTGCGCGGTATCGTTGGAAACGGCGCTTATCCCCAGACGCTGGAAGAGGCGGGCGCGCGCGAAGCTGACATGATCATCGCCGTCACTTTCTCTGACGAAGTGAACATGGTGGCGTGCCAGATCGCCCATTCCCTTTTCAATGTGCCGACGAAGATTGCGCGTGTTCGGGCTCAGGGTTATCTCGACCCGAGCTATTCGGATATTTTCTCGCGCAATCACCTGCCCATCGATGTTGTGATTTCGCCGGAGCGTGAAGTCTCCGAGGCGATCATCCAGCGGATGAGCACGCCCGGGGCTTTTGAGACAAAATCATTCGTGGACGGACGGGTCTGGGCGGTGGGCGTCAAGCTGCGCGAAGATTGTCCCATCGTCAACACGCCATTGCGGCAGGTGGCGGAGTTGTTTCCCGATCTGAAAATCACGATTGTTGCTATCCGGCGCGGCGACAGTATGTGGCGGGCGCATTCCGGCGATATGCTTGAGCCCGGAGACCGCGTCTATTTCATCGCTGACCGCAATGATGTCGCCCGCGCGCTCGAAATCATGGGCGAGGCGGGGCGCGCCGCCCGCCGCGTCATCATTATAGGCGGCGGCAATATCGGCCTTTTCGTCGCCAAGGGGCTTGAGAAGACCGGCAATATGAAAATCCGGCTCATTGAGCGCGACAGGAAGCGCGCTGAGGATATCGCCGAGGAGCTTGAGCGCACCATCGTGTTGCAGGGCGACGGTCTTGACCGCGCGATCCTGCGGGAAGCCGGGGTCGCCGAAGCGGAAACCGTTGTGTCCGTCACTGACAATGATCAGGTGAATATTCTGGCGTCGGTGGTCGCAAAACGTGAAGGCTCGCGCCGGTCCCTGGCGCTGATCAACGATCAGGATTACGGGCCGATCACAGAAGCTGTGGGTGTCGATCGTTATGTCGATCCGCGCGCGACAACGATCTCAACCATCCTCCAGCACATCCGTCGCGGCCGTATCAAAGGCGTCTATTCTCTGTCCGATGGCGATGCGGAGTTGATCGATGCGATCGCGCTGGAAACGTCTCCGCTTGTGGGCAAACCCCTGCGGGAGGCGAATTTGCCTGAGGGCGTCATGATCGGCGCCGTCTACCGCGACAATGAAGTGCAGATGCCCACGGGTGAGATGGTGATCAACGCTGGCGACCGCGTGGTGTTGATGTCCATGCGCGAGAATGTGAAAGATGTGGAACAAATGTTCCGCGTCAGCATTGAATATTTCTAGGCGGACATGGCGCTAATCAGCATTCTGCGCACCACTGCGACGCTATTATTTATCGTCGCCGCCGCCCTGATCGCGCCCCTGTTGCTCGCCTGGGCCGGGGCGGAACAAACCACTGGCGCTTACCTTTTCACGTTCTCGACTTGCCTCCTGTTCGGCGCCGGCGCCTATGCCGCTTCCATGGGCAAACGCTCCGCCTCGGGCTTTCGCGGCGCGCTTTCCGTTATCTTGATCTGGTGGGCGTTGATTCCTGTTTTCGCCGCGCTGCCGATCATGGCGGAGGGGCTTTCTTTTGCGGACGCCTATTTTGAAACTGTCTCTGCGATGACCACCACAGGGGCCTGGCTTTCCCATGAAAGCGCTGTGGCCAGTCCCGCGGGCGCGCTTTGGCGGGCGGAGCTGCAATGGCTTGGCGGGCTCGCCTCGCTGGCGATCGCGGCGGCGATTTTCATTCGTCCCGCCTTTATCGGAATTGATACGCTGCTGCCGCCATTCTCCCGGGGCGACCGCAATTCCTATCTCCGGCCCTTGCGAAACGCCGTTATTTCATTCGCCGGTGTTTACGCCGTTGTGACGGTCGCCGCTTTCGCGGCCTTCGCTATTGCAGGCGCGCCCACCTTTGACTCGGTGATCCTGGCGATGACGACATCGGCGTCAGGCGGCTTTATTCCCCATGAAGACGGCATCGCTGCCTATGGCATGAATGTCGAAGTGGTGCTGTTCTTTTTCACGCTTTTAGGCGGCGTCAATTTCATTCTCATCGCCAGAGTGATGAAGGGCGAGCGCGAGAAATTGCGTGATATTGAAACCGGCGCCTATCTGATGATCGTCATCTGGGCGGCGCTATTGTTCTGGATTACGGCGGGGGCCGGGGACGTCGTTCTGCTCGGCCCGCAATTGTTCAATGCGGCGTCTCTTGTCACCACCAATGGCTATGTGATTGGCGAGCCGCCGCC
This sequence comes from Hyphococcus aureus, assembly GCF_042643165.1. Classification (NCBI taxonomy): domain Bacteria; kingdom Pseudomonadati; phylum Pseudomonadota; class Alphaproteobacteria; order Parvularculales; family Parvularculaceae; genus Hyphococcus; species Hyphococcus aureus. The sequence continues at coordinate 2,649,418 of NZ_JBHRSH010000001.1, forward strand.
ATTGTTAACATGTCTTGTCACGACGATTATCGGCGCAGCAGCGGTCTCGACCGCTGGCGGATTCAAAGTCCTGCGCTGGCTTGTGATCATGCGCCGCGCGCGCGAGGAGCTGCGCCGGCTCATCAGTCCCGGCGCAGTCTTCGGCCGCCGGCGCGTCGCCAATGAGCTTGGCGTGTGGATTCATTTCCTTGTTTTCACCATGACGCTGGCGTTTTTGTTGATGGCGTTATCCATCGGCGGGCATCCATTTGACCTCGCAGCGGCGGCGGCGGTGGCGGCGCTTTCAAACGCTGGTCCGCTGATCTCCCTTGCCGCTGATCATGCGGACGGCTACGCCGTCTTCGACGAGCCTTTGCGCTGGCTCTTGATCGTCGGCATGATCCTCGGCCGGATCGAAGGGGCGGTGGCGCTGGCGCTTGTCAATCGTGCATTCTGGAGATGGTGAGACCATGTCGCGTATCGCATATGTAAACGGCCAATATGTTCCGCAAAATCAGGCCATGGTTCATATTGAGGATCGTGGCTACCAGTTCGCGGATGGAATTTACGAAGTCTGCGTTGTCGTTGGCGGCCGCTATTGGGATATGGAAGGGCATCTCGCCCGGATGCAGCGCTCGCTTGAGGAGCTGCAGATGACGTCCCCAATGGATATGCGCGCCTTGAAAGTAGTCATGGCTGAGGTTGTGCGTCGCAATCGCCTGAAAGATGCGCTTGTCTATATGCAGGTGACGCGCGGCGTCGCGCCTCGCAATCATGCGTTTCCGCCCGAAGGAACACAGCCCAGTCTGGTCATCACCGCGCGGCGCTTCAATTTCGATCAGTCCGACGAAAAAGCCAAAAAAGGCGTCGCCGTCATTTCTCAGCCCGATATCCGCTGGGGCCGTGTCGATATCAAAACCGTGGGTCTCCTCCCAAATGCCCTCGCAAAGGAAGCGGCGACAAAGGCCGGCGCCGCCGAGGCGCTGCTGGTTCGGGACGGGATGGTGACGGAGTGCTCCTCGTCCAACGCCTGGATTGTCGATGAGACCGGGGCGATTATCACTCATCCGAAGACAAATGAGATCCTCGGGGGGATCACTCGCCAGACCGCTATTGCCTGCGCCGAGGAGCTTCAGATCAAGGTGATCGAACGTCCTTTCACACTGGAAGAGGCCAAGGCCGCCCCGGAGGCGTTTCTGACTTCGGCGACCTCCTTTGTCATGCCGATCATTTCCATCGACGGCGCGCAAATCGGGGCCGGCAAACCCGGCCCTGTGGCCCTCCGGCTTCGGGAAGCCTACAAGGCTCGCGCCTCAAGGGGTTGAAAAGAGGGGATTTCCCCCCGATTTCATGAAATGAGACCCAACTTGACGCGTAAACCAGTTGCCAGCCCGGTTATTCCGAGCCATGATGATTGCTGCGCTGCAATAAAAACACGAACCGACTCGGAGAAGCGGGACAATGAGCGAGAAGAAGCAAAACTTGCAGGACACGTTCCTGAACCATGTTCGCAAGGCCAAGATCCCGGTGACGATCTTCCTGGTGAACGGCGTAAAATTGCAGGGCATTGTCAGCTGGTTTGACAATTTCTGCGTGTTGTTGAAGCGCGATGGCCACGCCCAGCTTGTTTACAAGCACGCGATTTCAACAGTCATGCCGCAATCGCCAGTGATGCTTTGGGATGGCGAAGACGGCGAATAAGACGCCTCTCTGCGAAGACCCGGCCTGCCTTTCATGGTAGTAAGTTTCTGTCGCGCCCGCGCTTATATGCTGCGGGCGCCTGAAAGCGTTTGGTATGTCAGAACCGAAAACGTCTGAGAATCTTTTTGCGATCGTCGTTCATCCCGCCTTGCGCGGCGAAGAGGGGCTGCGCGCGCCCGAAGCGCGACTTGAGGAAGCGGTAGGACTTGCCGCTGCAATCAATCTGCAAATCGTCGATACTATGATTGCGCCAGTGCAAAAGCCGCGTCCGGCGACACTGCTGGGTGGCGGCAAGGTGGAGGAGATCAAGGCTCGCCTTGACGCTCATGACCCGCGGCCGGCGCTGGTGATTGTCGACGGCGCGCTGACCCCTGTGCAGCATCGCAATCTCGAAAAGGAATGGGACGCGAAAGTCCTCGACCGCACGGCGTTGATCCTTGAAATTTTTGGTGACCGGGCCCAGACGGCGGAAGGCCGGCTGCAGGTCGATCTGGCTCATCTCGATTATCAGCGCTCGCGGCTGGTGCGGTCATGGACCCACCTTGAACGCCAGCGCGGCGGCGCAGGGTTTCTCGGCGGTCCCGGCGAACGGCAGATCGAATCTGACCGCCGCGCCCTTGATGACAAGATTGTCCGCCTCAAGAAGAAGCTGGAGGAGGTGCGCCGCACGCGCACCTTGCAGCGCGCAAAAAGAAAGCGTGCGCCGCATCCGGTTGTCGCCTTGGTGGGCTATACCAATGCGGGCAAGTCAACGCTGTTTAACCGCCTGACAAAAGCGAGCGTCATGGCGGAAGACCTCCTCTTTGCGACGCTCGATCCGACTATGCGCTCGATTGATCTGCCTTCCGGTGTGAGGCTCATTCTCTCCGATACGGTGGGCTTTATTTCCGATCTGCCGACGCAGCTTGTGGCGGCGTTCCGCGCGACGCTTGAAGAGGTGCTGGAGGCTGATGTCATCATTCATGTGCGCGACATCGCCCATGAAGACAGTGACGCACAGCGGGCCGACGTCATCAATGTGCTTGGCGAGCTTGGGCTGGAACATGATGATGCCCGGCCGGTGATTGAAGCGCTCAATAAGACCGATCTCCTTGACGAGGATGATCGCCTCGACGTTGAAGCCATTGCACGCCTCAGCCAGAATGGGCGCATTGGCACGCTGGCCGAGCCGGTGCGCGTCGCCATTTCAGCGCAGACCGGCGAAGGCGTTGACCGTCTTCTGGCGCTGGTTGAGGAAGCGCTGACCATAGAGCATGAGCGCTTGACCGTGCGTCTGCCGTCTCCTTTTGGCGCGGCGCGCGCATGGCTGCACAGCCGTGCGGAAATCATTGATGAAACGCCGAGTGGTGATGATATGGTCATCACGGTGCGGCTTTCGAAAAAAACCGAAGGCCAGTTTTTCAAACAGTTCCCGGCGGCCAGCGCGGCCGCCGCCGAAGAGCTGAGTGAACAGCGCGCATGATTGTCGATCCCGAAAAGGTTGCGGGGCTGATCGCCGAGATCGCCGAAGAGGAAATCATGACGCGCTTCGGCTTGCTTGCCGAAGGCGATATCGACACGAAATCCGGCCCCAATGATTTTGTGACCGCTGCCGACCACGCCGCTGAAGCGCGCCTGAAACAGGCGCTGTTGGGGCTCTACCCGGGCGCAGCATTTATTGGCGAGGAGGGCGCCGCGGCGGATCCGTCGCTGACGGCGCGCCTTGATACGGAAGACGGCGCTTTCTGGATCGTCGACCCTCTCGACGGCACCCGCAATTTCGTTCACGGGCGCGAAGAGTTCGGCACCATTGTCGCCCTCATAGAAAAGGGTGAAATCCGTCAGGGCTGGATCTATGCGATTCCGGATAAGGGCTGCGCTATCGGATCGAAAGGCGACGGCGCTGCTTGGCGCGGAGAAAAGCTCACGGCGCCTGCGCCAAAACGGACAGAACTTCAGGGCTATCGCGGCGTCGGTTCTCTTCAAGGTAAGTGGAAAGATGAATGGCTGCCGCGCTTCCGGGAGTCGTTCGAAACAGAACCGGCGCGCTGCTCCGCTTACGCCTATATCAACCTGGCGCGGGGCATTCGCGACTTTTCAGTTTATTCCCGGGTTTATCCATGGGACCACGCGGCCGGCGTGCTGATTGTTCGCGAGATTGGCGGCAAGGCGGCCTACGTCGCCGACGGCGCGCCGTACCGGCCGCGGGTCGAGGTGGGGACGCCGCTGCTTGTAACCGGTTCAATACAGATATGGACGCAGATCAGCCAATCATGACTGCATCTCAGCGAAGATAACTCGCGGAACTTCTGGCCCTCTATTGCTGTTTCATTAAATGAAGCAATTTAAGGGGCATGTCGCTTGAATAAGAAAAACGGAAAATACCTGCGGTTCGGCGCCATGATCCTCACCTCCATGGCGGTGATGTTCGCCTTTATGTATCTGAACACCTATGCGCTGAACCACATCCATTTTAGCGAGACCAGATTTTATATGACGCTGATCATGGGCGCCGCCATGAGCGTTATAATGCTGCTCTACATGATCGGCATGTACGAAAACAAAAGGCTGAATACTTTCATATTCACGGGAAGCCTTATCGTTTTTTTTGCGGCGCTGTTGCTTGTTCGGTCACAGGCGTTCGTCGGCGACCGTTCTTATATGACGGGTATGATCCCACATCATTCCATTGCCATTTTAACAAGCGAACGCGCGAACATCGAGGATGTACGCGTACGCGAACTGGCTGACGGCATCATCAAAGCTCAGCGCAAAGAGATAAAAGAAATGGAATGGCTTATTGATGACATTGCGACCAATGGCGCTGCGAAAACACAAAGTGAAGCCCAGGCGCGCCCTGTCCCGGATTTTGATGGCGAGGTATAGGAAATAAAAAATGCTTGATAAAACAGGCCCAAAAGACACCAGTATGAAGCAGGCTAAGTTATACCGCATGGTCACGCCCGATCACATCTGTCCGTTCGGGCTTAAGTCGAGAGCATTGTTAAAGCGCCGAGGCTATGAGGTAGAGGATTATCACCTGCGCTCCCGCGATAGCACCGATAAATTCAAAGAAAAATACGGCGTTTCCACAACGCCGCAGACTTTCATCAACGGTGAGCGTATCGGCGGATATGATGAGCTGAAAAATTTTTTCGGCCTTGGCGTCCCAGACCCGGACAAGAAAACCTATGCGCCGGTGATCGCGATTTTTGCGATGGCGCTGGCGATGGCGGCTGCGGCGCGGCTTGCGCTTGGTCAGGGTGTATTCGGAATGCGCACGCTTGAATGGTTTATCGCATTTTCCATGTGCTTGCTGGCTGTGCAGAAATTGCGTGATCTGCGCGCCTTTTCAAATCAGTTTCTCGGTTATGATCTTCTGGCGCAGCGTTTTGTGCGTTACGCTTATGTCTATCCGTTCGCCGAAGCGCTGGCCGGCGTTCTCATGATCGCCGGAGTAATGATCTGGCTCGCCGCGCCACTCGCGATTTTTATCGGCGGCGTCGGCGCTGTCTCGGTTTTCAAAGCGGTCTACATTGATAAGCGTGATCTGAAATGCGCCTGCGTCGGGGGGAACTCCAATGTGCCGCTCGGCTTCGTATCACTCACCGAAAACCTGATGATGATCGCCATGGGATTTTGGATGCTTGTGAAATAAGCGCCCATTAAATCCGTCAATTTTCGCCGGAAGCGCGCTCTTTCAACATGTCCAACGCCGGGAAGAGATAGGCTCTCAGATTTGCGTCTTCATCGTTGGTGACAAACAGAACCGCCTGTTTGGTGTCAGGAAACAACAGGAGCGCCGAACGGAAGCCATCATCCCAGCCGAAATGGCGGACCATGCGGGCGCGGCCAGGCCGGTTTTCGACAACCCAGCCCATCGCGCCCGATTCCGCGTTTTCTTCGTCGATCATCCAGCGCGGCGCCCACATGTCAGCCAGAGTCTCGGCATTCAGAACATGGGTCTCGCCAAGCGATCCGCCGGCCAGCAAGGCCTGTGCAAAAGGTGCGAAAGACATGACGCTTGTATTCAATGTCGAGCTGGGTCCGTGTCGGCGATTGTAGGGATAGTGTTCAATCCTGTGCTTCTCTCCCCTGGCGCCGGCATGGCCAACAGTTCGCAGTGCTTTTTCCGTATCGGGATAGATAAAACTTGCGCTTTTCATGCCGAGCGGTTCGAAAATATTGGCGCTCATATACTCTTCGAATGACATTCCGGAAATGCGTTCAATGACGGCGCCGAGAATTTCGTAACCTACATTCGAATATTTTCGTTCTGTCCCCGGGTCGAACAAAAGATCGCGCGGTGAATCCGTCAGCGCCCATCGCATGAGCGCTTCCTCATCATATTCCGGCTTGTCCCAATTATAGTCCTCCACATCAGGAATGCCGGACGTATGAAGCAGAATTTGCCGGATGGTGATGTCGCGCTGGCGCGGGTCAGTGATGCGATAATCGGGGAGAATTTCGACAAGATTCGCGTCAAGAGAGAGTTGTCCGCGTTCGGATAGCTGCATAATCGCTGTAGCGACGAGTGGCTTTGATACCGACGCCCAGTGGAAAATATGATTTGGTGTGATGGGTGCGCCGCCGCCGAGTTCGGTTTCGCCAAAACCTTTAGCGTATATCAATTCGCCGTCATCAATCAGGGCCGTGGCGAAGCCAACCGCACCGTCCTCAAGACGTGCGGCTTCCAGCGTTGACGTAAATTCAGGAATGTCAGGCGCAGCTTTCGGCGCGGTTGATGTACAAGCCTGCACATGAGCGAACGCAATCGCACTTATAAAGAAAGTCTTGAAAAGCCTGGCCATACCGCCTCCTGCACTTTTTATTCTTTTTATGGCGCAGGGAAGCGGTTGCAATCGCTTTATGACGAAGCGAGGCTAGGTTGGGGCAGACTGTGAAGTTTAACCCGCCTGATACCCTTTATCCTGGAGATACTCGACGATCCGGCTCGTGGCGGCCTCTGGCGTGTCGAGATCGATCTTGTGCTTTTCGCTTTTGGCGCCGGTAGTAAATGGCGAGTAGGTTAAACGGAGGCCAAGGTTACAACAACTTTCCTAAGGCGCCGATTTTGAAAGAGGGCGCGTTTTCAACAAAACTTCGGATAGTTCAATTTTATCCGAAAAATAGCTTTGTCCATAGGTTGACCAATGCCCATGATCGTAAACCAACAAACGGGATTGTTGGTCAATCACATCGCATGTCTGTGCATCATCGTCGCATACAAAGTCGTTGATATCGATGTAATGAACGCCTAGCGCCTTGGCTTTTCTCTCAAGAGCCTTGTTTACTGGGTCCACTTTGCCGGCCAGGCGGGCGCTGTAAGCAGCCGCGTTGACGCGCCCACGGTTGAAGTTTGTAAACGATCTCGCGGCGACGAGTGGAAGATCCTTCCACTCGACCTTTCGACTGACAATAAAAAGATTGCATTCAGGGTTGGCGATTTTGCACCATTCATAAAACTCATCGATATCTTTGATTGTCTCCATAACCCATCGGTTGTCGAGAATGATATATTTCGCGGCCGCGATTTTCGTTCTTAAGTCGTTTAAGCGCTTAGAATCTCTCTGGCAGAGCTTGGTCATAAGCGCTGCGCGCGGATAAGGGTTCTTGTTCAGATGCTGCATGCAGCTATCGTCAAAATATTGCGCGCCCACTGTGAAACCGGACTTTTTGAGCGGTTCGCTCACTGCGCCAAAAAGATCGCCCATATAGGAGTCCCCAACGAGCAATACATAATTGTCGCCTGGATTCTTTCCTTTATCGGCAACAGCCTTTCGCGCCAGTTGCTGAGTAGCGGCGCTTTGATTTTCCCAGTTGTTGCCCAGCGCCATCCGAATTTGTTCCGGCATTCTCCAAAGCCATCCGCTGTTAGCCCATGCATTTGACGCGGGTAAAACAAGGACAAGGGCGAAAAGGGCGCAAGCGAGTCCGAAATCACTTTCTTTGTCAGAAAGAGTGCGTGAGGTTCGCCGGAACGGTTGCTCAATAAATTTATACATCAGTGATGCGCCGGCAAACATGAGCAGCAACAGCGTTGTGACAACCCAGGGATTGCTGATGTCATCGATGCGGTAAATTGTGAATACGATGAGCGGCCAGTGAATAAGATAGAGCGAGTAACTGATCTTTCCGGTCCAGACCGCGACAGGATTATTGAGTATTCGGCCTGTGTAACGCGCCTGACCGGCATAGATAAGCAATGCAGCGCCGAGGCAAGGAAGCAGCGCATTATAGTAAGGAAAGATGATCCCTTCTGAATATGTGCAGATAGACCAGGCCACCATCCCCAAACCAAGCGCAGCAAGGGGCTCTAAAAGGAGTTTGTTCTTTGGTTGTATGCGTGCAACCCATACAAGAGCGGCGCCAATGGCGAATTCAAAAACCCGAAATGGAGCGAGGTAAAAAATTGTAGAGGAGCCGTCAGAAAACCATTCTGCGATTTTTGGGGCGGCGGCGCGCAAGATTCCAACGTCGCCATCGTAGAACATCGCATTCAGCAGGAAGCTGAATAATCCAATGCCGACAATGGCCGCTACTGCGCCATATCGGGGCGACTTGCACATTGCGATCACGATAAGAAGCGGCCAGACAACGTAAAATTGCTCTTCAACGCCAAGCGACCACGTATGCAGAAGCGGTTTGAACTCAGCGCTGGTGTCAAAATAACCTGCTTCGCGCCAGAAGAAAAAATTTGATGTGCTTAAAAGCGTATGGATCGTGGCGCCGCCGAGACGCTCAAGATGTGGAGGGATGAAAACAAAAGCGGCAAAACAAAATGTAACAAAAACAATAAAGAACAGGGCAGGAAATAGTCTTCGTGCGCGTCGTAGATAAAAGTTTTTGAAACTGAAGCCGCCCGTTGATTTTACCTCATCTACAATAAGGCGTGTGATGAGGAAGCCGCTTATAACAAAAAAGATATCCACGCCGACATATCCGCCGGCGAGGCCCGCAACATTTAAATGAAAAAGTGTAACCGCCATGACAGCGATCGCACGAAGGCCGTCGATATCAGGACGGTAAGTCATATTTTATATTTCGAAACAACCTGACTGGAGAGGTTGTTTAATGCGTTTCCTGTTGGTTTTGCAATCCTTTTCTAGCCAGCCAGATAGCCCTTGTCCTGGAGATATTCGACGATGCGCGTCGCGGCGATTTCAGCGGCGACTTCTGATGTGTCGAGATCGATCTCGGCGTGTTCGGGCGCTTCATAGTCGCTGTCGATGCCGGTGAAGTTCTTGATCTCGCCGCGGCGGGCGCGGGCGTAGAGCCCTTTGACATCCCGCTGTTCGCAGACTTCGAGCGGCGTCGAAATGTAAACCTCTATAAATTCACCGTCTTCAAGCAGCTCGCGCGCCATGCGCCGCTCGCTCTGGAAAGGCGAAATGAATGAAACGAGAACGATGAGCCCGGCGTCCACCATCAGGCGAGCGGACTCGCCAACGCGGCGGATATTCTCGACACGGTCGGCGTCAGTAAAACCGAGATCCTTGTTCAGTCCGTGGCGGACATTATCGCCGTCGAGCGTATAAGTGTGGCGGCCCATGTCATGCAGCCGTTTTTCGACAAGGTTTGCAACCGTCGACTTGCCCGATCCGGAAAGCCCGGTGAACCAGAGGACGCAAGGTTTCTGATGTTTGGCGCTGGCGCGGACGCCCTTGTTAACGTCAAGATCCTGCCAGTGAACGTTCTTCGCTCGGCGCAATGAGAAGTCGATCATACCGGCGCCGATAGTGGCGTTGGTGCGCCGGTCGATCAGGATGAAGGCGCCGGTGCGGCGGTTGTCTTTATAGCTGTCAAACGCGATCGGCTGCGCCAGATTGAAATTACAAAAGCCGACTTCATTGAGTTCAAGCGTCTTGCCGGACATATGCTCCAGCGTATTGACGTTGACCTTGTGCTTCAGCTCGGTGACGGTCACGGGCACCATCCGGTTGGCGGTCTTCAGAAGATATTGCCGCCCCGGATAGAGTTCTTCTTCCGCCATCCAGAGTAAATGCGCGGCGAATTGATCGGTTTGTTCCGCCGGCGCCTTGCCGGCGCAGATAACGTCGCCGCGGGAAATATCGATCTCGTCTTCGAGCGTCACCGTCACCGCCATATCGGGGCGCGCTTCGGCAAGGTCGCCATCCATGGTGACGATGGATTTCACTTTCGAGCGCTTGGCGGACGGCAGGACGACAATTTCCTCACCGGGCTTGATTACGCCGCTGGCGACGGTGCCGGAAAAGCCGCGGAAATCGAGATTAGGCCGGTTCACCCACTGCACGGGCAGGCGGAAGGGTTTGTCGGAAAGCGCGCCGCGTACTTTCACGCTTTCAAGATAGGGCAGGATCGCAGGGCCGTTATGCCACGGCGTTTCCTTGCTCTTCTTGGTGATGTTGACGCCTTCAAGCGCGGACATCGGAATGCAGACAATCGACTCAAACCCAAGATCTTTGGCGAAGGCGCGGTATTCGGCTTCGATCTTGTCAAAGGTCGTTTCCGAATAGTCCACAAGGTCCATCTTGTTGATGGCGATGACGACGTGACGAATGCCGAGCAGGGAGACGATATAGGAATGGCGCCGGGTCTGGGTCAGCATGCCCCTGCGCGCATCGATGAGAATGACGGCGAGATCGGCCGTAGATGCGCCGGTCGCCATGTTGCGGGTATATTGTTCATGGCCCGGCGTGTCGGCGACGATGAATTTGCGCTTTTCCGTTGAGAAAAAGCGATAGGCGACGTCAATGGTGATGCCTTGTTCGCGTTCGGCGGCGAGGCCGTCGACGAGCAAGGCGAAATCGATCTTCTCGCCTTGTGTGCCATGTTTTTTCGTATCGCTTTCGAGCGCCGAAATCTGGTCGTCGTAAAGCATTTTGGAATCGTAGAGGAGGCGGCCGATGAGAGTCGACTTGCCGTCATCAACGGAACCGCAGGTGATAAAACGCAACATCGACTTGCGCTCATGGGCGGCGAGATAATCGAGAACATTGTCGGAGGGTTTCAAAGAGGTGACGGACATTAGAAATAGCCCTCCTGTTTCTTCTTCTCCATACTGGCCGCCTGGTCGTGGTCGATGACCCGGCCCTCACGCTCCGAGGTGGTGGCGAGCAGCATTTCCTGAATGATTTCGGGTAGGGTGGTCGCCTTGGAGCGCACAGCGCCCGTAAGCGGATAGCAACCCAGCGTGCGAAAACGCACCATCTCCATTTTCGGCGTGACGCCATCAAGCGGCATGCGGTCGTCATCGACCATGATGAGGGCGCCGTCGCGCTCAACCACCGGACGTTCGCCCGCAAAATAAAGCGGTACGATTGGAATGTTCTCGCGGTAGATATATTGCCAGATGTCCAGTTCGGTCCAGTTGGAGAGCGGGAAGACGCGGATCGATTCACCGGGCGCGATGCGCGTGTTGTAAAGGCTCCAAAGCTCAGGGCGCTGATTTTTCGGGTCCCAGCGATGTTCGCGCGAGCGGAACGAGAAAATGCGTTCCTTTGCGCGGGATTTTTCTTCATCGCGCCGGGCGCCGCCAAAGGCTGCGTCGAATTTATATTTGTCGAGGGCCTGTTTCAGGCCCTGGGTCTTCATAATGTCGGTGTGGAGTTGCGATCCGTGCGTGAACGGGCCGACGCCTTGCTCGACGCCTTCCTGATTGATGTGAACAATCAGATCGAGGCCGAGCTTCGCTACGGTGTCGTCGCGGAACTTGATCATCTCGCGGAACTTCCAGGTGGTGTCCACATGCATGACCGGGAAGGGAGGCTTGGATGGATAAAACGCCTTCATTGCGAGATGCAGCATCACCGCCGAGTCCTTACCCACGGAATAGAGCATCACCGGGTTTTCCGCTTCGGCGGCGACTTCGCGCATGATGTGGATCGATTCCGCTTCGAGCCGGTCGAGATGGGTCATCGTTTCGGAAGGGATGGCCGGCGCTCTGGAAGGCGCTTCGTCATTTGCGGCGGGCTTGGGCGCTTTCGCCGGAGAGGGAGCGACGCCGGCTTCCATTTCCGATAGGCGCGTGCGGGCAGTCTCCAGCGTTCTCAGCGTACACTGCCCGCCAGCTTCGAGCCGGGCGATGGCTTTGCCGTCATTGAAGAGCTTGCGGCTCACGGTGGAAAGGGAGAGGCCGGTTAAATCTGCGGCGGCCCGGGCGCGGGTGATAAGCGTATCGATCTCTGACATTGGGAACCTTCCCACGTAAAATTCATTGTGCGCTGCGATATGTGACCACAATTTCGTGGGAGAGGCAAGTTCAGCAAGCCGAAAATCTGTATATGTGGATGAAACATGCGTAATCGTAGGTACTTTCCCACGATAATTTGACCTTGAAATACTTTCGTGAATAACATAAATTTCTGTTATGACAGAAATTACTGAAAATAAGATCGAGATTAGCCCGGCCATCCAGCGCTTCATTCTGCATTGGGGCGATATGGGCGGGCAATGGGGCGTCAATCGTTCGGTGGCGCAGATCCACGCCTTGCTGCTTGTCAGCGACAAGCCTCTGAACGCTGAAGAGATCGCCGAAGCGCTTGGGCTCGCGCGCTCCAATGTGTCGAACTCCATCAAGGAATTGCTGACCTGGAGCCTTGTGAAGCGGGCGCCGACGGCGGGCGATCGGCGCGACCACTTCGAGGCGGAAAGCGACATGTGGGAGATGGTTTCGCGCATTGTCGCCATGCGCAAGGCGCGTGAGCTCGATCCCGCAGCGCAAGTGCTGGGCGCCTGTCTCTCCGACGCAAAGGAAGACCCGAATGCGGGCGCCGCCGCGGTCCAGCGCCTCAGCGATCTTCAAGACCTGATCGCGCTGTTGAACGGCTGGTACGACCAGATGAACAAGGTGCCGAAATCGACCTTACTGCCGCTCATCCGTATGGGAACAAAAGCGGTCGATGTGATCGCGCCTTTTGTGAAGAAAGAAAAGGCCGGGAAAAAGACGACGCATTAACGCACCGCCGAAGCCCGGCAAGCCAGAGGAGGCTATCATGGGTTACACGGATGTACTCGAACTTCGCCGCTTTGGACGCAAAGCGGATGTTCGTCGCGCATCAAAAGCTGAGGGACCGGACACCGGCGCCGCTCAGCTTCTGGCTTACCTTGCTTCCGCGCCGCTGATTTCAGCGGCCCTCATCATCGTTGCGGGAGGGGAAAACGCCGTGTTTGCTGCTCAATTTATGAGCCTTTACGGCGCGGCGATGATTGTCTTTTTCGGCGGCGTGCGTTGGGGTGTCGCGGTGATGAAGGAAGGCGGGCCAACCATGCGCGCGCTTCTCGGCGCCGCCTTACCCTTGCTGGCGGCGTTGCCGCTGTTTGTCCCTGTCGCTGGCGTCTACTGGAAATTCGCTGCGATCATGATTGTCACGGCGCTGCTTCTTATCGATGACCTTAATGCGACCCGCCGCGGCTCCGGCGCGCCGCACTGGTATCTCGCCGTGCGCCTGCCGCTCACAGTGTTGATCGAGCTTGCGTTCCTCATTGCGATGGTGGGGATGGCGAGATGAAGGAAGCTGATGACGAAAGCCTCCAACCGCAACGTGCGATTGATCGCAATGTTGCCCCACAGCGGGCGCTGAATTTTTTCATCTATCTCATAGCCGGACCGCCCATAGGCGCATTGGTGTTTATGGCGTTTCTGTGCGCGATGGCGATTGAAGCAGCTTTTATTACGCCATCACTAACCAGTCCAAGCGTCCCCTCAGAAGCCGCAATTTTGGGGACGTTCGTTTCGCTTATCGCGTTCACGCCAGTCGCATTGATGTTCAGCTACTTCTTTGGCGGTCTTCAGGCGGCGGCGACAGGGCTCTTGCTTATTTTTCTTTCAGATAGACAAGGCAAGTTCAGTTACGGCGCCGCAATGCTGGCGGCGCTCCCGAGCAGTCTTGCCGCGTTGTTCATCATTGGCCGCGACTCTATCGGGTTTGGCGTTGTTGTGGCCCTCATAGGCATGCTTTCCAGCCTTATTCTCCGCCTTATATTCAGGAAAAGATTTGGCCGTCATGTTCCGGAGATTGTCACAAGCCCTGCCGCGGCTTAAGGACAGCATGCAGCTCAAACTGGGGGCAGGGCATGATGACTTTACGCGCTATTGCGGCGGCCAGCTTTTTTGTAACATTGGTGGCATGTACAACTACGCCGAAGGAAACGGCGCCATCTGCGGAGCCATTCTCTTTCGCGGTGATCGGCGACATTCCCTATAATGACGATGACCGGGACGTGTTTGACAATAAGATCGTTCCTGCCATCCAACAGGGCGGCTATCCCTTCGTCATCCATGTCGGCGATTACAAGAGCGGCGGCGCGCCGTGCACGGCGCAGGAAGATGATACGCAAAATGCACTCATCGAAAAGCTCGCGCCGATCCCGGTGTTTTATACGCCCGGCGATAATGAGTGGACGGATTGCGACCGCTTTGTTGATCCCGCCACTGGCAAGCCGCAATCGGAATTACAGCGTCTGGCGCGCCTTAAAGAACTATTCTTTGAAGAACCGGTTGATGCGCCAGAAGCAATGTCTGTGAGGATGCAGCCGGACGCACCGGGAAATGTGATGTGGCGTTACGAGGGTGTGCGTTTCGTGACGGTTCATGTGGTCGGGACAGGCAATGGCCGCCGCGCCGTTGCGGGCGATGATCCGGATGAAGCAGGACCGCTCGCCGATGCGAGAGAACGTGACGCAGTCAACTGGATCACAGCGGCTTCCATCGCGGCGAAGAGCGAAAAGGCCAAAGCGCTCGTCATCGCGATGCATGCGGACATGAGCGACGTAAACCCTGAAAATCTGGGTGTTCCCTGTAACGGCGCTGTGGCTAGCCTCGATGAAACCTGTGATGCGTTTGTTGCCCTTCGGTTGGCGTTGCGAAAGGCCGCAGAAACTTTTGGCGGACCAACGCTGCTCATTCACGGCGACACCGCGCCTTTTACATTGGGTCAGTCATTTGCGGGCGAAGAGTTGGCGAATTTCTGGGTGCTGAACGCCGCCGGCGATCATGGCGTCACCGGAGAAGGCTTTCACTATGGCGTACAGGATTCCACAAGGGTGATTTTCGATCCTTCCGCATCAAACCCTTTCGATGCATGGGGGATTGCGACCGGACAACGCGCCAAGCAGTAAAGCCCGAAAAGGTCTATAGCGCTCGCCCGATGAAAGCGCTAAGGCCGGTTCATGGAAATTGACGTCTGGAAAACTGCATTGCTCTTCGCCGCCGGGGTCGCCTCGGGCTGGATCAATGTGCTTGCCGGCGGCGGCTCCATCCTCGCTGTGCCGGTGATGGTGTTTCTCGGCATGCCGGGGCCGGTCGCCAACGGCACCAACCGCATTGGCATCATCGCGCAGAACATTGCGGCCGTGACAGGTTTCTTCCGTAAGGGATTTTCAGATTTCAAACTCAGCGCATCGCTTGCGGCCTGCGCCGCCGTCGGCGCTTTCTTCGGCGCGAATGTGGGCGTGAAGCTGGAAGGCGTCTGGTTTGAACGTACGCTCGCCCTGATCATGGTCGCCGTCATGGTCATCATGATGACGGGCGCGGGGCAAAAGCCAGTGGAGGCCGGGGGTAAAGCCAAGAATTTGTTGCTCGGTCATCTTCTGTTTGTCGGCGCCGGGTTCTGGGGCGGCTTTATTCAGATCGGGGTGGGCCTCATTCAGTTGCCTATTCTCAACCGCGTCATGGGGCTCGATCTTGTCCGCGCCAATATGCACAAGGTTTTTGTGGCGCTGGTGTTTTCGATCGTCTCGCTCGCGGTCTTTGCGAGCCAGGTGAAAATCGAGTGGGCGCTGGGAATCGCGCTCGCCGCCGGCTACGCGGTCGGCGGCTGGCTTGGCGCGAACGCCGCTGTGGCGAAAGGCGAGGCGCTGATCAAAAAGATCTTCTATCTGGCGCTGGCCGCGATGGCGGTTAAGTTACTGTTTTTCTGAGAAAAGTTTTCCAGAGGCGTTATGCCGCCTTTTTCCACAGCCTCGATCCTTTGACAGCTTGTCGCAGGCGGCGCAGATAGCGGCCAGCCATTATCGGGCGCCGGAGCCCCGCGCCCCCAGTCCAGAATCAAAGAGGTTATTCATGGAAATCCATGACGTTCGCGCCCATCGCTCCAAAGACAATCTGAAGCGCGAAGACCAGCTCGCCTGGAAAATCGCCGCCGTCGCCGCCGACCCGGTGGAAGTCGACGCTGAAGCGACCGACATGATCATCAACCGCATCATCGACAATGCGTCGGTCGCCATCGCCTCTCTCAACCGCGGCCCGATCAAGTCAGCGCGCGCCATGGCCAACACCCATATGCGCCCGGGCGGCGCCACGCTTTTCGGCTTGCCTGCGGAGCATACGGTTTGTGCTGAATGGGCCGCTTGGGCGAACGGCACGGCGGTGCGTGAACTTGATTATCACGACACGTTTCTCGCCGCCGATTATTCGCATCCGGGCGACAACATTCCGCCGACACTTGCTGTGGCCCAGCAATGCGGCAAAGACGGCAGGGCGCTCATTCGCGGCATCGCCACCGGCTATGAAATTCAGGTAAACCTCGTCAAATCCATTTGTCTTCATGAGCACAAGATCGACCATATCGCTCATATCGGTCCGTCAGCCTCCGCAGCGGTCGGAACGCTCCTCGGGCTTGATACGGAAGTCATCTATCAGTCGGTGCAACAGGGCCTGCACACCACAGTGACGACGCGCCAGTCGCGCAAGGGCGAGATTTCTTCATGGAAGGCGTTCGCGCCAGCTTATGCGGGCAAACTCGCCATTGAAGCGGTGGACCGTTGCATGCGCGGCGAAGGCGCGCCGTCGCCGATCTATGAAGGCGAAGATTCCGTTATTTCCTTCATCCTCAATGGCCGCACCGCGCGCGATAAGGGCGAAAGCCCCTATGAGCCGACCTATCATGTGCCGCTGCCGGGCAAGGGCGAGGCGAAGCGCGCGATTCTTGAAACTTACACCAAGGAGCATTCGGCTGAGTATCAGTCCCAGGCGCTGATCGATCTCGCCTTCCGCATGGGTAAGGAAATCGAAAAGCGCGGCGGCTTCGACAAGGTGAAGTCGATTGTTCTGCATACGTCGCATCACACCCATTACGTGATCGGCACCGGCGCCGGTGATCCGCAGAAGATGGATCCGAACGCGTCTCGTGAAACGCTCGATCACTCGATCATGTATATTTTCGCTGTGGCGCTTCAGGACGGCGAGTGGCACCATGTCCGTTCCTATGCGCCGGAGCGCGCGCAGCGCCCGGACACTGTAAAACTCTGGCACAAGATTTCGACGACGGAAGATCCGGAATGGACCCGCCGTTACCATTCTCAAGACCCGAACGAAAAGGCATTCGGCGCGAAAGTCGTCGTGACGTTTGAAGACGGTTCGGAGCTGGTGGATGAACTCGGCATCGCCAATGCGCACCCATTCGGCGCGCGCCCCTTTGGCCGCGCAGAGTATATCAGGAAATTCAAGATGCTTACGGACGATATTCTGGAAGCCGGCGAAAGCGAACGCTTTCTCGACCTCGTTCAGCAATTGCCGAACCTGTCCGCCGATCAGGTGAAACTGCTCAATCCGGTGGCGCCGAAAGGCTATCTGGTCGAAAATCCTGCGAAAGGTATTTTCTAGCTCGGAGGCCCACATGCTTGCTTATTCAATGGTCGGATCAAACGATTTTGACAAAGCCCGTGCGTTTTACGGGGAATTGCTCGCTGATCTCGGCGCCAAGGAGTTGATGGTCCGGCCTGATGGCGGCGCGGTCTTCTGGGGCCGGGAGCCGGGCAATCCGATGTTCGGCATTTGCAAGCCATGGGACGGCGCCGCCGCTGCCGGTGGCAACGGGACCATGGTCGCCTTCGCCGCGAAGGATCCGGCGCAGGTGAAAGCGCTTTATGAAAAAGCGATTTCGCTGGGCGCGACTGACGAAGGCGAACCAGGCCCCCGGCTGGATGGGCTCTGCTCTTGCGGCTATGTGCGCGACCCTGACGGCAACAAGCTCAACTTCTTCTGCATGGGAAGCTGATGACACCGCAAGACGCATTAAAACGCTGGCATGAGATGGCCGCTTCGCGCGACCTTTCAAAAGTTGGTGAGATCGCCCGCGAAGACGTTTTGTTCCGTTCGCCGGTGGCGCATACGCCGTATCACGGACGTGAAGCGTTGACGCTGGTCCTGTCGACGGTGATCAAAGTGTTTCAGGATTTCACCTATCACCGCCAATTTGTCAGTGAAGACGGCATGAGCGTTGCGCTCGAATTCAGCGCCCATGTGGGCGGCAAACAGCTCAAAGGCGCCGATTTCATCAGGTTCGATGAAAACGGCCTCATCTCCGAGTTCGAAGTGATGATCCGCCCGGCGAGCGGGTTGATGGCGTTGGGGCAGGCCATGGGTGCGGCGCTTGATGGGAAAATGCACATCCTGAGGGGAGCGAAATAATGTCATTGAGAATAATCCTGCTTGGGGCGTTATTGATTTTGTCTGCGTCGTGCGCAGATAAGGAGACGGCGCCGTCTTTCGATGCGAAGGCGGCAATTGATGAAATAGACCTGTTGCGCAGCCAGTTTGAACAGGCCGTCGCCAGCGGCGATCTGGCCGCGCTTGGCGCTCTTGTTTCGCCCGAAGCGGTCATCATCCAGCCCGGCGCCGCCGACTGGAAAGCAATGCAGCAACTCGCAGCAGGCGCTCCATTTCCGCAACAGGCGGAGATCAAGATTACGCCTTTTGAGACGAAAATTGTGAACGCGGAATGGGCATTTGAGCGCGGATCATCGGTTGTCACTTATGTGAATCCGGAAACTGGCGATGAAATGATGCTGCGCGATTCCTATCTGCTCGTTTTCCGGAATGATGGCCAGGGCTGGAAAGTTTATCGGGAAGTCGCCAGCGCCAGCGCGCCGCCTGAGGGCTGGCCTGCTCGTGAACAGCAATGAGCCGCGTTAAAAATAACGAGATATGACGAGCGTCTCGCCGAAGTGAACATTAGCCGGAAGCATTCTTGCTGGCGGAGTATGGTCTGACCGGGCGCAAGCGACAGAAAGACAGAGGTTTAAATGCTATTCACGAAAAAATCCGCCGCTGAAAAACGCGCTGATTTCCGCAAGGGCCTAGCGTCAGGAAAACTGTTACAGTTTCCGGGCGCGTTCAATCCGCTTTGCGCACAAATGATCGAGCAGAAAGGCTTTGACGGCGTCTATATCTCCGGCGCGGTGATGGCGGCCGATCTTTGCCTGCCTGACATTGGCATCGCCACCATGACGGAGTTTGTGGAGCGCGGGCGGCAGATTTCAAGGGTGACGGACCTTCCGTCGTTTATCGACATCGATACCGGCTTTGGCGAGCCCATGGCGGCGGCGCGCACGGTGATGATGATGGAGGAGGCGGGGCTTTCCGGTTGCCATATTGAAGATCAGGTCATGCCGAAACGCTGCGGCCATCTCGACGGCAAGGAAATTGTCTCAACTGAAATTATGGTCCAGCGCGTCAAGGCGGCGGCGGAAGCCAAACGCGATCCGAATTTTGTGTTGATTGCGCGCTCCGATGCGCGCGCAGTGGAGGGGCTGGAAGCGTCTATCGATCGCATGAAAGCCTATGTGGACGCCGGCGCCGATATGATCTTTCCGGAGGCCATGAAATCCGAACAGGAATTCGAAGCGGTGCGCAAAGCCATTGATGTGCCGATCCTCGCGAACATGACCGAGTTCGGCAAAAGCCGTCTTCTGAACAAAAAGGAACTGGAAGCCTTGGGCTTCAATGTTGTGATCTATCCGGTGACGACGTTGCGTCTGGCAATGGGCGCTTGTGACCGCGGTCTTGATGCAATTTTGAAGGACGGTGATCAGAACGGCATTCTCGATCAGATGCAGCATCGCCGCGACCTTTATGACCTTCTGCGCTACCATGATTATAACAAATTCGATGAATCCATCTATAATTTCCAGGTCGGAGATACGCCCTTGGAATGACGCTAAAAAAAATCACTCTTACTGTGAGCTATACTGAAAAAAGCAGTTTTACGCCATTTTTGCTCTTTCATCCGTGGTGAGATCTTGCCTGGCGGGCTTGCAGGCGGGGCGCGCGCGCTTATAGTCTTGGCCAATGCAGCCAAGTGCTTTTTTTGGAATTAGAGATGGCTGGATATGGAGGCGCGAAATGAAAACCTATACCCAAATTTTTCTAACGTCGGTTACAGTTATGTTGTTTTCCGCCGGTTGTGCGACGACCGGTTCAACAGAAAAAATGTCGCTCGCAGAGCGGCGTGCGGCTGTCGACGAGGCTATCGTTGAAGTTGACGGTCAGGAGAAGGCGGTTTCAGACGCTGACTATGACCCTAACGAGATCATTTGCAAAACAGTGAAAAAAACGAGCACCCGTTTAGGCAAATCAAGGGATTGCCGAACAGCGGAAGAGTGGCGGCAGAACATGACTACGGCTACCCGGGCGGTGAATAGCCTTCAAAACAACAAGAGCACTGTCGGCACTAAGATGCAGTAAGGCTATTGGGAATTCTCGCTTGCTGAAATCTAGTCGAGAACGTTTATCTGACCCTAAAAGCCCGGTGAATCCGGGCTTTTTTTATTATTGAATTTGATGCATAAGATCGCGCAATCATGACCAATTTGCGCGCTTTGACGCCTCCCTATTACGCCGTGATTTTTTCGAGCCAGCGAAAGCCGGCCGACGGTGAAGAATATGCAAAGACCGCCGAGTATATGGAGACGCTGGCGAAGACAATGCCTGGCTATCTCGGTATCGAGTCAGCGCGCGGCGAGAGCGGGCTCGGGCTCACAATTTCCTATTGGGATTCCGAAGAAGCAATTGCGAGCTGGAAGAAGCAGGTCGATCACCAGGAGGCGCAACGTCGTGGCCGCAATGAGTGGTACGAAACTTATGATGTGCGCGTCGCCAGAGTTGATCGCGCATACAGTATGAAAAAGGCAAGGTAGGAGAAAAAGAACATGACAAATGCAGAAGTGAAATACGGCCTTGCGGGGGTATTGGCGGACGACACAGCGATCTCGAAAGTGATGCCGGAGATCAATTCGCTCACCTATCGCGGATACAAGGTGCAAGATCTCGCCACGCAATGCCGGTTCGAGGAAGTCGCCTATCTCATCTGGAATGGCGAACTTCCAAACAAAGCGCAACTCGGCGCCTTCAACGCGGCCGAAAAAGCGGAGCGCGGCATTTCCAAAGACCTTCTTTCCGTCATGGAGAAGTTCAACAAAAAAGCGCACCCCATGGATACGCTCAGAACGGCGGTGTCCTTTCTCGGTCAGGAAGACGACACGACCGAAGACTCCTCGCCGGAAGGGTTGATGGAAAAATCCATTCGCATGTATGCGCGCATTCCTGAAATCGTCGCGGCGGATTTCCGCCTGCGCAATGGCAAGGCGCCAATCCCGACGACAAAGGATCTCGCTTTCTCTGAAAACTTCTTTCACATGTGTTTCGGTGAGGTTCCCGCGCCGGAGATCATCAAATGCTTTGACATTTCGATGACGCTTTACGCCGAGCATTCCTTCAACGCCTCGACTTTTACGGCCCGGACCATCGCTTCTTCGACGTCGGACATTTATTCGGCGGTCACCGGCGCCATCGGGTCGCTCAAAGGGCCGCTCCATGGCGGCGCGAACGAGGCCGTGATGCATATGCTGAAAGAGGTCGGCTCGCCGGAAGCCGCCCGGGAATGGATGCTGGACGCGCTGGCCACCAAGAAAAAGATCATGGGCTTTGGCCACAGGGTCTATCGCTCCGGCGACAGCCGGGTGCCCACCATGACCGAAGCCTATAAAAAAATGGTCGACGTGATTGGAACTGTTGAGGCTAAAAACTATTGGGAGATGAGCCGTATTCTCGATGAGACCATGGTGGCTGAAAAAGGGATCTATCCGAATCTCGATTTCCCCGCCGGTCCTGCCTATTATCTTATGGGCTTTGAGATCCCCATGTTCACGCCGATTTTTGTCGTGAGCCGTATCACCGGATGGACCGCCCATGTTATGGAGCAGCTCGCCAACAACAAGCTGATCCGGCCGTTGTCGAATTATAATGGCGCCGCTCAGCGCGATGTCGTCGCCCTTGGCGAGCGATAGGAGGAAAGATGGCGGAAGCACCGCGAGAGAGAACAGAGGAGGAGCGCGAACGTGCGCTGGAGGCTGTGCGCGAGCTTATCCGCTGGATCGGAGACGACCCGAAGCGCGAGGGCCTGAAAGACACGCCGCGCCGCGTCGTCGACGCCTATCTTGAATATTTTCAAGGGTACGATGAGTGCCCGGAGACCTATCTCAAGCGCACCTTTGAGCAAGTCGGCGGCTATGATGAAATTGTCCTGTTGAAGGACATACCGTTTCACTCTCATTGCGAACATCATATGGCGCCCATTCATGGCAAGGCGCATGTGGCGTATTTGCCGACCGACAAGGTGGTGGGCATTTCGAAGCTCGCCCGCGTGGTGAAGGCTTATGCGCGCCGGCTGCAAGTGCAGGAGCGACTGACCGCGGAAATCGCCGATTGCATCCAGAAGGTTCTGGAGCCGCAGGGCGTGGCCGTTGTGATCGAGGCGAGCCATGCCTGCATGACGGCGCGGGGCGTCAACACGCCGGGCGTTTCCATGACAACGAGCCGGATGATGGGCGTTTTCCGCACCGATCAGAAAGCGCGCGAAGAGCTGGTCAAACTGATCGGCCTTGGCGCTTAGAAACTTCAATTCAGGATAAAATCATGCCGTATGAATGTATATTGACTGAAACTGATGGCGCAGTTGGCATTATCACGCTCAACCGCCCGGATGCGCTCAACGCCTTCAATCGCAAATTGATGGATGAGCTGACGGAAGCGGTGAAAGCATTCGAAGCCGATGACGCTATTGGCTGCATGGTGCTGACCGGATCGGAAAAAGCGTTCGCCGCCGGCGCCGATATCAAGGAAATGGCGTCGAAAGATTATATCGAAGTCTTCAAGGAAGATTTCATTACCGGCAACTGGGAAGAGGTCGCTCGCGCCCGAAAGCCGGTGATTGCGGCGGTCAACGGTTATGCCCTAGGCGGCGGGTGTGAGCTGGCGCTGATGTGCGATTTCATTATCGCCGGCGACACCGCAAAATTCGGCCAGCCGGAAATTTCAATCGGCGCCATGCCGGGCGCCGGCGGCACCCAGCGCCTGGCGCGCTTTATCGGCAAGTCTAAGGCGATGGAAATGTGTCTGACCGGCCGGATGATGGACGCTGAGGAAGCCGAACGTTGCGGACTT
Source organism: Hyphococcus aureus (assembly GCF_042643165.1). Taxonomy (NCBI): domain Bacteria; kingdom Pseudomonadati; phylum Pseudomonadota; class Alphaproteobacteria; order Parvularculales; family Parvularculaceae; genus Hyphococcus; species Hyphococcus aureus. The sequence continues at coordinate 2,672,282 of NZ_JBHRSH010000001.1, forward strand.
GTCAGCCGCATCGTGCCGAAGTCGGAATTGCGCGAGGAGGCGATCCGGGTCGCCAAACAGATCGCCGGTTTCTCCCGGCCGATCGCCATGCTCACCAAGGAGTCGGTGAACCGCGCTTACGAAACCACACTGACAGAAGGCGTGCGCTTTGAACGCCGCGTCTTCCATTCTGTATTTGCGTTTGAGGATCAGAAGGAAGGGATGGCGGCCTTTGCGGAAAAACGCAAACCGGTGTTCAAGAACCGCTAGCGTCAGCTAGACGGGAGACGGCATGGAAAATCTTGTTCTCGCCTTTGCGATTATTGGCGCGCTTGGCATTGGCGCGCAGTGGCTCGCTTGGCGATTCAACCTGCCGGCGATTGTGCTTATGGCGCTGGCGGGCATCATTGCCGGCCCTGTCCTCAATATCTTCGCCGCGCCGGATGCGGTGCCCGGAACGCCGCCCATGGAGGCGCTTTTCGGCGAGTTTTACCGGCCGATCATCGCTGTCGCAGTCGCCGTTATTCTTTTTGAAGGCGGGCTGCAGCTTAATTTCTCCGAGTTGCGCGGGCTGACGCGCGGCGTCCGCCGTCTTGTCTTCCCGGGTGTGCCGATCGCATGGTTTCTGGCCGCCGCCGCAGGCTACCTCATTGCAGGGCTCACCTGGCAGGCGGCGTTGCTGTTTGGCGGCATTATGGTCGTCACCGGTCCGACAGTGATCATTCCGCTCTTGCGCCAGTCAAAACTCAATCCGCGGCCGGCGACACTGCTTAAGTGGGAGGGGATCATAAATGATCCTCTTGGCGCGCTCCTTGCTGTGCTGGTTTATGAATTTCTGATGCTTGGCGACCATGGCGGCACGTCGGTCGACATTGTCAGCTCTCTTATATTGGGGTCGGCGCTAGCACTTGGTTTTGGCTTCGCTTTCGGGCGGTTTACGGCCACAACCTTTCGCCGTGGCTGGGCGCCCGAATATCTTAAACCGCCGATCCTGCTTGCGCTGGTCCTGATCTGTTTTGAGCTCGCCAACCTCATACAGGAGGAAGGCGGGCTGCTTTCCGTCACAGCCATGGGCGTGACGCTCGCGAATTCGCGTATCGCCAGCATCAATGATCTGCGCCTCTTCAAGGAAAACATCACGATCGTTCTGGTATCGGGCGTGTTCATTATCCTGACGGCGAATCTGACCATGGAGTCCGTGCGCTCTCTGGACTGGTCCGCTTTCTGGTTCCTGGTCGTGATGTTGTTGGTGGTTCGCCCCCTGACCGTGTTTCTTTCAACGATCGGCGCCGGTCTGCCCTGGAAGGAGCGTCTGCTTGTCGGTTGGATCGCGCCGCGCGGCATTGTCGCCGTCGCTGTTTCAAGCTTTTTTGGCGCCTCGCTCACCGCCGCTGGTTATCTCGATGGCGACAAGCTGATCGCGCTTGCCTTCGCGATGGTCTTCGCCACGGTCGTGCTTCATGGCTTTACAATCTCGCCGCTGGCGAAGGCGCTGGGCCTTGCCTCGCGCGAACGGCCCGGCGTGTTGATCGTCGGCGCGTCGCCTTTCTCTGCAGCCTTGGCTGCGAAGTTGAAGGAAATGGAAGTGCCCGTGACGGTGGCTGACGCCAGTTGGCGGCGCCTGCGGCCTGTGCGTCTCGCAAATGTGCCGACCTATTACGGTGAGATACTTTCCGAGGTGACGGAGCATCATGTGGATCTCAATCGCTTCGGTTATCTGTTGGCGCTTGGCGGCAATGAAGCCCATAATGCGCTTGTAGCCACCGATCTGGCGCCCGAAATGGGGCGCTCTTCGATTTATCAGGTAAACGCCCGCGGCAAGGACGAGGAAGACCGCAAGGCGCTTTCCTATACGCTGCAGGGGCGGACGTTCCTTCATTCCGGCGTCGCGCTCGATGAACTTGTGCGGCGGCATTATTCCGGCTGGATTTTCCAACGCACAAAGCTGTCCGAAGAATATCCGCCGGAACAGTACAAGAAGGATTTGGGCGCCGAAAGCGAGATCATTCTGATCATCCGCAAGGGTGAAATCCTGTTTGCGTCACAGGAAGTTCCCCTGAAGCCTGATATCGGCGACACGGTGCTCGCCTATATTCCTAAGCCGACGGAGCAAAAGCCCGACAAGGCGAAGGATAAAGCGGAAAAGGCCAAGGCCGAAAAACCCAAGGCGGATGCGCAGTCCACCGAAACCGGGCCAGCAAAGGCTTAAGGGTTTAACGCTCTCTTAACCATGTTCTCGCGTGTGAATGCTTAACGGCGCGTTAGCGCTTCGCCGCTAGGCTTTGCGCGAGGAACTGGACATGCCCGCGCGCACATCACGACCAACTTCATCCGGCTCAAGGCTCGCCGAATATGGCGCTCGTATGAGCGAATTGGTGTTCCGCCGCCGCGCGGAGCTCGAGATTCGTGCTGCCCGAATTGAGGCGGAGCTTGCGATCAAGGCGCGCTCTGAATTCCTCGCCAATATGAACCATGAACTGAGGACGCCGCTGAACGCCATCATCGGTTTCGCCACCATGTTGCGCGACGGAGAGGATTACGGTCTCAGCGCCGAGCAGCAACGGTCTTACTCGGAATATATCCTGCAATCCGCCGACCTTCTTCTTGGTCATATCAATACGCTTATCGAAGTCGCGGCGCTGGAAAGCGGCCGGGTCGAAATTAATCAGGGTCCAATTGATTTTACGTCTCTTCTCGACGAAGCCATTGAGCGCGCCAGAGTTCGCGCCGAAGCGGCGGGGATCGAGATCAAACGCCAGGGCGAGTGCGCCGACCTCCTCGGCTGGGGCGACGCCGAACGTTTCTCTCAGGCGCTGGACCATTTGATTCAGGCGGCAGTGAAACTCAGCCATGAAGGATCGCAGATTTATGTGCGCGCCTCGCGGTCAGGATCGGGCTGGGCGGAAATCGCCGTGCGCGACGAAGGCGACGGATTTACGAAAGAAGATCTCTATGAAGCGCTTGAAGCCTTCAAGGAGCTTCACCGTGGTCTCGACCGGTCATTTCTCGGGCCGGGCGTTGGCTACGCGGTCGCGAAAACCTTTGTAGAAATGCAAGGCGGACGCTTCCACATTGAAAGCCGGCCGGGACAGGGAACGCTCGCGCGGATTTCCCTGCCGCCCGCCGATACGCTTTATGCGGACCCGCCAGAACAAGAAGAAAGCAGCGCCGAAGAGCCTGCGGAGCGTGACCATGACGCCGCATAGATCTAACAAAAAATCGCCGTTCAGCCGCAAGGGCGGCGCCGCGCCGACAGCTGAAGCCTTTGACATGGCGTTTCAGGATAAGCCGCGCGTCGGCACCGTCGTTTCCGTCACGGGCTCCCATGCGCTCGTCATGCTTGATGAAGACACGCCTGACGCTGACCGCTCCTCGCGTCCGCAGCTCGGCGCCATCATGAGCGTTGACGCCGGCTCGTCGATCGTGCTCGGCCTTGTGTCGGCCATGACCAATCCGGCGCCGAGTCTCGATGCGTCCGTGCCAGATATGCGGATTATTGAAATTGAACTGATCGGCGAGTTTACAAAACCGACCATCAATGCGCCGGCGCGCTTCCGCCGCGGCGTTTCCGCTTATCCGACCCTCGGCGATAATGTTCATGTGGCGACGCGCGATGAGTTGACGGCCCTGTTCGCCGTCAATGGCGCGGCAAGCGTGCGGGTTGGCGTCGTCAAGCAGGACGCCTCCATTCCGGCGACCGTCAATGTGGACGAAATCTTCTCGCGCCATTGCGCGGTGCTCGGCACGACTGGCGCGGGCAAGTCCTGCGCTGTTGCGCTCCTCTTGCGCGCGGTGCTTCAACGCTTTCCCCATGCGCATATCGTTATCCTCGATCCGCACAATGAGTATTCCAAAAGCTTTGGCGACGGCGCCGTCGTGTTCGATCCGACGAGCTTCAACCTGCCATACTGGATGCTGACCTTCGACGAGCTTGTTGAGGTGCTTTATCCCGGCCGTTCGCGCGACACCGAGGAAATCGAAATTCTCGCCGACCTTCTGCCAGCTGCGAAGCGGATGAATATGGGCGGATCGGGCCGGACCAGCCGCCTGCGCACCGACGGAACAGCCGTGACGGTCGACACGCCCATCCCGTATCGCATTTCCGAGTTACTGGGTCTGATCGACAAGTCGCTTGGCGGTCTCGATAGCGGGCATACGGGCGCGCCCTATAAGCGGCTGCGCGCCCGCGTCCATGCGATCAGCCAGGATGCTAGATATTCCTTCATGTTTGGCGGACTGACGGTTCAGGACACGCTCAAAGACATGCTGAGCGAGCTTTTCCGCATTCCCGTCGACGGTCAGCCGGTGAGCGTCATCGAACTTGGCGGCCTGCCGGCGGATGTCGTGCAGGTGGTTGTCTCGGTCGTGTCGCGTCTTGCGTTTGAATTTGGTCTGTGGAGCAATGGCGCCGCGCCGATTGCGCTAGTTGTCGAGGATGCGCACCGTTATGCGCCCGCCAACCCCGAGGATGGCTTCGGTCCGACCCGGCGTTCGCTTGTGCGCATCGCCAAGGAAGGCCGCAAGACCGGCGTATCGCTCTGGATCGCATCGCAGCGGCCGACGGAGCTGGATCCGACAGTCCTCTCCCAGTGCAACACGATCTTCGCCATGCGCCTCGCCAATCAGGCGGATCAGGAAGCCTTGCGCGCCGCCGTGCCCGATGCGTCTACCAGTCTGTTGAGCTGCCTGCCGTCGCTGGGGCTCGGTGAAGCGATTGCCGTGGGCGAGGGCGTGCCCATGCCGACGCGGATCAGGTTTGACGCGCTTCCCGTCGACGCTGTGCCGCGCAGCCTCACCGCCTGCTTCACTGATGGCTGGTCTGTGGAGATCGAAGACAACAGCTTCATCGACCGGATTGTGGAGCAATGGCGCGCCCAGCGCATGATCACACCGGATTTCGAATAAGACGCCCTTGATCGCATTGCCCGCCGCTTCCACAATGGTGAAAACGGGAGGCGATTCATGCGGATTTTTCTGACACTTGCGGCCATTTTCTGCGCCGCTCCGGCAATGGCGGAGCATTACGAAACGGCGCCGGTGACAATTGTCATTCACGGTGGCGCGGGCGCGCTGGCGCCGGGGCGTTACACCCCGGAAGAAGAAGCTGCTTTTGAGGCGAAGCTCAATGAGGCGCTGGATGCTGGTTACGCCGTTCTTGAAAACGGCGGCGCTGCGCTCGATGCGGTTGAGGCTGCGATTGTCCTGATGGAAGACGCGCCCATGTTCAATGCGGGCAAAGGCGCGGTTTTCACCCGTGACGGCAAGAACGAACTTGATTCCTCCATTATGGATGGCGCGACCCTGAATGCGGGCGCTGTCGCTGGCGTCACCCGCGTCAAAAACCCGATCAAGCTTGCCCGCGCGGTCATGGAAAAGTCAGACCATGTGATGTTCGCCCGCGACGGCGCGGAAAAATTCGCCAAGGAAAACGACCTGGAGATGGTCAAGCCGAGCTACTTCAAGACCGAGCATCGCTGGGACGCCTATAAACGAGCGCTGGAAGCGGAAAAGAACAAACAGAAAGATGCGGCGCTGTTCCATGATTTCAAATACGGCACGGTCGGCGCCGTCGCTTTGGACGCCAAAGGCAATCTGGCGGCAGGAACGTCGACCGGCGGAATGATGATGAAGCGGTATGGCCGGGTTGGCGACACGCCGATTATCGGCGCCGGCACCTTTGCGGATAATAAATCCTGCGCCGTCTCGTCTACGGGCTGGGGCGAATACTTCATCCGTCTCACTATCGCCCGGGACATCTGCGCGCAGGTGGAATATCAGGGCAAGAGTGTGGAGGAGGCGGCAGATGACGTCATTAATCACCGGCTTCAGGATATGGGCGCCGATGGCGGCGTGATCGTATTGGCGCCCGATGGCTCTTACGCCATGACCTTCAATTCCAAGGGCATGTTCCGGGGCGTCAGGAACGCTGAAGAGAAGATGATCGCGATTTACGGTAACAAAGCCGAATAGGCTAATCCAAAAAACTTTCCCGCTTGTTTTTCAGGAAGTCTTCTGAACTGTCGATTTCCAGCTCAAACCAGATGGGGAAGTGATCTGAAAGCTGGTTCTTGCGCCAGGGATGTTTGAAATATTTCGCCTGGTTCGCGGGATCGGTCATGTCCTTTTCGCCCGTGTAGTCTTCGACCATTTCGGCGCCATAAGATGCTGTCTGACCATCGGTATAGACAAATTGAAACGGGTCGAAGACGCCGCCATTCATCCTGCCGTCGGCGCGTTCCACAACGCGGAAATATTCGTTGGTGCGGATGAACATGCGGTCATAGGCCTGGGTGGCTGACGCATTGGTGTCGAGGCCGATCAGGCTGTCCACTTCATAATAACCGGCGTCGGTGAAGAGTTGCACGGCGCCGTCATCTTTGTCGTCGCCTTTGTAGAAGTTGAAATCGCCTGCAATGACGAGGCTTGATGTCCAGTGTTCGCTTATTTTCTCCTGTAAGGCGGTGAGGAGAAGCGACACTTCTTCGCGACGGTAATTCACATTGTCCTGTTTGTCTCCGGGTTGAAGGTGAAGGCTGAGCATCCCGAACTCCTTCCATCCCGCCTTAAAGCCAGTGAGGTAGGGGGTGCGTTTCAATTGTTGAATATCGGCTCCCTGGGTAATCGCCGGCCACAGCACCAGTTCACCGACGGTGCCGGAAAGTTTTATCCGGGATGAGTTATAGAGATAGGCGCTTCGCTCAGAATTTCCGTCGACGCCGCTCGTAATGTCATTCACGACATATTCCCATTCGCTGCCCAGCAAGCGCATGAGGATTTGAAGATCGCGCAAGGTCGACTTCACCTCCTGAATAACCACGAGATCGAAGCGCGCAATGATTTCCGCAATGTAGAAATAGGCTTCCGGCAGGCGCTGAGTGGTGTGACCGAATTCCTTGATATTCCAGCTCGCGATCAGAATGGTTTTATCCGTTCGTCGCGGCGGAATGAGATTATCGAGGCCGGTTTTCAGCGCGAGAATGCTGTCGATGGCGCGGATTTTTTCCGCGTCGCGCATCTCCGGAAAAACAAGGGCGTAGCCCTTTTTCTTGAGATCCGTGTCGGGCCGAAGATCGTTGTAATATGGCATGCTGCTCTCCCCAGTTCAGGCCAATTCAGGAAAGCAGCATAGGCGCGATTCGATGACGGTTTCCTGCGCAATCAGGGTTTCACTGACGCCATGAGTTTTTTTACATCCGCAGGATCGAAGAGGGCGGTGCCTTCGCTCATGCGCGTGGCGCCGGCCGCCGCCATGCCAAAACGGAGGGCTTCGGTTTCGCTGTCGCCGCGCGCCATCGCCGTCAAAAGACCGCCGACGAAACTGTCGCCGGCGCCGACCGCGCTTGAGGCGCGCACCTTGAACGAGGGCGCGATAAAGACGCCGTCTTTCGTGGCCATCAGGGAGCCGTCGCCGCCGTGGCTCACCACCATGGCCTGCACCTGTCCTTTCGCGACAAGGTCTTTGGCGTAGGCCTCGATTTCATCCGGCCAGTTCAGTTTTTTTCCTGAAATCGCTTCATATTCGTGCTCGTTCTGGCGCAGCATATAGACGCCCTCCGCAAGCGCCGCGTCGAGGCCGCTGATGGAATCGAGCACGAAGCGCGCCCCCCGGTCCTTGGCGACGCGCGCCGCCTGCGCCCAGAAATCGGTTGGCGCGCCGGGAGGCAGGCTCCCGCTGGCGACAACGAAATCTCCGGGCTCCGCCTCTTCGCGCACGGCTTTCAAAAAACGCTCTATGTCGGCATCGCTCATTTCCGCGCCGGGCAGATTGAAACGATATTCATTGTCATCTTTTTCATTTTTGACATGAAAAGCGAGCCGGGTTTCCCCGGCGATGGGGATCATCCGCATGGGAACATTTTCGATGGCGAGCGATTTCACGAGTGCGTCGCCATAGACGCCGCCAGCAGTGAAAATCGCCAGCGTATGCGCGCCGAAGCGCGAGCAGGTGCGCGCCACATTAATGCCGCCGCCGCCGGGATGCATTTGCGGATCGTGGCAGCGCAGCTTGCGGTTTGGCTCCACGAAGTCGGCGGAGACTGCATAATCGAGCGCGGGGTTGGGGGTCAGGGTGATAATTCGAGTCATTCGGTATTGCCTCACAAGAGTCCGAGGGATTTGAAGCTGGCATGCTGCTCATGTCCGATGACGAGATGGTCATGGACACGGATATTGAGCGCTGCGGCGGCTTTCACGATCTGGTTCGTCATGTCTACATCGGCGCGCGAAGGGGTAGGGTCGCCGGAAGGGTGGTTATGCACGAGAATGATCGCCGAGGCGCCAAGCTCCAGCGCGCGTTTCACCACCTCTCGCGGATAGACGGGCGTGTGATCGACAGTGCCGCGTTGCTGCACTTCGTCGGCGATCAGGATGTTTTTCTTGTCGAGAAAAAGAATGCGGAAAAGTTCTGTCTTTTCATCCGCCATTGCTGCGCGGCAATAGGAAAGAAGCGCATCCCAGGAGGATATGACGGGCCGCTTCAGAACCCGAGCCTGGGAAAGCTTGATGGCCGCCGCCTGAACGATTTTCAATTCCTGCGCTACATTTTCGGAAACGCCCTTTACTTCCATCAGACGCTCCAACGGGGCTGCAATGACTTGCGGGAAACCGCCAAATTTTGCGATCAGCTCCTTCGCCAGCGGCTTCACGTCTTTTCTGGGAATGGCTCGAAAGAGAATAAGTTCCAGGAGTTCGTAATCCTGAACCCCGTCGACGCCAGCCTTTTTGAACCGTTCGCGCAGGCGCTCGCGATGGCCGGCGGCGTGGTTTGTTGCTTTTGAGACGGGAGCGTTGGTCTTCAAGCGTCAGTCCAGTTCCATGGCGCCGCTCAGGCGAGACACCAAGAATTGAACAGTTTCCGCCCCAACGCAACCGACCAGGCTCAGGCGGCGCGTTCCGATTGCTGCCGCAGGCTGTCGGCTTCCTGCTGGATTAACCCGTTCATCCGGGTGAGCGCCCGCAAGGCGCCAGTGACGGTTTTTTGAAAGCTTTCCAGTTTGTTGAGAAGGTCATCCACCCGGTCTTTCACGCCCAGATAGTTTGAGCATTCCACCTTGCCGACGACGCGCATGACTTCAAGGCCCGTTGCGAGACGGTCAAGATCCAGGCAGGTTCGACGAAAGCCGATGCATTTCACCGAAACGTCGCGCAGGCTGTCTTGCGCCTTTGCAACATATTCCGCTTGCTGATTGCGAAGCAGCTGCATCTCTTGCTCACGGGCGGCTTCATGGGAATCAGCATTTTCTTCGACGAAGAAATCCAGCACCTCGCGCTGAACCCGCGCAGTGCAAACCAGAAAATAGCTTGTGTTGATGGCGTCGACGACGCTTTGTGCGGAAGCGATAAAGCCTTCGACAAGCTTGTGCATATCTTTCGACAAAATACTGTAATTGTCGGAGATGACGCCGATGGCGGCGCCGTCATCGCCAAGCTGAGAAGCGAGGATCCGGAAATTCGTGGGAACGATCTCACTTTCCTTATAAGCTTCGGCGATCGTCTCAGCTTCTTTTAACACGGAGTGAGTGACTTTCAGCAACTGGTCAAATCTGAGGATCACGCCGTCCTCGGAAATTTTCAGGTGTTTGTCACGCGACATCAGCTCCTTGCCGAGCGCAGCCGTCATGAAAGCGGTGTAGTCTTCAAAGCCGAGGTCGTTGAGCTTGCTCAGGAGAAGTTTCGCGCTGTCCGCCGGGGTGAGGTCTTCGCGGCGTTCTTTTTCCGATAGTTCGGGATAGAGCTTTTCGATTATGGCGAAATATTCGCTGCTCGGGCGCAGGCGCACGGACAGATAGCCGTCCTTGATCGGGGTCACGAGGGCGAAGACCCAGTAATAGCTTCCGTCTTTCGCCCGGTTCTTCACATAGGCGCCGATAGGCTTGCCTTCTTTGATCGTTTTCCAAAGCAGCCAGAACACGGCGCGGGGCGTGTCAGGATGCCGGACGATCTTGTGCGGTTTCGACAGCAATTCCTCCCAGCCATAGACGCTGATGCGCTGGAAGACGCTGTTGCCGTATTTGATAATGCCGCCGGCGTCGGTGCGCGAGAAAAACAACTCGTCAAAACCGAACGTGTTTTCACCCGGACCGGTATCGCCGCCGGAGTGATCGACAGGAAGTGTTGCGCGCGCCATATTTGGGAGCCGGGCCTTTTTGCGGAATCTGTTCCGGCAGCATTGCGCCTGCGCTGTTAAGAAACGGTCAATATTGGCCGCTGGCGAGGTGAGATTTCAGCCTCGATTGGCGGATATCGTCGGCGGGACCGGTCTGTGAGAGAGCCGTTGCTAATAAGGCGGCCGGTCGAGCCCTTTGGGCGAGGCGGTGAAGATTTCCATGCCGGTCTCGGTGACGCCGATGGAATGCTCAAACTGGGCGGACAAGGATTTGTCCCGGGAGACAGCGGTCCAGTTGTCCTTCAAAAGCTTCACATCGGGTTTGCCTTCATTGATCATGGGCTCGATGGTGAAGAACATGCCGGGCTTCAATTCCGTGTTCGACGCTTCATGAACGCCGCCCCAGCGATCGCGATATTCCGCATAGTGAACGACATTGGGCGCGTCATGGAAAACCCGTCCGAGGCCGTGACCGCAAAAGTCGCGCACCACGGAAAAACCTTGCCCCTCTGCGATGGTCTGAATGGCGCGACCGATATCGCGCAGCGTTGCGCCAGGCTTGACCGCATTGATCCCGGCCATCATGGCGTCATAGGTCGTGTCCACAAGGCGGCGGGCTTTCACCTTGGGCTCGCCGGCGAAATACATCCGGCTGGTGTCCCCATGCCAGCCGTCGACGATGACGGTGACATCGATATTCATGATATCACCGTTTTTCAAAACCTTGTCATTCGGGATGCCGTGACAGATGACGTGATTAAGCGAGATGCAGCTTGCGTGACGGTAGCCCCTGTAGCCGATCGTGGCGGAGAGGGCGTCATGACCCAAGACGAAATCGCGAATGAGGTCGTCGAGGTGACCGGTGGTGACGCCGGGTTTCACATGCTCGGCGATCATGTCGAGGGCGGCGGCCGCGAGCCGGCCCGCCTTGCGCATGCCCTCAAAATCCTCCGGCCCGTGCAGTCTGATAGAGCCGGGGCGAATGATTTCGTCTTCGTCGAGGATAGCTTCGGTCATCATGGCTCCAGTTCGATCTCCAGCGCCTTGCGCAGGACAATCTCGCTCGTGGTGATTTCGCAATCATAGCACAAAAGTTCAACCCCCGCCGAGGCCGCCTCTTTCAAGGTTCGGGCGTAAACGGGATCAAGATCGGCGGCGGGCGCAAAACGGCGGCAATCGCCGCGCTGGACGACGAACAGCATCACCGCCCGCGCTCCGGCGGCGGTCATGCGCGATAGCTCCTCAAGGTGTTTAGCGCCCCGTTTGGTGACGCTGTCGGGAAATTCGGCGAGTCCCGGCGAACGCGACAGGTGAACATTCTTGATTTCCACATAGCAGGGCGCTTTCCGTCCCTTTCCTGATTTGGGGTCGGAGAGGAGGAGGTCGATGCGGCTGCCCTCGCCATATTTCACCTCACGGGCCATATCGCCATAGCCTGAAAGCTCTGGGATCACACCCTTGCCGATGGCTTCAGCGACGATGCGGTTGGGATTGGTTGTGTTGATGGGGATCAGGGTTCCGTCGATCTCCACAAGCTCCCAGGAGAAGGCGAGCTTGCGCTTTGGATCGCCATGCTCATGAACCCAGACCCGGGCGTCATCTATGGCGACGCCGAGCATCGATCCGGGGTTGGCGCAATGGGCGATAATTTCACGTCCATCGTCCAAAACAATATCAGAAAGAAACCGTTTGTATCTTTTTCTTAATCGCCCGGAAAGCAATGGCGCCGGCAATCGCATTTTTCAATCCCAACAAAAACGCAAGGTTAGTTGGTGAATTGAACGGTTTTTCGTAAAATTGCAAATCCCGAAATATATTCCTTGTTAACTAAGCTGAATAATACATTTTTATCTTCTAGGTCAGATATTCTTGGGTAAGGCGGGGGAGAGACTGCCGAGGCCTAAGGGGGCCGTGTGTTATGTTTGGACTTGCAAAGAATACAAAAGGCAATGTCGCCATGCTTACGGCGCTGTTGGTACCGCTTGTACTTGCTTTTGCAGGCGGCGGCGTGGACTTTTTTCGCTGGCATAATGAGCGCGAAAACCTGAAGCAGCTTGCCGACACGCTTGCGACGCGAGGCGCGCGCGAGTTCCTTCTGGCGAACGCAACATCCTCTCAGATCGAAGCGGTCATCAACAGCGTTCTGGAATCCGGCTATTCCGAAAATTACGGTTTCGCCTCTGTCACCAAAAATGTCTCCATCGATATGGTGGAAGGCGCAGTTTCCGTTCGGCTGACGGCGCCGCCGACAGAGGGCCTTATCCTCACTAATTACATGCCGTTCAAACTGGGCCACGACATTACCTCCACGGCGGTCGCTATGGGCGGCATGAATGTCTGTGTTGTCGCGCTCGAAGATGTTGATGGCGCCGCCGTATCGGCGACAACCAACTCAAAGTTGCTCGCCGATAAATGTTCGATCATGTCGAACTCGATTTCAACTGAAGGCGTCGTGTCGAGCGGCTTCTCGAAAATCCAGGCCGGCATGATTTGTTCCGCCGGCGGCGCCTACGGCAATGACCGTAACTATTCGCCGATGCCGACGCTCGATTGCCCGACTTACGCCGACCCCTTGTCCGAGCGCGTGGCGCCGACGGTCGGCTCCTGCGATTATGTCGACGCCGCTTATGGCGAAAAAATCACTGAAGTCGTCGACGCGGCGGCGAAGACCGTCACTGGCACGGCCGGAAGTCTGGTTTCACAGGCGGCGCAAGGGCTAGGCGGCGGTCAAGTGAATAGCCTGATCAAAAGCGCCGGCCTCAGCGAAACAACATACACGCTTGACCCGGGCGTTTATTGCGGCGGCCTGACGGTTGGGGCGCTGGCGAATGTCGAGCTCAATCCGGGCGTTTACATCATCAAGAACGGCCCCTTGCTGGTCGGGCTTGGCGGCAAGCTGTCTGGCGAGAATGTGTCTTTTTATCTCGTCGGTGACGACTCCACGTTCTTCTTTGGCCCGGAAGCGGTGCTTAGCCTGACGGCGCCGAAAGAGGGCCCGCTCGCCGGGATCCTTTTCTTCGAAGATCGCTACGCTCCGGCGGACCGCGTTCACCGCATCCTGTCCGACGATGCGCGCGTCTTGCTCGGCACGTTCTATCTGTCGCGCGGCGCCTTGCTGGTGGCCAGTCTTTTGCCGGTTGCCGACCAATCGGCCTATACGGCGATTGTCGCGAAGAAGCTGCAAATGGCCGGTAATCCGACTCTCGTGCTCAACGCCGATTACGCCGCCACCGATATTCCGGTGCCTGAGGGCGTCGGCCCTGTGGGCAGCACGGTCTTCCTCAGGGAATAGGCCGCCAGACCTGTCCGGCAGGTCCGCAATCCTCAGTTGAAAACACCCCGGCGAAATTCAACAGAAATGTTGAATTTCGCCGTTTTTTTGAGTGTTGGTGCAAAGTTATCCCCCATCTCGCCGCCGGGTGTAGGATGGCGGTTCATTGAATTTTTTGAGCGCGCGCCAGTCAGGCGCATTGGCGAGCAGATGACGCGAAACGACCGGGAGCAGAAAATGTTAAATGGCGCCAGATCGGCCGCAACCCCAGAAAACAAGCGGGTGAAAAAGATGCAGACGCGCTCACCTGTGTCGCAAGGCGCGAAGGCGCTTGATGACCATGCGCACGGCCCGGTCTTCATCTTTAGCGCAAGCGGTTTCCGCGGCCGCGACCGCCTCGAACAGATCGCGCCGCGCAGCCTGCTTCAAAAGTTCGGCGTAAAGACGGAACTGCGAGCCCGAGAGAAGCACAGCGGCCATGCGGCCGTAACGGGTGATGATAACCGGATCTTCTTTGGCGCGTGTGATCAAATCGCCGAAATTGCGGGCGGCGTCATGGGCGGTGACTTCATGCATGGGACAACCTCATTAAATACGCTACATGGCGTATAAGGTATGTATACGGAGTAATTACAAGTAGAGACCCGAAAAAAGCGCACCGCGCGGCGGCCCTGAGGAGAATGATTGAGCTTGCGCAAACCGCCCGCGCGCCATAAAAGGTCGCGGGAAAAGAGACCGGATCAAAACATGCAAAAAACCGCAGCTATTCTCGCCATTGGCGACGAGCTTCTCTCGGGGCGCACTCGCGACGCCAATATGCATTATCTTGCGGGGTGGCTGACCGAGCGCGGCGTCGCGCTCACGGAGGCGCGGGTGGTGCCTGATGATGCGGCGATGATCGGAGAGGCTCTGAACGCCCTGCGCACTCGTTATGACTATGTTTTCACCTCAGGCGGCATTGGCCCCACCCATGACGACATCACGGTGGACGCCATCGCTGCGGCGCTTGGCGTAAAGGTCATTGAAAACCCCCAGGCGGCGGCCATGGTGCGCGCCTATTACGGCGGGAGAGGGATCGACGTGACGCCGGCGCGGCTTCGCATGGCGAGAACGCCCGAAGGCGCGGAGCTGATCAATAATCCTGTCTCCGGCGCGCCGGGCGTCAGGATCGAAAATATTTTTGTCATGGCCGGCGTGCCGCGCATTTTTCAGGCGATGCTGAACGCGATTGAAGGCGCGATTGAGCATGGCGAGGTCATTCACTCTTGCGCCGCCACGGCGCGCAATTTGCCGGAATCCATGCTGGCCGACCAATTGCGCGATATTCAGGCGGCGCTGAAAGGCGTGACCCTTGGCAGTTACCCTATAGACGGCGATGAAATGGGAGTGACCATTGTCGCGCGATCTCAAAACATGGCGATAGCGGACCAGGCGATCAACGCCGTCGCCGCGGCCATGCGCGCTCTTGGCGCCGAGCCGGAGATGGAAGACAGAAAGTAAATGCTCTCCGTTTTTGACATATTCAAAATCGGCATTGGTCCGTCGTCATCGCACACGGTTGGGCCCATGCGTATTGCGCGCCGCTTTCTGGAAGAAGCGAAGGCGGAAAACCTTCTTGACCGGGCCGCGCGCGTAAAGGTCGATCTTCACGGTTCGCTTGCGCTGACCGGCATTGGTCACGGCACAGACACAGCCTCGGTGCTCGGTTTGCTTGGTTTTGAACCGGATACAACCGACCCGAATGACGCGGAGCGCGCCGTTGAAAGAGTAAAATCGCAAAAGCGCATTGCGCTACATGGCGGGCCGGAGATCGCCTTCGACTGGAAAGCGGATATCGGCCTGATGGGCAATGTTGTTCCGACGGTTCATCCTAATGAAATGCGGCTGACGCTCTATGGCGAAGACGGCGCCGATCTTTTTTCACAAATCTATTATTCCGTGGGCGGCGGTTTTATCGCCAGCGACAAGCAGTTGGCCGCGCCCGCCGAGGATGATCTGATCGCACAGGCGCGTGCGGGCCGCCATCAATTTGCCAGCGCCGCCGATCTGCTGGCCATCGCGCAAGAAAAAAATCTCGCGCTGCACGAGATCATTCTTGAGAACGAGGATGAACATCGTCCGCGCGCCGAGACCGAAGCGATGCTCGATAAAATCTGGTTCGCCATGCGCGACTGCATTGAGCGGGGCTTGCATACGCGCGGCGAGCTTCCCGGCGGTTTGAAGGTCAAGCGCCGCGCGCCGTCGCTCTTTGCGAAGTTACAAGAGGCGCCGCTGGCGAATGAACGCGAACAGCTTTTCGACTGGCTGAATGTTTACGCCATGGCGGTGAATGAAGAAAACGCGGCGGGCGGCCGCGTCGTCACCGCGCCGACCAATGGCGCCGCGGGGATCATTCCGTCCGTGCTTAAACATTATTGTTGTGTTGAAGGCGAAAACCTCGAACAGATCCGGGTGTTTTTGCTGACCGCGGCGGGCATCGGCATGCTCTATAAACAGCGCGCTTCCATTTCCGGCGCGGAAATGGGCTGCCAGGGGGAGGTCGGCGTCGCCTGCTCCATGGCGGCGGGCGCGCTCGCCGCCGTCTGGGGCGGTACGCCGGGGCAGGTGGAGCACGCCGCTGAAATCGGCATGGAGCACAATCTCGGCCTCACCTGCGATCCTGTCGGCGGGCTCGTGCAAATCCCCTGCATCGAGCGCAACGCCATTGGAGCGGTGAAGGCCGTCAACGCCGCGCGGCTCGCGCTGCGCGCGTCAGACGAACACAAGGTCTCGCTCGATCAGGTGATCGAAACCATGCGCCAGACCGGCATCGACATGTCGCGGAAATATAAGGAGACGTCCGAAGGCGGCCTTGCCGTGAATGTGGTCGAGTGTTGATCAGGCGTTTTGCTTCGACAGGCCGCGGGCGCGCATCATTGCGGTTTCAATCTCCCGGCGCACCCGCGTCGGATTACCAAGCACTGGAAAGTCAATGCGCGCGCCGCCGGTGCCATGCACGCTGAGGACGCCATAACCGAGCAGGCGGCCGAGAAAGGTCTGGCGCACCAGCACTTCCTCGATCTCGGTGAGGGTGACTTCATGGGCGCTGCGCGCAACGAGGCCGGTTTTGAGGATGAGGCGAAGCGACGTGACTGCGATTACTGTCGTCCATTTATGAATATAGCGGCTGAAAAAGATAACGGCGCCGAGCATCATCGCGGCGCCGGCGAAGAACAGATAAGCGTGGCCAAATGGTTCGTGGGCGAAGTAATGCCGTGCGGCGGCCTCAATCCACATACCGGCTGGGACCGCCGAAAAGGCAAGCCAGAACCAGCTCTGGACATCATAAGTCCAGTTGAAATGCGCCCGGTAAAGATAGGCCTCACCCGGCGCCAGCGTGTTTTTTACATAGGCCATTCGCCGGCGCCGCCTGCGCTCAGGCCGCCGCTTCGGTATGGGCGGTGCGGGCGTCGAATTCTTCCAACACTTCTTCCGTGCGTTCTTCCACCGGCGTCAGCGTGTGATTGGCCACATCCGCTGCGATGTGCAGCCATTTCGAGCCGGCGTCGGCGTAATCGCGCAGCGCCTGTTCAACAAAGGACGCCTGTTCGTGATAGGCTTCGTGGCTTGTTTTGGCGGTCATGATCTTCTGCGCGCCGGCGACATCCTTGGCGAAGCGCATATTCATGAAGCCGACAATTTCCCAGTTGAGTTGCGCCGCGCCGCCGAAACAGGCGCGGGCCGCGCGGGTCGCGAAGTCGAGATTACGGGCGCCGACGCTCGCCAAATCGCCAGGATTCAAAAGGGGAAAAGGCGTGACGGTTGCAGACTCGGCGTCTTGCGGGGCAGCGGCTTTTGCGGACTTGGTCATGGGCAAACCTCCGATAAGTGACGCGTTATAAGTGTTACCCTTTCTAACAGACGCGCTCCAGTGGAAAGTTGACCTGCATCAACCCCGCAGATTATCGCTCCGCGTTTTTTCCGGCCTTGTGGGCGTCTTCGATGAGGCTTGTTCCTTCGCCGTCAAAGGCGCCGAGGTCGGCGCGCAGAAAGGCGCGAACATCGTCGAACCGGCCGGCGCGCACCTTGTTCACCCATTCGGGATCGCCGATTTGCCCGCGCCCGATGGCGACAAGATCAAACTCATCGGCGTTGAAACGGCGCAAAAGTTCGCGCATGCCGCGCTCCACATTGCTTTCCGCCTCCCGGTCTTCGAGGAGCGAGGACATGACGTCGATATCGAAGCCGATGCTGCCGACGGTGATGACGGGAAGGCCGCCGAGCTTCTTCGACCAGCCCGCGAGGTTCAGCGTCGGATCGCGGCCCGGCCATTCCGGTTTCCAGAAACGCCGCGTCGAGGCGTGAAACAGATCGGCGCCGGCCTCGCGCCAGAGCGTCAGCATGGTCTCGAGGTCTTCCGGCGTCGGCGCAATCTTCGCGTCGTAATCGGCTTCTTTCCACTGCGAATAGCGGATCGAAATGACGAAGCCGGGACCGCAGGCCGCGCGCACGCCAGCGATGATCTCGCCATGCAGCCGCGCGCGGTTCTCGATCGGCCCGCCATAGTCGTCGTCGCGGCGGTTCGTGCCCGGCCACAAAAACTGGTCGAGGAGATAGCCGTGACAGGCGTGGACCTCGACCCCGTCGGCGCCGGCCTCCTTCGCCAGAAGCGCGCTGCGGATAAACGCCTCACGCAACTCATCTATCTCGGCAATGCTCGCCGCGCGCCCGTTCTCCTTGCCGGGAAAAGCGAGGCCGGAGGGCGAGAGCGTCGGCGCGTTCGCTTCGGCGCCCGTGCCGGCGCCTTCTTTCCTCAAGGCGCCCTCATGCCAGAGCTGGATCAGCATATGTCCGCCTGCGGACTTTACTTCCGCAACGCAATCCTTCCAGGCGCCGAGCGTCGCCGGATTGATCCGCGCAAATTGCGGCACATTCGTCGCCGTCGGGTGATCGATCGCGCAGGACTCGGTGATCACCATGGCGACGCCGCCTTCAACCCGGCAGCGGTAATACTCGCCGAGCAGGGGCAGGGGTGCGCCATCCTCACACCAGCTTCGCTGCATCCCCGGCATGACGAAGCGATTGGGAAGAGTGATCGCGCCCAGCCGGAACGGCGTGAATAACGGCGCGGGGTCGATCTCCGTCAAAAGACGTCTCCTTTTGTTGTCCGGTCATGATGGGCCGAGCCTGCACACCGGCACACGACAATCCGCGCAATAGAACCCCATCGCCGCGGCTCGCAAAAGCCCGAACGTATAAGGGCGGAGAGGTGCGGGGCGTGAAACGTCCATCGCACTTTGAGTAATCGGGCGCATCACGCCCCGCATTTGCAGCGTTGTTCAGCGTCGGCGGGCCCGGCCGTAATGACGACCCCTGACGGTTTTTACGCGCCAGAGTTGAAGCCGCCAGAAAGCCCGGGCTCTGCGACCGGCCAGCGTGAAAGCCTTCCGTGCGCCGCCCCCCGAAAAGAGAAAGGAGGGACGGCGAGGCGTTCCACCCCGCGCGCCGCGATCCGGACCGACGAGTTACGGCAGCGCTCACCGCCTCTCCCTATCCGGACTGCGCATGAGTATAGGGCCGGAAAAAAGGTGGTGAAAAATTATCCACGGGGTCCGGAATGGCCTTATACTCGGCCGGCCCCCATCACCCCTTATGCGTGGTTGTGCGTTGCGAGCCCATGGGCACGCCTGCTCCTAGGATGGGAAAGCGGGTTCGAGGCTAATCTGAAAAGTCGAATATGTACTCTTAAATTGGTGGGATTTGCGTAACTTGCAAACGCTGCCCTGATGCCATCATGTTTCTAACTAAGACGTGTAAGGAAAATTTTGCAATGCTGGAATTAAATGTATCGGCTTCAGATAAGTCACGCTGATTGCTTGCGGTGTCCAGGACCGCTAGGACAAATACTATTTCTTTTTCGAATAAACTCAAAAACTCATCTTTTGAGATTTGATCAGTTTGGTCACCTGCGGCCCCAAAATAGGCTTCTGCACCCTTCTTTGCCAAAAGGGAATCGTAGACGGCTGACAGAAATGTAAGCGGTGGTTGAGCTTTTGTGTCCTGTGACAGGCGATTTGCAGCAATCGCTATTTGCGCGCACAAGTCACGCATTGTATTGCTAAAGCCGCTTTTAACGTGAATCAGATAAAGCTTGTTCTCATCCCATTTCATGATGTCACACAGTTCTATATTTTCCGGTATTATCTTGTCCAAGACTAAGGAATTTTCCTCTCCTATGTGAGACGCATTATATTCATTTTCGCTGTGTGATGCGGAATCCCACGCTTTCATAGTGAATGGAGCGGAATTATTCCTTACAAATGAGGAGCAAGATTCATTGAGATCATTAAGGAAGGAGTCTTGTATCAAATACCAAGATTTATCGACGTAAAAATATTTCTTATTAGAGAGCGTTATGTCACCCATTACATGAGATAGAAAATCTGCCTGTGTGAGCTCCCTTCCATCGTTGTCATAAGAAAGTATTCGGATTTTTTTGAGTTGGTTCGAGAAATGCTTTTCATCTCTAATGTTGATGCTTCTGTGCATCTCCGCAAAAAGCACATCGACGTCAGAAAATTCATCGAATATTTTGTCGCCAAAATAGTTCACTATTACTCGCGACGCTGTATCTGCATTTTCCTCCTTGCGTGATCGTCGAATTTGCACTTCATAAGATTGTGCAGTGAGGTAGGTCTCAAAATCTGTATGACATAAGTCGAATGGGTAACTATCTAATCCGCCATTGAATCGATTCCAGAGCTGCGAAAATAATTCATTTTCTAAAAGTGCAATCAAGCTTTCATGCTTTTGTTTAGTCAAGCGGGTTACGCTATTTATGACTAGAGACGGGTTTTGTTGAAGTATGCGTTCACAAGCAGTGATTATGTCGATTACTTTGTTTATTGAAATAGAGGTATTTATGCGAAACGACGACTTTGCTGTTACAACTGCACCGCGCTTGACCTCATTTTCGGAAAAGCCGAAATGAGCAACAAGTAGGTCCTTTTCAACTTTCGCGCGAAGTTCCTGATAAATTCTTCCAAATTCTTCGTTGTCATGAAAGTTAAAGCTGCTTCGAAAAAACTTTGACGTGCCTAATATGCCACCAACCAAACTTTTTTCTTTTGTGGATTTCAAACTTTTTTCATCTTTGGTTACAAGTCTCGCCAGCACATCTAATCCAAAATCTACATTAATATACTTGCTAATTGCGCTGTGACCATAGCCACCTGAGAGTGCATACAGGGATTGCGTTGCTTGATTTTCCATCAGCAAAACGAAATTTTCTTGACGACTCTGGTCTTCTTCTAATGCTGCTTCCGTTTTAGCTGTTACGTCAGCCAAGAACCCCTTCCATTTCGGCGTCATGGGATAGCGTTTGTAAAACAGTCGGAGGTTGTTGTTGTTTATTGATGACTGTGTAAGTTTTTGCTCGCTGTAGCCTAATCCTTCGATATGCTGACACAGACCGTCTATCGGATTGCCGGTGGTCTGCCACCGAAATAGTGGTCCGATGAATCTGTTAGTCTCGGCTTTGAAAGAGGAGCTGAGACATGGCGAAAAGAGCCAAACCGGAAGAGATCATTGCGAAGCTGCGTGAAGTTGAAGTCCGCC